>JBLFWN010000010.1:0-99339 GCA_047611405.1 Planctomycetota bacterium | reverse complement strand
GGGGGGCCCCGGGCGGCATCCCGGAGGGGGCACTGCTTGGCCTCAGCAGCTCTACGCCGCTCGGCTCAGTGCTCCGGATCCGGAGCGCCGGCCGTGCCGCCCTCTCGCATGGGACTGCCCATGACGGCCTTCTCACCGTAGAGCAGGCGCTCTTCAATCGTCCGATCGAAGCCAGGATGACGAGGCTCGGGCACAAAGCCGCGGTGCTCGGTCGCGCATACGTAGCACTCCACGACATCCGGAGCGAAGTGGTACAGCAGCGCATCGATGATAGCTGCTACGAAGAGACTCGAGTAGTAGGGCGTGAACGGCACGAGCAGAGCGGCAATCGCGACCAAGCCGATCCCGAGGGCCGGCGGGAAGTCTTTGCGCGAGTACAGCTCGGGGTGCCCACATTTGCAGCAAGTGAGCAGGCCGACGCCTCCGCCCTCCGGCTCGCTCAGGCCATCGAGGTGCAGCTCGAGCTTCTGCTCACAGCCCCGGGCCGGACATGCTTTTGTCGCGTCGCCCGCGGCCTGACAAGGCTTGATGGGTTCGAAGGCGATTGTTTCTCCCCGCTCACACGGGCATTCGAGGCGGATGCGGCTCACAGCGGCACACCGTAGGTGTCTTGCAGCGACAAAGAAGCCGCGGCGCCGATTAGGACCACCACCGTCGATGCATACAGGATCCCCGTGGCCGAGCGTGTGTTCTGGTAGCGCAGCGACCCGGCCGCCATCCAGGCGAACAACAGAGGCAGCGCCATTCCGACTGAGATGCGCCCCCCCAGGTAGAAAAGCCCATAGGGTCCGAGCAGGGGTGTGCGAGAGTCTTCGAGCGCTGGCGCGTGCAGCCAAACGCTGAGGCCAAGGAACAGCAGCGAGGCCAGCATCGCGACGATCGTGTAGCGATTCAAGCGTTGCAGCCAGGAGACGGGCAGCTGAGGTACCGTCAGATACCAGTGCCCCACGACCATCGCCAGCCCGACTCCGCCGGCGACCCCGCCGGTGGCCATCGTGGACAGTGCCGCGAGCGCGATGGCTCCGGGACCCGCGACCAACGGAGCTTCCTGCACCGCAAACACGATCGCGGCGCCGCAGCAGATCGTGCTCCAATACAGCGCGAGAGCCCTCGTGCGCGCCTTGACGGGCGCTTGAATGACCGGAAAGGCCAGTACGGCGAGCGCCGAGGCCACCACAACGGGCGAACTCCACGAACTATCGCCGACGAGCGGCGGGCCCAGTATCGCCCCCGCCAACGGGATCATCGCCGTCGTCCCCATCATCCGGAAGAAGAAGGGGCCGAGCGGAACCTTCGGGATGCAGGAGAGACCGAGCAACAAGCCGAAGGCTAAAGTGAGGCAGAACTGGGTACCTAGATGCGTCCAGGACATCCGCGCATTCTACGCCGCCGAGCGGGAGCTTGAAGCACGAGAGAGTATGCTACTCGCGCAAATTCGCGGAGCTGACCAAAGTGCCACCCTCTACGCCCCCCCCCCGAGGGAGGCCTCGCCTGCCGACTTTGGTCTCTGTCCTGACACTGATCCTGTAGCCGGCAAGGCACTCGCATCCTCGCCTCAACCCTCGAGGCCCAATTGCTCGATGAGGATGCTGCGACCTCAGCCCTAGTACTCGAGCACCGAGCCCCCCAGAGAGCATGTCCCAAACGAACGTCTTGATCACCGGCGGCAGCCGTGGAATTGGCCGCGCCATCGCCCTTCGCTTCGCCCGCGAAGGCTGCAAGGTCGCGATTGCATCGCGATCCTCAAATGAGCTCGACGCCGTCGTCGCCGAGATCGACGCCGCCGGCGGTGACGGCCTGGCTGCGCAGCTGGACCTGAAGGACATCGGCTCGGTGGAAGCCGCGGTCTGGCGTGCGGTCGATCACTTTGAAGGCCGGATGGATGTGCTCGTGAACAATGCCGGGCTCTTCGATGTCAAGCCGATCGAAGAGACGAGCAATGACATGTTCAAGACGATCCTCGAAGTGAACTTGACCGGCGCGTTCTTGGTCACGAAGGAAGCTATGGAATCCCTCGCCGAAAGCGAGCGCGGTCACATCTTCAACATTGCCTCGATCGCGGCCAAGCAAGGCTTCGCAGGTTCGACTGCTTACTGTGCATCAAAGTATGGCTTGCGCGGCTTCGGCGATGCGTTGCGTGAAGAAGTGCGCGACAAGAAGATCCGCGTCAGCACGGTCTATCCGCAAGCGACCGACACGACGATCTTCGACAATGTGGCGGGCGACTGGGACCGCTCGAAGATGAACAAGCCGGAAGATATCGCGAACGCGATCTATGACGCCTACGCGGCAGATCAGGACGCGGACGATATCGACATCGCGCTGCCCTGAGGCTTGCGCGATCGGTGACGGCCTTATTGAGTCGCACCGCCCCTACCCTTTGACCACGTGCACTGACGCCGAGCTTCTCAACCGAGGTGTTTGGGTCCATGGACACTGTCGACTACGCGACCACGGAAGTCACTCTGACTTCAGCCGCCGAGCTCTTCGCCGAGCTTCTCTAGCTACCTGAAGACGAACGAGCGGACGCTCTCGTTGAGGGATCTGCGGACGAAGAAGTCTAGAGGCTCGTCAAGATGATGCTCGCCGGCTCCGCACAGGAATCGGATCTGTTGGATCGCGCGCCAAGCCTCGCTAGTCCGGCATGGAAACCGGAACGAATCGGTGAGTACGAGACCCAGGGCGTCCTGGGCGAAGGAGGCATGGGCATCGTCTTCGAGCCCAAGCAGGCGGCCCCGAAACGAACCATTGCGCTCAAGGTCGTTCGCGCCGGACTCGTCACTGGTTCGATGCTACGTCGGTTCTGGCATGAGGCAGAGGTGCTGGGTTGGCTGAACCATCCCGGGATCGCGCAAGTCTATTAGGCGGGGACCGAGAGTCACGACCCCGGAGTCCTGCCCTTCATTACGATGGAGCTCGTGCTTGGCGAACGCATCGACAGCTATGCCAAGAGCAAGCAGCTTTCTATCCATCGGCGCCTCGAACTTATCGCAGCCTGCCCGAAGTTGCTCACATGATTGCCGAGGCCGAACCTACGACACTCGGACTTATCGACTCACGCCTCAAGGGAGATGTCGAGATCATGATCGGCAAGGCCTTGGCCAAGGAGCGCGAATGTCGCTATGCATCGGCCGAAAAATTCTCGCGTAACATTCGCCGCCACTTAGCCAACGAACTGATCGAAACGAGGCCCCCGACGCGTGGTTACCAGTTGTCACGCTTTGCACGTCGGCATAAAGGGCTCGTTGGTGGCATTGCGACCGCCTTGCTATCTTCCTGATTGGAACCATCGTCTCGACGGCTTTGTACCTGCGTTCCGATCAAAACCTTAGGAGAGCACTCGAAGCGGAAAGCGAATGGCGAACGGCAGACCAGACGGCGCATGAAGTCGCTGACTTCGTCATTGGTCTCTTCGCAGTATCCGATCCGACGGGAGAAGCGGCTCAAAGATCAAACCAAAGTGCGCCTGGCCATGCTGATCACTCTGGGGAGCGCCTACCAAAGCCTCGGTCTACGCAAGGGTTCCATGCCCCTGCTCGATGAAGCGCCACGGCGAAGCGTGCAGTTCCAAACGCGCAACCAGAAGAACTAGCGTCCGCGTTGTTCGGGCTCGCAGAGTCCCTCTACTACCTAAATGACTTCGACGCGGCGCAGCCGTTGCATGAGGAAGCGCTGACTCTGCGCGAGTAGCATCTGCCTGCATCCCATCCGGACCTGAGTCGAAGTGTCGATCTGTTGGACCGTTTGCAGCGGGACACGCGGCGCTTCAATTTGGCTTGCTCTCTGGCCGAGCGCGCGCACGCGATACGCATCACCAACGCAAACAAGGAACCATTCGCCTTCTCTGAAAGCTTGCACCGTCTCGCGACCTTGGCCTGCTTGGAAGGCAATTACGAAGAAGCCTTCACGTGGGTCGATCAAGGCATCGAGTTGCGCAAGGAGATCGGAGAGCAGGCGAGCGCCCACATCCCAGAGCTCCTGCACCTGCAATCTTCAGTCTGCGGTTGGCTTGGGAGGCTTGACGAATCGATCGCCCTATTGAACGAGTGCAGCGATAGGACTCGTACGGCCTAAGGCCCTACACATAAGTTCGTCGACTACGGGCTTGTCGGTCTCGCGCACAAGCTCTCTCAAACAGCGGAGTTCACCTTAGCCGCCGAGAAGATGGATGAAGCCCTCACTCTGATTTTCATCTTGAGTGCGTTGGGGTCGACGACGGAAGCAATGGAGTGGCGCGAGCGATGGAAGTGAAGGAGCACGAATGAAGTTGTCCTGGCTCCCTATTCCCTCACGCTCAGCTCAGGCTCGAATCGCACTCGAGCTCGAGACGTTCACTTCCCCGACACAAGCCCCAAGAACTCTGAACGCGTGCGCGGATCACTGCGGAACTTGCCCAGCAAGCACGAGGTCATCGTCGACGAGTTCTGCTTCTGCACGCCGCGCATCATCATGCACAAGTGCGCTGCATTCGCGACGACACCGACACCGACAGGCTGCAGCAACTCTTGAATTGCTTCCGCGATCTGCACCGTCATGCGCTCCTGCACTTGCAGCCGGCGCGCAAACACATCGGTGATGCGCGCCATCTTGGACAAGCCTAGGATCTTGCCGTTCGGGATATACGCGACGTGGACGCGCCCGAAGAACGGCAGCAAGTGGTGCTCGCACAGGCTGTAGAACTCGATGTCCTTGACCACGATCATCTCAGAGCATTCTTCGTCGAAAACGCCGTGACCAACGACTTCCTCAACGCTCTGGTTCATGCCGCTCGTCAAGTCGGCATAGGCGCGCGCGACGCGGCCCGGAGTGCGCTGCAAGCCTTGACGCTCCGGGTCCTCCCCGATGTTAGTCAGGAGTTCGTGGATCAAGCCTTCGATCGGCGACGGCTCTTCTTCGCTCTGTGTCATTTCGTCGGCTCGGAGTTCAGGCCGGCCCGTAGTAGTCCACGCGATTGTCGCGGCTTTCGACCACGCGCACGCGCACGAGCGAACAACCCGCAACCAAATGCGGCTCGATGCGATCCCAGAAGACGACCGCCAAAGTTTCAGCAGTCGGAATCATGTCTGCCAAGAAGTCGACATCCTTGTTCAAGTCGACGTGATCGACGTGCGCGATGACTTCGTCCCGCATGATCGCCATCAACTGCGTCAGGTTCATGACCATGCCCGTGTCCGGATGTACCGGCCCACGAACACTGACCTCGAGCCGATAGTTGTGACCGTGCACGTTGTAGCAGGGTCCGTACAACTCGCGGTTCTGCGCGTCGTCGAGCACGGGGCTCTTCAACTGGTGCGCAGAGGAGAACTCTTCGCTGTGAGTGATGACGACGGTGGGTGCGCTCATGGCAGGGCTCGTGACAACACCAAGAGGGGTCCCGAGCGGGCGGAGAGAGTAGCCCTACTCCCCGCCCCTGGCCAGCATTCCCCGCTCCAGCAGTGAAACACCCACTTGATGGGCACTTAGGGGGCAATTTCAAACAAAAACGAAGGCTCGTGGGCTGAACCGGGAAAAGCCCCTTCGGAAAGCGAGCGAATCCCGCTCTGAGGGATGTGAATCAATAACACGGGCCATAGAGCCCACGCAGATATCAGGTGGCTCCCATGAAGAAATACTCCTACGACCGCAAGGACGCGAAGCTGCTGCTTCCCCTTCTCGAATCCATTGGCACCGAAATCCAAGAGCGGAAGAGGTCCATTCGCCTGCTCGAGAAACGCATCACCGGCATTGCCGATGACGACAGCGAAGAAACACAGATGCTGAACCTGAAAGCTGACCTAGCCGAGCATCGACGTGGTCTGCGCACATCCCGCGCCGAGCTCGACAAGCTGGGTTGTCAGGAAGGCCAGAAACGGGGCAAGCTATTCTTGATCCCCGGCCAGGACGGAACACTGGAGTCTGGCTTCCGATGGGAGCACGGCCAAGAGACCTTGCAACGAGTACAGACAGACATCAGCGCTGCCTGAGACTCGGCAAGGGCCACACATTCATGCGAGCGGGCTGCCCCTGAACAAGGGGTGGCCCGCTCGTTATTTGTGATGACAACGATCCAGGGTTCGTAGGATTCCATCGATCCCCTTGCACTAGAGATCGAATCTTCTGGCCGGCCTAGCTCCAAGCTGGTGACTCTTATAGTCAGGTCGATAGGAGCGCCGGCTAGCTGTGCGAGCGGACTCAGCGATGTTGCCGTAAGCCCCTCCACGAACGGCGGCGGGAGTCCCTCGACCCTGAATTGTGCTGATTTCCAGCTGCGGACAGTGATAGAGGCCAGTCTTATGCGTTCAGACACCACTCGTAGAGGTTTCTGTAAACACCATGAAGGCCATTCGCATTGGGTTGGAAGGAACCGATAGCCGCGTGTGCCGTATGGCCATAATTGACGCCCCTGCCATTGGACCAAATACGCGCGCCAAATTGGTGAGCATGCCCGTCGGACACGTCCCCGAGCCTCCTCACGCCTTCAAGGCTTGATCCAAAGGAATGTTCGTTGGTCACGCTGTACCGGCAAGCACGTTCCCACTGTGCCTCATTGGGTAGAGTCAACCCCCATCTGTCTCAAGGCGGTGGTGCACTCGTGCCACCTGACTGATTCCACGGGTTGGAGAAGAGTAGTCCCGGCCCCATCTGGTCACCCCTCCAATTCCAAACGCCATCTTAGGCCAGAGACGCTCGGACTGCTGGCCGTCGGACGCAACCACTGAGCTAGGTTCATCTCAAACTTCGAAATGAAGTGGGGACCTAGCGCCACATGGAAAGTCGGTCCCTTGCTCGGCATCGCCTTGGCGTCAAAGTTACTCGCCTCGTGGTCCTCCCTTTGGGCACACATTTCAAAGCCGCCGACAGGAATCAGGACGAAGACGGGGCCCGTGGCTTCGGTCATTCGGACTCGTTGTTGATCTGTGAGATCGCAACTTCCCCTGCCTGCAGGTGTGCAAACTCTCAGAGACCGGTGAGGGGACTCATCGCGATCGGGAGCAGTCTAATCTGCGGCTTCATGACATGACGCGTACGCCATAGTAGACCGAGTGCCTGATCGAGCTGAAGGAAGGCACAGGCTCTTGACCAACCGAAAGGCCCCACCGAGGTCAAAACTCGGTGGAGCCTTTCGTAGCGCCGGGGTAGCGAGAACCGGGATAGCGAGTGAGAGCAGCTTGAGGGCAAGCTAGGCGGACCGGGTTGAAGCCAGTCGGTTCTTGCCCATGTGATGACTACAGCGCGTTGTTGTTGTAGGCGTCGAGAGCATCCTTGATCCCATTGGCCACGGCTTTGTCGAGGCCCCGGGGTTTGGGTCCAGAGAAGCCATCGCAGTGAATCTCGTCCGAAATCAAGAATTCGTCCGCGAAGTCGATCGTGTCCAGAATGGTGTCGCCGATCGAGGGGACATTCGTGACCGTCGTCGAGTTCGAACCGGCAAGCATGTTCAGTTTGGCGGCGATCAAGTGATGCGAGAGCTTGACGCGCGCATCGCCTTTGGTGGGTACAGAGAGGAGCTCAAGCAAGCAATTCTGCGAGAACGAGCTCTGCGCATCTCCCAAGAGGAGCGTGCTTTGCCCCCAAGCTTCAGCATGGTTCTTCCAGTACCCGGGAGTACGGGCGTCAACCCCGGGACCGCTGCCCTCACAGAGGAATGCGTCGCCCTCTCGTTCGACCGTGTATGCCGGATCCATTGACTCGGCATCTGATTTGGCTGTTGCCAGGTCGTCCCACCAGTACAAGTAGACTTCTTGGACGAGACTGACGCGGTAATTTCCGTCCTGGAGAGGGCCAGTCCAAAGATTGCCCATGGTGATCATTCCAGGGGCGGGCCCGACCAGGCCACAATCGTGACTCGTCTCGAGCACGACCCACTCGTTACCGACCAAGTGCTGCAGGTTGGCGTTCGTGATGAACAGCCGACTCAAGCCATCAGGATTGAACTGGTGCGTTCCCGTCATCGACCAGCCATCGCAATCTGCGGTACTGGTCTCGGCGAAGGTCGTGTTGGCGATCGTGAGCAGGGCGAGGGTCGTTGCGGTTGTGGTCAATTTCATCGGGCGTTCTCTTTCTCTCTGGCACTTGGTGAAAGCAAAAGTACCCGCGCCTTGAGAGCCACGACCTGGAAAGCTTTTCCGCCGCCGGAAGCACTGACTTTAGAAAGAGTTACAGCGTTTCACTCACTCGAAATCTGCTCCCGAGGACAGCCTTCGATCGCACCCGATCATCCGTCGGAGGAGGCTGCTGTCAGCACGACTCAGCTTCAGAGAGACGACTCGAAACCTAGTCGTTGCCGCCAGTGCTCAACAGAAGGCGGGAGGGTCAAGCGAGTCGACCGCAAGAGTGATTCGTGGGCTGCCGCACGGACGTGCGGACTCTCGTCCTCGAGCAGGTCGACGCACCCACGGAGGCCCGTAGTCAAGCCCAGTTGCGCCATGGCCCTGCAACCCAATGAGCGGACGGTTTCGCTCGGGTGCTCAAGCACGATACGAAGATCGCCGGCAAGCTCATCTCGATTGAACTCATGCTCCACGTACAACTGCACTACTTTGCCAATGTCTCGAGCATCTCCCGAGCGTAGGCGAGCTTGCAGACCAGGTTGCTCTTCGGCCCACCACCTATCCTCGCGCTCGAGTACTTGCCGCCAACGCTCAACTTGTAGTCCATAATCGAGCCCCGACATCTGTTTCAGAGAGTGAGCTACGGCTTCTCGGCACTGTCGATCCGCTCCCGACATCGGGTCGATCAGATCGATTAGACGAGGGACGGAGTACCAATCACCGAGGTGCGCCAAGCATTGCGAAGCCAACACGACCATGGATGAATCGCTAGCGTTCAACTCCACCCGCAGTGCATCGAGCGGGACAGTGGTGCGTGGCAGAGTCAATCTTGTCGTCAGTGTTGCAAGGGCCTCAACCACTGGACGAACCTCGCCCCTCCGCCGGTTCAAGAGTTCGAGTAGGAAGTCGAGTCCAGCCCGCCTTTCCGTAGCACCGACACTGCGCAACACCGGCTTCACGAGTGCTGGATCCAAGTGATCCCACAAATCGTGCAGCGCAAGGAAGCCTTGCTCGTCGTGCTTGAGGCAGGTCCTGAGAGCTTGCTCGAACCCGTCACGAATGCGGCGCCTACTGGTGTCGAGCTTGACCGCTAAGTCGTGCAGTGCAGTCAGCTCGCGACTCGTCATCACTTCACCCAGCAAGACGAGCGTGCGTTGAGCGTGCCGCTCATCGGTGTCCGCCTTCAGTTCCTGGTCCAGGTAACGAAGTAGGAAGGGCTCGCACAGCAGCTCGAGGCTCGTTGTCACAATCGCAATTTCACAGGGTCTCAGCGCAACATCCTGCTCAAGTCCCGTTCCCGAATCCGGCCACTCGCGACTCAGCCCAAGTTGAACCAGCCTGGGGACGACGCCCGGCCCAAGCCCTGTGACTTTATGGGCCAAACTCCGGGACTGAGATTGCGGTTCGTCGAGTGTGGCTCTGGACAAAATATCCCGAAGGGTAGTCGCCTCACTCGACCAGGAATCGGCGGGAGCTGTAAGAGCCTTCTGGCGCTGCGCGGCAGAACCCTCGCCGCTTGTGGCAATCAAGGCGAGTGCCAACCCGATAGAGCTCACGAGCCATCCGCGAGAGCGCCACAAGAGCGGCGCGTGAGAATCAATCTGCAGTCGCATAGGCACCACGAATATCGTGTGGGTGAGTACCTTGGTCCAACGACGTTTTCTCTTCAATCGAGATTGGCCGCCAAGAGAGAACCAAGTAGTCCGGTGGTGGGCTCATACTGACTCCATCCCCCAGCAAGTACATGTTACTGGCGGCGAGGTCTTGATAGATGCGACTACCCGACGCAAAGGTCAGGGAGCGCGCCGAGATCGCACCGAGGAAGCGTTGAGCATGATCGATCACGATGTCCGCATTGGGCGCATGCACGACCGCTTCGAGAGCGCCCGAGTGTTCGAGCATAACGGTCTCGACATCCGTATCCGTTTGAATCAAAAAGCGAATGTCGGTTGCCCTGTGCTCTAGGTTTTCGACGCTACCTTCGACTATGAAATCGCCAGAGCAGTAGAAGGTGACAGGTCCAAGCGAGCTGTCGACAGCCAGAGTCCCACCACTGTTGATGTCGAGAGAGTCCAGCACAACATCTGCCGGCCCATGAATCGTGAGCGTCGTGTGACTAGGAATCTCGAGGCTAGAGTAATGGTAGTCGCCAGCAGCCAACGACTGATCAGCCGCCAGAGACATGGGTCCCAAGTCAGCAATGACAGGTACAGATGCAATAGGCTGCATAGCACGCGTGCTGACAGCATTGTACGTCATCCCGGAGACCGAGGCACCTCCGGCAACCGTCACACTTCCGGTTGGACCCGAATAGGCGTCGCCTGCGACACGGCTGCCAGCACTCATGTCGATGTCGTCATTCGAGCCAACCTGCGCCTGACTCGTGTCTGCGACATCGCTGATTCCACCGAGTCGGGAATCATAGCTCCTGACTCGCTCTCCTGAATTCAAGTTCACTCCGTTGCCCCCGAAGAGGCCGAAGTCGGCGAAGAGCGGTTCCGTGTCAGCCTCCGGATTTGCCTCGGTGATGAGTTCGACAACTTCGCGCGTCATTCCCACTTGGGCGACAGCGATCAGGCTGGTCTTTCCGTCACCCAAGTCTGTTGCTTCTACCCAGAAACTGCCGCTGCCCCACGTGATAGGCGCCGCTTCACTTCCAACCACTCCTGAGTCAGCTGCGATCAAGGAAGTGACGGCACGACTGATCCCAGCTTCCGCAAGATAGAAAGCCTGTCGCTGCTCCCGACCGTGTCGCTGACTGCGGTAGGCAGAACCTGCAAGTACTTGCATGGCCATCGCTAACCCGGACAATATGATCACGACCAACATCACCATGGCCATGACACTGCCGCATTCAGCCCGGTTCGCCTGATTAACTCTGTGTCTTGAGTATCTGGTGATCATGTCCCTTTAATTGCGTAAGCGGACCGATGCCCGACTGGTGTGAATTAGGGTCGAATCGCCCGTTTCGATCCGTTCAAGCGTGAGCCAGATCGTGACGATTTCGTCGTCGACGCTTATTGCGAAACCGCTCTCATCGATCAGCCCATTGCCGTTGTCATCGATATTGTTTGGCTCTTCGCCTTCCAAGTAACGGCGCACGCCCGAGGCCCAGGAGACTGTTCGGCTGTTCGGATCACCTGCTGATTCCGTCCAGATCACCCGGCCTTCATCCACGAGGCCATCTCCATCGTTGTCTATACCATCATCAACTTCGAGCGTATCGAGTTCAAAGGAGAGACTCTGCGCAGTACTCCAAACGACATCACTTCCATCGAATCCGATCGGTAGTTGGAACTCGCATCTCGGTGAAGACAGGGGCGACGCGAGTCGCGGCGTTAGCCGCCCTGACGAGGTCATTTGCACTCTGTCAACGACTCGGCGCAGCGTCCGCTCGCTGTCGGCTTGTAATTGAGTGACGACAGCCCCGGTACGAACGGCGTTGGCTGAACGTTGAGTAACTTCGAATACTGACAGCACCAAGGCAGTCAACAGCGAGAGACTGATCATCAGCTCGATCAGTGTGTATCCGATGTTTGATCGACTACTGACGCTCATAGGTTGGCCACCAGTGTGATCAACTGAGTCTCGCCATCGCCGCCAGCGCCACTCCAGATGACATTGATCTGAACGGGCAGTAGGACGTAATCTTCGGAGTGGTCCAAACCATCGACCACTCCATCACCGCTTAGATCCAGAGAACCGAAGGGATCGTCTAGATTCTCTCGCAGTACAGCGGGAGAAACATCCGTAGCTGGAAAGATGATCTCACCAACCGCCCCATCCAAGTCTCCAGCGCGAGCCGTGAGTCCGTCCACATCAAAGCTGTTGCCAGGAGCCGTTCCAGATCCGTTCGGATCATCGCTCGGATCGGCGTTGTACAACACGAAGAGATCCGTGAACTCTTCTTGCCGCAGTTCCTCCAGCATCGTTTGAGCAGCTGCTGAAGCCACCGCTGACTCACGTGTGATCGCGTTTGCTCCGATTGACGACAGGATCGAGCCCATGGTCAACAACACTGCCGTGACCAAAACGGATCCCCCGACAATGACTTCAACCAAGGTGAACCCGGTGCTCGCCCTCGGCTGGCATCTCCTGCGGTGCACCCAACTGCTTCGAGTTGACTGTTTGAGAAATTTCATGCGGCCTCGGCGCCACTCTCGGGCTCATCAACGAAGGCGTCGCTTGGCGCGCTCCCCTTCTTGTCCATGGCTTCATTGATCAACCCGCACAATTCTTGGAGTTCATCTCCAGCTCGGATCGAGCAGCGGCCAACGTCCTCTCCATTGGCGACTCGTTGGAAGTAGTTCTCGAAGTTACGGATGGGTCCTGCGAAGCGGAAGGTCATCAGCGTTCCAACTGCGCACAAGACCGGGATCAAGACTCCGAGCGACACCACGAGCACCTTGGCCAGCATGATCTGAAGCAGACCGTTCAGTTCTGCGCCAGCTTTAGGAATGTCGCTCAGCTCACTGAAGAGCAGCGTAGACAGGAGCAGGTATTGCAGGAGAAGTCCGAGAGCAGCGATTCCCGCGAATTTGAGAACCAGGGTTCTTTGTAGCTTCGGCTTCGCCAGCTTGGTCAGGCGTTTGTGCTTCATGGTGGCGTAGGCAAGCGATCGTGAGGTGATTGACAACCGGATCTAAGCCAATGTCGGACTTCAGGAGTCGTGATCTGTTGGAATGAGCAACCTATACGTCGTTCAAACGTCGGAAATACAACTCACGGAGCCGACGAACACCCCGCTGCCCAACAGGACTCGCCCTAGCTAGTTCGAGATGGCCTGCACGTTTTCCACGTATGGTTCGACAAGCTCGGATGCCAAGCAAACTGCAGGCCGTTGCCAGAAGGCAGGTCCGGAGTTGGGTTTCCCGGATCGACTGGCAAGGCGCCAGGTTCCACGTATCGTTTGATGCTATTCATGGGTTCTGGCGACGCAGCCAGGCGATTCGGAGATTCCGAGGCATGGATCAAAGTTGTTCAACGGGCTGCAAGAGGCGGGGCAAGCTGTTCTTAATCCTCGGTCGCGATGGAACACTGGATTGAGGCTTTCGCTGGGAGCACGGCCAAGAGACCGTGCAACGAGTGCAGGCAGATACAAGCGCCGCCTAAGACTCGGCGCGGGCCGCGAATCATGCATGCGAGCGGCCCCTGAAACTGGGGCGGTCCGCTTGTCGTTCAGGGGCGCAAATCCTCGCGCTGCGGGCACGATGACAACTCTGCAAGCATGCCTCGGCTCGTGGCACTCCAACTCGGCCGCTGCGCTCGGGCGATGTCGGGCTATGCAGTGCCCGGAAACGAAGTGAACTCTGCGGAACCAGGGCTGCTGCTGCCGCATGCCCGACCATCCAAACAGAGCTGGGGTAATGAAATCGAGTGGAGTCGTCCATTGCGGTAGAACGTGGAAAGTGGCTGCGCACACCATGCTTGCGACCCAACATCAGGTCACCGTGTGAAGCGTGCTGCCTCGCAGGCTTCGGTGTCAGTCGCAGCATCTGCCAGCTCCATATTGGGTATGGTTCGGAAATCTGAGACCTTTCATCAAGCTCTCGCTCGGGCTTGCCAGAACTCGGGGGTGACTGATCATGATGTGGTTCGAAGCACTCTTCGGATTTCCCGAAGCCTCTTACGCGGAAAGCCGGAGCCAGTTCCGCGTCCTGGGTAACCGGCTGCACTCACGAGTGAACGACCGTTCCTTTCGCATCGGGGAGTTCTCGACTCCGCGGCTCGAAGACCTTCGAGCCAAGGGGCGTGCTACTGGTTCACGTGGTGTCCCGAGAATCACCCATGAAGCGGTCGATGACGTACTCGAACTTCACGCGCAGCAGCAGAACCGGGGCGCGCTCTTTCAGGTCGCATCTCAGTTCAACTGCCTCGAGTTCTCGCACCCTGGGGTCACGCCCGAGGAAGGTGTGACGGGTTATGTCTACGATCTCACCCAGGGCCCAGCCTGTTCGCTGGCGTCTGCCGCAGGGACTGTCTTTCGAAACTACTTCGCGCCAGTACGCGGATCGCAAGGCCAGACATGGGACAACCAGATAGACAACCTGGAGGATCTCTCCGCTGCACTCGGTCGACCTGACGAGTATTGGAGCGTCCGGAACGGTTACACCAGTTCGACCCCGCAGCGGTTGGCAGCGCTGCGACACGCGCTCGAAGGGCGCGATCGCGAGCAGCTGCTCGGCCAGTTACGCATTGGCATTCAGTACGAGGTCGGCGTCGATTTCATCGATCGCTTCACGCAAGTGGACAGCGAGTCGGGGGCTGTCGTCTCTCAGGCATTCTGCTCGGCGATCTCCTGCTCCTACACCAATCTGGACAATCACGAATGGGAGCCCCTCGCACGCCTCGTGCTCGATGCAACCTACGAGGCCACACTATGGGCGGCTGCTGTCAACGCGGCACGCGAGCATGGCACGAACAAAGTCTGGCTGACCTTCATTGGTGGTGGTGTGTTCGGCAACGACTTCGAGTGGATCGCCGATGCCATCGGACGAGCAATCGGGCAAGTCAGCGGGATCGATTTGGACATTCGCATCGCGCACTATCGCAACATCAACTCGGAGCTCGAGGTGATGATCACAGAGGCCGTGGCTCGCTACGTAGGCAACTCAAGGTAGCCGTTCGAGACACCTCAGGAAGCCGTTGTTGCCAGCGAAGGTCAAGCCCTCTGCTGCCGACACATAGGAAGGAGCGGCTTCGAGCGAAACGTCCCGGGCTTGGGCTTGATCCCGACCCAGTTAAGAACGACTCTCAAAACTCGTGGTTCGAGGTACGGACTGGCCGGTCCATACTCGGAACCGACAGGAATCAGATAACAAGGCCCACTTAGCTGAGCTTCCGTCACCAGCCGCGCGCCACGTCTCTGGTAACGGCTCATGCGAATAATGAAAGAGGCCTCCCACGCAGCGAGCATGGAAGGCCTCAAGTGTTCGAAAGAACAGAGCGAGCAGTGATTAGCTGTCGCGCCCGTCCTTCGGCTTCTTGTCCGTGCTGGTCTTCGCCTTCGGAGTGCGCTTCTTAGCCGGCGTGCTTCCTCCACGCTCGCCGCGAGCAGGCTTCGGCTTGGCCCCACTGGCCTTCTTCGCTGCGGCGTCCTTGGTTTCTTGGCCACCATCCGCAGCCTTCGGACGACGCGTCACGGCCTTGGGCTTCGTCTCGACCTTATTGACCGAGGCGCCGGCCTTGCCGTTCTTGGCACCCTTAGCTGCGGGCTTGCCACCCTGGCGCGTGCGCTCTGGCTTGGCCTGCGTGGCGGGCTTGCCGGCTGCTTCAGGCTTCGTGCGCTGAGCGCCGCCAGCCTTGTCCTCCCGCGCGTTCGGTGCAGCAGTCGCTTTGCTTCGAATCGCAGCGATCTCGTCTTTGCCGAGATTCTCGCCACGAGCTTCGAAAGCGGCAATTGCGCGCACTTCGAGCTGACCCTGCATTGCGCGTGCCTCTGCGGCCGTCAACGCACCTGCGACGTGCAACACGTGCAAGCGGCGGCTAGCAGTTGCCAAGGCTTCGCGGATCTGCTTGGGCTCGAGCTCGACTGCGCCTTCGTCAGTACTGGTGTCGGCGGCCGTGGGCTCTTGTCCTGCGACGAGCGTCGTCGCGCGTCCTTTAAACAACGCGTAGAAGTCGCGTGCCTGACGCGGCGTCAAGCGCTGCTGATCGACCATGCGCTTCAAGATCACGAGTGAGCGCTCGAGTTGCTGTGCGGCATCGTCGCGCGTCAACGCGTCGTTGGTTGTGTTCTCGCTCGTCGTCGTGACATCCGCTTCGGAAGTTGTCGGAACACTAGCCGAGGTGACGGACTCAGTACCGGTCCTAGCCGGCGCGCCCTGAGTAGCTGCTTCCGCAGCCGAATCGTTCGTATCCGCAGACGCGACATCATCACCCTCAGGCTTCTGGGCGTCCTGTGCACGCTCCAAGAGTGCTTGGCTAGCAGCACGCGCCGTTTCCGTGTCACCAGTCCCGGCGGCGTCGAAGCGCTCCTTGAGGTCATCTTGCGCAGCTGCGTGCTTGTCGCGCAGCGTGTCAGGATCGCCGCTCGCAGAGTCTGCTGTCGCATCCCCGCCAGTCGCGGGCGTCGCGTCGCCAGCAGCTTGCGGCTTGCCGAGCACGCCGGCTGTCGGCTTGTTCGGATCCGCTTGGGCCACGCTCTTCGCGTCGAGCGCGGTCTTGGGCTTCTGCGGCGCAGCGGCTGCCTTCTTCGCTGCCTGAGCATCGGCCACGCGATTGGCCTCGGCCGCCTCTTTATCCGCCTGCTCGCGGACGAGCTTGCGGCCTGCTAGCACACGATTCGCCTCTGCCTGCACATCCTTGTCGATCTTGTGCCCAGCGCGCGTCAGCAGACTGCGGTAGTACAAGAGAAACTCCTGGTCCGACCAGGCGCGATCCGCGTCGTGGTCGAAGGCCGCGAAGTCGCGACCTCGGATCTTGTTGCGCGCAGCCTCGATGGGCTCGATGCGGCCATCATTGTTCTTGTCGGCTGCGACGAAGATCCCGTGGATCTTCGTCAGTGCCTCGCTCTTAGGCTTCGCCGCGGGAGCTGGCTTGTCATCCTGAGCGGCTGCCCACGCCGGGGCTGCCATGAGCATGGAAACGCTCAGAATTCGAGTCGCGAGAGAAAGTGTTATGGACTGCTTCATTCGGTCCTCCTCGATGGGGGGTGGCCGGTCGTGCGGTTGTCCCGTCGTCGGTACCTTGCCAGGCCCACCAGATGGGGTTGTCAGCGGCCCAGGGGGCCGT
This sequence comes from Planctomycetota bacterium, assembly GCA_047611405.1. Lineage (GTDB taxonomy): Bacteria > Planctomycetota > UBA1135 > UBA1135 > JBLFWN01. Next base: position 82,576 of record JBLFWN010000010.1, on the reverse strand, counting down.
CGACGTGCGTGATCGGGTCTTGATGTCTGTTCCAGGTGCTAATCGGGGGGGGGGGTGTTTTCCCGCTCTCCCATCGGAGCGATCGGGACCTCCCCCATACCCCTTTAACGAACAATTGTCCGGGATGGCATGTGCATTCTTGGGTTTGCTTGAAGCAAACACGAGGCCCACCTCCCAAGAACTCCTCAGAAGACATAGTAGGTCAGGCGTGGAAAGTTTGCGACCGGGGCTCCGCCCAGGTACAAATCGGGTCCTGGGGGGGCTTGGGAGCCCTCCTCCTTCCTTTTCCAACCACATCTAGCCCCGAGGATCCCCGTGCCTAGCACCTCGAGTCGTCTGGCCCCCCTTGCAGCAGCCGATGCCGGCAAGGTCGCCACCCGTGAAGCCTACGGCAAGGCCTTGCTGGAGCTGGGTTCCGCCCAAGAGGACATTGTCGTCCTGGACGCGGATCTCTCTGGCTCAACCAAGACCAAAGCCTTCGGACAGGCCCACCCCGACCGTTTCTTCAACATTGGCGTCGCTGAAGCCAACATGATGGGCATGGCAGCCGGCCTGGCCACCATGGGCAAGACCGTCTTCGCCAGCTCCTTCGCGATGTTCGCTGCGGGCAAGCCCTGGGAGCAATTGCGCCAGAGCGTTTGCATCCCGCAGCTGAACGTAAAAGTTTGCGCCACGCACGCCGGCTTGACCGTCGGAGAGGATGGCAAGTCGCACCAGATGCTTGAAGACATCACGCTGATGCGTGTGCTGCCGCACATGACCGTGATCGTGCCCGCAGATGGCGTCGAGGCAAGGCAAGCCGTACTGGCCGCAGCCAAGCACCCCGGGCCTGTCTACGTGCGCTTGTCACGAGCCAGCACCCCACTCATCTTCAGTGATGACTATAAGTTCGAGATCGGTCGCGCGGCTTTGCTGCGTGAAGGCACGGACATCGCGCTCGTGGCTTGCGGCGTTGAAGTCGCGGCTGTCATCGAAGCCGCGCGCATCCTTGCCGAAGACGGAATCGAAGCGCGCGTGATCAACGTCGCAACGATCGATCCGCTCGATGAAGAAACCTTGGTTGAAGCAGCGCGCGAGTGCGGTGCGATCCTGACTGCTGAAGAGCATCAGATCAACGGAGGCTTGGGTGATGCGGTCGCCGGCTTGATGGCACGCACTTGCCCGGTGCCGATGGATATGGTCGGCATGAATGGCGAGTTCGGACAGAGCGGCGACGCGAATCAGTTGCTCTCTCACTATGGCCTCGATGGCGCCTCGATTGCCGAGCGCGCACGTCGTCTGATTGGCAGGAAGGCGTAATCGAATGGCACTCACAGACGAACGACTCGCAGAGCTCACGGAATCAGCAACTCAGATCCGAAGGGATGTGGTGCGCATGGTCCACGCGGCCACCTGTGGCCACCCGGGTGGCCCGATGGGCATGGCTGACTTCATGAGCGTGCTCTTCCACGAGCACTTGCGCTTGAACAAAGACAACCTGCACGACCCCAAGCGCGATCGTTTCGTGCTCGGCAATGGTCATACATGCGCCGGTTACTACGCCGTCTTGTCACAGATCGGTCTGATTCCTAGCGAGGAGCTGCTGCAGTTCCGCAAGTTCGGCGCACGCCTGCAAGGGCACCCGCACCGCAACGCTGACATGGGTATCGACTTCTCGACTGGCAGCCTCGGCAACTCGTTGTCCGTCGCAGCTGGAATGGCTCTTGGAGCCCAAGTCAATGGCTGGGACTCGCGCGTTTACAGCACGTCCTCTGATGGCGAGAGCCAAGAGGGACAGATCTGGGAAGCCGCGACCAGCGCAGCGCACTACGGCCTATCGAACTTGACTGTGATCGTCGACTTCAACGATGTGCAGATCGACGGCCATATGCGTGACGTGATGAACGTGCGTGACCTGCGCGCCAAGTACGAAGCCTTCGGATGGCACGCGGTCGATGTGGATGGACATGACATCGACGCGGTCGACGACGCCTTCCACGCGGCCAAGGAAGAGACGGAAGCACCCTCCGCGATCATCGCGCACACGCTGATCGGCAAGGGTGTCTCCTTCATGGAAGACAAGCCTGGCTGGCACGGTGTCGCGCCCAATGACGAGCAGTGCGCGAAGGCACTGGCCGAATTGGGAGCCTAGCGGACCGAGCCACCGGTAGGATCCTGAGCGCCTAGCTCAGGACCTGAGTCACGATCAGAACCGCCCCCCACTGCTTGCAGCGGGGGGCGGTTCTGCATTGGGTCCGCACGCTTAGCGCGAGAATGCGATGCGTGTCCCAAAGGATCTTGCTAGCAAGAGGCCCTCGCCAACCGAGGCACGAGCGGCCAGCTCACAGCTGCGTGCAAAGCAAATCTGCAGCTGCGTTCCGAGATTGGACCTGAGCTGCAACAAGCTGTAACGCCCGTGGTGTCCTTGGATCCAGCGCCAATCCGTGAGCTAGATCGATAGTCGCTGTCGGAGCAAGAAGCGAGTGGGCCGCGAACGCACGTTGCCGCAGATTGATCTGCAGGCTCGGCTCTATTGCCAACTCATGCAACCGCCGTTGTAGACGTGTCGTAACCTGATCCGACACGGAAGCTGTTGCTAGCTCCGGCACGAGTGAGAGCAACTGGTTCAACGCGACGTGATCTTGTTCAAGACAAAGAGCATCTGTGACGTACGTCGCCATGCAGCCCTCGGGCGAGGCACCAAGTGCCCAGCGCAAGCCGCTTCCCAGGGTAAGATCATGGTTCGCTGTAGCGACACCCAACATCTCAACGCGCTCGGCATCCGAACCTGTTCGGGCCAGAACGAAAGCGGCAGACTCGCGAGCCCAAGCACGAGTAGGAGGCGATCCACACTCGAAAGTGAGGTTTCGCATCCAGGCCTTATCCGCAACCGTCAGTTGCATCGGCTCGAGTTCGGCAAGCAGGCAAAGGCAGGCGAGTCGGCTCGACTCCAGTTCAGACTCTTCGATCTGCTGGCGAAGTGGAGCGCTGGCCAAGTGACTCAGGCTCCGGGCGACGCCTACTAACCGACGCCGAAAGCAGGCCCGATCCCAACCAGCTTCGGTGAGGAGTGCAGCGATATCAGCAACGGCATCATCGATGCCTTCCTTGTGTGGGCCAGGCCGCGTGAACTGGCCTAGGACTAGCCGCTCATCTGCAGGAGCAACTCGGAAACCAACTGCCAGCGCGGGCGCATGGGTTGCAAGGGGAAGCAATCGAGTCGCGTCCGAAACGATAAAGTCAGCGCGCATCGCCTGTGATACGAGCGGCTCTCCCTGTTCGAACTCTGACTCGATGCTCAGCGCGCTGAGCGTGGCTGCCAGGCCAACGGCAAGCAAGTGAAGTCCGAATGACCGAGATGTGAAGTCCCTACGACTCATCAATCGATCTCGAGATCATGAGTGATCGCGTTGCCCGCTACGACAACCACCCCGATCACGGTCCCGTCGAGGGTGATTTTTTCGGCGATCAGGTCATAGGTGCCGGGATCGACTCCCATCAATGCGTAGCGCCCACCGGTTTCACTGGCTGTGGACGTCAGCGCATTGTCCGTATTGGTCTCGCCCGGAGCCATCAAGTACACACTCGCCGAATCGACTCCAATCAGTCCACCACTTCCGTCGTCCTCGACGACGGAGCCGCGAATCTCGCCGGACTCCGACAAGTTGGCGACTCGGATGCTCGGGTGAATGTTGAAACGTGTTGCTTCAAGGGGAGCGTTGCCCGGAATCGGCTTGAACATTTTGGCCAGATCGAAGTCGAGCAACAGGCTCGTGGTCAGACCCCCGGCAACCGTAACCTCGGGAGTGAAGTGCAGCTTGAGGCCGCTTGTCCCAAGACTGCCGAGACGGAGAGTGTCGTCCTCCACCGTGTACACATTCCCGTTCACCAACTCCAGGCGCCCACCAACGGCATGCAGACGAAGTTGGTCATAGGTCCCAACGTCGAGATCCAGGTCCACAAGCTGCTGAGTCAGTCCGTTGCGAAGCTCGCTTATGTCAATTTGGAATGGGTCGCCGTCGTACAAGTCCAACCATCCATCCGTGCCATCACTGTGAATCTCGATTTGATCGAACACGAGCGATGCCTCTTCGACCAAGTCGTAGTCCAGAGGCGCATCGGTTGCGAAGAGTTCTAGACGCCCAGTCGTCTCGACCGAATCGTCTAAGGCCGAACTCGTCCCGGAGCCTTCTGAACAGGAACCTAGTAGAAGGCTGCCCAGAACACACAAGCGGAAGGATCGCTGAAGGGAACCGGAAGAATTTTCCACATGCATAGATGTCGCCTCAAGGTGATGGATGAGCACTAGCGACGGGATGTCGATGCGGCCCAAGTTCCAATTCTAACTCACTAATTGAGCCCAAGGTCCGAGTCTGTTTGAACTCTTCGTACGAAGGGCTACTAGCCGCGCGGCTGGCGCAAATGCTAAGCCGCCTGGATGAACCTGCGACGCGTGACCCCTTCGCTCAGGTCGCAGTGCTCACCGATTTCCTTGAAGGTCAACCCCTCCATCCGTAGCGAGACGACTTGAAGCAAGTCGTCGTCCAGGCCTGCAATCTGGTCTCGCACCCACGCGCTTTCATCATCTCGTGTCACGATGCCTTAGCTCAAGATCGAGTCGACTTCGGCGTCGAGCCCCTGGCCCGCTGCGGATTCGCCCGCGGATTCGCGATGGCTGCGGACAGCCTCCCCGGCGGCCCAGCGCGCGTGCTGAAAGAGCAGGGCCTGAAAGTCATCGATCGAAGCATCACCGTGCAGACGGTCAACCGCGTTGACTCCTTGGACCATCACTTCCTTTTTACTTACATCCGTTGGGGCCTTGATGCAACGCGGAGCTACCTTCGAGGCGCGCTGCTGTGCGGATCGCTGCTCTTTCAACCGGCTGCTAGCCCCTTCACAGCGAGTTCCACGGACCCTTGCGTTCAACGGGCATGATGACGGTATGGCAGGCTCAGACCCCTCTTGGCCCACAGATAGCCGTGCCCGAGCCTAGGCGCTGTACGTTCGCCTGATTCTCCTGGCAAAAGAGGGCGGCGCCGTCGAATTGTCCGACCTCGAACGGGACAACCCGGAACTCGCGCCGGACCTGAGGGCCATCCATGCGGAATACGCTTGGCTGGACGAAGTTTGTTCGCCGTCGGGAGGCGACGCTGTGGACAAGATCCAACGCGGGTGTACCTCTCGAGAACGTGATCGCGAGCCTGACGCCCGCTGAGTCTGTGCGCACTGCTCGTGCTTCCGTATCATGCACCTCATGGCAGCCCGAGGCAGCGCGCAATTTTTCACAGGCCTCATCATCGGTCTATCGATCGCGGCCAGCATGATGATCCTGCGTTCGAAGACGGACGATCCTGATTATCAGCACTATCGCGAAGTACGCGACTTCGTGCGTTCCTCCTTCGTGCGCGAGGTCACTGACGACGAGCTACTCAATGCTGCGATGCATGGAATGCTCGACAACCTGGATCGTTACTCGCGTTACTACGATCGTGAGGAGCGTGACAAGCTCGAGCGCGAGACCAGTGGGCGCTACGAAGGTATCGGCGTTGTCTTCCGCTCCCCCATCGAAGCCGGGCAGGTTTTGTTCTGCCTGGAAGACTCGCCTGCGAAGCAAGCCGGCGTTCAAGTCGGCGACACCTTTGTTCGCTTGAACGGGCGTAGCTTGGCCGGGGTGACGGACACTGAGTTCCGTGATGCAGTCGGCAATCCCGACGATGGTCTGTTGCAGGTCGAGTTGACGCGACTGGACGGCAGCGACCTGACGACGACTATCGAACTTGCAGAGCTCGTGGATCCGACCGTTCGACATGCGCGCATCGCGGACGACGACTTCGGCATCGGTTACATCTCGGTCTTGTCGTTCAGCAATGAGACGCCGCACGAGTTCGAGCAAGCCTTCCGCTTCCTGTCTTCTCGCGGCATGCAAGGCTTGGTGCTGGACCTGCGTCGTAATTACGGCGGAGCCTTGGTCAGTGCCGAATCGATCGCCAAGCGTTTCATCGACGAGGGTGTCATCGTGAGCACCGAAGGTCGCGGGGCCCCCAACGTCACACTCGCTGAGCGCAAGCAAGCGCGCTGGTTCGATTTCCCGCTCGTCGTGCTAGTCGATGGCGATTCGGCCAGCGCTAGCGAGATCCTGGCCGGTGCATTGCAAGACCATCGCCGGGCCGTCATCGTCGGCAGCCCGACCTTTGGCAAGGGCCTGGTGCAGACCATCCGCCGCTTCGACGACCGGCACGCTGTCGCGAAGGTGACAAGTTCTTATTACTACTCACCATCGGGACGCAATTTCGAACGCACGGTCGACGACAATCGCGAGTGGGGAATCTTGCCCGACATATCAATCGAGATCGAAACCTTGGATAGGCAACGCATTCACAACTACCTGACGCGCTACGGTCCGCCGACCGAGTCTTTGCCCGCCATTGAAGCTTGGCAGGAGAGCGAAGACACGCCCCTGATTGATGAGCACCCTTTGGATCATCAGTTAGAAGCGGCGCTTGATCTGTTCCGCGGAAAGCGGCCGGGTCCGAACCGGATGGAATCGCATGGCTGAAGAACGCTCCAAGGACCTCATACTGGGCATCGAATCTTCGTGCGACGAAACCGCGGCGGCCGTGGTTCGCGCGGGACGCGAAGTACTCTCGTCCGAGGTCTACAGCCAAATCGAAGAGCACGCGCGCTACGGCGGGGTCGTGCCCGAGATCGCGGGCCGTTCGCACCTGCGCCAGATCCTCCCGGTCATCGACCGCGCGCTCGAAACTGCTGGAATCAAGCTGGACGACCTCGCGGCCATCGCAGTCACAAGCCGCCCCGGACTGATAGGATCGCTGCTGGTGGGACTCTCCGCCGCGAAGGGCCTCGCCTACAGTCGCGGCCTGCCGCTTATAGGCGTGCATCACATCGAGGCGCACGTCTATGCGGCGACGATGGAGATGAGCGAGGCGGCCTACCCTTGCGTCGCATTGGTCGTGTCGGGCGGACACTCGGCGCTCTACCGAGCGCACTCGGCCACGAAGCTCGAGGCCGTCGCTCATACCTTGGACGACGCGGCAGGCGAAGCCTTCGACAAGGTCGCGCATCTGTTGGGCCTGCCTTATCCCGGCGGCCCGTCGATCTCGGTCCTGGCCCTGGAGGGCAACCCTAAAGCGATCGCCTTCCCGCGCTATCGGCCCAAGAATGGTGGCATCGGCTTCTCGTTCAGCGGCCTGAAGACGGCCGTGCTGTACCACCTGCGCGGCGGTGACGCGATGGCGAAAACTCCGCCGCCGGACCAAATCAAAGATCGAGCTGATGTCGCTGCGTCCTTCCAGGAAGCCGTCGTCGACGCGCTGATTCGGCAGACGCTGAGGCTGGCCGAGCGCGAGGGCGCGAGCCGCGTGCTAGTGGCTGGAGGAGTGGCCTGCAATCAGCGTCTACGCGAACGCTTCGCCGAGGAAGGCCCGAAGGTCGGCGTCGAGGCGATCTTCCCCTCCCCTGCCTACTGCACGGACAATGCGGTCATGATCGCCGGCCTGGGTTGGGAGCATTTGCAGGCCGGAGAACTATCTGGTCTCGACCTAGACGCCCGCCCGCGCTGAGGACCTGCTGGGGTTCTAAGCCATTGGCTTAGGTGAATCGCCTCCTCGGGTGTGTCACAAGAATCCTCCTGGCCAACTTGCCTGGCAAGCCGGGCGTCGAGCGAGAGGCACTCTCACGATAGTTCTTCACGTTCTGCCGAATTCCTCAACACGGAAGCCTGGCAGCTCAAGGTGCTTCAATTTTGCGGGCCACCACGGTGGCTGCTCGCCGCTAACGCCGATTGGTGTTGGGTTGGAAAGAACTGAATCCGGAGGCCGTCCGCGCTGCGGTCTTACCGAGTCGCACTATTGCTCGCCGGTTTGTCAGTTATGGCAGCCGGTGGCAAAGCATTGATGCTCTGGCCCCATTGACACGGACTCGATCACAGCGTTGTTCTGCGTTTGGGCACGGGCGAGCGACAGCGGCATAGACTGCGGCGGAGTACGCGCTGCGACTCACGACCGAACGGACTTGCTCTTCGGCCGGTTCGCGGATCCGAGCCACACCCTCTTGCCCAGAGTCGGTTTTTACAGCTTCAGCGAACTGTCCTGTCGCCGGGGAGCAATGCGCTAGTGAACCAAGGTACCGAGCCGTTGAATGCGGTCCAGGAACGCACTTCCCACCGTCATGGTTCCCCGAAGCCGCGGTGCTTGAAGGAGATAGCTCCTCACGCTCATTCCGTAGAATGATCGCGTCCCCCCCTCACGCGAGCCAGTGCTTCCCGCACTCGGCCATTTCCTGCGCGGGTTCTGCGCATCCGACTCACCAACCATCTTCATTGCTTGGCTTTCTGGGGATCGCCTTCTCGCAAGCGCTGGCCCAGGCCAGCATTCGGCACGAGCGACTCGCCGAGGAGGACGCCAAGGTCGGGGTCGACCAAGCACTCCCCACCAGCGCTACTTGAATGGACAAGGCGGCGAAGAGCGCCAGACTGGGGTGGGAGTAGCTGCTGGCTGAGGAGCTGGCCGGGCTGGATCAGGACGCGAGGCCGCGCTGAGCTCTCCGGCTCGATTCAGCTCCCATCACACCGGATTCCAAGGCCGACCGAGCCGAATCCGGAACCTCGAATGCTACTATCGCGCGACTCTGCGCATGGAGCGCAAAGCTCGTTGATAGACAGCATGGGAACTGCCGAGCTAGAAGGCCTACTGCAAGCGATTCGCGACGGACACCTCAGTATCAAAGACGGGGTGTCGCGCCTCGCATCTCCCGCCATTCGGGACTTGGGTCACACCGTGGTCGACCTCGATCGCGAAGCGCGTTGCGGTCATCCCGAAGTCGTTTATGGCGAGGGCAAGAGCCCCGAGCAATTGGTCGATATCGCGCGCGCGATTTTGGAGCACCACGATCGCTTGCTCGTGACACGCTTGAAGCCTGAGGGAGCCGAGGCGCTGACCGCCGCGATCCCAGCCGCAGTCTGGCATCGTGACGCGCGTGCATTGACCGTCGGCCTCGAAGCCCAAGGCGATGGCGAGGGCATGGTCTTAGTCGTGAGCGCCGGGACCTCCGACCGTGCTGTCGCAGAAGAAGCCTGCATCACAGCGCGCATGCTGGGCGCGCACGCAGAGCACATCTGCGACGTCGGCGTTGCCGGCTTACATCGTTTGCTGGCGCACGTCGAGCGCTTGCGCAGCGCACGCGTGCTGGTCGTCGTCGCTGGCATGGAAGGCGCGCTGCCATCCGTCGTCGGTGGGCTCGTCGACCGACCGATCATCGCGGTGCCTACCTCGGTCGGCTACGGCGCATCGCTGGGCGGCGTGGCTGCATTGCTTGCGATGTTGAACAGCTGCGCAGCCGGGATCAGTGTCGTGAACATCGACAATGGTTTTGGCGCGGGTTACTCGGCGGCCAAAATCAACCAAGTTCCAAAGACAGCGGAGACCTCCGCTTCGGAATCGCGCAACGAACAGAACGCTCGGGGCGACGCAACGCAAGCGGCCCCTTCGTTCGAGCAGCAGTAATCGACATCATGAGTGAATCGAAGCAAGACGCCGCGATGGCCAAGACTAGCGAGCGGCCCCCCGCCTATCTCGCTCTCGAAAACGGAACCGTCCTGAAGGGCTGGTCCGCAGGCGCAAGTGGAGAACGCACGGGTGACTTGGTGTTCAACACCGCCATGACCGGCTACCAAGAGATCCTCACGGACCCCTCGTACGCAGGCCAAGCTGTGCTGATGACCTACCCGTTGATCGGGAACTACGGTGTCGCTGCAGAGGATTCCGAGAGCTCGCGCGCCTGGGCCGAGTGCTTGATCGTCAAAGAGATGTCCTCGATGCCGTCGAGCCATCGCGCGACGAGCTCGCTGCCCGACTGGCTCGTCGCATGCGGTGTGGTCGCGATCGAAGGCGTCGACACACGTCGCTTGACGAAGATGGTGCGCGAAGAAGGCTGCATGCGCTGCATCGTCTCGACGGAAGATTCCAACCCGGAGTCGCTGGTTGCCAAGGCCAAGGCTGCACCTTCGACGGATGGTCGCGACCTCGCATCCGTCGTCAGCTGTAAGCAGACTTATCGCTGGGAAGAGCCCTACCCCGAGTCTTATCCCTGGGAGATTCAAAAGCACGGGACGCCCAAGGCGAAGCGCGTCGTCGCCTACGACTTCGGCATCAAGCGCAACATTTTGCGCAGCCTCGTGCACTGCGGCTTCGACGTACATGTCGTCCCGGTCGGAACCAAGGCGGACGATGTGCTGGCGATGGATCCCGATGCGATCTTCTTGTCGAACGGCCCGGGCGACCCGGCAGCTGTCACGCCGGCGATCGATGCCGTCTCAGACCTTGTTGGCAAGAAGCCCATTTTTGGCATCTGCCTCGGTCACCAAATCCTGTCGATCGTACTTGGCGCCAAGACAGCGAAGATGCCCTTCGGTCACCACGGCGCGAACCATCCGGTGCGCGACATCCTGACCGGCAAGGTCGAGATCACATCACAGAACCACTCCTTCGCCGTCGAGGAGTCGAGCTTCGGAGATGACCTCGAGCTGTCGCACTTGAACCTCAACGACAACACGGTCGAGGGTATGCGCCACAAGAAGCTGCCGATCTTCAGCGTGCAGTACCACCCCGAAGCCGCCCCCGGCCCACTTGATTCAGCTCACCTCTTCCACCGCTTCCGCGAGCTTTTGGAAGACGAGTCGCCGCGCAGCACGGTGGTTGGGACGAGCTGATTCGAGCTTTTGCATCGGCGTCTCCCCCCGGCGTAAGAACGGAGGAAGTCGTACTGACTCCGCAGCTCATTGCGATGAGTATCCGTCGCACGACCCTATCGCGAGCCAGCACAAGTCTTTGCGTGTAGCGCTCAGGCTCAAGCGCATGATGTTGCATTCGCGCTTTACAAGGGGGGTCACAATACGGCACGGCTTCCTAATGCAATGCGGGCTGCTCTCAGCTATCCGCACGCGCAAGCCCCGCCCCGCTCGTCAGTAGTCAGTACGAAAGGTCTACCTCGAGAAGGTCAAGCGACAGGTCTTGCACTGGTAGGCTGAACGCGATGCGCACCACACTTGGCCGGGTAGAAGCCAAAGTACACATAGAAGCGTAGTTGGAGCGACTTGTGGTTACGGCAGTCATGGCGTGGACAGAGAAGAGGGACGGACATCGACAGAGGGCCTCTAAACGAGGTCGGCATGACCTCGTCCCAAGAGGACCTGCGACGTGAGCCATGGTTGCCCTCGATTGGCTGAATGTCTCGAATTCCTCAACACGGAAGCCAGGCAGTTCAGAAGAACACAGAGATCCGTGTCCATGTGGAGGAGATTGCCCGGACCCCACACTTCAACTTGGAAGTGCCAATCGCCAGCCAACTGCCATTCAGCAGCCGCCTGGCGATTAAGTTCGATCGCACAGCGACCGGTGCTTGGCTGCTGTTACGGCACAAACATAATTGTCAATCCGTCCGACAGATTGAAACCAGCTCCCGCCCCGGCCGGGTCGCGGTACCACGTTTGAAAGTGGCGCGTCGCACCGGCGATGATTCCTGCACCGTTAGGTGTCGTGTTGTCCAAGGTCACATTCAACACACCGCTCGCGTTCGGCAGACTCGCGGGCGAAATACGAACGGTCCCCCCAGCAACACAACGTGTGCCGTTGCCAAAGGGCACCGCAGTTTGGTTTGCGCCGTGATAGAACAAGCCGGGTTGCCCCATAGGTAACGGGGCTGCGCTCAACGCCAGGTCATTGGACGCAACGCTCGCGCTGCCGCCAGCGGACATCTGCGCCCCAGTCGACGACACCGAGTTCGCGCCAGGCACACAATAGTTCGTGCCGACCCCAGGTGCGCCCGTGATCATCAAGTCCGAGGTCGAGATGAACACCTCGCCCACCGGATCGTCGCGCTGCCAAGCGACCCACAAAACATGGTGACCACTCCTGTTCGCAGGAATGTCGAGATCAAAGGTGAAGTGGTTGCCGCTCAATACCGGTTGCGGCCGCCCCAGGAACTCCATCTGGTCCCAGTTCAACTGTGTCGGTCGCGTCCAGTCCGGAGTTGTCATCCAAACATCCCACACGCTCGGGCTGTGAACGGCTGTCGCTAAGAAGTCGACGTTGATCGTCTGCCCGGCAGTGACCGCGGTCGTCGGCCAGTCGGCGCTGACTTGATCCAAACCCGCATAGGTTCGCGGATATTCGGCGGAGTTCGGATCTACTCGCCCCGCGCTTGCCAGTTGTCCGTCGGGTATCCACGTCGAATAGTCGAAGCCAGCTGGCAAGCCAGCCTGCACGGCCTGGCCGATGTTGCGCGAAACTTCGTTCCACGTGTAGTAGGACAACGAGCCGTCCATCGTGACGGCGTTCGCAGCAAGCGCAAAGCTCGGGTTATCCGGGTTCGCTTGATAGATGCGATAGACGCGACTTATCGGGCTAACCACCGTACCGTGAGCAAGAATATTCGGCACCGTGATCGTCGCGAGCATAGCAAGGCTCAGGAGCGTGGATTGATGCTGCTTCATGAGAACTGTTGGAGAGGTCGAATCGCAAGCAGAGATCAGGGGCAAAAAATCGCGCTCAATCCATCTGTGAGATTGAAGGCAGCGCCACCAGCCGCAGGATCTCGATACCAGTACTGGAAGTACACCGTATCTCCAGCTGAATCTGTGACGCCCCCGGCAAGTTCTTCAGATCGAGAGCATAGATCCGTTGTCCCAGTGCATTGGCGTTCCCAATCGAGACCCGCACGGTCTGACCACCGACGCAGCGGAAACCATTGCCGAACGCAAGCTGTGCTTGAGCAGACCCGTAGCAAAAAAGTCCGGGTTGCCCAGGAGGCAGACCCATAACCTCCAGCACCAACTTGTTCGCCGCTACGCTCGCACTTCCCGAGTTCAACATAGGCGAAGCTGCTGACACAGAGTTCGGCGCAGCGACGCAGTAACTAGTCGGAGCCGCGCAAGGCCCCAAGCCATCCGCACGGAGAAGAAAGACTGCACCAGGAGTGAAGAGCGCGAATTTCGCAGCCACCAAGTTCTTGATGTCCAAGTTCGAACCCGGTCCATCTCCAACGCCCCATGTACGACTCGGCGGCACAGGAATACCTAGGGCTGCGACAACGCAATGCTGGGCAGCGCGCCTAGCGTGAGGATTGCTTGGAGGAGCTTCATGGAATCCCGAGAGAGGATGAAGGGCTGTCTATCGTAGCTGAGCCGCGATCCTCTTGGGCTCCCACAGTGATGTGTGGGGTCTAAGCCGGCGAGAGAGGTCAGTCCTTTACGCCGGCTTGCATCATCCCATCCCATGAATGGAGTGGTATGGGCGCTGCTTGCTACATTCCGGGCTTCGGACCGTCGCAGCGAGCCTGTTGCGGCTCTACAGTCTTAGCTAGGCTCCGGGGCATACCGGGCTCGGCATCCACGCGCTGCGTGTTACAGCATCCCAATCGGATCAACATCGACCGTCACACGCGGGCGGTGGTGCTTGCTTGCGAACTCGAGCATCAATCCGCGAGCGCGGCCTAAGCCGCCGGCGCCGCCATCTTTGACGAGGAAGTGGTGGCGGAAGCGGCCGCGTAGTTGGGCGAAGGGTGCGGGCGCGGGACCGAGGACCATCAGGGCTGGGAAGTGTTCGCGGACGAGTGCGGCCAGTTCGGCGGCGACCTTCGCAGCTTTGGGCTCGTCAGCATCTTCGAACAGGCAGCGGATCAAACGGCCATAAGGCGGATACGAGAGCTCTTCGCGTAGCGTTCCTTCGAGCTTGGCGAAGGTCCTGTAGTCATGCCGTGAAGCCTGCACGATCGCGGGGTGCTCGGGGCTTTGCGTCTGCACGATGATCCGGCCAGGCAACTCGCCGCGTCCTGCGCGGCCGGCGACCTGCGAGAGCAGCTGGAAGGTTCGTTCCGCGGCGCGGAAGTCGGGCAAGTGCAGGGTCGCGTCCGCGGCGACGATACCGACCAAGGTCACCCTCGGAAAGTCGAGCCCTTTGGCGATCATCTGCGTGCCGACCAGCACGTCTAAATCTCCTCGGCCGAATGCGCCCAGCGTCTCTTCGTAGTCCTCACGCCGCAGCATCGTGTCGGAGTCCATGCGTGCAGCGCGAGCTCCGGGGAGCAAGACTGCAAGTGCTTCTTCGACGCGCTCGGAGCCTGCGCCCAGGTAGCGCAAGGCGGGTGACGTACAGGACGGACATTCGCGCGGCGGGCGAACTTCTTCGCAACACGAGTGACACACGGCTCGCCCGATGCGTTGATGAAAGGTCAACGTCACATCGCATTGATTACAGCGAATGCTCTCGCCGCAAGATTGGCACCACAGCGAGGGCGCGAAGCCGCGCCGGTTCAGGAACAGGATCGCCTGTTCCTTACGCTCCAGACAGCCTTCGAGTTCGCGCAACAAGCGGCGCGAGAAGAGCGTGGTGCCTTTCCCCGTGCGCTTCTCTTGGCGCATGTCGATCACCTCGACAGGAGGAAGATCGCCGCCGTGTACACGACGATTCATCTCGATCAGCTCATAGCGGCCATCCTGCGCGTTCTTCCAACTCTCAAGCGAAGGCGTGGCTGAGCCAAGGATGCATATCGCGCCTGCGATGCGGGCGCGCACGACGGCCAAATCGCGCGCATTGTAGCGCGGCGTCGACTCTTGCTTGAAGGACGGCTCGTGCTCTTCGTCGACGACGATCACGCCCAAGTCGCTTACAGGTGCAAAGAGCGCCGAGCGCGCCCCGACGACGACGCGCACATCGCCACTATGCACGCGTTGCCAAGTCCCGCGCCGTTGCGCATCGGTCATGCGACTGTGCATCACCGCGACGCTGCCGAAGCGCGACTGGAACCAGCCAACAGTCTGAGGCGTCAACGCAATCTCCGGCACCAGCACGATGGCGCTGCGTCCGAGCGCGAGCGCTTGCTCGATCACGCGCAGATAGACTTCGGTCTTGCCGCTGCCCGTCACACCCCACAATAAGAATGGCTGAAAGCGACGCTCGGCGACCGCCAGATTCATGCGGTCGGTAGCCAACTGCTGAGCCTCGGTCAACGCCTGCGGGCGCTCACGCTTCGTCGCTGGTTCACCGGCATTCAGGCCAGGCAAATCGACTTGCGCTTCCAAGGATTCTGAGAGCAACCAGCCGCGGCGCAAGAGCGTCTTCAGCGGCGAGTCCGACAAGCCCAGCTTGCGCAGTAGATCCTTGCGCTCCATCGGCGCACCGACATCGAGCATGGTTCGCAGCAAGCGATGCTGCTGTGGCCATTTATCTTCGATCTCGCTCAGCTCGGCTTTGCCGATCCCTTCGCTGACACGAATGAAGGTCGAGCGGCGCCCCTTCTGCCCGCGCTTCATGGCCGCCGGAAGCACGGCGGCGACGGCCTCGCCCCAAGAGCAGCCGTAATAACCCGCCAGCCATTTGGTCAGCTCAAGCAGGTCCGCATCCAGTGCGGGTTGACTATCCAGGACATCGAGTAGGTCGCGTATGCGCGACTTGGGCACGTCGGTAGAATCTGTGATCCCGACGACAATGGCGATCTCACGCCTGGGCCCGAATGGAATAGAGACGCGGACGCCCGGCCTGACGCGCAACGCAAGCGCTTCGGGAATGCGATAAGTGAACTGACAACGCATCGGCCGATTGACGGCGACATCGGCGTAGCTCGCTTTCTCGTCCGTATCCCCGAAGAAGCCGGGTTGGCTCGAGTCTCGTTTCGGCGCGGGCTTTGCAATAGCGCTCGCTCTTGTTGCGGGAACGAGAACGGCCGCATTTGCAACCGGCACACTCGGATCGCGCTCGACTTCGTCGTCGAGCCGCGCAGCGCTTGTGGCCTGACCTGCGGCTCCCTCTGTCGTGGACGTATTCTCGGCCTCCGCAATCGCTTCGGCTGCAGGCGTTGAGTCGGCCAAATTCGCAAGCGACTCAGTCGGCTTGCACTCGACCCTATCGCCAGTCAGCGCGGCGCTCTTGGCCGGATCAACAGACGCTCCAGCCGTGGACGACCCCTGGGCATCATCGACCTCAGTCTTGCGCCCCTTGCGCGAATTCATCGACTCCCCATCCATCGCGCCCGACCCTTCCTTCCGGCCTTTCTCATGCCTTGACGGCGCCTGCTTGCGCCGAAGGCCTTCGAGTCAGCAACTGCAGGGAGTCGACTGACAACGAGGGCAGCCCTCGCCGTACTTATTGCGAACCGCTGTCTCCAGGTCGATACCCGACATCGAGGCCAGCGTCGACATCCACGCGAAGACATCTGCGAACTCGCCCTCGAGTTCATCGCGATTGTCACGCCTTAGCGCGCGCGTCAATTCACCGACTTCCTCACTAAACCACATGTGGGTGCCGGCCAGCCCACGCGCTGTGTCGCGCTTTAAATAGATCGCCTCGATCAACTTCTGGAACTCGGTGATCTTCATGCGATGTCTTCTTCGTCGCGCGCCAGGATCAGGATAGATATATCTGCCGGGAAGGGTTCATCGCCGGCGAAGTCTTCGAACACGCCTTCGAGGTATTCAAGCATCGTGTCTGCACTGGTCTTCGCACCGCGCGCGATCTCGCGATAGAACTCGGTCTCGCCCAGTTCTTCGCCGTCCGCATTCGCGACACGGACCGGTCCCGTGTTGGCCAAGATGAGGCGATCCCCAGGCTCGACCGGGACCTTCAAGATCTCGAGGCTGCGATCAAAGACCGGCCCCTTGTCGAATCCGAGAGCAATGCCCTCGGGCTGCAAGGTCCGCACGGCGCCGGCCTCGGCCTCGTAGCGCACGAGAGGTTGACGGTGTCCGGCGCACGCAACCAAGGCCACGTTTTCCTTCGGATTGAACTGAACGCACATCACCGTGACATACATGCCGCGGCGCACGTCGCGCGCGAGGTCTCTGTTCACCTTGCGCAGCGCTTCGCCCAACTCGACTTCGCGCTCTAGCTCGCCGCGTAGATAGGCACGCGCCGTTGCGCCGATCAACGCTCCAGGTATCCCGCGGCCAGCGACCTCACACACGATCAAAGTCACCTTGCCCTTCGAGAAGATGTAGTCGTGGAAGTCGCCGCCCGGCTCGAGGCTGCCGATGTAGCGGTCCGCGAACTCGAAGCCCGGCAATGCGGGTGTGTCTTCCGGCAACAGCGCTTCGCGAACTTCATGTGCGACCTCGACCTCGCTCTCGCGCACGTTCAGTTCCAGCTCGGCCTCACGTGCGTCAGCGAGCGAGAGCGCCATTCGATCGATCGAGCGCGCGAGAAGAGCGACTTCTCCTCCTCCTTTGACTCGTGTGCGGTGGCTCAGGTTTCCCCTGGCGATATTTCGCACGTCGTCGACCAGACCATTCAGCGGCCCAGTAATCTTATTCCCGACGGTCAGCGCGACCCCGCCACCGACCAAGATCACGAGCGCAGTCAGTACGAAATAGAGCCCGGCTAAACTGTCCTCGCCTTCCTCTCGAGCGGACATAGGAATGATCAGTTCACCGTTCCCGTCCGTGTACAGCGCGCCCTTCTGGCCCTTGAATCGCCCCGCGTTGAACTCAATGTCGTAGCGATTGAGTTGTGCCCCATTGATCTGCTGGAAGGTTTCACCCTTCGTATAGATCGGCCGATGCCCCTTGGACTTGGCGGTCGCGGCATCGGAAGCGGCTGCGGTGGCATCCATCAAAATACGATCGACAGCTTGAGCAGAGATACGCTTGGCAGAGTTCAGCTGAATGAAGCCCGCGACCGCCATCACGATGGCGAGTGCACCGCCCATAGCCAGTGCGAACTGGGCGGCGATACCAAGCCCCTTGATGCGCAGATCTTGGCTCTTGTTCCGTGACATCGCTCGAGCTCGCTTACATGACCTCGGGAATGTGCAGCCAAATCGCTGAGTCGCCGACAAACAAGCGCAGGCCAGTCAGCACGATCCACGCGAAGACGCCCGCTACAACATCATCCATCAAGATGCCATGGCCGCCAGGGAGGCTCTCCGCCTTGCGCACCGGGCCAGGTTTGAGAATGTCGAACAAGCGAAACAAGAGGAAGCCAAGGAAGAGCGTCAGATAGCTCGGGCCACCGTACTGGAATCCTGCCCCGCACCACAATACGGCGATCAGATACCCAATCACCTCGTCCAAGACGAAGAATTGGGGGTCGTGCCCGCGCGAGTATTCCTCAGCCCAATCCGCGAGGGATAGCCCGATCAGATACAAGAGCGCGCAAACGAGGACGATCCACAAGCAGTAGTTTTTGCTCCCGGCCAGCGCCCACGCGATGGCGACACCGCCCAAAGTCCCGACCGTGCCCGGCATCTTGGGCGCGCAGCCCAGGTACAAGCAAGAGACGATTCCGAGCTTGAGCCGGTTCACGACTTCGCCTCACTCAAGGTCAGGCGCGTCTTCATTACATAGGAGATGCCCGATCCCAAGGTCGCGAGAAGAGTGACCCAAACGAGACCGTGAGCCAGGCTAGCCCAAAACTCCAGCCAAGCTGCGGGCCAAGAGTAGGCCTGCATCCATAGGATGCTTCCGACGGCTAGGCACTGCGCAATCATCTTGATCTTGCCGAAGCCATCAGCCGGGAAGGCACCGCCTTCGCTCTCGATAAATCCGCGCAAGCCAGTGACCAAGAATTCGCGCGCCAGGATGACGACAACCATCCACGCCGGCATCCAGGGCCTGGACCAAGGCGCGACGGCTAAGAAGATCATCGTGCCCAAGATCAGCACTTTGTCGACGAAGGGATCGGCGATGCGCCCGAAGACGCTGACCAAATTCCCTTTGCGCGCCAGATAGCCGTCCAGAAAGTCCGTCGAGGCTACGAACACGAACAACCAGAAAGCGATCAACACGAGGCTGCGTGACTCGTGAATATTTTCAGGCGTACGGTCGCTGAAGAGCCGCATGTTGGCGAACAACACCAGCGCGCCGACGAAGCGGATCGCGGTGATCCGGTTGGGCCAATGAGCGAAGACTCCCATTATCAATCCGTCAGGCTGCAACGCAGGTTGCGCTCTTCGTCTACGTCATGAACAGAAACCGTGATGCGATCGCCCGAGTTGAGCGCAGCGAGCCGTTCGAGTTGCGCTCGATCGCCCGCTTCGATCACGACAAGCGGGTCGACTTCGGGTGCGTCCATCTCGCTACGACCCACCGCGACTTCGTCTCCGCCCTCGACGGCTTCGTCTACGAGCACGCTCAGCGTCTTGCCGATCTGTAATCGTTGTTCTTCTTCGAGCACCTGATCACGCAAGGCGAGCACTGCATCGAGCCGAACTTGCGCATCTTTCGCCGGCACTCGGTCGGGGAGGTCATACCCGCTGGTGCCTTGTTCAGGCGAATAGGTGAAGCCGCCCAAACGGCCCAAGCGATAGGTACGCATCAATTCGAGCAGTTCATCGACATCCGCATCCGTCTCGCCCGGATAGCCCAGCAGCACCGTCGTGCGCAGCGTGATCCCCGGCGCTTCGTTGCGTAAACGATCGAAGGTCTCGCGCACGATACGCCCATCACCGGCGCGGCGCATCGCACGCAACATCGAGGTCGATGCGTGCTGCATCGGAATGTCGAGGTAGTTTTGCACGCGCGGATGATCGGCAAGCAGCGGCAGCAAGCCCCACGGGAATCGATTCGGATAGGCGTACATCACGCGCAAGCGCCAGTCCGCTTCGTGCTCCATGTCACTGAAGTCGACGCCCTTCATCTCGGCCAAGGCTTCGACCAATTGAGCCAGGTCCGTTCCGGACTCACGGCCCCAAGCCGTCGAATCTTCGGCGACGAGAACGAGCTCGCGCGTGCCGGCACGGATCAGCTCTTCAGCTTCGGAGAGCACGGCCTCGAGCGTCTTCGAGCGATGCGGTCCGCGAATCGACGGGATCGCGCAGAAGCCGCACTTGTGATCACAACCGTGCGAGATACGCAGGTAGGCATAGGAGGCCGGCGTCGCGAGTAAGCGCGCGCCGTCGCGGTCCGCCGGGCGCAATCCATCGGCCGCGTGATAGGACTCAAATGATTCGCCGTCGATCATCGAGCGCACGCTGGTCGCGAGTGCGCTGTAGTCCGAGATCTCCGCGAAACTATCGACACCGGGATAGCTGGCCGACAGCTCCTTCTTGTAGCGCTCGACTAAGCAACCCGCGACGACGACGCGTTCGATGTCCCCGCGCTTCTTCTTTTCGAGCAAGTCTTCGATTGCTCGGTAGGACTCCTCACGCGCCGGGCCGATGAACGAACAGGTGTTCAACACGACGGTGTGAGCCGCGTCTACATCTCCCGTCACGATCAGGTCGCGTTCGGCGAGTCTGGCCAGCAACAACTCGGAGTCGATCAAATTCCTCGCACATCCGAGGTGCACGAGAGATACGAGAGCTTCTGAATTCACGGAGTCTTCTGACTGATCGATTCACTCAAACGGAGCGGCTTTGAGCGAAGCGCTCGTCCCACTCCTCACGGCCAAGCAGTATATCGCGGCGCTGACCGCCGAGATACGGGCCGATCAGTCCGCGTTGCTGAAGCTGGTCAAGAATCGTACAAGCGGCGTCGAACTCGATGTTGAACTCGCGTTGCAGCAAGGAGACTGCGACGCGCCCTCGGTTCAGGAAAAGGGCGCCTGAGCGGTACAACAACTCCTCGGGGTCCAGCTGGATCCCTCCGCTGGAAGCCGAGACCGTCGCGGGAGCAATCTTCGCCGGCGCGGCCGGGGTGCTCTTGTCGGAGCCGGAGGGCGTGCCCGGCGCCGGAACGGGCTGAATCACGATGTCCGACTGTGAGGAGGCCTTCCCTTCGGCCCCGCTGGCGCCGCTCTGAGGCTCATCAGCCTCGCGGTCGGGCTCATTCCTTTCGTCGCTCGAGTTCGATTCGGCCGCGCTCTCTGCACTGGCCGACGGAACTGGATCGAGCTGTTCGTCAGCTTCGACAGCCGCCGTCTCCGGCGATTTTTCGTCGTCCGAGCTGAGCGGATCGCCTGAATATTCTGTGGCTGCGACCCCTTCGACCTCAGCTTCCGCCAACGTCAGCTCTAGCTCCGAATCAAGATCGTCTGCAGCAGCGGACTCTTCCAAGTCCGGTGTCTGGCTAGCTTTGTACTGATCGGGCTCGTCTTCGAGCTCTTCTGATTCGTCTTCGAGGCCTTCCTCTTCGACCTCTTCCTCTTCGTCGGAGCCTTCAGCGAGCTCGGATTCAGCTTCATCCTCGTACTCGGTCTCTTCGGCATCGGAGTCATCTTCCGCGTCGGCTTCCTCGTGTTCGGCCGCCTCGACGTACTCGTACTCGTCTTCAGACTCTTCGTTCTCGGAATCCTCGGCCTCTAGCTCGACTTCGCTATCTCCAGCCTCTTCCTCTTCCTCTTCCTCTTCCTCTTCCTCTAGCTCAGCCTCGCCTTCTTCCTCGTACTCGTATTCGTACTCGTCGTCTTCGTCCGACTCCTCTGTCGCCTCGTCAGCTTCGGCACTCGCGGAGATCGGACTCTCGGAATCGTCTTCCTCGATCGACTCTTCCGCAGCATCGGCCTCGGCCAGTTCGACTTCGTCAGTCTGCGTGACGGGTGAGATGGCACTGTCGAGGCTCGCCGGCTCCTCGATTTCGGCATCCTGCGGCTGCGCCTCATCAACAGCGACATCCGCATCCGGATCCGCTTCGTCGGCATCCTTCGACTCGGTCTCGAACAACTCACTCTGCTCCCAACTAGGACTGGGCGGAGCGTTGCTTGCACCCGTGGCCCGCTTGGGCAGCGGTTCGACCTTCAATTCGCTCGCCTGAAGGGCCGGATTGGCGGCGATGGGAACTGCAGCAGAGGCAGTCGTCTCAGCGCCCAATGCGAGCGATGCTGCCAGACCAGAGCCAGAACTCGCCTCAGGCGAGCCGGTACCCGCAGCCTGGGCGGCTATTTCAGATCCGGCCGCGGCGTCGGCTACAGGATCTCGCGTGAGTTCTCGGCCAGCGGGTTCGGCAGTCCCGGCTTCTGAGTCTCGATCACTCGCACCTCCCAGCGGTGCAGCCAGATCCGCTCCAGCGGCGTCGGGACCCGTCGCACTTTTGGAGGGCACCCAACGATTCGCTGCATCGTGCAGCGGACGGTCTTCGGCTTGCTCGGGTGCATCAACTTGGTCTTCGGTAGAGGGCTCGGTCTTGACGGAGGGCGTGGAGCCAGCCCCGGTCAGAGGCGCGGCACCATCGGGCACGCCACCCGCGTGGCGCACGTCATCTGGGTAGGGCGAGCCGGGAGTGTCACCCTCTTGTGTTGGGGGCGCGTTCCACAGCAACTCGAGCCGTTCCAGAGTCTCGGGGTCGGGAGCCAGCGCTTCGACCTCGTCCAAAGTCACGCCAGCTTCCATCCCATCCGAAACTTTCCTTCCTGAAGGGGCAAGTTGCGGATTTTTTTGGTTTTGCGCCAGAAGTCCTCGGCCCCAAGCCGCCCACAGGGGCCCCAGCAAACAGGCTAATCCCAAAATGAGCCCAATAGGTCTTCCTAGGCCCGCCGACAGCGAGCCACCGATGGCGTCGCCGACGCTGCCGCCTTCGAAACCGATTGCACCCAGCAACACCGTCATCCCCAAGGATGCGCCAAGCACACCACTCAAGTGGCGGGAGAAGGAAACCTTCGTGTCCACGAGGAACATCATCGCGCCGATAATCATGCTCCCCATGCCCGCCATGAAGGGTCCGGCGTAGCCAAAGGTGCTGACGATCGAGAGCGCCATGCGGCCCGTCGGACCCGCGGCGTCTTCGAGCCCTCGTTTGAAGCCGAAGCCAACGAGTACGGTGACGAAGGCCCCGATCACGAAGAGGCACACCCACGTCACCAATCGGATGAGGTCGCGTCGGTCCGGCTTGTCTATCTGGTTCATGATGTCGCCCCTACTCCGTTAGTCGCTCTGTCCAACGGAGGCACCATAGGCCTCCTCGTAATCTTCCAACGTCATGTTGATCTCGCGCGCCTTCGATCCCTTGTGCTCGCCGACGATGCCTGCCTCAGTCATCATGTCGATCAGGCGCGAGGCTCGCGTATAGCCCACACCCAGCGCGCGCTGCAGCAGGCTAGCCGAACCGCGCTTGGTCTTGAGGATCACCCGGACGGCATCATCGAACAAGGGGTCAGTTCCGATCGCCTCTTCGATCGGCGATCCTGGCGGCGCCGTTCCGGTCGCAGTCTGGACCAACTCCTGGTTGAAGGACTGCAGCGAGTCCTTGCAGACGAAGTCCACCAGGCCCTGCAGCTCGTGGTCTTCGACCAACGCACCCTGAACCCGGCTGATCTGGCTGGTTTGAGGTGGGGTATAGAGCATGTCGCCCTGTCCCAGCAGCTTCTCGGCACCCATCGCATCCAGGATAACGCGGCTGTCGATCTTGGACGCGACCTGGAACGCGATCCGTGACGGCAGGTTGCCCTTCAGCACGCCGGTGATTACGTCAGTCGACGGTCGCTGCGTCGCGAGGATGACGTGGATGCCGACGGCACGTGACTTCTGAGCCAAGCGCGTGATCGTCTGCTCAGCCTCCTTCTTGGAGGTCATCATCAAGTCCGCCATCTCGTCGATGATGACAACAATATAGGGCACATGACGCGGCGTCCGCTCGGTGAAGTGCTCGCCCAAGCGCTCTCGCAGCTTCTCCTCGCCGAGGGCGTTGTAGCCCTTGATGTTCTTGACGCTGACATCCTTGAAGAGCTCGTAGCGCCCCTCCATCTTCTCGACCGCCCAGTTCAGCACAGCCGTCGCTTGCTTCATGTCGGTTACGACCGGCAGCTCGAGGTGCGGGATGTTCTCGAACATCTGCAGCTCGACCATTTTCGGGTCGACCAGGATCAAGCGCACTTCGTGCGGCGAACGCGTCAAGAGGAAGCTGGCCAGGATCGTGTTGATGCAGACCGACTTACCTGAACCCGTTGTACCGGCGATCAGCATGTGCGGCATGCGTGCCAAGTCTTCAACGATCGAGTTGCCTTCGGCGTCCATGCCAAGGAACAGCGGCAGCGCCATCAACTTCGGGTCGTAGGCCTTCTGCGTGACCAATTCGGAGATGCGCACCATGCGGCGATGAGCGTTCGGCACTTCGATTCCGATCGTCGCCTTGCCGGGGATCGGCGCGATGATGCGCACCGAACGAGCGCGCAAGGTCGCAGCAATCTCCTGGCTGAGCTGCGTGACCTTGTTCATGCGCGTGCCCTGCGCGACGGTCAGCTCGAACATCGTCACGGCTGGACCGACCTGAGCGCCGACAACTTCGGCATCGACGCGGAAACTCTTCAACGCGTTCTCGAGGGAGCGCGCGCTGTCCTCGAGGAACTCGCTGTCCAGCGGGTGTCCCTGGGCGGGAGGCTCGAGGAGGCTGAGGGGAGGTAAGGTCCATTCACCCTTCGGCGGCGTCGGCGGGTTGTAGACGGGCTGCGCGATCTTGGTTGGAGTGCGTACCTTGTCTTTCTCCTTCGACTTAGCCTTGGCTTTGGCCTTCCCTTTCGACTTCGCCTTAGCGGGCGTCAACTCGGCATCGACGAGCTCCGGCTCCTCCTCTTCGTACTCGTACTCGTCTTCTTCGACTTCCTCATCCTCGTAGACGTACTCGTACTCGTACCCGTCGTCCTCTTCACCATCGCCTGCGGGCTCTTCGC
Source organism: Planctomycetota bacterium (assembly GCA_047611405.1). Taxonomy (GTDB): domain Bacteria; phylum Planctomycetota; class UBA1135; order UBA1135; genus JBLFWN01. The sequence continues at coordinate 58,055 of JBLFWN010000010.1, read as the reverse complement.
CGTCTTCGTATTCGTACTCATCCTCAGCCTCAGCCTCAGCCTCAGCCTCGGCAGCAGCAGCAGCGGCAGCGGCAGCGGCAGCGGCGCCCTTCTTCTTGCTCTTGGCTTTGGAGTCTTTCTTCGACTTCGACTGGGCTTTGGACTTCGCCTTGGACTTCTTGCCGGTCGCTGCGACCTCTTCTTCGGCTTCCTCTTCGGTCTCCCGTTCAGCTTCTTCAGCGCCTTGGAAGAACTCGTCGTCACTAGCAAGCCTCTTGCTGCGGCTCTTGCCCGCCTTCTTGCCCTTGGCCACGGCCTCTAGCGTTCCGACGCCGCCGGCGGCAGCAGCATTTTTCAGATCCGCCCCGCGCAAGAAATCCCATAACCCGCTCATCAGGCGTCGGAACCAACCCCAGAGTGCCGGGCCGAGCTCCTCCCCCCAGCGCTCTTGTCGCTCGGCAACCCATTCGCGAAAGGCGACCAAGGCGGGATAGAACGCCATCTCCGTCGCGAGCATGAACGAGACGCCCGCCATCGTTATCAGGATGATGTACAGACCGGGCCCACCGAAGTTCGAATGCAAGCCCTCCATCGTTCGGTAGGCGATCCATCCGCCCGGCCCGTACGGCAGCTCGTTGGACAAGAACTCAAAGCTGGTCTCGAGCGAGCGCCCGGCAATTGGCGTCCCGTAGCGCAGGTCCAGCAAGAAAGCCATCGCGAGCACGAAGCAAGTCGCGCCGATGAAGCGGATGAAGGGCAGCTGCACTTCTTTGCGCGCCACGATCACCGTTCCCCAGAACAAGCCGAGCAGCGCCAGGATGAAGCCCGCCAAGCCGACGAAGCGGAACGCCATGTCGGCCAGGTAGAAGCCGAAGCGTCCGCACCAATTGCTGCCCACGGCTTCAGGATCGTCGAATGGGGTGTAATACGTCCCCATCGAGATCAATAGCCAGATCGAAGCACCAATGAACACCAGACCGCCCAGCTCGCGCACGCGAGCTGAACTACCTGAGTCGAGTGGTGCTCCAAGCAAGAAGCTAGCTAGAAGGCTTCCGATCCGACTCCCACTCGGGCTCTCGGTCTGCTTCGCTTTCGACTTCCGGCCGGCTCGTTTGGCCAATCCGCGATCCCCTTCTGGTGTGCCCAGCGCCTGCGCCGCGATGCGGCACCATCACCAAGCCGGGGGCACTACCGGCTGGCTTGATTGTCGATTCCAGCCTGCACCAGTTTCACCAAGTGTCTCGCGACTGCGTCCTTGGTTTTGCCCTGGATAGGCTGCACTCCGCCTTGTTCATCGATGATGGTCACGCTCGTCCGCTGCGCGCCGAGTGCCGACGGATCGTTGAGCACGATGTAGTCAGCATTCTTGCGGCGTAGCTTCGCGCGAGCGCGACGCATCCCGTCTCCCGTCTCGAGCGCAAAACCGACCACCAGCCGGTTGCCCTTTCGCCGAGCGACAGTCGCCAGAATATCGGGGTTCTTGACCAACTCCAAGGAAGCGACATCGCTCCCTCCATCCTTCTTGCGCCACTTTCCTGCCAAACGGCGTTTTGGACGCCAATCCGAGACCGCAGCAGCCATCACCAGCGCGTCTGCTTCGGCAAATGCGGCCTTAGTCGCGGCCAGCATGTCCCGCGCGCTGAAAACGTCAACTCGTGTGACTCTTTCCGGCGTCGCTAGCCCGACGGGGCCCGCGATCAGCGTCACCCGCATGCCAGCTCGGGCAGCCGCATTGGCGATCGCGAAGCCCATCAGCCCGCTCGACTCGTTCGAGAGGTAGCGCACCGGGTCGATGTGCTCGCGTGTCGGCCCTGCCGTCACGACGACGTGCGGGCCCTTCGACTTAGGCCTCATTCCCCGAGCAACTCCAGCACGCGAGCGGCGATTTCGATCGGTTCGGCCAGCCGGCCCGGACCCTCTTCGCCGCAGGCCATGTGACCTGCGCCGGGCTCGACGATCTCCCAGCCATCCTCACTCAAGCGAGCGAGATTGCGCTGAACCGCCGGCGCCGCGAACATGACCGGGTTCATGGCCGGGCATAACAGGCGCGGGACATCGACAGGAATCGCGAGCAGAGCAGTCGAGAGCAGGTCGCTCGCTATGCCATTCGCGACACGCCCGATCAAATCGGCGCTGGCCGGGGCCACGACGACGAGCTGCGCGAAGCGCGCCAGCTCGATATGGTCCATCGAGGTCTTGCGCGCCTCACCAAATTCATCGACCTGCGCCGGCTGGCCACTGACGGCTTCGAAGAGCTGGGGCGATATCATGCGCGCAGCGTTCGGCGTCAGAATGGTCCGTACGTGAACGCCGGACTGAGTCAGACGGCTCGCCAAGTCGCACGCCTTGTAGACGGCGACGCTCGCGCTCGAGCCAAGTAGAACCTGCTTCATCGCGGCGGCCTCTCAGCTGAAAGACCACTCGGCGTGCCACCAACTTGCGAGCCGTTGGAGGCGCTCAAGCCAGCGATCGCGCGCACCTCATCAATCGCGACTTCGAGCACATCGTTGACGACAATGTGATCGTATTTGACGCGCTCGCGATACTCGTCCTCGGCCTTCTGCAGCCTGCGTTCGAGGACTTCCTTGGTCTCCGTACCGCGCCCCGTCAGTCGTTCGCGAAGAACTTCTGCGCTGGGCGGAGCGATGAACACATACAGGCCTTCGACACCGAGCGCCTTGAGCTGCAGCGCACCCTGCACATCGATCTCTACCAAGTAGGTCCGGCCCGCTGCGATCGCAAGCTCCATCGGTTTGGTCAGCGTACCGTAGAGGTTGCCGTGTACTTCGGCCCACTCGATGAAGTCGCCGCGCTCGACGCGCTTACGAAATTCCTCAGTGTCCAAGAACACGTAGTCGCGACCGTCGATTTCGCCGGGGCGCTGCGTACGAGTCGTAGCCGACACGCTGAATTCAACGCGCGAATCCTCGAGCAGCACTTTGCAAATCGTGCTCTTACCGCACCCCGAAGGGCCGGAAATCAACAACATCTGACCTTGCGAATTTGCCGCCATCAGGCACCTCCGAATCGTTATTCGACGTTTTGGACCTGCTCGCGCAAGCGCTCGATGTGCATCTTCAGCTCAACGACGAGATGCGAGAGATTTGCGTCCGAGCACTTCGACCCAATTGTATTGGCCTCGCGGAAGAACTCCTGAGCCAGGAAATCAAGCTTGCGTCCCGTCGCCCCCCCCTTGGCCAGCACTTTGCCGAGCTGCTCCAGGTGGCTGTCCAAACGCGCGACTTCTTCGCTGACGTCCAATCGATCCGCGAGCAATGCAACCTCGCGCGCCAGGTCAGCGGGCTGAACTTGTAGTTCTTTGCCGACCAGATCCTGAACGCGCTTGTGCAGAGACTCGTGATGCTCGCGCACGACCTTCGGAAGGCGCTTGCGAATCTGCTTCAACACGCCCGCGACACGATCTCCGTGCTTGGCGATATCTTTCGCCATGTTCTCGCCCTCGGTGGTCCGCATCGCGATCAACTCGGAGGTGGCCGAAGTAACGGTCTTCAGCAAGGCTTTGGACTCGGCCTCGGTCGGTGCCTCAGCGGAACGACCGGCGATCACACCTGGCAGCATCGCGAGTTCGATCAAGCGCAACTCGTCATCCAAGTTCGCAGTCTTGGCCATGCGCGACAGCAGCTTACGATAGTGCGCCGCGAGTTCGACCTCAACGCGCACATCGTCGGGCGCAGCGACCCGCTTGACCGAGACGAAGACCGTCAAGGATCCACGCTCGAGCTTCTTACGCAGCAGTCCCTCGACCTCGTGCTCGATGTGCAGAAACTCGGATGGCAGACGTGTCTTGATCTGCAGATGCCGGTGGTTCACCGAGCGCAGCTCGACACGGATGCTCAATCCGCTCTTCTCGAGCGAGGCCGCACCAAAACCTGTCATCGAACGGATTACCACGACGATTCCTCCAACCCCGAATTCGTTCGAGCCGCACGCGTCGAAGTGACGCCCGCGCATTCACCCGCAGCCGGTCCGGATCTGGTGCCGGACCTGCTATCCACTCTCCCCGATGAGTTTTCCCCGTGCGGTACGCATCGACTGTCGCGTACTTGCTTGCCGTCGCTCGGCTCCCCCACCGTCTTTCGTCCGCGATTCGGCCCGTCTAAAGCGGCGAGGAGGCCGTTCTGAGGTTGGCTCAGCCAAGGCTGCGCCGCGCATCCGGTTGGAGATCCCGACCAGATCTGCCCCAGGAGTCCGTCAGTTACCCGCATCTGCGGGCGCCGGCTGCTCGGTGGTCGTACCGACCACCGTCTCGGATTGGAGGCGGTTGATGATGTGAATTCCGATCGCACTGACCAGAAAGACGCCGCCGACTGCAGCGGTGAACTTGTGGATACCGGCTGCCTTCACGCCGAAGGTCTGCTGGCCAGCTGTGCCCAGGGCATCGCCGAATCCGCCACCCTTGCCTTCTTGGAGCAGGATGACGACGACCAAAACGAAGGCCGAGATGACGAAAAGGATGTAGAGAAGGGTGCTGAACAATGCCATGACAACGGACGGGGTCGGGTGTGTTTCGCGGACGAGGGCGCATCAAGCGCCGCTAGCTGAACGATAGGGGTCGGGGAGGGGCGACTAAAACTAAAGCGCCAGGCCTGCATCCACAATGGGTAGAAACAGCTCAGGGCTCAATGAGGCGCCGCCAACTAGCGCGCCATCGATATCGGGAACGGCCAGCAACTCGACTACGTTGCTGGGCTTGACGCTGCCTCCGTACAAGATGCGCATCTTATTGGCTGCGGCGTCCGAGGTCAGGCCGGCGAAGACGCCGCGCAAGTAGGAATGGACGCTGCCGGCTTGTTCTGGGCTCGCTGTCAGGCCGGTACCGATGGCCCAAACAGGCTCATAGGCGATCGAGAGCCGATCAAAGTCGTCGTCTGTGAGGCCAGCGATGCCCTCCCCCAACTGACGCCGAACGACAGGCTCGGTCTGGCCGGCTTCGCGCTCCTCGATGGTCTCACCGACGCACAAAATCACATCGAGACCCGCCGCGAGGGCGGTTTTGGTCTTCTTGTTGACCAGCTCGTCCCCCTCGCCGTAGATGTGGCGACGCTCGGAATGGCCCAGAATGACCATCGTGCCTCCAACATCTGCCAGCATGGCGGCGCTGATTTCACCCGTGAAGGCGCCCGAAGTCTCGTCGCAAGCGTTCTGGCCACCGACCTTCACCGGCGAGCCTGCCAATGCGCGCGCGACCTCCTCGACGTAGATCGAGGGCGGAAAAACCGCCACATCGGCCGTCGTGCGATCGCCAACGTGCTCGCGAATCGCACTCGCGAGTTCGTTGGCACCTCGGCGGTCGAGGTTCATCTTCCAGTTGCCTGCAAGAAAGGGAGTTCTCATCGCGGATTAGGTGGACAGAGGCGCAGTGCGCGGGGGCTCAATTGGCGGGGGCTCAGTGCCCTGGAAGTGAATGAGCGGGGGCTCAGTCGAGAGTGTGCCGTACAAAGCGCTGCGGCCGCGCTGCTGATTTGGGCTGAGAAGAAAGCGTAGACGGGGTGGAGTCGCCGGCTCGAAGCTCGATCAGGCGATCACGCCGCCGGGACGAGCCTCGCTGTGGGTGGAACGAAGAAGTCGTCGGCCGTCCATTTCGGCCAGGACCTCGGTGTCGCGCACGATTGACTCGAAACACTGCAAAGACACAGCTTGCGCGCCATCGGAGCGAACCTCCGCAGGTGCAGGGTGCACCTCGACAATCATGCCGTCGGCTCCAGCCGCGATGCCTGCGCGGGCGAGCGGGCGCACCAAATCGGCGCGGCCAGCAGCATGAGAGGGGTCGACGATGACGGGCAAGTGCGTCGCGCCCTTCAAGTGAGCGATTGCCCCGACATCGAGTACGTTCCTGGTGATCGTGTCGAAGCTGCGAATGCCTCGCTCGCACAACACGACTTGTTCGTTGCCGCCCGCAAGCAGGTACTCGGCGGAATCCAGGAACTCGCGCACGGTTGCACCGAAGCCACGCTTCAGCAGCACAGGCTTGCGAGTCTGGCCTAGTTCCTTCAGGAGCGCGAAGTTCGTCATCGAACGCGCACCGACCTGGACCATGTCCGCGACACGACTGACAGCGTCGATATCGCGTGGGTCGAGCACCTCAGTGACGATGCCAAGTCCTGTCGCATCTTTGATGCGCGCCAGAATGTCGAGTCCCTCTTGGCCCAGGCCCTGGAAGGCGTAGGGCGAGGTGCGCGGCTTGAAGGCTCCCCCGCGCAGCAGAGTCGCACCGGCGCGGCGCACGCTGGTCGCGATGTCGAGCAGGCGGATTTCGTCTTCGACTGCACATGGACCGGCGATCAGCCCAAGGTTGCCCGCGCCAAAGAGTGCGTCGCCAACACGGACGGCAGTGTCTTCGGCTCCGGGCGCGCGCTGATGGAGCTCGCGCAGGTCACCCGCGTCGAGGATCTCACGCACGCCGGTCATATCGAGCAGGCGCGCGCGCGTCGACGGATTTCCCTTACCGACGAGTTCGAGCAGCTCGGGGCGTTCCGGCAGCGAGCGGCACTCGAACCCCAACTCCTTGCAGAGTCGTAAGATGGAGTCGAGCTCGGCCTGCGGCACGGCCCGTTGTAGGCGCAATAATAGAGGCATGAAAAGGGGGCCCGAGCGTTTCCGCTGGGCTGAGATGAACTCGGGAGTATAGGAAGGGGTAGGTCGCTGGGCAATGAAGGTGGGCTCGCGGCCGCACCCCCGTGGAAAAAAATTCGAGACACGCGTATCAAATAGGAGGCATATCTCTCCAATGGCTCTGCCCACAGTCGATGATCCCACCTTGATGAACGCTTCACGCCCCTACCGTCCCCTCCTGAGGCTCCTGGCCCTGAGTGTTCTGTGCGCTGGCTGCGCGCCCGTGCGATTCTACGAGAAGGAAGCCATCTCCTACCGGGTCATGGACCTGTCGGATAGGCCAGCTCATACGCACTTCCAGCAAAAGGTGTTCTATTCCATCGAAGGAGCGGCCGGAGGCATCGGTTCAGGCGCCGGCGGAGGCTGCGGGTGCTATTGAGCCCTAGGCCAAGACGGATTCACCAGACCTGCCCGCCTCTCCTGCTGCTGCTCGCTACGCAACTGCCTGCAGCCGCCCAAGGCGGAGGCGCCCGATCGGGCGCTGACTCGACGCCGAAGGTGCCGCATGCTTCCGACGGGACGGTCGGGAGCACGACTTGGGGCGTTCAGCTCGGCTACTACGATGTCTCGGACAGTGGTGGCGGGAACCCCTTTGTCGCCGAAGACGTCACGGTCATCGAGCCGGTCATCTACTTCGACTATCAGGCGACCGAGGATGTCGGCTACTGGGCGATGCTGTCGTACGACTGGGTCTCGAGTGCCTCGATCGAGCGCACCAAACGCTTTGGCTTGCAGGGCGGAGCGAGTGGTGATTACTACGCCGGCCTCGACGTGGGGATGAGAAGGCGACTCGACGAGGAGCGCAGCGTCGGTGCGCACTTCGGAGTCTCGAAAGAATACGACTACCTCTCGATTGGACTCGGCGGCGACCTCACGCTGGAAGCTCAGGACCGCAATTCCTCCTGGAGCTTCGGCCTGAACGGCTACTTCGATCAGCTCGATCTGATTCGGTGGGACGGGCGAGAGGACGGGACGGACGAGCGCTTTTCGGTCGCGGGTTCGGTCGGCTACTACCGCGTGTTGAGTCCGTTGTGGCATGCGCAGTTCGGCCTGACGCTCTCGAATCAGAGCGGTTACCTGGAGACCCCGATCAACTCGGTCGTAATCGAAGACGACGCTCTCGCGCCCAACCCCGATCTGATCGGTATGCCGCGCGGCACCGAGGCCGACGAGCAACTGCCCGACGAACGCCAACGAGTCGCGCTGCACGGACGTGCACGTCGAGCCATCGGGCCATACCAGGCTTTCGAGATTGGTGGACGTCTCTATGACGATTCGTGGGGCATCCAAGCCATCAGTCTGCAACCCGGTTGGATCTGGGAAGTCATGCCGGATCACCTACTCATGCGGCTGCACTATCGCTACTACCAACAAAGCGCTGCGGATGCCTTTTCCGATCACCTGACATCAGACTTAGCGGAGCGAACGCAAGATCCCGAGCTGGGAGACTTGGATTCGCATACCTACTCGGCGTCCTTCGTGTGGATGAGACCGGGTGGGGTGGAGTGGGACTTCGGACTCTCCTTCATGGATCGGAGCGATGACTTGGAACACATTTTTGGAATGGTCGGTTGGCATTGGAGTCACTAGTGAAGCGATTCAAATTCACAGTCTTATTGTGCACTCTCGCCGCCTGCGCAGCGCCGCCCGAAGAAGCGCCGGCCTATTCCCAAGAAGTACATTCGCTGGCGGGACTGTATGCGGATGACCTGAAAGGTCAGGCGCACGAGTTGGAGCTGTTGCGCGAGCAGCGCAAGCCGATCGCTCTGGTGTTCTGGCAGACGTGGTGCGCGGGTTGCATAAAAGAAGCGCCCGAGATGGCGCGCGCGGCACGCGAGCACGAAGGCATTCAGTTTCTCGGTATCGTGTCCGGCCCGGACGGCACGGTGGATGAGGACGAAGTGCTCGCCATCAAGGAGCGATTCGGCCTTCCATACCCGCAGCTACGCGACCGCGAACTATTAATTACCGACTACTTCGATGTGAAGGGCACGCCCACGATCATTGTCATCGATGCCGGTGGACACGTGGTCTTTCGTGGACACGAGGCGCCCGCATCTTGGGGCTCATTCACCGAATAGACTAAGACCTCTGCATGTTCCGCCGTATTGCGTGCTGCCTGTTGACGCTGGGTGCGAGCTGTGCCGGACCAGCGCGACAACGTGATGTGCCCGCTGAGCCGGTGCGCACGCTCGGGAAGAGTTCATCCGAACTCGCGCCTGCGACGGCGCAAGCGCCTGTTCCACTGCGGTCACACAAGCGGCGCTTGGGCGTCATGGGCACCGAGCTGACGCTCGAGGCACTCCATTCGGATGCGCAACGACTCGAACAAGCCATCGATGCGGCCATCACCGAGATACAGCGCGTTGAAGACTTGATGACGGATTGGCGCCCATCGCCGTTGATGGAGCTGAACGCGCAAGCGGGAATGGGGCCCGTTGCCGTCGATCCCGAGCTGGTGCGCTTGATCGATCGTTCCCTGAAGATTAGCGAGCTGACAGGCGGCGCCTTCGACATCACTTATGCCAGCGTTGGCAAGCTGTGGGACTTCAAGCGCGTGCCACCCGTGATCCCATCGCAAGAACAAATCCACGCAGCCGTGAACCTCATTGGGTACAAGAAGCTTCGAGTCGATGTCGACGCCGCGACGGTCGATCTGCCGCAGGGCATGCGCTTGGGGCTGGGTGGCATCGCCAAAGGCTATGGCGTCGACCGAGCGATGAGCGTGCTCTTGAAGCACGGCATCGAGCACGCGTCGATCAATGCCGGCGGTGATTTGAAAGTGCTCGGACTCGAGCATGGTGAAGCTTGGCGCGTCTCGATTCGGCATCCTCGCAATGCGGAACAAGTCATAGCACTAGTGCCCATGTCGAACTCGTGCTTGTTGACATCGGGCGACTACGAACGCTTCTTCATGCACGAGGGCCGCCGCTATCACCACATCATCGATCCGCGTAGCGGAATGCCCTCGAGCGGCTGTATCAGCTCGACTGTACGCGCGCCGGATGCAGCCTTCGCGGATGCTCTCGCGACGGCTTTGTGTGTATTGCAAGCCGCGCAAGGCATCCAGCTAGTCGAGAGTCTGCCCGGTGTCGATGCGATCTTGGTCGATATGGATGGCCAGGTACACATGACGAGTGGACTGTCCGGCGAGCGACGCGTCGTGCCCGACAAGCAGTGAGATAATCATGAATCAACTCGACTCTTTGCTGGCACTGGCAGCGCTCGACCGCCTACCCAGAACCGGGTGGTTGCAACATGGCGTTCAACCCTGTGAATCGATCGCAGGTCACATCGTCGGGGTCGCACATCTCTGCTTGTTGCTGGGTCCCGCAGAACAAGCAACGCTTGACCTGAGTCGCCTCATGTCGATGGCGCTCCTGCACGATGCTCCTGAAGCTCGCACTGGCGATCTTCCCCGCCCGGCTTCGCGCCACTTGCCTGCAGGAGCCAAACGGCAAATGGAGGCAGGTGTCGCCGGCGAGCTGCTCGCTCCCTTTAGTGAGAGCGTGCTCGAGAGTTGGAAGGAATACGACGAGGGTCAGACCGCCGAAGCGCACTTCGTGCGTATCTGTGATCGACTGCAACTCGGCCTGTGTCTGCTCGGCTATCTACGCTCCGGCTACAAGGACCTGCGTGACTTCCAGCACGGCTTGATGGAGCTGGACTGCAGCGAGTTTCCTGGATTGCAGCGTTTGCATGTCGAACTGATGGCGTCCATCGCGGACGCTTTTGGCGACGACGCAGCTACGGACTGAGCGAGGGACGAGTCTCGCCACTACGGCGCGAATGGGAATATCAACTGCCGCGAGCTGTGCGTATCACTCGCAGGAGCCAGGGTCGCTCCCGACTTCGCTTCCCCACTCAAAACACACTGGGCATGTTGCGCAGCTACATGCCATGCGACGTCCAGCGCGAAGACGCGCAGCTTGCTACCTGTCCGGGCTGTTCTGATGAGTCGCTCGGTGTTGGCGCGCGGCCAATCGACCGCGCGCCGATATTCAACGTAGGCTCGCTCGCGCCTCTGAATCTCCGCGGAGTGATGAATCCAACACCGCCCTTCCGCCGCGACGGAAAGAGCGCGTGCTCAGTTGTGTCTGAATCCACCTTGAAGCATGGATTCGGAGCGGCCCCTCAGCCCGGGCGACACAAGTCCCGCGCGGGCCGCCAATCCTGCGCAATATTGTTCGTGCTCGAGCGAAGCTTCAACTAGACCTGGGGTGAGCAGCGAGCTCGTCCTATCCTGCCTTCATGCGTCTCCTACGCTTTGTCCCCTATCTCTCGTTGGTCGCGCTGCTCGCGATCGGGTGGAGGGCGTATCAATACGAGTTGCCGCCGCTGCCGGCGATCGACGAAGGGCAAACGGCGACAGGTGTCGAGAACACTCCGCGGGCAACACCCGCGCGTTGGCTCACCGGGCAGCTCGTCGACGAGCAGGGTCTGCCTTTGGAAGCAGCTCTGGTGTGCCTAGCCAGTGGTGAGCCAGTGCTCTTTGATCACACCGACGCGGCCGGGCGATTCCAAATTTTCGAGGGTGTCGGTACCGGTGAGATGCCTGCTCAGATCAAGATCGATGTCTTGGCTGAAGGCTTCCGGCCCGAGAGCTTCGAGTTCGCGACTGGGCAAGAGGTCGTCGTTCGCATGAGCGAGCGCTGGGATCCAGCTCCGGAGCTTGGCATGCCCGAGTCGAGCACGGCCGAGTTCCGCCTCCAAGGTGGGGCTGCCGCCGGATACAAAGGCTGCGAGCTGCTGCTGCTTCCGACACGCGCCATCGAAGGTCCCGAGGATCCAAGTCCGACGACGCTGCGACGCGCACTCGTCGATGAATCAGGTCGAATTCAAATCGAGAGAGTGATCGCAGGTCGCTATCACTTGCTCCTGCTGCCGCGCTGGGCCGCTGGCGGTAGCTGGCCGAATCTGCTGTGCTCGCTGGATGGCCCTGCGCCCGAGCTGAGCTTTCCTCTCGCAGGCGAAGAAGTGATTCAAGTCGCCGCGGTCGACGGTCACGCCAGCCTGAACATGACAGATGGCGCACTTCATCTGGCAGTCGAAGGAGCCACGGTCCTGTTGAGTGCCGAAGTCGGTGGTCAACGCCGCCACTGGCCGCTGGTGCAGAGCGATGCGCGCGGCTCGATTCGGCTGGCCGATTTGCCGCCGGGAACCTACGCCCTGAAAATTCAGGCAGGACTACGCGTGCTCGAACGCGAACTGGTCACCAGGGCGGGCGAGACCCTGGAACTGGGCCGTTTGGAGTTACCCGAAGTCGCACCTGCGCACTGAACGCAGCAGCGGCAGCCGCTTCCACAAGGGGCTTGCTATGCTCCCGGGTTCCGATGGCGCGAGCGGGCGCCCTCGACACCCAGGACCGTGACATGCCTGACGCGGACGCGACGGCGATCGGTTCCCAACCTGGTGACCTCTACCTGCGGCTCGAATGCCTTGAACGAAATCTATCTGGATAACGCGGCGACGACTCGGATGGCGCCGGAAGTGCGCGATGCGATGATCCCTTGGCTCGGTGAGCTGTGGGGCAATCCGTCGTCCAAGCATAGGTTGGGTATTCAAGCGCGCGAGGCGATCGATCGCGCACGCGATCAGGTCGCGCGCGCCGTGGATGCACGTGCTCGCGGCGTGCACTTCACATCGGGGGGTACAGAGGCGAACAACCTCGCGGTGCAGAGCGCGGCGCGCATGCGTGCGAGCAAGGGTAAGCACATCCTGATCGGACCGACCGAGCATCCCTCGGTGCGCGAAGCCGCGTTGTCCTTGACCTCCGAAGGCTTCACAGTCGTGACGCTTCGACTCGACAGCAGCGGCGATCTGGACCTGCAACACGCGGCGAGTGCACTGCGGCCGGACACCGTACTCGTGGCGCAGATGCTCGTGTCGAATGAACTCGGCACGCACTACCCTGTGGCTGCGCTCGCCAAGCTGACCCGCGGCGCAGCTCCTCACGCTCATGTGCATGTCGACGCGGTGCAAGGCCTTGGCAAAGTCGAGGTATCGCTAGCAGACCTGGGCGCCGACAGTCTCGCTGTCTCGGCACATAAGCTGCATGGCCCGCAGGGTTGCGGTGCCTTGGTGCTGGCAGAAGGCGTCGAGTTGAAGCCCATCGTTCATGGCGGCGGTCAAGAGAATGGCTTGCGTCAAGGAACGCAAGGTGTTCCGGGCATCGTTGGTTTCGGAGCTGCCGCGCAACTCGCCGATCGGCACCTGGCCGAATCGCGCACGACTTGTGAACGAGTCGGTCAGATATTGATTGCGGGAACACGAGATCTGCGAGGCGTCGTCCCTGTCACACCGGGCACGACGGTACCGAACATCCTCTCGCTCGAGCTCCCGGGTGCGCCAGCCGAAGTCTGGCTGCACCACTTGGAAGAGCGGGGTATTTACGTCAGCGTCGGTAGTGCATGCCACTCGAATAAAGGCGGCGAGAACTCGGCGCTTGGTGCTATTGGCTTTGACAACAATCGAGCCAAGCAAGTGATGCGCATGTCGTTTTGCCGCGACTCAACCGAAGAAGAGGCGACGCGAGTCGTCGAAGTCATGCTGGAGATCGCGCGCGAGCTCGAAAATCTTTGATGCTGAACGAACAAGACGCTCCGATCGAGCCGGTACCCGCCGAGCCTTTGGCCGCGCTCGCTGGCCCCGAAATGATTTTGATTCGCTACGGCGAGATTGCCTTGAAAGGCAGCAACCGTGGGCTGTTCGAGAGGCGCTTGGTGCGCAACTTGAAGCACGCGGCCAAGCCGGTCTCGGCCGTCAAGGCGCTGCGTACCCACGGACGCATTACGCTCGAACCCGAGCGGCGCGGCTTGGCGGTCGCGCGGCGTGTCGCCGATGTCTTCGGCGTCAAGTCTGTCTCGCCGGGCTGGGGCTGTGAGCCAACGCCTAAGGCGGTGCTCAATATGGCCAAGCGCGTCATGGCTGCGGAGATGGCGGGCCGCGGGCCGCAGCAGATCACCTTCCGCGTCAAGTCACGGCGAGCGGACAAACGCTTTCCGCTGATCTCCACCGATCTCGATCGCGCGGTCGCTGACGCCGTCTTGCCGGACTATTCGAACATCAAGGTTCAATTGGTCGGGGCTGACCTCGAGCTTGGAATCGAAGTACGCGAGAAGCGCGCCTACGTTTTCGTACAACGTCTGCCCGGTCCGGGTGGCCTGCCGGTCGGTACCTTGGGCAAGGCATTGAGCCTCCTGTCCGGTGGCATCGACTCCCCCGTCGCATCGTGGCTCGGGATGAAGCGCGGTCTGGAAGTCAGTTACTGCAGCTTCCACTCGGCACCTTACCTCGGCGAAGGTTCGAAAAAGAAGGTCGCCGACTTGGCGCGCGCACTCGCACGCTGGCAAACGCGCAGCCGTCTGTTCGTCGTGCCTTTCACTGAGACCCAAGTGGCGATTCGTGACAACTGCCCTTCGCCCTACCGGACCGTACTGTATCGCCGCATGATGAATCGCATCGCGACGCGCATCGCGATTCGATACCGCATGGGCGCCTTGATCACCGGTGAGAGTCTGGGACAGGTAGCGAGTCAGACGATGGAGAATATGACCTGTATCGGCGCGGCAACTGAGCTGCCGTTGATTCGTCCCCTCGTCTGCTACGACAAAGAAGAAGCGATTGCGATCGCTCGCAAGCTAGGCACCTTCGAGATCTCCAATCGCCCGGAGCCCGACTGCTGCACCGTCTTCCAACCGGAGCACCCGATGATTCGGGGTCGCATCGATGAGTGCATGGCCGCAGAAGCCGAGATCGATGTCGAAGGCCTCATTCATCGTGCTATCAGCGGTCTCGAGCTCACCAAGATCGAAGAGGAGGCCTAGGCGACTCCGGTCGCGTAGGGCAACGGAATGATTGAGAGCCAACGAGGAGCCGCGATGAATCGGACCACGGCGCTCCTGTTGGCCGTGGCTGCCCTTTTTGCGCATGCCATTTCGATCCATCACGACGCCGCGCACCGCTTCGCCGGTCCATACGATGGCGCCTACGTCGGCTTTCACCTGGCGCGCAACTGGGCCGAGCACGGCGACTTCGTCTGGAATGCGCACGCATCCTCGGCAGGCTTAAGGGGAGGCCTCGAGAGCTATCCGTCGCTGCTCTGGTTGTGGATGATGGGCGCGTCCGAGTGGTTGCACTTGCCGACACAACCTCTCAGCCAATTGATCGGGCTCTGCGCCGCGCTGGGTGTCGTTGTCCTGTCCGCACGATTCGCGACAGACCGCATCGCCGGCATCGTGACGCCCGTGTTGCTCGTCGCCAGCGGTGGACTGGCGGCCGCTGCGAGTAGTGGCACCGAGATCCCTTTGGTGGCCTTGCTCGTCATGGCCAGCTTCGTCGCTTTCGAACATCGCTGGAGCGTGCTCTTCATGTTCGCGTCGGCCCTGCTCGCCGCGGCGAATCCAGCGGGCTTCCTGATGGTCACAGCCCTCTTCGTCCTGGCCGCGTTGGAACGCCCTTTCTCTCGCCGCGATGGCTCCTCGCCGACATCCTTCGTGCTCTTCTTGCCGGCTGCCGTGTTGACCGCTGTCGGCTTCTTCAGCAAGACATCGACGGGCGCCTCTCTATACGGACTTCATCTGAGCATGCTGTTCGATGCCGATCGCGAACAGATTGCGAACGGTTGGCAGTACGTCTTCGACGCGGCGCGCACATCGATCATGCCTCTGCTCGTGATCGCACCGCTGTTCGCACTCGCGTTAGGCAAGCTATCGGGGGCCGGGTTGCGAGCCCTGGGCTTGGGAGTCTTGTGGACAGTGATCGTGATGTTGGAAGGTGGCGGGCCCGCTCCTTTCGGTCTCGCGCTCGTCCCGGGCTTGCCCCTTATCTACCTCGCGATTCAGCAGGGCATGATCCTCGGTCTGGACACCGGCCGACGCACGGTCGAAGTCATATCGTGGGGCCTCATCTTCGGGGCAATAGTGATGTCAGCTCTGGGCAGTAAGTTCCCAGGCAACATTGGTCCACTCAAGCTCGACGAGTGGCACCGCGAGTGGATGACGCCCTCGACCGAAAAGGAATTCGACCGGCGCGCAGTCTTGGGTCGCATGGCCTTGGACGACGAGGTCCGCTTAGCAGCTGATATGCGTTCGCTGTCGAGCTTCTTGAACGTGCACGGACGCCCACAAGACCGGATATTGACGGCTGCACCAGGTCTGCTTGGTTATGCATCGGGCATGATCGTGGAGGATCTCTTTGCGCGCACGCACGCCGATGGCGAAGGGCGCATGAGTTCATTCTGGCGGCCGGAGCGACGCGCCGACTGGATCGCTGCGCTCGAGCGAAAGCCCGAACTTATACTTCCCGGTCGATTGAGCGCCAGGGCGATCGGACAACCGCGCTTCTTCAACGGCTTAGCGCGCAGCATGATCTCGATCGATGTCAATCCGACGCCTGAACGGGATGCGCGCCTGCGTGAGCTATTGATGGAGTACGAATTGTTGGCAGTGCCTGTTTACCCCCCGGGTCGTCAGCGTAGACCACCTGTATACCTACTGCAGCGCAAGGATGCGGGCTATGCACCCCAGCTCAAACTGGACTTGAGCGGTGG
This sequence comes from Planctomycetota bacterium, assembly GCA_047611405.1. Taxonomy (GTDB): domain Bacteria; phylum Planctomycetota; class UBA1135; order UBA1135; genus JBLFWN01. The sequence goes on along the minus strand of JBLFWN010000010.1, from coordinate 41,893 downwards.
TCTCGTACGCGTCACGACGATCCTTCCGCCAAAGGAGTCCAAAAATACACTGCTGCGACTCGCCTCGCTGCAAGTCACCGCACGCGACGCGAACGGCAAGGAATGGAATCTGACGCCGACTGGCGAGCTGGTTGAGGATCGTAGGCGCTGTACGCGCACGGGCCTTTTGTTCGATCCACGCATCCGCTCAGAGGTGACCCTGTTCCAGACACTTCTAGCTCCTCTTCCCGACGGTTCCCAACCGGCCGCCTATAGCGCACGCTTGATCAGTCCAGGTTCCTTCGGTGGCAGCTTGATAGGGCTCATCGGCGAAGAAGTCGTGCGCAAGTTGTAGCTTCCGGCCGCCCGTCGAGAGGCAGCGTGCGGCTCCGCAGTTGATTGACTCACGCCGAGCGTTTGCTCTTCCGGCCCCCTCGACCATCTAGATGGATTCGGTCGCGAGCCAATCCTGCAGATTGCCCCGGGCATGCCCACGTTAGCCTCCCAAGGCTCCTTGTCAGTCGCCTTGGCCTGCTTGCGCCGTGGTTCGACAAGCCTGCCCACCGTGATCACGAAAGCGTTCACCGTGGAGCAAGTTTGGTTCGGGACCGAGCCGATGTCGCGCTCGTATCGAGTGCACAAAAGAATCCGCGCCATGGCGGCCACTCGCGAGGAGGGACCGGTCCGTGGCGCGGAGGTCAGACGCGGCGCAAATGTATGGCCGCGATTCATTAATGCGCTAGCAGCGGATCAAGTGATCCCAAAGCGTTTGAGCTTGCGGTACAGCGTACTCTTGCCGACGTTCAGCAAGCGTGCCGCGGCGAGCTTGTCGCCGTTGCATGAATCCAGCGCACGCAAGAGCGCTTTCTTCTCGTACAGATCCAAGCTAATCGGATCCTCTTCCGTGATGTCCCACGGGCGCAGCTTGCGATGCATCAAGCTGACAGCAGAATCGACCGTGTCGTACTGCATGCCACTCGCAACTTCACCCGAACTGGGCGCCAGGCTAGGTCGGCGAACGGCCGAGACCAACTCGCGATCGGGAAGCTCGGTGTGCAGGTCGCGCAGCGGTCGCGTCAAGTGAGCTACGCCGATGTGATGACCCTGAGCACGATTCGAAGCTTGCTCGATGCAGTCTTCCAGCTCGGCGAAGTTGCCGGGCCAGTCGTACTGCTGCATGACCCACAACGCACCCTCCTCGATGCCGTGCACATCCAGGCGGCTGCCGAAGCGCTCGACGAAGGTCTGAGCAATGACAGGTAGGTCGATCAAGCGCTCGCGCATCGGCGGAACTTGGATGCGCGAGCCCGAGAGGAAACTCTGCAGGCGCGGCAAGAAGCGGCCTGACTCGACCATCTCGTTCAGATCCCGGCTCGATGCCGCAATCAAGCGCAGCTCAACCGGCTCTTCACGTCCCGCTCCACGGCGCGTGAAGCTGCCGCGCTCCAGGGCCTCGAGCAGGCGCGCCTGCAAGTCCATCGGGAGCTCGGAGATTTCGCCAAGGTACAAGGTGCCATCACGCGCGAGCGAGAACAGACCGGGACGGTCGGCGATCGCACCGGGGAAGGCCCCCTTCGCGTAGCCGAACAACTCGTTCTCTAGACTCTCTGCCGAGAGGGCGGAACAGCGTAGCTGTAGGAAAGGGCCGGTCGCCGTGCCCGCGTAGTGCAGGATGCGTGCGACGAACTCTTTCCCAGATCCACGTTCGCCGGAGATCATTACCGGACCACGCGTCCTGCTGACCTCGATTAAGCGGCGCCTAAGCTGCACGCTGGCTTCGCAGCGACCGACGACGGCCTCGGGGCTGAACATCGTGCGCGCGGCTTCCAGCAGCGTGCCGAGCTGGTGACGCGGGATGCCAGGCTCTTGTGTACGTAGCATCTCTTCCGCAACCCGGCGCTTGCCGATGTCGAGCAAGAGAGCGATGCGCATGCCCGCCTCGTCACCGGGCCCGGTCACGGTTACCGGGACGACCGATGCCAAGATGGCGCGACCCGCGCGACCTTTGCGTGGCGAGATATCAAATCGGAATCCTTCGCGCGCCTCGCTACGTGCATCGCGCACGAAGGCTTCGAGGCCGCTGTTCGGAGCGAGACTGCCGAGGTTCTTGCCCTCGAGTCGCGTCCCCAACAATTCGCATGCACCGCGGTCGGCGTAACGAACGAAACCACTGGCATCCACGACGAGAACGCCATCAGGACGGCCTGCAGCCAGCTCGCGATGGACCAAGGTGTGTCCACCGTCGCCACTCTGAGACGTCTCCATGTCGGCCAAGCGCTGTCGATCCTCGCCCAATCGGCGATTCGAGATCTCGAGTACCTTGTTCTGGTCCGTCAGCTCGTCCTGGCGTGAATTCATGCGCAGCATGACAGCCACGACGCGATCGAGTGCGCCGATCATGCTCTTCGGCATGAAGGCCTCGCAGCCAGCCGCAAAGGCACGATCGCCGACCTCCGGTGTACACGCTTGGTTCGTGTAGATGATGACTGGAACGGACGCGAGCTGCGGCACGGCCTTCAACCGTTTGCAAACTTCGTTGCTGTCCACTCCTCCCGCGAGATCCGCGGCGAGCAGGATAATGTTGAATTGACCCGAGCGAGCCTCTGCGAGCCCTTGGGCTCCAGATTCCGCGGTGACGACCTCGAGTCCGAGATCAATCATTCGACTGCGAACGATCAGCCGTTCGCCGGCGTCAGCGTCGATGACTAGAATGCGCTTCACTGTACTTCCTCCATCCGAAGAGCCAGGTCCGCGCGTCGTGTGAGGGGGCAAGACCACGACGCTTGAACTTTTGGCATCATCAGTTCCTAAGGGCGGTTCGAGCTGTTAGCTGAGCGGTGAGCAAGTCGGTAGGCTGGAGAGACAACCACCATCGATGTCACGTGCGAGACTATCAGTGTTCCCAATCGAGCGAAAGCATCACTATCCGGTCTCATATCTGGTTCAAATTGACCGAAGCACCTCATGAATCCCATCTTCGGGAAGGAAATAGCGCAAGTCCTTTCGGAATTGTCACTGGACATTGAGCCTCTGAAGCTCGCGAAAACCCTTCGCAAGCACCTGCCGTCCGAACTGGCTCGTAGCGCCCAGGAGCTTCACCTTTTGCGACTTCGTGGAAGGCGGCGCTTTGACAATGACTTCCTGCCTTATCTAAACGCGAAGGGTTTAGAGCAAGCCACGCCCCAAGCGATTGCGAGCGCTCGCGCCGACTCGATCCGGGCCCGCGTTGGGTCGAGTGTGGTCTGGGATGCGACCTGCGGAGTTGGATCAGACAGCGTTGCGATGCACCGCGCCGGCATCGATGTTGTTTCTTCCGACCTAGACCCAAAGAACTGTCAGTTTGCTCGCGCCAACCTTTTCGCGCAACGCGAGCGAGTCCCGAGCCCGAGCCTGCGCGAGCCGCGTGTGATCGTCGCGGACGCCCGACATCGTGCGGTCCACGCCGAGCACCTCGTGCTCGATCCCGATCGACGAGCGCGCGGGACGCGTAGCCTCGAGCCCGCCGCTTGGTCTCCAAGCTTTCGCGAGTCTGTCGAACTGGCGAGCCGCTTCGACGGTGCTTGCCTGAAGCTGGCGCCAGCCCTTGCTGTCGAGCAAGTCGAGGATGAACTCGACCTACTGCATAAGCATGAACGCGACCTCAGCTGGGAATGGACGAGTTGGCGTGGCTCGCTGATCGAGCTGACGCTGTGGACCGGCGCACTTGCTCAGGAGGGCGACCGTGGCGAACTGCGGCATGTGCACGCGGTCGACAGGGAGGGACTGGGCCATCGCTGTGTAGGCGTGCCGCAGAGCATTGACGCGCTCGCTCCGGAAGCGCTTGGCGACATCGAGTATCTGGCCGAACCCGATCCGGCCTTGATTCGATCCGGGCTGCTGGGCCTGATCGCTGCACAGGAAGGCCTCGCCCCGATTGCGCCACGCTGCGCGTACCTGGGTGGCTCTCAGCCGGCGACTTCCCCGCTCCTGACCAACTGGAAAGTTGTCGACTCGTGCTCGTTGGACAGGAAACGGGTCCGCTCGATGCTATCTGTGCATGGGATCGGCCCGGTCACGGTAAAAAAGCGCGGCCACCCCGACTCATCGGAGGTGTTGGAGCGCAAGTATCGCGGGCAGGGTGATCAGCGCGGTGTGCTAGCCGTTGCGCGATTGGAGCGCGGTCACATCGCTTTTTTGCTGTCCCAGATGCAGGCAGCGATCTGAAGCCAGTCGCCTTAAGGAGCACGAAGTGGGCTTCATATTCCCAATGTTGGTGGGCGATGAGGGATTTGAACCCCCGACTTCCTCCGTGTAAAGGAGGCACTCTAGCCACTGAGTTAATCGCCCGATGTATGGGGAAGAATCGAATTCTCCTGTCTGACCCGTACACGGTATCCTGCGGGGCTCCCCTCCTCCAGAACGAGTCTCGCGGACGCCCAACTCTCTAGCAATTAGGAGAGCCTCAGTCCGGGTAGCGCCTCGCTCTGACAATCCTCCCGAAACACCCCCTTCTCGTCTGATCATGCGCATCGCCGTCATTGGAACCGGATACGTCGGCCTCGTCGCCGGAACCTGCTTCGCAGAAAGTGGCAACACAGTCACCTGCATCGACATCGATGAGGACAAGATTCGCCGTCTACAAGAGGGCGAAGTCCCCATATACGAGCCAGGCTTGGAAGAGTTGATGAAGCGGAACTCGCGCGATGGGCGCCTGAGCTTCACGACGGACTACTCCGAGGGCATGGCCGGCGCTCAAATCGCTTTCATCGCGGTCGGAACCCCTCCCGGTGAAGATGGCGGCGCCGACATCAAATATGTGCTGGCCGCCGCCCGCTCGATCGCGGCCCACATGACCGAATACACGGTGATCGTGGACAAGTCGACCGTGCCCGTGGGCACGGCCGCCAAAGTCGCCGAGGCCATTCGGGAAACGACCGATGTGCCCTTCGACGTAGTCTCGAACCCTGAATTCCTGAAAGAGGGCGCCGCGATCGACGACTTCATGCGCCCGAACCGCGTCGTGATCGGCGCCGGCTCGCAGCGCGCAGCGGACGTGATGGCCGAGCTCTACGAGCCCTTCGTGCGAACCGGCAATCCTGTGCTGCACATGGACATTGCCTCCGCGGAACTGACGAAGTACGCAGCCAACGCCATGCTCGCGACCCGAATTTCGTTCATGAACGAGGTCGCGAACTTGTGCAGCTTGGTCGGCGCGAATATCGACAACGTACGCCGCGGGATCGGCTCCGATGTTCGCATCGGCTCGCGCTTCCTGTTCGCGGGCGTCGGCTATGGCGGCTCTTGCTTCCCCAAGGATGTGAAGGCCGTGGTGCGCACCGCCAAGGACTACGACTACCGCTTCCGCATCCTCGAAGCCGTTGAGGACGTGAACGATCTTCAGAAGCAAGTGTTGTTCAACCAGGTCATCAATCACTTCGGCGACATCAAGGGCATGCGCTTCGCCATCTGGGGCCTGGCCTTCAAGCCGAACACCGACGACATGCGCGAAGCTCCAGCAGTAGTGCTGATCGAAGCGCTATTGGCCGCGGGGGCGACAGTCTGCGCTTCTGATCCGGAAGCTATCGAAGAGTGCAAGAAGCACTACCTCGGCGATCGCATCGACTACTCGGATGTCCCGATGAACTCGCTCGAAGGCGCGGATGCGCTGATCGTAGTCACGGAATGGAACGAGTTCCGTCGTCCTGACTTCGATGCTATTAAAGCGACGCTGAAGCACCCTGTCATCTTCGACGGCCGCAACATCTACCCGCGCGAGTCACTGACGCGCGCCGGCTTCACGCTGTACGCGATCGGACGCTGAACTGAAGCGCTGACGCGGGCTTCGTGCCGCACATTTCGGCCGTCGAGAGTTGCTCTCGACGGCCGAAAGCTATTTGGGAAGTGCTGCACCCCAACCGAAGCACCGCGTCAGTCAGTTTCATCCGGTTTCGACTGCCCCTGATAATTCCACCCCCCCGAGACTCTCACTCCCCCAAGAGTTGAAACCCTCCGGGGCAGTAGAAACCGGATGAAACTGACTGACACGGTGTTTCGGTTGAGCCTGTCGCAGAGGGAAGTGAAGGGGGCAGTGCGCGGCTAAACGACGAGCGGCCTCCCCTAGGGAAGGCCGCTCTTTGATGTCGTGGTAGATCATGCGACACACGAGCCAAGTACATCATCGCGTGGAAGGGAGCACACGACTCAATGTGTCGATCTACCATGTGATAGCGAATTGCGAGCGGTCTGCATACTTTTCTACGCATCTGATCGAAAAATAATCTTCGGGCACATCGCGTGCCGGTGCTGCGCGTTCACGTTGACGCACATGCGTTGCATCACATGTCGGATGAATTTCGTGCGCGATGTTCGCTCAGCTCACACGTGCTGCAGAGCGCTTCACTCTCCTTCGTTGATGCTTAGGGGTGAACTCTGTTCGAAGCGCTTCGCTATGGCCCGTCGCAACCGATCATGTGATGTCATCGACTTCAATCGCTCCCGAAGTTGCGACAAGGTCGGCGTTGCGGCTGCCATTTCGGCGTTGATCGACATCGCGCAGGCGTGCAAGACTCCAGCTGCTGCCTCCAAGTCATTGGCATCGATGTAGATGCGCGCGAGCCGGTCATACGCTCGAATGCGCGCGAAAGGGTCCAGCGCTTGCTGCGCGATCCTGCGGTAGCGCCTTGTCGCACGCTCTCGATCGCCACTGTCCTCTGACTCGCGCGCCGCCCACCACAAAGCTGTGTCACGCTCGGTCGGCGCGGCATAAATCGACTCGGCAATCGCTTCATAGGCCATCAAGGCTTGTTCGTGCTGCTCTTGCCTTCGCAGGAGATGCGCTCGCTCGAGTTCGACCCTTAACCGCGCACTGCCATTCTTGGGACACAGCTCAAGTGTTCGTTCGAGCACCCGAGCGGCCTGCTCCCAGTTACGGTTGGTCATCCGGCAACGAGCGCTACGAAGGCCTGCCTCGACACGCTGCACGGTCGGAAGGGCCATGTTCAGAGCCGTTTGTGCGTAGCGCGCAGCCGACTCGGCACGCAGTTGCTGCTTGCGTCCTTCGGGACTCGATTCGCCGGAAGCCGCATGCTGTTCGAGCTTCTCGCGCCGGGGTTGTTTGAGCCACTTCACTTCACCCCCCGCCGCTCGCCATCGGAACCGATCTTGCTCGTCACTCCGGTTCAGACAGCGATTTCCGACCAGGACCAGCAATGCGCAAGCCGCCCAGGATGAGCGACGGCTAACGATGCGCGAGCCCATGAAGTAGTCACGTATGGAATGGCGCATGCTTACCAACGCCTTCCTCGCAAGCGCGCCTGCAGCACGCTCGCCAGGCGCCGGCGCGCACGAAAGAGCTGCACTTTGACAAGATGCACGCCCATGTCACATTCGATTGCGGTTTGAGCACAACTCTGCGCCCCACCGTAGAACGAAGTCAGCACATGACGATCCGTCGCGCTGAGTCTGTCAAGCGAGCCGTTCATCTCGTGCACAAGGGTCGCCTTGGCGATCGCATGCCCACCAACTCGCATACGGTCGTGATCTCCCAGTGCTCCCGGCTCAGGCTCTCGGCCTTCTGTGTTCTCGAAGATTCGGTCGTCGTGCATGAGCACGATGCTGCGCATGGATTGATTGCCACGGTCGTTGCACACGTTCGCTGCGATCCTACGCACCCATGATGTCAGTCCGCGATCACCCACCTTCGACGACCGATAGCGAGCCGCGCGTATGAAGGTCTCCTGGATGACATCCTCGACTTCATTTTCGTCTGCGCACTTCCTTCCGAGCCACTTCCTCAGGCCAGGTCGCAAGCGCTCCAACCCGCTCCAGTCATGACCACTTAGGCCGTGTTTCTGATGGCGGCCTCGGCCCTCAATTCCCGTCGTGCACTGTGTCTGCAAAGCGTCCTCCCAATGATTTCGATCGCCGCGAGCCGACATGACCCGCGACACACCAAGAGAGGTCGCACGAACGAGCTTTCTGACAATGGGCAGCGAGCGTTGATAACTCTGCGCAACACCCGCTGCTGGCAAAGTGGGGAAGCATCGAGAGAGCTAGCGCGCAAAGGTCCGGGTACGGCACTGTGACCCAGCAAGATCCAGGCGTCAGCCGATAACCCAGCCACAAACGTACGGCGGCCGGCCCCAAGTGGGAGCCGGCCGCCGTACGTAATCCATCCAAGCGCTCGCTGACGCTCGTTTCGGTTCTTTGCCTTACTTGCGGAATCCGCGAGCTTCATCCGCCCAACGCGACCCGCGGAAGTTGCGCAGCAAGCGCGTGTACAGCTTTTGCGCGCGCGCCTCCGCTTCCGGAGCGTCGAGGTGCTGGAACACCCGGCCCGCCTGGAACATTGCGCGCGGCACATAGCGCAGCTCGTTCTTATGCGAGACGACGATGCGCATGTAGTTCATCAACGCATCCTCCAGCACGACCTGATCCTTGCTGCCACTTCCGCGCTGGAACAAGCAGTCGCCCATGCCCATGTAGGCAGCGGCCATCGTGCGGCTGTCCGCATTGGCATCGCGAACGACGACCTTGAAGATGCTCTCGGCGTCGCTGAGCTTTTTATCGTCGAGCCAGGACTCGCCCAAGGCCACCATCGCGCGGTTACGCACGAGCGGATAGGCGTCGGACTCGCTGACAATGTTCTCGAGCTTCGAGCGCAGGCTCTTTCCCTTTAGCGAGGTGTCGAACATCACGTCGCGCACCTTGCACTCGAGATTCCACACCTCTGACAGCCCCTTGGAGGCTACCAGGGCTTGCAGACCAGCGAGCGCCGCGCGCGCATCACTGCCCTTCTTCAGGTCGGACAGCGCCTCGGCCTTCTTCAGGACCGCGATCGGCACATAGCGCGAGTCGGGCGCCCTTTCGATCAATCGATCGGCGGCGACGACGACCTTCTCGCTCTCGCCCATGATCTCGTTCAGCTCCACCAGGCGGAACATCGCGTAGGCAGGCGCCCAGGGATAGGTCTTCTGCGTCTTGCCAGCGACGCCCTCGACATAGTTCTCGAGGAAGTCGACCGCGCCGGCGAGCAGGTCGTCCAGCACGTCCTGCTCCGCCTGATCAACGAGATCCGGTTTACGCGAGAACTCGATCTTCAGGATCGTGTCCGAGGCGACCTCGATGGTCTTGTTGCCCTTGCCTTCTTTATAGGAGACCGCGAGCAGGCCCTCTTCCTTGATCCGAACATCGGACAGCGTCGATCCATCGGTCAGATAGATCGTGTCTGCTATGGCGCCAGAGGCCAGCACAGCGGCGGAGAAGAGAATCGAGAGGGCGGGCTTATGAAACTGAATACGCATCGTGTGGCCGATGGGGTGGTCCGGGACTCGCGACGATGAATCGCGGGGTCGGGGATGAGTGCTCTGGGTCGTGCCCAGCAGTGCTCGGTTGGCAGGCGTGCCGCCGGAGAGTTCGAATTCGTCGTGGGCGGGCGTACGCGCGCGCGAACAGCGCGTCGCTGCCTCTAGCCGGGTGGCCGGTTTCAGTTACCGCCTGCCCGGATCAGAGGGGCGAACAGGATAGAGTTCTCCCCGCTCACCTTCAATGGTCTGCCGGATAATAGGAAGTAGAGCGGTCGTTAGCCCCTGCTCAAGCATGCTAAAATTATCAGATGACGAGCATCTCCGCCGCGAGCGCGGCGCGCTTCTCCTGACCGCACAACTCACCCACGAGTGCGAGAGCAAACTCCATCGCCGTTCCCGGACCGCGACTCGTGATCAGTCCATCCGAGTGCAGCACGCGCGTGTCCGTGCGCAGATCATGATTGGGCAAGCGGTCCGTGACCGCGGGGTGACAGGTAATCTCGGCCTGGCCGACGACATCCGCCGCCGCCAGCACGATCGGCGCCGCGCAGATTGCGGCGACCAGTCGCCCCGAGCTACGCATCGATTGGATGGCAGAGATCACGTCTGCGTTCTCGACCATCGCAAGAGTTCCACCAAGACCACCCGGCAGCACGATCGCGTCGAAGCTCTCGGCGTCGATTTCGTCAAAGCTCTGGTCTGCGATCATCGAGATCTTGCGCGAGCCCAGCACCGGATTGGGGCTCAGGCCGGCTGTGACGACCTCGAGTTCAGCGCGCCGCATCACATCGACGATAGTGACGAGTTCGATCTCCTCAAAGCCTTCTGCCATCGGGACCAGGATTCGTTTGCTCATGAATAGGATTCAGGGTGCACGCAAGGTGGATTCCAACGGACGAGACTCTGGTCCATGAACCTAGCACGCGCCGGGCCATCGGGCGGAACACGATCCATTCACGCTATCATGCTGCTATGTCCAGCGACTGCCCCACTCCCCTGCGCCCCGCCTTCGTCAGCGCCTGCTTGATGGGCCGCACGTGTCGCTATGACGCTAGGCATTGCAAGGATGAAGACCTCGAGGCCGAGCTTGCCCAGCGCGGTTTGCAGGCTGTCCCCTTCTGTCCGGAGGAAAAAGGCGGATTGTCCACGCCGCGCCCAGCAGCCTAGTTCGTGAATCGATCGCGCGACGATGTCTGCGGCGATGATTTGCGGCTGCGAACGGAGCAGGGACGCGATGTGACACCGGAATTCGAGCGGGGTGCGCAGGCCGCGCTCGAACTCTGCGGCGAGCGCGGGATCGAGCATGCATTCTTGAAGGAGAACTCGCCCTCTTGCGGCGTTCACTTCACCTATGTCGACAGCGTGAAGGTCAAGGACCGAGGCTTGACGGCTGCGCGGCTCTCTGCGGAAGGCTTCGAGTTGCACGCGGTGCAGTCTTCGAAACGCTGACGCGTGCTTAGCGGCCTGTGCGAGGCAGGCCTGTGCGAGGCAGGCCTGCGAATCCATGAGGCCCCGGCAGCGAGGCCAACACTGGCACGCCTCTCGACCCACTCGCTGCCTAAAGCACGCGAGTCGAATGCATGCACTTCGAAGCGAGCGGCTGCGTCCCGATCAGCGCTCAGTCGCGCCCACGACCATCGAGGCAGCGCCGACTAAGATGCCGGTTCGGCGATCACGATCACGTGGAAGCCGAGGATGCGCAGCAACGGCAACGCGCAAATAATACGATCCAGCCCGATCATCATCTTCGTGATCAACGCACTACCAGGAATGTAGCGCAAGATTCCGATGTGATCGGGGAAGCCCGCGAAGACGTACGCGAAGACACCGTACTTGTAGACCTTGGTCACGCGGAATCCTGCCCGTTCGGTCAGCTCGATGATGCCCTTCTGCGTGAAGCCTTGGTCACCCTCGTCGAAGTGCGCGCTCTTCTTATACATGAGCGCACGTGCTCCTCGAATCAACGGGTTGTCGTTGCAGGGCTCGCTCATGACTAGATTACCGCCCTTGGGCAGCATCTCACGGCAACTCGTCAAGAAGCCGACATGGTCACGCATGTGATGCAGGCTGCCCTTGCAGAACACAGTGTCAAACTGCCCATGCACGAACGGTAGATGTTCGGCATCGCCCGTGACGAGCCGCGCGCCGGGGACGTATTCGTCCGAGACCTTTAGCATGTCGTGGCTGATGTCGAGCCCAATCGCGCCCGGGTGCTTCTCTTCGAGTTCGGCCAGAAAGAATCCGGTGCCGCAGCCAATGTCGAGCACCTTCGTCGCGTCCGCGGGGACGTGCGAGATCATCTCGGCGTGCCAGTCCTGCTGGAATATGCGGCTGAACGGGAAGCCGTAGCGAAGCGCGTAGCGCGGCGCGAGCGTCTTGTGCAGCTCGATCTGCGCCTGGGCATTGGCAGAGTCTGTCGAAGGAGAACTCATGGGCGCCGAGAGTTTACCTCGCTAAGCGCTCGCGAGCGCGGGCTTCTTCGGCCTAGCTGCCGCTTGGAGCAGCTTCCTGAGCCTTGCCCGCCCCTGTTCGCAAAACTGCGCTCAGCCCGACTTGCTGAGTTTCTACTAGCCCGACTCGCTGATCACCGGTCAGCCCGACTCGCTGAGCTCTGCCTAACCCGACCTGCTGAGCTCTGCCCAGCCCCGTCCGCAGTTCTCAGCCCCGTCCGCGGTTCTCAGCTCAGCCCCCTGTGATGAGCTCAGCCCGCTTGCTGGTCTTGAGTCGCCGAATCCTCATTCTCACCTTTCGCAGCCGGTCCACGTGCGACCAACGACAGATGGCCGATCAAGCCAAACAAGCAGATGTGGAAGATGTAGACCGCGTGGAATGCGAGCGCGCTCTCGGTCGCGATCTCCCGGTCCGCACCGAGGGATGTGAAGCCGACCACCCAACCCGCATCCTGCGTCCCAAAGCCAGCGAAGCCATTGATAGGAAGCAGGTTCGCGAGCACGGCCAGGCTGGCTCCGAAGATTGTCTCGGAGAAGCTAATGTCCTGCAGCCCGTACCCACGCGCCAAGACTCCGTAGTACAGGTAGACGCCCAACCAGATCGGAATGGAGAGCGCAGCGCTCTTCCACAAGGTGCCGCGCTTGACGCGCTGCAAAGCCGCTTGCAGCTTCGTTGCGATCCCCATCACCTTGGCGCCAATGGCAGTCCGATCGAGCCGAAGGATCCGCATCACCCCAGTGACGAGCGCGAATAGTCGATCGCCATTCGAGCTGGCCCAAATGAACGCGGCCGTCAGCACAGCCAACAGGAAGCCGAGCGGCAACAGCCAATCCAATTCGGGGTAGGCACCGAGCGAGCCGAGCAGGATGCACGCGACGGACAAACTGCCGGCCACCGCCGCGAGGTCGTGCAAGCGTGACACGACCAGCAACGCGAGTCCTTCGGCGCCCGGTACTCGTAAGTAGCGCCGCAGATACATCACGAGCGCCGCCTCGCCCAGCTTCGCCGGTACGAAGTAGGCTGCCAATCCGTGCGCAGCCGTCACTGATGTGATCATGCCGAACCCGGGTATTTGACAATCCGGGTTGTTGGACAGCAGCACACGAAAACGCGCGCCACGCAGTCCGTAGATGAGCAGCAACACGCCGCTCGAAACCCAGAAGTCGCGCGCGCTCAGGCTTGTCAGCCGGGCTGCGATCGTCGCCGGCTCCGCACCGCTCCACAGCAGGAGCAAGTAGATGATGAGCGCAGCGACGACCAGCGAGAGGCCGAAGCGCAATGCCAAATTCACAGTGTAGGTGGGGCTGTCCGTCTACTGATAGGTGACGTGACTGCCACCCGAATCCTCGGACAACCACTCGAGCAACTCGAGGTCGGAGCCGATTGCGATCGTGTGGATCTTGATGCCACGGTTCTCGTTCCAAGCTGCGACATCCTCGCGAATCATCGACGGATCCGTCACGGCACCCACACTTGGCTCACCGTCGGAGAGGAACACGATCGTGTCGACATCCGAATCTTCGAAGGCCGCTTCGAGCGAACCATAGATGTTGGTTCCGCCACCGGCGCCGAGTCGGCTGACATACTCGACCGCCTCTTCGCGCGTGTGCGCGGTCGAACCCGCGATGCCGTCGTCGAGCCACGCGCTGACATCACTCGAGAACACAATCATGTTGAAGAGCGCGTCTTCGTGCAGGTTCTTGAGCACCTTGATCAACTCGCGCGTCGCGACTTCCATCCGAATCGGCTCGCCCCATGCGACTCCTTCGCCGCCGAGCTCCCAATTCATCGAGCCCGAGATATCGAGTACGAAGATCACTCGCTGCGAGATGATGCGCACACCGAAGAACTCACTCTTGACGGCCGAAACCTGCTTCAGGCGACGCTCTTCTTCTGCCTTCGCGAGCTTCTTCAGATCGCGTTCTTTGATGATCTCAAAGCTGGCGCCCTCTTTCTCCCACCAGCCCTTCCAGGCCTGGGTTCGTGTCCGCCACGGCTGTCCCGTCAGGCGCCACAGCACTTCGGCGAACTCATGCTGCATGCGACCGACTTCTTCGCCCATGCGTTCGATGATGAGCGGCACGACTTCGGCCTCGCGCACTTCTTCGAGGCGCTTCAACGCATTAAGGCGCGTACTCCAATCGTTATGAACGAGGAGTTCGCCAAGCAAGTCGATGTAGTCACCGTCGAGCAGCGTGATGGCCGCGTTGCGCACGTCGCGATCGTTGCCAGAGATGTATGCCTCAAGCTCAGCCTGCCATTCCGTGTCATCGCCCAAGATCGAACCGAGCGCGCCCATCACGGCGACCAGCATTTCTTGGTTTTTGCCTTTGGCTACGAGCTTGCGCAAGTCCGGAACCGCATCGGTAACCTTGCGCTCACCCAACAGTTCAGCCGCGAGCGTGCGAATCGATAGTTCTTTGTCTTTGAGCGACTTCTCAAGCGCCTTGTCGACCTTGCCACCTTCGACCTTGGAAGTGGCGCGCATTACGAAGCGCTTGTAGTAGGGCTTGCCCTTCTTCGTCAGGTCTTTCGTGAGTAGCTTGTTCAGCTTCTCCGATTCAAAGCCTTTGACGAGTTCTGCCATGCGGATGCGCAGCTGATCGGGCGTTGGGAACTTCGATGCGAGGTCGATGAATTCCTTGCCGATCTTCTCGCCGTCGATCTCGGCCAGAATTTCAGCTGCCAGCACACGCGTGCGTGCTTGAACTGTCCCGCGGTCAAGGACATCACGCGCGATCTTCTCGGCAACCTTCTCGCCGCGATCGTGCAATGCTCGCAGAGCCTTCAATCGGATCTCGTCGTACGGATCTTGCTCTGCAGCATTCAAGACCTCTACGGCATCGAGTGACTCCTGTACGGCTTCAAATGCCAGCAGGCGAATCGAGTTGAGAGAACGCGCTTGCTTCTCCTCTTCCTCTTGGCCCTTTTTCTTCCTCTTTTTCTTCTTGTCGGTTTCGGGTGCTTCGACCTTGGTCTCGTACAGCTTCTTGTACCAAGGCAAGTCAGCCTTCCCCATGTCGATGTGAGCTTGCAGCGCCATCTCGCGCGTCTCGACCATCGATGGCGATTCGACGATCATCACCAAGAAGGTTCCGCCCAATGTCCTGCATTCGCGCAACCCGAGGATCGCGGCGTCACGCAGTTCCTTGTCGCGCGACTGGGTAGCGACATCCATCATGTGCTGGAGCGCAGGTTGCGCGGCCTCGCCACCGTCGAAGTACGACAGCACGCGAACGACGAGCAGCTTCGCATAGATGCTGCCCATCTTGTCGTAGCCGGCGAGCAGGGCATCCAACGCCTCGCGCGTGCCGTACTCAGCGATCTCGGAGATCATCTCCTCCGTCGCCTCGTCCGCATTCTTAACCAGCGCATCGCGCAGAGTAGCGATGTCCTGCGGTGCGGTTGCCGTAGGAGCCCCACCAAGCGTGAGGGGCAAGAGGAAGAGGGTCAGCAGTGCAGCGATGGGGATGAAGCGCGACATATTGGCCTCCAAGGCCCTTCCAGAGGGAACCGTCGGTCTCGAAACAGGGGCGCGGGGGCGCCAGCAGGAGCAGAGTGTCAACTTAATATGGGCTGAGGTCGATAGGTCTCCACCCGGAACTCGTTACCAAGGCGGGTCGACTCCCCTATTCGTACCCGTCCCATGAAGCTTCCTGACGCCCCTCCGACCACCTGCACGCCTGAAGAGACCCGCAGTATTCTGCGTTCCCTGCGCGATTTGAATCTCGTAGGGGCTCGATTCGAGGTTCGCGCGGGCGAGACCGTCGCGATTCGCGGGTGCGTGTCGATGGACAGCCCGGTCGAGCAAGGGGTGCGCTACAGCCTGCGCCTCTCTGACGGGCGGGATGCGGTATTGCGGATATCGGCGAGCGATGGGAGCCTGCACCTCGGTCTCGATGGAGCTGATGTCGAGCAGCGCGAACTGATCGCCCTCTTGGCGCGCGGCGCCGGCGATCTGGCGGAATGCTCGGCCCTAGGCGCGCGCATTGACCCACACACGGCGAGCCGCCGCGACCTCGAGCACTTCCTGCGCCGCATCGTTCGCGGCGTGATGGCTGCCTGAGTACCTGTCAGGCTGCTGAACTGCTAGAGCCGCGACTTCTTCTCGATCAAGTCGGCCAGCAGACCCACGGACAAGACCTGCACGACTGCGACAAACAACAGTACTGACTTATCGCCGAGGTTCGCCGGACCTTCGACCATGAAGAAGTCGTAGTACAGCGAGCCCATCAAGATCACCATCAAGCCAGCCGTGACCGGATAGAAGACCTTGAGCGGGTTAAAGTACAGCACCGTCCGGATGATCAATCCCACGAAGCGCAGTGTGTCGCGAATGGGCTTGATCTTCGAGCGCCCTTCACGCGCCGCATAGTCGATGCTGACGTGCGAGACACGGTGGCCGTTCGTCAGCGATGCGAGCGTGATCGTTGTCGTGAAGCTGAATCCATCGGGCAGAATCGGCCGGTACTCCATCACTAACTCGCGCCGGAACGCCCGCAAACCCGAATTCAAGTCAGGAATGCGCGTGCCTGCCAAGTAGGACGCGAGTATGCGCAGCGCGTTCTTTGCGGGCCGGCGGATCAGCGGAACATGCACGTTCGCGCCAGTCCGAGCTCCAACCACCATCTCCGCGCCAGCGTCGATGAGAGCGAGCAGGTCGACAATACGATCCTCAGGATAGGTCGCATCTGCGTCGGTGATCACGACGACTTCGTACTGCGCCTTCGCGAAGCCGGTCTTGAGCGCGGCGCCATAACCTCGATTCATGCCGTGATCGATCACGTGCAGGCAGTCGAAGCGCTTGGTCAGTTCGACTAACCGCTGCGCCGTGCCATCGGTCGAGCCATCGTTGACGATCAAGACTTCGACCGGCACGCCGAGTTCGAGCGCCGCTAAGCGCTCGACGACACCTTCGATTCCGTTCTCTTCGTTGAAGGCCGGAACGACGATAGTGACGCCGGCCTGAGTCAGTGACTCGGTCTCGGCAGTTTGGCTGGATCTTGACTCGGACATGTTCGCCAGAGCATAACCACGGAACTCATTCGCTCCGCAGCATCGCCAGCACCTTCTTCGCCATTCCGGTCAACGGCAGTGCCTCGATCTGCTCGAAGCTCTGCCAGCGGAACTCCGCTGGCAGCTCGATCCGTTGCCTCGCGGAGACCTGAGACTCCAGTACTCGGGCCTGAATTCGATGGTGCGTGATCGCGTGCCGCAGCGATCCCAAGTCGTGCGCTGGGCTCCGGCGCTGCCCGGGATCTGGCTCGAAAGGCCACTCCTCGGGAAATAGGGGCGCGTTTGGGAGGAAAGGCCCGCGCGCGGCCAGCTGGCGGGTTGGAAACTGCCACATGCTCGCCATGCGGCCGCCCGCCGGCCGCTGCTGGACGAGCAGCTCGTCCTTGCGCCGCCAGACCAGGATCTCGAGCGTGACCTCGACGACTTGCTTCTTCGGCGCCGGCAACGGAAGAGAGTCCGCACAACCCTTCGCCCTACCCTCGCAGAGCTTGGCAACCGGGCAGCTGGAACACTGCGGCTGCTGCGGCGTGCAGAGGGTCGCGCCGAGCTCCATCAGGGCCTGATTCCAGTCGCCCGCGCCGCGCGCCGGGACCAGTTCGCGGGCGATCTGCCAACAGCGCGCCTTCAGAACTGCGGACGATCGTGCCAACTCCAAGCGGAACAGGCGCGCAAAGACACGCTCGACATTGCCGTCCACCAAGGCCTGCGCTTGGTCAAAGGCAATCGAAAGAACGGCTCCAGCGGTGTATTCACCGATACCGGGTAGCGCGAGCAGCTCCTCGCGATCGCGCGGAAACTCGCCCGCGTGCTCTTGAACGATTCGTTGCGCAGCGGACCGAAGCGATCTGGCGCGGCGGTAATAACCCAGGCCACTCCAAGCGGCGAGCACCTCCTCCTCAGCGGTGTTCGCAAGAGCTTCAATCGTCGGAAAGAGAACCATGAAGCGCGTCCAATATGGAATCACGGTCTCGACGCGTGTCTGCTGTAGCATCGCTTCGCTGATCCAAATCGCGTACGGATCCTTCGTCTCTCGCCAGGGCATCGCACGCCGCGACGCGCGATACCAACGCTTCAGCCGCAGGCGTAGGTCACGCGCGAGTGCGGGATCCACGCTGCTGTCGGCGAACGGCTGGCGGTTCGAAACGGGTCGAGTCATTGGGATCGGGAGCTATGCGATTGGGCGCAGGTGAATCGATCGGTTGCGAGGATGGACGGGGTCCTATCCATGGCGAAGCAGCGGGAAAAACGAGGAGGCGACCGAATCGGCTGGGGACTCCTCAGCCTGGGAAACAGAGCGCAGTGACGCAACTCAGTCACGCGTGCCGGGCGCAGAAGCGTGCGCGTCGCTCGCCAGATCGAAAGCAGCTTCGACCCGGCCCTTGCAGCAATCCAAGCGGCGAGGAATGAGCCAGTCCATTGCCTGGGAGCCGGATCAGGGTTGTACTACGCGTCGGCCCAGACTTAGAAGCAAGATGCAGCCCTGATCATGAACCGAATCCTATTGGGAGCAGCTGGCGGCGCCCTCCTGTCCGCTTCTCGATTGCCGGCAGGCAGGACCCTGATCGAGTTGGGAGGCGTGAGCTTCGCAGCCCAGTCGTGGGCGGACGCGGGCGTGATGATCGCCTTCGCGCTCAGTGTCTGTCTGGCGCGGCGTGCGTTCGTGGGCCACAGTGGATTGAACCTGCTGATCGGTGCGGTCGCCGGTTTCATCGCACATGCGGCCGTACTGCATCCAAAGGCGGCGTCGCTCGGGATGTTTGCGATCGGCGCTCCCCTCATACTGTTGCTGTTGCTTGCCTTTGTTGCGTCCAGAGGTTCCCAGATTGCTGGATCCAATAGCAGCGAGAAGCAAACACGGGAGACAGATGACGGAGACTCAATCGTCGCTACCGTCGCTGTGCGCTTCGGATTGCTGCTGATTGGTGCGGGAACCGCTCTCGCTCTCTCGGTTCTTGGCAGGCACTTGCAGCTATTGAGTGCTGGAGAAGCGGCTGATCAGCTCGTCTTCGGGAGCTTGTTCGGCGCAATTGCGATCATTGGCGCAATCAGCTTTGGTCCATTCTTGCGCGGGGGAGCGTCGGACGCGGCCGGTCCGCGCGCTCTAGCGCTCAGCAGCCTGCTGACAGCGGCGGCCGCCGTCGCTTCGCTTAGAGTGCTCTCGGGACTCTCGAGCTCGCGCGGGCTCGACCGTTTCCTGCGCCGCTGGGATATGGATACATCGATGGTCGGCACGTGGTCCTACGACCTCGTGATCGCGGCGCCCGTTTTGGTGGTACCGGCCTTCTTCTTTGGAACCGCGCTGTATTGCGCCAGACGACGCTTTGATCTTGGCGCCATTTTTGTGGGAGCGGCACTGTCTCCGCTCGTCACTGCATGGCGACTGTCCGTCGAAGCGGGCACGGTCGATTTGGAAGCGCACGCCTTCTCGGCCAACTTGCTCGTCGATGCGTGTGGGATTGCCAGCCTGGGAGTTTTGCTGGCGACAGCTGCGCTACGAGGAAGTCTGATGGTGCGTGCGTCAGGGGCTGTTGTCGCCCTCACGGTCGGTCTCTACACCGATCAGCTTCCTACATTGAAAATGCCGATCCTCTCCCCATGGAAGATCACGCCAACCGTGCCAACGCTGATGGTCGATTCCCCATTGGGACTCGCAACTATCGAGGGCGCAAACTTAGGACACCCGCAAGCAACTCTCGACCGCAAGGAGCTCACGCCTTCGGCCCGAAACACGGGCCACGACGCCTTTCGAATCGAACAATCCTTGCGACTCGTGGGGTGGCAAGAGGGTCGGCGTCCCGCTCGTGTGCTTTTCATCGGTGAGCTAACACCAACGCGTGTCGCAGCTTTGACGCGCAGCACGATTTGCCCGGTCGCATCTGTCGACCGAACGGCGAGCTGGTACAGGCTCAGCGCAGCCTTCGAGGCCGAGCTATTCGCCGCAGAACGCGAACTTGCTGCAGTGTCACCTGCTTCCGCATTGCTCCCTCCGAAAGGCGAGTTGATCGCGCCTCGTGAAGCTCTCCTCCGCATTACCTCCGGAAACTACGACCTGGTCATCGTCCCTCCGGTCCAGGGCCTCACTCCTATTCTGCCCGGAGACATCGATGCACTCAGCGAGAACACGATTGTGGTCGCATGGTTTGACGCGGCAAGTGGCGTCGCGCAACAAACACTCGATCGTGTCGTGGCGCTTGCCGGAGGCGTTACTGAGTTGTCAATCGGCCTAATTGCAGCACCTGCGGCACTCAATCTGCCGCGAGCCGGTGACCGCGAGTCGCGCGTAACACCAAGTGGTGTGCTGCTCGTCAATGCAGACTTCAACTACGACGTGCCATGCATCGTCGACTGGCTGCAGCTGAAGCAGGACGCGCGCAGCAGGCGCAACCGTACCGATCTGGCGGCGGGACTTGCGCGCTCCAACCCCACCGGTGTTGCAGCCGATGTGACGCGTGGATTGGCAATGCACTTCGCAGCTCAAGTCCCCTCATCTCCTTATCAGACACCTGAGGAAGGCATCGAATTCGATGAGGAGGGACTTGGTCATTGGCAATCAGCCGCGCTTGCGCAAGAACCCGATGCGTGGACGATCGCGATGTGGCGACGCATCGCCGCAGTGATGATCGCCAAGCGAGAGATCGGGCAGATCTATCGCCTATTGCCACCTCTGATTGAGCGCTGGGGTTTCGATATCTGGCCAGAGCTGCAGCGCGCGTTGGCGCAAGCCGACCTTGAAGCCTTGGAGCCCGAGTCCGCCGCCGAACGTTTGCAGGCGCTCGTCCATTCGGCGCCAGGCGATCCAGACCTGCACGAGATGCTGGGTCGCGCCTTATCAGGCGCAGGCGATTGGACCGCTGCCGCACAGAGTTTCAGGAACTGCATCGATCTCGCACCTGCCCGAGGCGCAGCGCTCGAACGCGACCTGGCTGTGGCACTGCTGTACGCGGGTGATCCGGAGGGCGCTGTGCGAGTGCAGGAATTGATCGAAGCGAACCCAGATGATCCGAGCCTGGTGGAGCTACTGCAAGCCGGCCCGCCGGAGGCTCCTTTGCCGAACTTTGAACCTGACGGTGAACACGACCATGATCATGAGCATTGAATCACGGGTTGTGCGGGGCACTTGAGCTGAGCAAGGCTCTTGCGAGGATCCAAGGGGACCTCAGGACGGTGGCTACCGATGCCTTCGGTACTCGCGTTTCTAGGCACGTTGATGCCGGAGCGAATTTCATGTGTCCCTAGCAGCCCGTTGATAAACAGCGATTCATGGATTGGTTCCCTCGAATCGACCGACAAGGCGCCAGGTTCTGCCCATAGTTGTGCGCTATTCGTAGGTTCTGGCAACGCGGACAGGCGGTTCGAGAGGGCCGAGACATGAATCGCTGTTTCTCAACGGGCTGCTAGCGCCGAAGGCGGAAAACATAGGTCAATTCCTATTGGCGCAGATCGCGCCGGGGACGGTTTGGCATTCCCGCCCGCCCTCCCGCTGGCAGAGGAGATGGGGAGCGGTAGAGCCTGGATTGCAAAGTGCCTGGATCGACCACAAAAAACTCCACCACAGGCACTTAGGATAGCGGAATCCTTTTCGCTGCCCAATTCTCGCGGCTGCGAAGCAGAGGCGCCTGCCAGGAATCTGGGTCGTGCGCTAGCTCGGAATGAACGCTCCGATTCCCCAGACTCCTCGTGTCCCAGATTGTTTCGAAGCGATTATGTGACACCTGCCCAGCCTAACTCGGTCTTGTTCTGTGGAGGCGGAGCTTTCAAGGCACCTGCCCACTTCGATCTTCCGCCTAGTCGCTGCACGCCCTCCAAGGCAGCACGAGGATCCAAGGATCGATTTCAATCGCCGTTCGGATCACCGACTCGTAGTTGCGGTGCGGAGCCCGTCGGCCGAACCCCAGAATCGGCCTCACCACCATGATTCGCTCCAACGCATCGGCATGCCAGCCCTCGCACTAAGTGCAGCGATCAGCTTGCTGAGCCTCGCACCGAAGAGTGAGGCCTTCAGCCTGCTCGGGCATTCGCTAGATCTGGATCAACGGGACTTTCGCGTCTCCAACAACTTCACGGACGCATCCGCGAACGACAATCAAAACCCGTACAACCAGTTTCCGGGGCAGGTAGCCGCGACGATGTCCGTTTGGAAGGGTTGCGTCGAATGGAACTCGAAGGCACACGGCAACGGAAACGGTGCCCCCCATCCACCCGGCTGCGACGCTCCAGCGAACTATTGCGTCGCGAGCGCGAACACGGTGTCGAGCGGCGGTTCGATGATGGCATCGACTGGATCCCAGAGCCTCAGCCTGAACGACTTCGGTTTGCGTGCGACCGACTTGCCGAATGGTCAGCCCGGAATCTTCTTCTACGGCGGCAACCAGTAGTCCAATCCGTTTGGAAATGGAGTCATCTGTGTAGCCGGCCGGCTGTTCCGGCTGCCGGTGATCAACGTCGACTCAGGCGGTGTCGCAGAGATGCGGCTCGACTTGACAAACCCACCCAGCGCGGCCGGCGAGATCACCTCGGGCTCGAGCTGGAACTTCCATTTCTGGTACCGCGATCCGGCGGCTGGCGGTGCCTTCTACGACCTGACTGATGGGCTCCAAGTCGAGTTCTGCCACTAGATGGTGAAGAGGGGGATCACGTCTCTGTGGATTTCAGGGTTCAGGCCCCAGGATTAGCAAAGGCTGGCGAGGGGCGTCGCTCAACCCTCCGTACCCACGCCTTACAAATGACTCAAAGTCTTATTATGAAAAGACTTAAGAGAGCGTGACCGAGTACGTCCTAAGCCTGGGCCAAGCCCGGAAGTATGAGCAACCGTCCCAGAGCCCCCGTCGCCAGGGTACGGTAGAGCAGTGGGTCTTCCCGTCCTGAAAGCCTGAAGGGCCCTGATCCACGATGGAGACATGTTTTGGTCCGCCGGAACCTGCAGCCATCGCCTTTTGTCTCCACACAACTCCTGCCACGCGCCTCACTAGCGGCGCGGAATCGGTATCGCTCTGGCAGGTAGCGAGTCCCCAACAACACCCTCCCAGCCGAATGAAGATCCGATCATCTCTGCTCCTCCTCGTAGGAGCGACGGCCCTCGGCGCGATGGCCACCGCAAAGATCGTACGCCTCGACCTTCCGACCATGGTCCAGTCAACCGACGATGCCGTGTACGGCACGATCGTCGACAAGGAGACCTTCCGCGTGGATCACCCCGTGGACGGACCCGAGCTCTATTACACCACCCTCTTCGTTCAAGGCCGCTCACTCGAGACCGGCCAGAACAGGACAGCCGCCGTGACATTCCCCGGCGGTTGGATGGACGCGGACCAAGGCGTCTGGAATTCAGAAGCCCCCTCCGAGGACGACACCCGACTTGGCAACAAAGTCGTCGTCTTCTCGAAGTGGTCGGACAACATGGGCGGTGATGTCGCGGCTAGCGCGTTGTTCGCATCCCATGGTGGTCTGTTCAGGACCTTCGAAGGTCCGAGCGGCACCGTCGTGCAAGGTCGCGGCGACGGCTATGCGATCAGCACGAACATCCGACTAACGGCTCTCGACAACCAAATCACTCAGCTGGCTCAGACCCAACGCAAGTAGACGATCAACGGACCCCCACTATGAAACTTCATCGTTTCGGGTTGCCCGTCGTCGCTCTTGGCGCGGCCGCGACCCTGTTGACCTTCACGCCGGACAGTGAAGGCTTCTCGACCCTCGGATTCCAGCTTGGCATCAGCCAGCGCGACTTCCGGATCTTCAACAACTTCACTGACGCAGCAGCAAACAACAACACGAACCAGCACTCTCAGTTCCCGGGTTACACCGGGGCTACGGTTTCGATCTGGAAAGCGTGTATCGAGTGGAACTCAGAGCTGCACGGCAACGGCAATGGTGATGGGCACCAGCCCGGCGACCTTGGATCAGGCGGCGCAAACTTCGACGCTACCTTCCAAGGCGAAGCCAGTCAGGTCGGCAACAT
The DNA here is from genome assembly GCA_047611405.1 of Planctomycetota bacterium. Taxonomy (GTDB): domain Bacteria; phylum Planctomycetota; class UBA1135; order UBA1135; genus JBLFWN01. The sequence goes on along the minus strand of JBLFWN010000010.1, from coordinate 18,205 downwards.
CAATCAGAACATCCACTCCGAACTCTCAGGTGGAAGTGGCGGAGTCTTAGCCTTCACCGAGTCCCCCGGTTCGGATGGTTGGCGAATTCGCTACTACTCGACCTGGCTCTGGGAGGACGGTCCTTCGCCGAACATCGGCGGCGGCATGGATCTGCAAGGTGTCGCGACTCACGAGTATGGTCACGCACTCGGCTTGGGGCACTCAACCGCTGGCGCGGCGACGATGGGCGCGACCGCGTCCGGCAATGCTGTCGTAGACCGTTCGATTCATGCGGACGACAAGGCCGGTGTGCAAGCGGTCTATGGCGTCATTGATGCTATCAAGCCCAGCATCACGGCCGTTTCGGTCTCCGGTAGCACGATCACGGTCACGGGTTCGGGCTTCACCGCCACGAACAACCGCATCTGGTTCACGGACCAAGGCGGCGACGGATCGGCTCTGAAGGTCTCAGGCCTGAACTCGAACGGAAGTCTGCTTACGGCCACTATTCCGGCTTCGGCGACACCCGGCGACATCATGATTCGCAACGGGAACAACGGCGGGATATCGCTGTCGAACACCTGGCCCTTCGATCCCGGTAATCAAAGCTGCCCGGGTGCGACGAACTACTGCACAGCCGGATCCAACTCGGTTTCAGCAAGCGGTGCCGTTATCAGCTCTTCCGGTTCGCAGATCATCGCTGACAACAGCTTCGTGCTGTTTGCTGACGGTGCACCCGCAAACCAAAATGGTGCCTTCTTCTACGGCCCCAGCCAACAGAACAACCCCTTCGGAAACGGCACGATGTGTGTCGCAGGCCAGTTGTTCAACCTCGGCATCATCAGCACCGACTTCTTTGGCTCTGCTTCGTACTCGCTCGATCTGACCAATCCGCCAAGCGCGGCAGGCCAGATCACGGGCGGCTCGTCCTGGAACTTCCAGTTCTGGTACCGCGACCCCGCGGGCGGAAACGCAGCGTTCAACTTGAGCGACGGCATCTCGGTTCCCTTCTGCAACTGAGACTAGCCTTACGACCCTGCTGAGCAGGGTTCGAACACGACGCCGGGGCCGGATGGATCAAACCATCCGGCCCCGGTTCTATTGAGCGGTGCGGCTGCTGCGAGTATCTGTCCTGTGAAGCAAGGACCGACAAGCCCCTCACTGCTGATCCGCATCCGCGATGCGGAGGACAACGCGTCTTGAAAAGAATTCGATAGCGCTCTCGGGAGCTGATTCTGAGCTACTGCCGGAGGCGCGGCCTACGAGCTTCGGATGCCGAGGCCGTACGCCAGATTGTGATGCTCTCGTTGTTGAAGCGACTGCGCGGCTTTCGCTACGACCCGGCGCGCGGTCGATTCACAGACTATCTAGGCCTCTGTGCGCGCAACGCGATCGCGAGCCATCAAGCCCCGCGCACCTGGCAGCCCACGCGGCCTCGAAGAAGCAGAAGCCTTTCCCGCCGAAGACGAATCTCAGGCCAGCTATGTCTGGGAGCAAGAGTGGATACTGCACCACTATCGGCTCGCACTGAAACTTGTGCGGTAGTCGATGGACGAGCGCAACGTGCGCGTGTTCGAACGGCTGCTTGCTGGTGCAACAATTCGCGAGGTGGCCCAGGACAAGAGCGCCTCGAAAGCCGCCGCGCACAAGATCAAGCAGCGCACGAAAGCACGCTTGGAAGACCTGATCGCGACGCAGCTCGGAGATCAGCTCGGGAGTTGAGCCCGATTTCCACCCCGCCTCGAATTTCGGGGTAGAATCGGATAGAGGCACCCTTAGCGGTCCCGCCAAGACCGTCTCGGCCTGGCACCGCAGCCTCGAGATCTTCGAATCGCAGACGACTTCATGACCCGACCGACGACCCTACTGCTGCTGCCCGTGCTGTCTATGCTACTGAGCATTGCATTCCCGAGTAGGGTGCTCGCTCCGACCAAGCTCGACCGAGCCGTTCAGCTAAGTGACAACGTGATCTGGGGCCAGATCATCGCGCAGCGCAGCATCGTCTCCGATGCGTCCGCCAGCCAACCCAGTCGACAGTTCACCGCGGTCACGATCGACGGCAATTCTCTCTTCAACGGACACCAGCTGCGGGCCGAGATCCTGTTCGAGACCGGACTCCCATCCAGCGACGCACCCTGCATCGGAGCCAACCTCGTTGTCTTCTTCGCATGGAACGGCAAGATCGCGCAAGGCATCGAAGGCAACCTACCGATCCCCGGCGCTGATGCCCGCGTGTCCACAAAGCAGGTCCAGGGAATGCAATTCGTCCAGGGCTCCGGCCCCGGCCGCTTGGTCGAACGCGACCTCGACCTCGATACCTTCGAGCAGTGCGTGGCGATGTCATTCCTGGAACGACGGCGCTAGATCCAACAGCTCAAAGCTGCAGCTCTCAAAACTAAGGCTCGGCGGGAGCAGGAGAGTTGATGCTGTCAGTACGGGAGCAGACTGCGACAGGCTCGTAGTCAGTCACTCCCGCTGCCTTTGCTTTCGCTCCGAGCCCTCCGCTCGCGCTTCTTCTCCTGCAAGTCAGCCTTCTGCTGTGCGAACAGCGAGTCGTATAAGGCACTCGGATCAAGGCGTACCGCCTCGGCATCGACGACTCCGGCCTCTGTCAGTACTCCGAAGATGTGGCACGTCAATCCCGACAAGCCAGCCAGTGTTGGGTGCAGATCGTCCCACTGCAACATGGCTAGTTTGCGTTCGCCGGGCCAGTCCGTTCCGTTGACCATGACCGAACCCTTGGCGCGCCATTGCTCGTTCAGTTTCTGCAGCGGCACTAGGTGGACGTTGTCGCGCTCTGCGGCCCACTCCACGATGCGTGCGTTCAATTGCCGCAATGACTCGACCGATGGCTTCGAGGCGTCCGGCAGCATCATTGCGTTCGCATTGCGCATGTCTGGCAGAGTCGACAGCACGATTGGGCAAGTAACCTTCTCGAGTTGCTCGAGGCCCCAGTTCATCAACGCAAAGCGGCCCACGTCGGTACGTATGTGTCCGTAGCCAAACCAGAACAAGTAGTCGATGCCGACGATCAAGGTCGGTCGCGCGGCCAGGGCTCGCTCAAGCTGCTTGCTTCCGTGTTCGCGCGGACGCATGAAGAATTTGTCACTCGCCAAATGCAGCACGGGTGCGTGCTCGACCTTCAAAATCCCCTCGATCGCACCGGCCAGCTTGACGGGCAGGAAGAATCCGTCTGATGCGCTAGCGCCCATCACAACGACGCGCTTCAGGACGTCGGCAGTCTTCTTCTCGCCTGCCCCCTCAGCCTGCTCGCTGCTGGACAGCTGCGTGTTCGTCACGCTTGGCACGGGGTTCGCAACGCTCAGGTCGGACTGCCCCACCGCAGCGGCCGACCCCATCAAGGGGACGAAGGAAGATAGGAAGATGAGGCCGAAGCGCGGGAAGAGCGAGAATTCCAAGGGTCAGCTCCGATATTCTGGAAGAGTCACCAACTGCCGAAACAACGCTAGTGTACTCCTGATCGGCCCGCCACCCACAAAGCCCTGCCGACTGTAGCCATAGCAGCCCATTGCCCATGACCGACAGCACCTCCGCAGTGCAGCCCGATTCGAGCCGAGATGCATCCGATTCGGCTGAGCTGCACCAAGAAGACCGAGTTGAGAACACAAGTTCAGATGAGCGCGATATCGCACTCGCACTGGGCGCTTTGCTCGTGGTGGGAATCCTGGCTCTGTTCTTCATGAGCCTGTTTGGGGAATTCGTCTACGACGACGCGCGCCTGATCCAGAGCAACCCGCGTCTGGCGAGCTTCAGCGCGCTGATGGACGGGATGCTGGCGCCACACTGGAGTTTCGACGATGCATCCGATGCGACGCAGGTCGGCTACTGGCGGCCGCTGTCGCTGATCGCGCTGTGGATCGGGAACATGATCGGCGATGGCGCACCCTTAGGTTTCCACCTGATGTCCGTCATCGTGCACCTGCTGGCGAGCCTCGCGGCCTGGCGCTTTGTCCACGTACTGACCGGCAACCTGACGATCGGTTGGATGGCTGCTGCGCTCTTCGCCGTCCATCCCGTACAAGTCGAATCGGTCGCATGGATATCGGCCATCAACGATCCGCTCGCCGCCTTGTTCGGCTTGCTTACGATGACGGCTTGGATGCGTTGGCGCGCAAGCGCTGCCGGCTCGCTTCCGATTGCTGCGGCGATCTATTTTGCCTGTGCGCTATTGGCTAAGGAGCAAGCAATCGCGCTACCACTGATTCTCGTTGCGCTCGACTTGGGCGCAAAGTGGAACTCGCAGCGACGCACTGCAACACACAGCGACCGAGCAAGCGGCTTCAGTGATTGGCTGCGCGCATTCATCCCGATTGGTGTCGTGCTGGTGCTGTATTGGGCGGCGCGTGCAGTCGTATTCTCCGAGGTAACTGCGGGCTTCCTGCGCACGAACTCTGACTACGGCTTCTCTGTGGCACGCATGGCGACGCTACGTCTGGAGTTATTTGGTGGCTTCATGCAGCTCCTCGCGTGGCCACTCGACCTGGCAGTCTTTCGCGGCTTGGTGCCGGTGCGCCCGGACGGCGACATAACGTTGATGATGTCCGCTGGCGTCGCACTGCTCTGGCTTGTGGCGCTGATTATATCCCTACTCAAGCGAGCGGGCCCGTCTGCAGTCATGCTGCTCGTGTTGCCGATCGCGCTCTTGCCGGTCTTGCTTAACCCAGAGTCAGCCGGAGCCTTCCCACTCTCGGATCGCTACTTGTACCTGCCGGTGCTCGCGTTCACGACGCTCGTGGCAATTGCTTTGTCGCGTCTGCCGCAACAGAACCTGCTCCAGTTAGCTTTCGTTGTTCTACTCGCACCGATGGCTTGGAGAGCGACAACCCACGTCGCAACTTTCAGTAACAACGAAGCCTTCTTTCGCCAAGCAACGACAGCCTCGCCACGCGTGCCGACCGTGCACTGGGGCTTGGGACGCGAGTTGCTAGAGAAGTACAAGCAGGAGAAAGCGCCCGAGCAACTCCAGGAGGCCTTCCTGTCATTCCTGACATCGCTCTACTTGGGAACCGACTACGGAGAGCAAGGCGCCAAGCTCGGACCCGAAGCGCCCCTGGGTGCACGCCTGCAGGAGATGGAGTCCGTCATCTCGGACGCGAAACCGAAGCTGCTCCGCCCCGATCGGAGTGTGTTCGTCGAGCCTTGGGATCGACTGCAAGCGAACCTGGGCCAGGGCTGGTGCTACCTGTATCGTGCCGAGGCGTATGAGGAATACGACCTGGATCCCGCACTGATCGTGTTCCGCGAGATCGCGCGCGTCTTCACCCACAGCTATCGCGCCAAGATTGGTCTGGGCGTGACGTTGATGCAGCGGGGTGACCTGGAGGAAGCCTCCGAAGTGCTGGCCCAGGCCGTTCAGATGAATGATCTGAATCCAGAAGCCTGGCACAATTATGGTCAGCTCTTGAAGCGTTTGCGTGAATGGGAGGGCGGTCGCAATGCGTTCGAACGTGCGCTGCACCTTCGGCCCAAGAACCAGGACGACCTGGTCGGAATTGCGGTCTGTGCGATCGAGAGTGAACGCTTCAAGATCGCCGACCTGCGCTTAAGCCAAGCGCGCGAGCTGTACCCCAATTCACTCGAACCGATTTTTTGGTCAGGCATCCTGGCCGGACGCAAACGCGACCTGGCTGATGCACTGGCCTGGTTCGACGATCTCATTTCGCGCAAGGAAGACTTTGGACTAGCCCACCTCGAACGCGGCAAGGCGCTGTGGCACATGGAGCAAGGAGCAGCAGCGGTCAAGAGCTTCGGTCGCGCGTGCGAGTTGCTGCCAACGAACTTCGAGGCCTACTACAACCTAGGCACCTTGCTAATCACTGGTGGGGATGGCGGCGCAGCCCTGCCCTACTTGGTCAAGGCCTACACACTGAGCAAGTCGGGCGAGATCCGCGACCGACTTCATATGACGCTCAGCGATATGCTTGTTGGCGATCCAGATACGGCAATGGGCTTGGCGCGTGCATCGGCTGGTAACGGTGACTTCGAGGCAGCGCTGGATTGGGTCGAACGAACGATGTCACTGCACGATCGCATCGCGTTGACGGCCGATGCCAACTTCCTGCGCGGTGATTACTTGAACCAACTCGAACGACCCGAGGAAGCCGCAGCCAGCTATACGCGTGCTTTGCAGCTGGATCCCAATCACTTCTGGGCGACGCACAACCTCGGCATTGTGTACGCGATGAAATTGTCGCGTGGTGGAAAGGCCAAGCCTCACCTGCAACGTGTGCTGGACATGCTTCCGGGAATGACGGCCTTTGGAGAGGACATGAAGTCTGCGATTCGAGACCGGATGCAGAGCACGTTGAATGGGATCTCGAATCAGAGCACAGCGCCGGCGGACGAGTCACAAGGTGAGTGAGACAGCAGGGACGAGCTCAATGCTTGCCTGCATCGCTCCCCGCAGCACGTGCACAGCCCGCACTACGCTGACCGAGCCGACCGCATTCCATTCACTGAAGACGCCGATCAGACTGAAGCGTCAGATCTGAATCGAGCGCGCATCGAAAACAGGTCCGTCGATACAACACTTCAGGACCGGCCAGTCCCCGTGCGCGCCTTCGGGCGTCGTCAACACTGCGCAACCATTGCAGATGCCGACGCCACAACCCATCAAGGTTTCGAGCGACAGCAAACAGGAGAGCTCGTGCCGCTCAGCCTCCCTTGCCACTGCACGCATCATCGGCTCCGGACCACAGGCCGCCAGCCGCACTTGCTGCGGAATCTCGCCACTTTTCCATTGGCTCTGGAGCAGCTGCAGCACATTGCCTTGGAAGCCGCGCGTGCCGTCATCCGTGGCGGCCAACACACGCACGCCGAGTTCTTCGAACAGCTCGAAGTCGTACAGCATCGACGCTGTCGCGGCACCGTAGATCATCGTGATCGACTCGGGACGGACCGGCGCAACCTCAGCTGTTCCTGCCACGGCTCGCTGAATGCCCATGTAGAAGGGCGCCGAACCGATGCCGCCAGCCAGCAGAACCCAGGGGTCCGTCTGATCGTCGAGCGGCGCCAAACCATTGCCCAGCGGGCCCACAGCCAGTATTTCTGCACCGATGGGCATGGCTGCCAATGCGCGCGTTCCGCTGCCGATGACCTTGATCAGAAACTCGAGCGAGCCGTCCGGCAGCTGGCGATAGATCGAGAACGGCCTCGGAATGGCCGGCGCCAAACCCTCGACAGGGCGCAGCATGAAGAATCGACCGGCGCGCCAGGCGCCTGCAGCTTCCGGCAGGGCGATGCGCATGACGACAGCATCCTGACCGACGGGACGAGTCTCGAGTAGGGTCGCGCGCCAGGGTCGCGCATCAGTGGGCGGAGCTGCCATTTCGGGCGCAGATCGTAGCCAATTCGGCCGCCCATATGGCGTAGACTGACCGTAATGCTGGACATCGAGGCGATTTGGAAGGGCTGGCAAGCCGTAGCAACCTGGTTCACGGTACTGAACGCATGTGCGCTCGGAGCCGTGCTTGCCGAGCGCCCCGATGCAGCGATCGCGCTGGCGGTGATGGGTGTCGGAGTTGTGATGCTTGGCATCGGCCGCACCCTGCTACACATCCTGGAAGTGCTCTGGTTGCGCAAACCGGAGTGAGTAAATCGCAGTTGCTGCGAAAGGAAGATAGCCATGAGACGTGGAAGTCATTCGGTTGGTCTGAGCGCATTGATCTGCCTCCTCTTGCTGGCGAGCCTGAGCGCCTGCAAAGCCATTGACCCCAGGTCCAAAATCGAGGGCACATCGCTGCTCGGCGAAGACCTCGTGCGCGACGAAGCAGAAGGCGAACGAGCCGAGAAGCTTGATGCCGATCTCGACGCCGCGCTCGCGAACTGGTCCGCGGCCCCCTCGGAAATGACTGCGATCTGGGTCGGGCGCCGTATCGCGTACACAGGCCGCTACCGTGAAGCGATCCAGTGGTACAGCGAGCGAATCCGTGACTTTCCGCACAGCTACAAACTGCTGCGGCATCGTGGTCATCGTTACATCAGCGTGCGCGAGTTGCCGCTTGCGATTGCGGATTTGAGCTTGGCTGCGCTTCGCAGTCGCGGCCTGCCCGACGAAGTCGAGCCCGATGGAGCGCCTAATCGCTACGGCATTCCGACCTCGACGACGCAGTCGAACATCTACTATCACCTCGGTCTGGCGCACTATGTGTTGGGTGACTTTACGTCGGCTCTTGATGCGTATGGGCGTTGCCTCGATGTCAGTCGTGTGAACAACGACATGTGGGCCGCGACCGCGCACTGGACCTACCTCACTCTCCGTCGGCTCGAACAGGAGGACACCCCGGGTATCAATCCTGGGGTGGCGAGCTTCCGCGGAGATGCGAATGCAGTGCTCGCATCGCTTCCACGCGAACTCATCGTAATAGAGAACGCTGCCTATCGCGACACCTTGCGCATGTATCGCGGCGAGCTATGGCCCGACGAAGTGTTGGCCAGAAACACGGGCGGCATCGGCATGGCATCCGCCGGCTATGGAGTCGCGACTTGGTTGAACTTGTGTGGCGAGGAAGAGAAGGCGAACGAGCTTCTGCATAGGATCATCGACGAAGCACCGTGGAGTGCATTCGGCAGGATTGCGGCCGAGGCGGACTTGGCTCGCTGAATCGGCTCGCTGAACCGATTTCCTGACGTCCACGCGGTCGTCTTTTCTCGCGCAACACAGCTCCGGATCCTGGATCCGAGTCACATTCCCTGAACTCAACGCAGTCAAAGGATTCCGAGGGCTTCCCCATTCACCTATGAGGAAGAACAGCCGATGGACGCTACGTCACTCCCTATCGACGGACTCCTATGACCTTTTTCTTACTAGCCACGCTGGCTGTTGCGCTCCTGTACTTCGGGCTTCCCTACCTTGCTTGGGCTGCCCCTGGCTCGATTGCGGTCTTTGCGATCTTCTACCCAGAGGTACCCGGTCCGCTGGAGTATCTGCTGATCGCCCCTTGGGTAGCGCTGGTGATGGTCGGCGGCATTCGTCCGCTGCGTAGGATCGTTGTCACGAAGAAGGCGATGCGAATGATCGCACCAATCTTCCCGTCGATGAGCGATACGGAGCGAGTGGCCTTGGCCGCCGGCACCGTGTGGTGGGACTCCGACCTGTTCAGCGGGAATCCCCATTGGCAGAAGCTGATCGACTTCAAAGGTCCTGGCCTGTCGCCACGTGAGATCGCGTTCTTGGGTGACGAAGTCGACGAAGTCTGTCGGCTCGTCGACAACGAATTGATCGACGAGACGGGTGACCTATCTCCTGAAGCCTGGTCTTATCTGAAGGACAAAGGCTTCATGGGAATCATCATCCCACAGGAGTATGGCGGGCTCGGATTTTCGCCGGAGGCCAACTCGGCAATCGTGACGAAGGTGTCGAGTCGCAGCGTAACTTTGGCGGTCACTGTCATGGTGCCGAACTCACTGGGACCAGCCGAATTGCTCTTGCACTACGGCACAGACGAGCAGAAGAACTACTACTTGCCGCGCCTCGCGTCGGGTAAAGAGATTCCAGCCTTCGCTTTGACGGAGCCGGGTGCAGGTTCCGATGCGGGCTCAATGACGAGCGACGGCGTGGTGTGCAAGGGTCAATGGAAGGGTGAAGAAGTCACCGGCATCAAACTGAATTGGGACAAGCGCTACATCACGCTTGCCCCGGTAGCCAGTTTGCTGGGGTTGGCTATCAAGCTCGAGGATCCGGATCACATGATCGGAGACAAGACGAGCCTCGGTATCACATGCGTGCTGGTCTCGTGCGATTTGCCCGGTGTGAAGACCGGTGAACGCCACGACCCGCTCGGCATCAAATTCGTCAATGGACCAACGACCGGTCAGGATGTGTTCGTGCCGCTGGATGCAATCATCGGTGGCGTACCGATGGCTGGCCATGGCTGGCGCATGCTCATGGACTGCCTCTCGGCGGGGCGCTCGCTCTCCTTGCCGGGCTTGGCATGTGGTGGAGCCGAAGTCACGACGCGCGCCCTCTCGGCTTACGCGATGTTGCGTGAACAGTTCAACATGCCTATCGGTCGCTTCGAGGGCATCGAAGAGCCCTTGGGCCGCATCGCCGGCATGACATGGTTGATGAATGCGACGCGCAAGCTGACCGCTGCGGCCGTCGCAAGCGGCGAGAAGCCGTCTGTCGTATCGGCCATCGTGAAGTGCTATCTGACCGAAGCCATGCGCGGTGTGGTCAACGACGGCATGGATATCCAAGGCGGCGCCGCTATTTGCCGTGGCCCGCGCAACGTGATGGCACGCCTGTATCAAGGTGTGCCGATTGGAATCACAGTCGAAGGAGCAAACATCCTGACACGAACACTGATCGTGTTTGGACAAGGCGCACTACGCTGTCACCCGTATGCATTCCAAGAGATGGAGGCTGCGCGTGAGAATGACCTCAAAACCTTCGATAAAGCCTTCTGGAGCCATATTGGATTCGCGGCGAGTACCGCAACACGCGCGATCGTACGCGCCCTCAGCGGTGGTCGTTTGGGCGTCGTGCCCCACGGAGCGGACACCGCAAAGTACTTCCGCCAACTCGCACGCTTGTCAGCCGGATTTGCGCTGTGCGCTGAAGCCGCCATGGTGACCTTGGGCGGCAGCCTGAAGCGCAAGGAGCGCTTGACAGGTCGCTTGGCCGATGCCCTCGCATGGCTATACATGGCTTCGGCTTGCCTGAAGCGCTACCACGACGATGGCAAGCTGGAGACCGATCAAAGATTCATGAAGTGGTCCGTGCGTCACTGCCTGTGGAATGTGCAGGAGGCATTGATTGGCTTGGTGGACAACCTGCCAAACAGGCTCGTCGGCAGGACTCTGCGCGTTGTGCTCTTCCCCTTTGGCCGCCCGCACGAGCGCCCCGGCGATAGCCTCGCAAGCAGCTTGGCGCGAGCCGTTATGGACGACGACGAATTGCGCGATCGCCTGACGGCCGACATCTACCATCCCGAGGCCGATGAAGACGGCTTGGGCCGCTTGGATTATGGTCGCGATCAATTGCGCTCCGTACGTGATGAACGCAAGAAGCTCAAGGATGCCGTGCGCGCGCGCCTGCTGAACCGCGACCGCGAGCTTCATATTTTGCAGGCTGCTGTCGAACAGGGCGTATTGACTGACGACGAGAGCACACGTCTCGAAGAAGCGCTCCGTACTCAGCAGGACCTGATCCAGGTTGACGCCTTCGGTCCCAAGGACTACCAAGACCGCTGCGGAGCGTGACCCGCTAGCCCGTGTTCCGTACGGGTGTTACCGCCGATGCGCGCGGGCAACTTCAGGTTGCTTTGCGCGCATTGTGCATTCAGGGCGCAGCGGACGGTTCCTGTGCCGTCTCCATGCGCGGCCAGGCCCGCGGCGGTCTAGCTTCAGAGCGCGACCTCGCCGAAGGTCCCTCAGTAGCCGTTCGGATCACGAATGATGAACTCGTGCATGCCATAAAAGGTGTCATAGGGTTCCTCGACCACCTCGACGCGTTCGCAAATCTCTGCGTACAGCGCATCGACACCTTCCGAGTAAATGTACAAGTAGACGGCTTGGCGCGGCGCATCGATCACCGTGCCTCCCGCCGTGATCATGCGTTGCGTGCTCATTCCTTGGTTTCTAATTACTGGACGAGACGGCGGCACTGCTCACTCATGCTCGTGATCAGGACGCTCAGATCGTGCGCATCCTTGTCCTCGTTCTGTTGTCTGTTCGATTGGATCAGGGCTGTGATCATCGGATTCAAGATTCGGACTCAGTCAACTACGATCGAGTGCTGACTCGGGCTCTACCGAATGCGCGAGTCACGTCGGTAGCGAACGACCTCGTCATCTACATCGAAGAGCTTTTGCCGACCTTCAGTATGAGCGGGCCGTTCATCGTCCAGGCGCAACGCGATCTCTTCGCAATAAGCCTTGGCCTCATCAATTCGCGCCTTGCGCATGAGCTTGGGAGCAGAGAGTCCCGCGGCTACCGCCGCGAGCAAGATCATAAGGATAGACCAGCGCCTGGAGTTGTCATGGGAAGTGATATGGGTTGCCGTGCGTTCGAGCGGTGGAACGAGGGCTCGTCCGTGACTGGCAACTGTACGAGATCCAGCGAAAGCCCATCCGGGTGCTCCCTTACCCTTACGGATGGACCAAATGCCGCACATCGAAAGGGTCCCGCCATGGAAGCGCGACGCTATTGCTGACTCCTTCAAGGCTCCCACTGGGCAGGTTTCGAACGAATCGATCGCGAGTGCTTTGTCACTTACTGAAAGTACCGAATCCACTCCTCTATCCCCCAGGCATGACTTTCATGCACTAGGCAATCAAGCGCCTCAGCCGCTAACAACCACTCGAGTTCATGGTCAACTTCAACGACAGGAAGTCCCGTCGTGATCACGACTGCGTCGAAGAAGCAACTCTGTTTGTCGAAGTGCGTACTCTTGGATCGTGAGTACACGAGTTCGCTCGCCTGACCGATCAGCATTCCGATGCGCACGTCCATACCGCACTCCTCCATCACCTCGCGAATCAGCGCTTGCTCGGCGGACTCGCCAGACTCGATTCCTCCACCAGGTAGGAAGATCCCCTTCGGAGTCCGCACGACCGCGACGCGGCCCTCCGGTTCGGCGATGATGGCGTAGACACTGGGTCGCGCGACGTAGTCCGCTCTAGCTTCACGATTTCCAAACTCGAGCATGAGATATTGTGGATGGGTTGGGGCCAGGCAGGCGGTCGTTCAAGAACGAGTATCGAATCGAAAGACTACTTTTCGACCAAAAGCGTGATCTGCTTCGAGCCCATTCACCTCGTCACTCCCGCCGCCTTTTGTGGCTTTCATCCAGAACGCAATAGCGCGTGAGTGCGATGGGTAGGTAACGACTTCCCAGGATCCAGGATGTAATGCAAAGCCCTGCTTTACGGCCTCCAGGGCAACTCCCCCACCCCTGAATGCGTGCAGCAAGAAGAACTCGTGAACAACGAAGTCAGCATCGATCGAATCATCAATGCGAGAGCGAGCGGCGACTAAGTTGAAGCCCGCGGGCTTGCCATCGACCAAGATCAGGTACGGAAAGAGCGCCTCTGGTTCATTGAACCAAGGCCGCAGTGTATCGCACTGGTCGGCCAGGATCTTGTGCTTGTCGTCATCGAGCAGCAGACCATGCGCATTGGGAGTCACTGCATCGAACTCGGAGACATCGTGAACATAGAGCGGCCACAGGTTCTTGATTATGTGCGCGTCCGACTCGTCGCAGAGCTTGAGTTCGATATTCATGATGCTTGTGCGGCTTAGTTCGACCTCGCTCAAGAAAAGATTCTGGTATCAAGCCTGGGCTCGCATGGGAAATGGCCAACATCCTAACTCGGCCCACACGAGCGTGCAGCGAAGAGCATTCAATGCTCCTCGCTCAGATCGCATGTAGCCCAGCCTAGAATTAACTCCGAAGCCTACTCAGCGCTCGCTCGAGAGTGCAGGTACAGCTGCAGACCGCGCAAATGACGCCCCCAGTGTGTCCGATACGACTCTTGGAGGTGCCACAGCGCATCTTCGACACTTGTGTTGTTCCAGCGCCAAGACACGGCCTCTAGTTCGCTGGCGATGTCAGCTAGATCGTCGATGGCGTCAGCGACGACGGCTTCTCCTTCGCCTACCTGAGTCGAGAGAAGAGAGACATCGTTATAGAACCCAAGGAAAGGGAATCGTTCACTACAGATTCGCCTGCGTTCCTCGTAGGTCCAGACCGGTGGATCCGCGTAGTCGCGGATATCGCACGCAATATCGAGCCCATGCATCACTAAGGCCAAAGCATCAAGGCGATGAGCTAGCTCTTGTTCGAGAGACGGCCCAGCCGCGCGCGTTGAACCAATCAGCTCCAGGAGGGCAGCGATTCGGTCGCGGATCAACTTCCTATCCATCATTCTCAATCTCATGCTGAGCTCGCGCTTAAGTCGACAAGGGCGTCTCGTGCTCGAGGCATGCGTACCCATTGCCCGGTCTCGAGAACCGAGCACTCGCATGGTCCCCGATTCGCCGCTGTCCAAGCCGAGAGTGCGACACTGGTAATGGCGATGCCTGCTCGCCCGCGCTGCTCCTCACTCCTCCGCGAACACCGCATCGAATGCGGCCACGTAGTCAAACTTCGGAGAGTAGTCCTGGCCGTGGTATTGGTCCTGATAATCCTTCAGCGCGCCACGCGTGATCTTTCGATTCCAAGTCCCCCAGCCATGCATTTCGCGTGGCAAGTTGTGCATCGTGTCCGCCAGATTCGCCGCCTGCTCGCCGCGACCGTTGCCAGCGATCGATCGAATCTCGACGAAGCTCCTCTGGATGAGGTCAGCCAATTGCGCCTTCTGGGCATCCGTGGGTAGCGGGTCGTGTCGCATGAATAGGGTGTTGGTCGGACGAACTCGAGGCAGAGCCTACGAGCCGAATTGTCAGCGCTTCGAGGTCGGGTCAGGGACAGGTTTTGTTTCTGAATCGGGCTCTTCCCATCGTATCCGACTCGCGACGCCATCGATGGCGGACTGCAGTGCCCGCAGCTCGATGGGGCCGACTGAGCCGGTGTCTATCACTTGCATGGGTTCAGCCGATTGACTTCGCCACACCCGAAGATTTGCGGTGGACGCGTCGAAGCCGCCCCAATCATACTCGGGTTGCATGGCTGCCAACTCCAGCACGTCGATGAGTTGGCAGAGCGGGCCGTAGTCAAAGACGGAGACCTTCCCGCCTCGCCCGGCAAATTCCACACGACCATCCGCCAGAGAGTCATCACGGGGCCGCCCCACTGCCAGGACGAGAAGCGCTCGAGTTGGATCTTCTGATAAGGCAGCCGGGTGCGGGGCGCCTCACTCTCTTCCTCACTGAGACTGCCTTGAGTCATGAACTCATACTCGGGCGTGGTGGAATTTTTGGCCTGAGGTGCCCGACTTCAGGCAGCGACCAGTGCGAGAAGCAGCGCCCAAGCCCCTTGAGGCGGACGGAGCCCAAACTGAGCAAGCCCTATGGATGGCCGGGAGTCTTTCATCTGATCATGCTGTGGAATTGAGCACGCTGATCTTCGATGCATCGCTGGACGAACACATCTGGGGGAGATCCTGAGCTCGCATCGATCAGCGCTGCGATTCTACTACGGGCCTTGCACAGCAATGTCGAGCCTAGCGGCGCACTAGCAGGGTGGCTCAAGGGTAGGTCGGAGGATCCGTGTAGTGCTCGAATATCGCCGTGCGCAACCACCTAGCCATTGAGACTCAGACGGATCCAAATGGAGCCGCGCCGGTGCAGTCCATTTGTTCCCACTGCACGGTCTCGCGCTCCCCTCTTGGCGACAGGCCGTAGACGCCTTGAGACTCGCGCTCGAACCATCCGTACACATCTCGGTACAAGATGTCTCTGGCTTTCGGTTCCTGAACTGCTTCGGCGACCAAGGAAGCCTTGGTTGGTCCGTGCAGTTGCAGGTAGCGGCCGATCACGATCGCGCGCTGCCTGTAGGCCGTCATGATGCCACGACGCGTCTCGATTCCGCCAAGGTTGGGATCGCCCACCCGTCGAACGAACTCGCCCAGCAAGCGCGTCTTGCGCTGCTTCGACTCGCGTGGCCGATACTCACCGGGATCGAGAATTACTTCAACGCCATCCGACTCATGCTTGGGATCGATCGCAAGCAGCCCAATGCCGAGCATGCGCAAAAGCTTGGAGACTTGCTTACGCCGCCTCTTCAGCCCACCCGACCCCCTGGGAATGCCGATGTACACTAACGGTGACAACGCGAGCCGTTCAACGGATTGAAGGATCACGCTCAGATTGAGCGAGAGCTTCAACTCGACCACAACCGGATCCTCATCCGCGCGCACGGCCAAGACATCACAATCGTGGATCTCGCCTTTAACCTCGTAGCCCTGCGCCTCGAGGAAACGCTTCACCGGAAGATAGAGCTCTGATTCCTTCATGCCGTTACATCAGTACTGCGGGCCGCTTCGCAAACACCGATAGCTGTCACAGTACATGAGCAACGCCTCCGTAGAAAGAGCAAGACAGCGGCTGCTCCGTCTACAATCCCTATGCGGTTGCAGCCACAGCTGCCAAAAGCAATGCCATGAAGGCCGCTCGACGGCCATGGCTGACTCAGTCGTCGTCGAGAAAAGCATCAGGCGCGCCAGCTCCCACGCGAACTCATTTGAATTCGCGGCCGCCAGAGCCAACGGTCGATGCTCAGCACGCTCCGCCTCCCAATCGACACCGTACAGATCGAAGTACGGATACTCGTCACGCAGCTTCTCCCAGTGTGCCAAGAATGTCTTGGCGAAGAGCGATTCAGACTGCTGCGTGTACGGAAACGTCGCCGCGAGGGCTATGGACGCGCAAAGCGTGAGAGTGGGCCCGATCATGGCGCGGCGAGTGTGACTGGACGACCACAAAGGATTGGACGTGGAAGGAAGAGTGCTCGGATTGAGAGCGACATGGACAAGCCAAGCTCCGCGAACAACATCGAAGAGTCACGATACGCTCGGAGCCATGGACTACTGCACGAAAGAGAATCGGAACCGCCCCTGACTTCTCCGAGTTAGGAGAGGGAGTCGTGTCTGAACGCAAGATCACATGGCCACGAATGGCGGAACCGAAGGAGCCATCCGATTGGGCAAGCCCTCTATTTCTCGTTCCTCAATCAGGCTATCCGTCCTGTACGCGTGGGCGCGCTTCATGCAATAGTCACGCACCGTAAGAGCGGTTTCAGGTCATGTCCCGCGCTGGTCGGCACGCAGGATTTGATCGTTGAACCGTCCCTCACGACCTCCTCCGTTGGAGCAAAATCCAAAACGGCTGCTGATCCCCAGGAACACACGTTAGTTTCTTCGATAATGCAGCTCGACTACGACACAGCTTGGGAATCAGAGCCCTGGGATGCGTGGGCAACAATCACTCTGATTGTTTGCTCTACGATCCTCTCGCTCCAGAGCTTCCAAGGAGCCGACTATGATTTCTTGGTTCCGGACTGGCGCACGATGCCCCAAGCTTCGTGGACCTTCGCGACATCGACGCTGCTCCACGCTGGTTGGCTGCACCTGGCGTTCAATGTGTACTGGACCCTGAAGTTCGGCGTGCTGCTCGAGGCCATGCTGGGCACCGTGCTCTTCACCCTTACGGTCATCGCACTCGCCATCGGATCGAGCGCGGCGCAGTGGGCTTGGAGCGGGCCAGGCATCGGTCTGTCCGGAATCGGCTACGGACTGTTCGGCCTCCTATGGGCACTGGACCGCCAACACCCGAAGTGTCGCGGCATACTCGACAAGAAAATTGCCGAGCTGTTCGCAGCTTGGTTTTTATTGTGCCTGCTCCTGACCTGGTACGACGTGATGCCCATCGCAAATATCGCACACGGCATGGGCTTCGTAATCGGCGCGAACCTGGGTTGGTTTTTGTCCTCGTCGGGCAAGACTCGCTCCCTGAGTCTGGTGTCATTGCTTGCCGTAACAGGCTTGATTGCGGGCAGCCTGCTTGCGCCCGTTCGCAGTGTCTTAAATCGCTCGGATGCCTACGGCCACGAGCTCTTTGAACGTGGGTACGACGCACTTGGCGCCAAAGATTGGAAGCTCGCACAGGGCTACTACGTCGACCTTGTCGCCCGCGATCCGAAGATTCCCGAAGCCTGGCACAACCTGGCTATCGCGCTCCGGAGACTAGGGCTTCAACAAGAGAGCGAGGAAGCCTTTGAACGCTCCGTCGAGCTGAAGGACTCGGCGAAGCCCGCCGAGCGACCGGCTTCTTCGGACGGTTCCATGGACCTCCTCGAAATGCCTTTCCGCTAATCGAGCCCCAACGTGCTCGACCGCTGTCGCAGCGAGTCGATCCGGCGAATCAGGCGAAGCGCAGCTTCTGTTCGCGGTCGGTCCTTGGTGATCTGAATGTCATCCAGACCAATCCGCCCTCTTGCGACTCACCAGGGCTCCCGAACTCGAAGCGAAACGCGGTGATGTTTGTCAGGTCGAGCCCACTGGCGTCCGCGCGGAAGTCCCGCAACCGAAGGCGCAGCGTCGCGCACGACGTAAGAGCCCGCCTCGTCAATCAGCCCGTCGATCATGTCGCCGGCACTCAGCGTTCCGCTCTGATCGAAGTCGACCACCAAGTCATAAACCACGCCGACTTGTGTGCCGAGCGTTCCGTTCAGATCTCGATACCAAGCCCGGAAGTGCCACGTCGATCCGTCACTGATGTGGCCAGTCGCGGTGAACAGCTGGAAAGCTGAGACTACTGAAAATG
>JBLFWN010000009.1:0-101000 GCA_047611405.1 Planctomycetota bacterium | reverse complement strand
TTGGCGACGAAGCTCGTGCATTGCCGTGTACGAAACCATCCCATACGCCGCGAGCTACGCGAGCCGCGCCCACCGCGAGCTGCGAGGCCGTGCGGCGGAAGGTGACACCTGTGCTGGGCGTGAGTGGCTCCAGATCGAGCGGCCCGCTGGAGCTTGGGTCGCGGGTCTGCAGCGCGACACCATGCTGTCCTTGCTCTTCAAGGGCAGCCGCTTCGCGAGCCGCAGCTCGGCGGGCTGAAGCCAACCTGTCCGCCAGGGACTCTCCGCTGGAAATAGGCGCCCGGACATCGACTTCCTCCGCATCACGATCCTGCCCATCGGCATGCGTGGTCGCGCCGTTCGAGGGCGAGCCAGTGTACGCAGGCATATCCACCGTCAGCCGAACCGAGTCACCCGGGCGCGCGGTCTGCTCAATCTCACAGAGCAGCTCTTCTACGGAACTATAACGGTCATCAGGATTCAGCCGGAGGCAGCGCTCAACAGGTCCACGCAACGCAGCGGGGAAATCATCGCCGAAGGGCGGCGGCTCGTCGGTCTCACGAATGACGAGACCGCCGGGTGTTTGGCCAACGAACGGCAATTGACCCGCAAGCGACTCGTACAAGATCACACCGAGTGAGTACATATCGGCACGGTGATCGGCACGATTGCGCAGCATCTCCGGCGCCATGTACTGCGGCGTACCGCGACCGTAGGACAGCGTCATGCGTCCGTCCGTTAACAGCTTGGACAAGCCGTAATCTCCGACGCGCGCGACATCCCCCTTCAGAAAGATGTTCGAAGGCTTCAGGTCGAAGTGAACGAGTTGGCGGTCATGCAGAGCCAGCACACCCCGGCAGGCTTGCACGAAGTACAAGAGCGCGGCATCGACGGCCAACGCGCCGTGCTTCAAACGCCGCGCGAGTGTGTCCTCGCCCGCATAGCCCATGATCAGGAACGGCACCTCCATCACGGTGCCCATGTCCTCGATGCTGACCAAGTTCGGGTGATCGATCGCGGCGAAGTGACGCACCGTCGACAACTCGCGCTGTACGGCTTCGCGCTGCGAGTCGTCCTCGATCTTCAGAAACTTGATCGCGTAGGCCTTGCCGATCGAGTGCTTGCGAGCCTTATAGACATCACCGAAAGCGCCTCCGCCGAGTCGGTTTTGAATTTCGTAGCCGCTGATGAAGTCCGGCTGACGAAAAGTGTTGTAGAAGGCTTCCCAATCCATTCCAGGGGGGTCATCGCTTAGAGACGTGGCCCCGTTCTGACCGTCGGATATCGTAGCGAGCCCGCGTTCCCAAGCGGAAGCACTACGCCCGCGGATGTGTGGATCCCTGTATTCCACGACGCTCGGACCGGCTTTCGTAACCTCGATATGAAGTACGTCGCGCGAGCCGCCAGGGTTCCCGGAAGGATCTAGGGCGAGTACGGATCCAGCGGCGACAGACTCAGCCCGAAGGGCGGCCTCTGTGAAGGCCTGGCGTTTACGCGCAGATCGATACGGCTGTGGGGAGGGCACGGCACAGTCTTATTGGTGGAAGCCTGCTCGAGATTTCGCGCTAGCGGACTTTCTTCGCGAACACCGCCCTCACAGGCCACATTCAGACCATCGACGGATAACTCTAGAGACACTTCGTGCTCCAGGCCCGCGATCGGAACGTGCCGCCGTTTGCGCGCTCCCACGCGAATGCGCCCCTGTGGGCCCGGCACAAAGAGCAGCACCTTGCTCGTTCCACGCGTCTCGACCCCGTGCAGAAATTGCAGTTGTGCCGTACTCGATGCGTGCTCCGGCAACAGAAATCGAAAGCTCACGCGAGCAGAGAGTTGCACGACCTCGCCATGAATCAGATCCGTCAAACCGTCGATAGGACGCCCCTCGACCAAGACCGGCGCGACACCTTCCTCCGCATCTCCAGGCTCGATCCCCCAACAAGGGCCCTCGTGAAAACTGGTGCGCCAGCGCAGCCACGCGTGAAGCGGACGCAGGTCAGCCTGCAAGCCGATTTCTGCCAGTCCCCCACGAGCGTGCCCGAGCGCGACATCCGTGCTCGAGACGACCAGGTACTCGCCGCCATCATCGATCGCGAGGTGAAAACTCGTCGCCGTCATTCTTGCCACCATGCTAGCGCGGGCTGTGAATGAGGCTCGGGAATCGTTCTAGTTCGTGGCCTGTGCGCCAAAGTATTGCGAGGTGCGACGAGGGTGAGTTCGTGGAGCGCGTGGTTCGAATGTGCATCGGAGCGGGATGTCGGAGCGTGGGCCCGCTGGGGATGCGTGAGAGGGCGGACAGCATTTTTCGGACGCTGCGGCCCTCGAATCGATTCAGGATTCGGAGGGGGCGAATACGAAGAGCGCGATCAGGCGAGCTGCGCCGTCGACCCTATTCGTCGCCCCCTGCCGGTCGACCCGATCTGTCGACTGCCCTAGTCGACCCGCTCCAGCTGCCTCCACTCAGTCGACGCCAAGCAGAAGCCCGGGATTCCGCGCACGCTCAGGTTGTCGTTCTCGTCTTGAATGACCAGGCCCAGCTCGGCTTCCACCTCCGCCAGAGTCGAACCAACACCAATGCCGCACGGCAAGCTGCCGCGATAGTCGCCCTCTACGCCGGTCTGCTCGATAGCGTCATCCCCCACCAGACCGACACGCAGCCGAATTGGAAGAGGTCGAGTCCGGCCTGGACCACAGACACGAAATCGAGTTTGGCGACGGCGAGCAATTCCAAGCGGCTCATGCCGAGCCGCAGGCCAGCAGCAGAGTGGCCAGTGAAAATTGGGGCGTCAATGTCGAGCATCGCGGTGATGCGACGACACGATAGCAGGCTCTTGCGAGCTTCAGTCGCTGAGAGTGAAGATGCCCTCGGGCAATTCGCCCGCCAGCTCGTAGCTCTCGACCTTGATGTCGATCTCGCCGATCAGCGGATTCGCGATCTTGGTCTGCATCATGTACGGGAGCTGCATGCCGAAGACATCGCGGTAGTCCCCGAATCCGACGAACTGTCCGATGCGCCCCATCTGATCCATGTGGATGATGCGGGCTTCGAAGTCCACCTGATAGTTATCGAGCCTGACCGCGATTGTCGCTGCCGTGGCAGACGAATCCCCCATGCGTACCAGCACGACATCGTGGCCGCGCGACACGTACTTTTGAATCACTTCGACTGAGGGATACCACTTCGACCAATCACCGAACCGCACTAGGGGAGAGTCCGTGCGCAGTTCTTGGACGCGAGGGCCTGTGACCGCCTCTCTCGCTTTCGCCTTCGACGCGTACCAAACTTCGGTGCCATCGCATGAGACGTTCTCGAAGTCCAGTCCATCGTTCACGATCGAGTCGAATCGGAACTTGTTTGGCCAGGCCATCACACTGGTCACATCGGCTGTGACGCTAAGTTTCGGGATCTCGAGGTTTGCGTTCATGCGAATCGGCCCCACGGACTCCATCAGGTCGATGCGGTGAGTCTTGGCGACACCGGCTGCGATCTCTTCCAGTGACGGCAAGTCCTCAGAGGGTTGGAAGCGATACTCGATGTGATCGTCAATGTGGTAACCAATGACGACGCCATCTTCGGATCGATCGAATGCCAACACGACGCTAGGATTGGGACGCAGTTTCCAGCGGTCCTCACCAAGGTAAGAGAGTGGAACAATGCCACGGCCGACGACCTCGAGTGCAAGGTCTTCGCCATCGCGCACGATCGAGCGGTAGAGGTCACCTTCGCCTTCCCAGTAGTAGCCCATGTAGTCTTCGAAGGGCGGCGCCGCTTGGTTCGGATCGAAGGGTACGCCTAGCAACAAGCTGCCGAGTTGCTCTTCGACCTGCATCGCTGTCTGCCCATTACGAGATTGCGTGAAGTACAACACCATCGCGTCCTGTTCCGGAAACAACCATGCGTGCGTTCCATCGGAACCGGTGTGGCCTAGGACGACGACTTCGCGCTCGGCTTCTTCGCCTTCCTTCTTCGCTTCACCAGGACCTGTCCAGAGCTGTAGCAAGCAGCCGTACTCTCCAAGCAAGCCAGGGAATCCAGTCCCACCGACTTGATAGCCCGATGAGGTCATTGCCTTGCGCGCATAGCGCAGTCCGAGCAGGCGCTTCTTCGACGCACGCCCTTTACGCTTCCAGAAATTCAGGAATCGAGCGTAGTCCGTCAGCGTGGAGTACATGCCTTGGGAGCCCAGGAAGAACGGAAACAGACGCTCTTCTTCGGGGGACCAATAACGACTCCATTGGCCGCGCGAACCGACGTACTTGGAACAGCCGCGCGCCAGCAGCGGATGATCTTTCTCGAGCACGCACAAGGTCTCGCTCATCCCGAGCGGCTCGAGGATGCGCGTCTCGACGAAGCTCGCGGCGCTACCACCCGTGACGACTTCGATCACTGCCGTCAGCGTGTCTGTGCCTTGGTCGCTGTAGTTAAAATCCGTGCCTGGCTCGAATTGTAGTTCGTGCCCTGCGCCCAGTTCGGCAACGGCCTGAATTCCGCCGGCCTCGTGCATCTGCTTGAGGTCCTTCCCCAACAACAAAGACATCGGCAGGCCGCTGGTGTGGGTCAGGAGTTGTTCGATCGTGATCTCGCTCGTGCCCTCCACATCGAAGGCCGGCAGGTACTTCGACACCGGGTCGTCGTACTCGAGCAAGTCGTCGTCGATCAGCATCAAGATGGACACACCGATGAAAGGCTTGGTCATCGAGCGGACGCAGAAGAGGGTGTCGATCTCCATTGCCTTATCCTCCTCCCGATCATTCCAGCCATAAGCTTGGTGCAAGATCGAGTTGCCGTTCTTGATGACCAGCAGCTCACCACCCACGATTTCTTCGTCGTCGACGAAGCTCTGAATCAGATCGCTGAGTTTGGACAACTCATCCGGAGAGACGCCTTCGGCGATCGCTGACGACGGCGGGAAGGGCGACTCGGCGACCTCCGACTGCCCGGCCGTCGTGAGAGTCAGAGTCAGGGCCAAACAGGCAGGCTTGAGGAGCATCAGCATAAGAGTCGTGTCTACGGGGCGGCGGTCACTTCGTCCATGATCTCCTGCGCCAACGCCAGCTTTCGCGCCTCACGCAATCAGCAGAGAAGCAAGAAATGAGCATTGAGCCTCGGCGTGAGGGGGCGGAACAGGCTGGCTTGCGAGCATCGAGGGAGACGAACATTATGGCTCGAAGCTCTTCCAGGGAGCCGGTGTGCGCATTGGGATCGCCGCTTGGGCGGTGTATTTTTGGCTGACTCAACCGCAATTCACAGGCCCGAATGGCGGCAGACCCCGACAATGCGGAAAAGATGTGCGAAGTCTTGGCGAGCTAAGACTCGCTGGCAGTCTTCCGCTCCAAGTTGGAAATGCAGTTCGGGTAGCTGACAAGTCTGAGCGCTAAGCAAGCTTCGAGATTTTTCGAACTTACATGGAAAAATAGGAGAGCCTTGGCCGTTCTTGTAGGAAGTCACGTTCAAGCAGCTGTCATGAGAGGTCAGCTCAAAGAACTCAGCATGCGGAAGCAGGTCCAAAGCCCTCTGTTGCCAGCCAGGCGATCAGGGGGTTTACTCCTGCAGAGAGCAGGAGACGCAATGGAGACAGACAAATTCGAAGCCGACATCACGGCCCTCCTCGGCGATGTCGCCGCGGGCCGTGCGCGAGCACAGGACAGGCTTTTCGAAGCCGTCTATTGCGAGTTGCATCGGCGTGCCGGTGCTTTGATGCGCAAGCAGCCGGACAGCCACACCTTGCAGGCGACTGCTCTCGTCGGCGAGGTGTACGTGCGCATGTTTCAGAAGGATGGCGTGCTGTGGAAGGATCGGCATCACTTCTTGTTGGCTGCCTCCCGCGCGATGCGTCACCTGCTTGTGGACCACGCGCGCAAAAAGTCCGCGGCCAAGCGCGAAGGCAAGCGTGTACCGCTCGAGGCCAATCAAATCGTGGACCAGTTCGAGAGTCGTGCGATCGACATCGAAGCCCTGCACGCTGCCTTGGAGAAGTTCTCCGAGATCAATCCCGAGATGGCTAGTGCCGTCGAGTTGCGCTTCTTCGGCAACGTCTCGATCGAGGATACGGCGGACTACTTGAACATCTCTGAACGCTCCTTCGGCCGTCGCTGGGCAATGACCAAAGCCTGGCTATTCGAGGAACTTAAGTGACACCTGAACGCTGGGAAGAGATCCAACGAGTCTTCGAGGAAGCCCTCGAACGACCCCGAAGCGAGCGCTCCACCTTCTTGAAATCGGCATGTGGAGACGACCTAGAGCTTTTGGCCGAGGTAACGAAGCTTTTGGATGCTGCCCCTCCCGAAGACTTCATGGAGCCACCGAGCCTGGGAGGAGCCGAGCAACAATTTGCTGTCGGCTACTCGGGTCGTGAGCTCGGGGACTACGAGCTGATCCGAGAGATCGGCCGCGGCGGAATGGGGGTCGTCTACCTGGCGCAGCGATCCGGCGAGGAAGAGCCTGTTGCGTTGAAACTGCTGCCCCCGGCCCGCGCCGTCGGCGAGGCCCGCACCCGATTCGAGCGTGAAATCAGCGCTGCCTCCTCCCTGAAGCACCCATCAATCGTCCCGGTGCTGGCGCACGGCGAGACAGAGGGCGTGGCCTGGTACGCGATGCGCTTCATCGAGGGCCATGATCTGCACACGGAACTCGCGCGCCAGCGGACCGACGCGGAGCCCGACGCGCCGGTCGAGTTGCTCTTACCCCCCTTCGCGGATCCCTTCTACCTCTCGACCGTCTCGGCGCGCATCGCCGAGATGGCGGACGCGCTGCAGACCGCGCACGACGGTGGCGTCGTCCATCGCGACATCAAGCCGCACAACATTCTGTTGGATGCGCGTGGCCACGCTTACTTGACGGACTTCGGCCTGGCCAGGGACGAACGCTTCGGAACGATTACCGCGACCAGCGCGGTGCAAGGGACGCCGCATTACATGAGTCCGGAGCAGGCGCGGGTCTTGAAACAGAAGGTCGATCACCGCACGGACATTTACAGCCTTTCGGTCGTGCTGTTCGAGCTGCTGACGCTGCGCCGTCCGTTCGAAGGCAGTACGCCGCAGGAGATCGTCGATCACATCGGCCGCGGCACGTCCACGGATCTACGCAAAGTGAACGCGCGCGTGCCGCGCGATCTTGAGTTGGTCTGCCGCAAGGGCATGTCCCGCAAGCCTGCAGATCGTTATGACACGGCTCAGGGTTTAGCCGACGACCTGCGCCGCTTCCTGAGGCACGAAGCGGTCAAGGCCAAGCCGCCGAGTTTGCGGGAGGTTCTGACGAATTGGATCGAGGTTCACAAGCGAGGAGTAACTGCAGCTGCCGGCGTTTTCCTCGCACTCATCATCGGTATCCAGTTTTCGCTCTGGCGATCCAATCAGGTTCATGCGTCCAGCTTTGCCGAAGAGTTAGAGGCTTCGCTAAATTTTGAGGACTGGGACATCGTCTCCAGCCGCATCTCGGCGTTGCGATCTGAGCTTGCAAAATGGGAAGCATCAGAACTGGATTCCTATTCAAGGCTCGGTGAGGCAGCGCGTTCGTTTGAGCAACGCCTCAGGCAGTTCAAGGCCGAGAAACTGAACAAATGTAAGGAGCTGATCGCGCGCGGCAAGGGAGGCCAAACTGATCTGCCCGAGTTCGCGCCCTTCGCCTCGCCCCCGTCTCCGCGTAGACTTAATGAAGGAATGTCGCTGGCACAGCGACTGGCTATGGTGTTCCCAGATGACTCAGAAGTCGTCGACTTAGCTGCGATCGAGACATCCTTTCCTTTGCTCGAAGTACAAGCGGTGATCGTCGAGAGCGATGGCTCGGAGCGACCCCCGAGAGCCAATGAAGCAAGAGTCTCTATCGCTGCCGTTGACATTGCTCACGATGTCATCGGTACAGAACGCCACCTTGGATACGCCCCCCTAGCCTCGACACCTGTTTCCCCGGGCTACTACAGAATCCGTGTTCAGGTCGAAGGCTTCGGACGCTCGGACCTGATGAGATTTCTCAAACAGTCGGTCACACCAACCAAGACTCTCGCCCGTGTTTATGACGAGGCAAGCGCACTGGAAGGCATGGCCAAGATTCAAGGCGGCTCCTTTGACTCCAAGGAAATAGCCCCCCTCGGATGCTTGGTGTTCGATGACCATCCAGACGTGGCCGACTTTCATCTCGACGAAGTGGAGCTATCGAACAAACGCTTCCACCAGTACCTACAAGCATCCGGGCATGCTCCTCCGCGTATGTGGAGCCACTTGGGTTACGACGGTGACTGGCGCTCTCTACCCGTGCAAGGGCACATGGAGGAATGGCTCGAGTTACCCGCGACGGGAATGAACGTGCTTGATGCGCAGCGATGCGCAGAGTGGTATGGAAAGCGGCTGCCCCGACACCTGGAGATTGAGCTCATTCTGGACCGGATGACCCCTCCACCATCAGCTCACAGTCAAGACTCGGGCACCACACCTAATCAAGCCAACATTGCTGGCGCACTGAACACCTCTATTCAGACCGACGATCACCCAGCCCTGTACCGGCACTACATGGACAATGCCTTGCCGGTGCGAGATCCA
Organism: Planctomycetota bacterium; assembly: GCA_047611405.1. Lineage (GTDB taxonomy): Bacteria > Planctomycetota > UBA1135 > UBA1135 > JBLFWN01. Next base: position 92,489 of record JBLFWN010000009.1, on the reverse strand, counting down.
CGTTGCTCGCAATACTCAGGGCTGCTGCATCACTTGTATGGAAACTTGGACGAGATGACAGCATCTATAGAAGTAGAGGGATCCGAAGGTTTGCTTTCCATCAACACGGAGGAACGCATCGTCCTTGGGCAGGACTGGATGCTACTCGCCCGAGGGTGGAAAATGACCGAACATAAGTACACATCAACTTCGCCAATGGATTATTCCTTTTCAATAGGATTCCGATTGGCGTACTAACCAATTGCCCCGGCCCCCCTTGTAGCCTAATGCCTAGACACTTTGCACTCATCGCCCCCTCCCTTATCGCCTCCATCGCTTGCCTTGGGCTGCACAGCTGTAAATCGACAAATGGCGACAAACTACCACCTCAGTACACGGTCAATTGCCCCGCCAATATATTACTAGTCGATTCAGCACCCATGACAAAAAAAGCGGGCATCCGGGTCGATTATGCGGACCTAAAGAAGCTGGCAAATGAGTTACCAAAAACCACCGTCTATCCTTCTACCGCACACGGACGAGTAAACGCGATCGAGGACCTAGTCAAACAACTAAACAAAGTGCCGGGGGTATGGGAGTTAAAAAACCACACGACCAATAAAAAGCAAACTTATAATGGCATAGCAGGCAATTCGATTCCATCAGGAGGATTCTGGAAAATCAGCGGCTCTAACCAGTACTACATCCACCCCGTCCTCAAGAACGGAGACACGAGTTTTAACGGTAAGATACCGTACTCGGTAATCACTCTGGACGCTGACACCAAGTATGCAATCATCAATGCACCAATCGCTGCCTGGATTGCGCGATAGAGAGGCTGCTTGAGCCCTAGAGAACAGCACAGCCTCTCCGCGGCTCTGATTGTCGTTGGGCTCGGCGCAGCCTCATGCCTGAGCGGATCCAACACGCCGGACTACAAAGCCAATCACACTTGCAACCCGGTCAATACAGACGAACGCCGTGGAAGCAATCGCGCCTTCGATCCAAAATCATGGAGTCAGGACAATGGAATCTTAGAAGACAGCATAAAGATCGACTCAAAGGCATACGTCATTGTAAGCAATAGTTCTTCACGATTCCCGATCGAGGAGCTGCGAATGAAGGGGGCCTCAGACGATTCATGCATTCGGATTGGGGACGACCTCTGGGCAATCCCAGAACACTTGTTTGCCGGACCGGGCTCCAGAGTTCAACTGGAGTGCTTGGGGCTACACAGCATTGCACATAGCCCATTAGAACGAATAGGCCGTGTGACCTATGCTCAACTTGATGAGCAAGCGATGGCCGTTGCTGCTCAATGTAAGCTAGTGGAGTTCACAACCCAGATCATTGCTCTAAACCAGCAACTCCAGACAGCCCTAATGGGTAGGTATCCTTATAGCTCTAGGCGTTTCCTAGCATTCGATTTTTTGACGCACTCCAAGTTTCAATCCATGAGGCCATCAATGAAGGAACTCGAGGCCATCAGAGCCGACTTCCGCCCGCCTGGAAATATGCCTGTCGACCCTGAATTGTGGTGCATCATTGACTTTTTCATGCGGAGGAAGGAGCTTCCAGCAGACGAAATCATCAAAGGGGCGATACTCATGGAAAAGATGATCTACAATACAGTCAGTCTGCCCCTACTCAATAAGAGTATCGATGAGCAGCTCCTGGATTTCTTTCGGATACATGGCCTCTATATCATTGATGCCCTTCAATTGCTGGGACCAGACATGAACAGCACGGGATATGGCCGGCCACTCAGTGAGGACATCATCCTTTTTTCCGATGGGTCCCTCATGCTCAATGAGAGGGAGTCTAGAGAGTTCATGAATTGCGAGCCGAATGGCGCCCTGTTCTTTTCATTTTTCGATGTGTTTCTCCGATGTGCGGAAGCCGGGCTTGGACCAGCACCTAAGGGATCCCCACCTCACGAGTGGCATGAATGGTCGGTTGCCGCCCTACTCGGCACCGCACTGTTCATTGATTGCTACAAGCCGGAGGGTTCCCCTGATGGGATACTTGAACGATATACCTGGAAGTGTTTCCCGAGAAGGGCTCCAGACTACCCCACATACAAAGCAGTTGCGACTCAAGCAATAAATAGCCTCCGGCTCAACTGGAAGCTTCTGGAGTCAGAACATCACAGACTGATCAAGTGTGCCGCAAAGTCGATTGAGCACCGATGCTACTCCACCAATTAAGTGGAGTTATCCAGGTTGTCACCATTGCTCCAACATCTCAGTTGCTTCAAACAACTTTCACGCAGAACCGGAACCGGCCACGCGAGGGCAGGCTTCCGGGAGAGATGCGCAGTTGGATGAACAACAGGCCTACACGTATATCGTTGTCCTGCTCGCGCTGCGTCAATTCGACATGAGCTGACAAGAGCGGCCGAGTGCAATTAAAACCTGCAGCGCCAGTATTTGTGACATAGCGCTGCACCCAGTCGTGCAGCCTGCCCCGATGCTTGCCGACGCTGTCACGTTCCTTGCCTTTGCTCTGTTGCATCGACAACTGATGCAGGATTCGTCCAGCCATCAGCGCGAAGGGAAGCGAGCTGGCTAAACGGCGTGATCCCTCCTCTTCGGTGTCCTCGAAGTCACCGACAACTCGCACGCTCTGATAGCCGAAGAAGACGGAGCGAGCCTCGTCTATCCGGCAGAGCGGCATGAACCCAAGCCGGTACAGCGCGATAGCATCGGCAGAGGAACACTTCAGACCACTTGCGTCTTGCACACCATCCCATTGCGCGTTGCTTCGATGTGCCGGGAGATTGCGCACAACTCCCAAAGTGTCAACGCGGCGCATCTCGTGGAACCATCCGCTGTCGTGAAAGCAGCGCGCCGCAATCGTCCCAGCCGCGAAACTGGCGTTCATGCGCACGGGCTTGCAGCTAAGCAAGGGATCGAGTGCGTCCGGCGCGGGCTTGCCGAAGAGTGACTTGCCGATGCCATCGAGCGCGGGCAAGTCAAAGGCCTTCGCCACTACGGTCGGTACGCACAAGAACAGCATCTTCGCGTCCTCGCTCTCGCGCAAGGAGCGCCATTGCATGTATTGCCCAGCCTGCATGCGCTTTGCCAGGTCGGGTTGATCGCTCACATCGTCCCAACTCTCTAGATCCAGCAGAGCCGGCTGCGCACTCGCCACAATCGGCACGTGCGCGTGATCACCGATCGCGCCCAAGCCTTGCAACAGGCGCACGTCCGCAGGCAAGCGTGAAAACTCGTAGTCCGCCAGCAACACGCTGTACGGCTCACCTAGCCAGACGTGCTGCTCGTTGTGATAGACCTTCTTGTGCAACTCACTCGCGTCGTAGCTGACCGCGCGCTCCAGATCGCGCCGCAACTCGCGCTTGCTGACATCGAGCACCTTGATCTGCAAGTCGGCATTCGTCTCGCAGTTGTGCACGAGATAGTGAAGCCCGCGCCACGCACCTTCGAGGGCCTGCAACTCAGGCGCGTCGAGGATTCGCTGCAACTGGCGCACGATCTCATCCTCGATCAGAGCGATGACTTGTGCCGTCTTGCTGCCCGAGCTCATGACATCAGCCTAGCGGGTGTACCGAGCCGTACCACTTCTACCCGCTGGCTCAAGGTTGCCCTGACCCCACAGGGTAATCGGAGCCGTACCCCTTCGACCCATCCGACCCGTTTCGCCGGAAGGCAAGCTCGCAAGACTCCAGCCGCCCGGACCTTGTTGGTTCAAGCGCCGACGAGGGCCGAGACCACCGGATAGAAATCGAGCGGCTCGGTACTTCCGATTGACCAACGCACCATACGCCGTGCTGACTCAGGCGCCGGCAGGCGTCAGAGCACCCCGGGGGGGGTGGCACGAATCGGCTCAGCTCTGCAGTGCAGATCGCGGCTCGGCGCAGTACCGCGCGGCTCTGCACCGCTCAGCGCGATACAGCGCGATACAGCGCGATACAGCGCGATACAGCGCGAACTCGCCGCCTCGACAAAGAAGAACGCACTGCCCGCACGATTCGTGTCAGCAGTGCGTTCTTGAATGATCAAATCGAGCTGGGAGCGACGCAAGCAAGCCGCGTCACCTCAACCCGCTTGGCGTTCCTTCAGGCAACAACCACGCCGCCGCCCTCTGCGCGCGCGGCAAAGAAGGCGTCTCGCGTCTGGCCGTACAAGTCCTCCGGCTTGGACACGCCCGGGTTCGGGCAGGACGCGATGCCAGCAGCAAGCACCAACGAATCCCCCACCAAGTCCTGCAAGCCGGCGCTCTCGGCCATCTCGCGGATGCGGTCGGCCATGACGCCGGCACCATCCGGACCCGTGTTGGGCAGCAGGAAGAGGAATGAGTTCTCGTCGAAGCGACCCAGGATGTCCGTGTCGCGCGAGGTGTTCAGGAAGATTCCTGCCAGCTCGGCCAGCACGGACTCGTTCGCTTGGCCTTCGAAGCCAAGCATCACGCAGGTCAGCGGATGCTCGAAGCGGCGCGCGCGCTTGTACTCTTCGTCGACCTTGTAGTTCAAGTAGGCGTAGTTAAAGAGACCGGTCTCTGGGTCGATCAACGCGTCGACGAGGGTCTTGTCCGTCTCGCCGGTCGTGATGTCCTTCAGCAGGGCTTGGGGCAACACGAACTCGCTATCGGTCGAACCACGCGCTTCTTGAGGAAGAGCGGGACGCGGGCCCGAGTTTTGTTCGATGGCGCTGCCGAGTGCTTCCTTGTCGAACGGACGCTGCAATACGCCCGTCGCGCCACAGAAGCACGCGATCGACTCGGCCAAGTCATTGCCGGCCTCCACGACGACGAAGGTTCGGCACTTGGTGCGACCCGCGAGACGCCGACAGTCCTCGTAGACATTACTCGTACCCGACATAGCGTCGAGCAGCAGCACGTCGCCGGCAACCGGCGGACTCTCGAGCAGTTCGGCTCGACTAGAGGAGCTTTGAATCTCCCAGCCATCCAATCCTTTGGCCGCCGCACGTGTGTCGGCCAGGAGAGAATCGTCGGTCGTTACGATATGAATCGTTCGCAAACCGTCACCCATGTCGGCTCCCGTTAGGGTCCTTCGTCGAGTCCTTCGCACGCCCCGCCAGTCGAGGCACACGTGTGTATGTTTGCGAACCACAGAAGGCGGCTCGCGTCACTCGCCGGCGGCGAGTGCGTATCATCCTAGCTGCGCAGCTCGTCGAGCCACTCATCCGGAATCTCGAAGTTCGCGTATACGTTTTGCACGTCGTCGTGTTCTTCGAGCGTGTCGATCAGCTTCAAGACGCGCTTCGCGTCCGTCTTGTCCTCGAGCTTGACTGTGGTTTGCGGGACGTAACCGGTCTCGGCCGAGAGCATCTCCAAGCCTGCACCCTCGAGCGACGATTTGACATCCAAGAAGTTTGCCGGATCGGCGTAGATCGTCGCGACATCCTCTTCGATCAATAGGTCGTCCGCACCGGCTTCCAGGGCCAATTCCGTCATTGCGTCTTCGTCGCGCTCGCCACACTCGACGACAAAGATCGATCGGAAATCGAACATGAAGGAGACCGAGCCGCTGGTGCCCATGTTCCCGCTGCAGTGCTCGAAGGTGTACTTGACGTCGGGCGCCGTGCGATTGCGGTTGTCCGTCAGGCAGCAGACCATGATCGCCACGCCGCCAGCACCGTAACCCTCGTAGTTCAACTCCTGGAAGTCGGCCCCATCCTTGTCACCGGCGCCGCGTTTGATCGCGCGCTCGATGTTGTCGCGCGGCATATTCGCAGCACGAGCCTTCTCGAAGGCGTACTTCAGCTTCAGGTTGGAGTCCATCTCGGCGCCACCCTGACGGACGGCGGAGATGATGTTCCGCGCAAGCTTGCTGAAGATCTTCGACCGCTTGGCATCAACCGCATTCTTGCGGTGCTTGATATTGGCTGAGTGTGAGTGACCGGCCATGACGCTATCAGGAGCCGCTGAGGGCAGAATCCGCTGACTGAGCCCCTAGTCAATCCGATACGGGGCTCCGGAACAAGCTTCAGCGCCCCCACTTGAGGAGTGAGGGCGCCGTAAGGGGGCGACACGGCGGTCGCCCGAACCCGCGCGGCGCCGGAGGAGGCGCACCGCGGAAGGCAAATCCTAGGCTGCTCGCAGAGCGTCGAAAGAACTTCGACACCCAAGCGGAGCAGCCGAGCGATTAGCGCTTTGAGAACTGGAAGCCGCGGCGAGCGCCCCGACGACCGTACTTCTTACGCTCTTTCGAACGCGAGTCTCGGGTCAACAACCCGCCCTCGTGGAAGACTTCGTGGAAGACCGGGTTGACCGTCTTCAGTGCGCGGGCGAGGCCCAGCGAAACTGCGTCGGACTGACCCGTTATGCCGCCACCGTTGACGTTGCAGTAAACGTCGTAGGTGCCTTCAGTCTCGGAAGTCTGCAGCGGCGCGCGGGCGCTCCGCTGGGCAGCCTCGGTGCAGAAGAAGGATTCCATCGGCTTGCCGTTCACGATGAACGCGCCTGCGCCGGGCTTGATACGCACGCGTGCGATCGCCTTCTTGCGCCGGCCGAGGCCCCAAGTCCAGGGATTGATAACCGCCATGGTTGCTATTGCTGTTTGCGAACTGGGTGTTGCTGTGAACTGTGGAAGCACCCGAAACAGGTACTCCTTGAACGATATCTATGACCTAGAGCATCGTCGAACAGGTCTGCTAGAGACTGTCGACTTTGACCGGGCTCTGCGGGCTGTGCGGGTGATCGTCACCGCCGTAGACCTTCAGGTTACGAAGCATATCGTGACCGAGGCGGGACTTCGGGAGCATCCGTCGCACGGCCAAGGTGACGATGTCAGTCGGGCGACGCTCGCGCACACGGTTGATGCTGACGACCTTGCGACCGCTGGCGTAGCCAGTGTAGTGCTGGTACTCCTTCTCGTCCTGCTTCTTGCTTGTCAGCCTCGCCTTGGCAGCGTTGATGACCACGACATGCGTGTTGCAACCTTCTGAGAAGGTGAAGGTCGGGCGATCCTTGCCCATCAAGTTGACTGCGATCACCGCTGCCATGCGACCGAGGGTGTGCTCGGTTGCGTCGTAAAGAAGCCAGCGCTCTTCGGTGTCGTGGGCGCGAACGTGGGTGGTGGTCATCACAGGAGCTCGGAGAGCCGAGGCAACAAGGGAATGTAGGGAGTACGAAAGCAGCGCGAAGGCGTCAGAGGGACGCTCTCCGCAAAAAAGAGTGGGAGAGCCTACTCAGCGACCCGACCGGCATCAATGCCTTTCAGTTGCTTTCCAAGCTCGGGCGCGAGTCTCGCAGGTCTGTCACGAAGCGGCCGAGCATCCGGCCTGAGGTGCGACCGGCCGCACGGCCGGGTCTGTTGGCCCCAGGCGAGATGCAAAAACTGCGCTCTCCCCTCATTATGTACTCGGATCACTCGCCCCAATCGAGCCCGATCGCGCGCAGCCAAGTCGGCCGCCGTTCGCTCCTTAGGTCCCCCCAATGTGGTTCCCCCCACAAATCCGAGTCGGCCAGCACGATTAGCACGGGGACTCCTTGCGGCAGATTGCCGACCAGCCAGGCGGGAGGAGGCGGAAGGACGGAGTCGAGCTCCGGCAGCGCCTCACCCGCGTCCCAGGCTCCCCCACGGGACCAGGCGCCCGCGGAGCTGCGCAGGTGAACTTCTCGGATGGGCCCCCAGTTATTAGTTGCGGGCGACAGGAGATTGCTCTCGATCCGGTGCGGTCTGAAGTGTGTCAACGAAGCTCCCGCAGCTCGCGCGGTCCAAATCGGCGTCGCGCTCGACCTCAGTTCGACCCCCCACTCGGGCAGAATCGACGCCGGCTCGCACTCGAGCCGCAGCCCAGCGTCCTCGGCCCGCATGCGCATCTCGTCCAAGGAGCATTCCACGAGCACACTCGCGCCCGAGCCATCCACTTCAATCACGCGCACAGAACGCGCGGGCTGCCCGGTCCCGGTCGTCTGAGCGACGATAATTCCAGCGACGAGCAACGGGGTCAGGCCGCCCGCGAGGGCGGGACGGCGGCGCGTAGCTATGAGCAGCACACCACCAGCCAGCAGCACGCAGAGCGCAGCAGCGCGCGGCGCGGGTCGTTCCGCCTGCAGGACTGGGCGGGCCCGCAGGCGCAACGCGAATGGCAGCGAGTCCCACTCTGCATCCGCTCGAGCTTCCCGCCACGCGACAAAACGAAGCGGCTCGAGCCCTTCGAATGGTTCGCCAAGAGCCTCCGGTCCGCGCACGGCGAGCGGAACCTGCAGCCTTCGTCTTTCGTTCGCGTGCAGCGAGCCCTGAACCTCCAACACGCCATAGAACGGATCGCGCGTCGTGATCTCTTCAAACGGACCGCGCAATTCCACATCAGCAATATTCATTGCATTCGCGCTCTGCTGCGCGGATGCCTGGGTCGACAGAAGCCCAGCGCTAGCGAGCAGAATCATGCTCCAAAAAAGGCTGAGCAAGCGACTCATGCTTCACTTCCTGCGTGGCGGCTTGAGGCTGGCGACTGGCCGGATGCGGTACTTCGCTCCCACCTAATCAGCACCCACATCAGCGCCACGCCAGCGAAGGGCAGACTCCACATCAATCGCGGTGCTTCGGGCTCAGCGATGCGTTGAGCCATCCATCCGAGAGGACTGAATCCCATAACATCGAAGGCCCATTCCACGTCGCCACCGCTCAGTATCGCGAGTGCGACTGGCATCAAATGGAACACATAGAAGAGTGCAGCGCGACCCATGCGAGCTGCGACTCGACCCAGCCCTGAGCCAACGGCGATCAGTACCAGACCTGCCGCTCCGGTTGGAATGCAAAGTGCATACGCACAACCCGCATCTCGATCCAATTGGATGGCGAGAGCAAGCGGAAGCGCCGCATGCAGGCTGGGGGCAATCACCGAAAGGATGCTGCCTGGGCTATTCAATCCGCCAATGCGACCGCGCCCCGAGGACACTTCGCCCGGCCAAATCGAAAGAGCGATCCAGGGCAACAGGATCAATGCGGTTCGCGCGCCGTCGGCAATCTGCCCCACTTCAGAGACGAGCAGTAAGAGGCTAACTGAGATCAGCCAAGCCAGAAGCAAGCGCCTCATAACTGCGCCTCCCTGCCTGCCGGACGCCGACGCTGACGGCGCAACAAGCGCGCTCATCTGGGCGTCTCGCCGGAGACGCGCAGGTGCACGTCCGGTTGATCCCAACGCACGTCGAGCAAATCCCAATCTCCGCCGGCGCGCAGCTCCTGAATCCCGCGCGCGACCGAATGCCACTTCATCGCGACTGGCAATTCACCGGCCGGGTCACCGCGCGCGGCACGTCCGAATTGAATGCGCCGCCGGCCTTCCAAGTCGATGCGCACACCACCTTCGAATCCATCCGGCGCCTCTGCGTCGCTGGCGTCGATCATCACGCGTCCCAAGTCCGCGAGCAGATCGACATTCAGGTGCTGCCACATCGAGCGCGCAGTCGCGAGTGCATCGATCATGTCCGCCCGCTGCAAGGAATCGCCAGCGCGCAAGCTGTCACATGATCCGTCGAGCGGCCCTAGTACGGGCAGTGGCAAACCGAAGGCCGCGTGCGGCGTCGAGCTCGCGCCCGCCAGCACGACTCCTTCTTCCGACACGATCAGGAAGGCCGAGCCGACTCGAATATTCGCCGCCGGAATATGCAGCCGAACCGGAAGCGACAAGCCGTCCGGCCAGATCACTTCGGGCACGCCGACCTCGGCCACGAAGCTGAGCCCTTCGAGTTCTTGGGCCAGCGCCTCGATCTGGTCTCGATCGTGTGCGGACAAATCGTCGGCGCGTGCCAAAAAATTTGCCAATCGCGCCTCCCAGTCCGGCAGCATCCAGCCGCGCCGGATGCGTAGATCGAAAGACTGCACATCAATCACACTGACCCCGGCCGCATGAGTCTCGGTGCCAAGTTTGCCCGCAAGCACGCCAGCGGTCAGGGCCAACAAGCCCAGCGGAACCCAAATGGGCACTCCCCCACGACGGCGCTCAGGCGCCGCCATTCCCGACGAGCCCTCGCGGGCATCGCGACCATTAGGGGGCCGTTGGATCCACATGTACGAGCCGGTGTTTCGCCGCCGGCCAGCTCCTCCCCCGCGCAGGGGACGCTGCGATCGAGACCTCGATCTCGATTCCGAAGCGAGGTGCATCGCTCCGACCAGTCCCTGTCATCGTCATCCCGAGGCACGCCCGGAATCACGCCCACAGGGTCTGTAAGCCCTAGTTTCTGGCCGGAAGAACCGGAGAATCGACACTGAGCGTCCCGGCGACACGCGTGCCACGGTTCGCTTCGGGCCCACCGTAACCGCCGCTCGGCTTGCCGGCCGTGCGCGAGGCTTCTTCGATGAACAGGTCCAATGTGTTCTGGATCTCGATCACCTCGTCGCGGCTCAGGGTGATGCTCTTCGAGCCTCCCTGGCTGTGCAACTCGTGGCCGAGCAATCGGGAGATCACCTTCAGATTGGATAGTTGTCGCTGCATGGCATTCGGGGCTGGCGTGTTCGGCGGGCCGGTCGCGCGCGTGCCGCGGCGCGATGGCGTGAAATGGCGGAGAAGCTTCTCGTCCGGGCAGAACCGGAGTGCGTCGAGCACTTCTACATGCTTAGATAACGCGCCGGGAGGGCTGACTCAAGCCCGGCGATACGAACGCGTCTTCTGTAAACGTCCGCCACCTACTTTGACTTCACCTTCTGCTCCCGGCGAAGAGCCTCACGAAGAGGACTCTCCGCTCGACGCAACCGTCACTCATTGGCGCCAATTCAAGCTCTCGAGCTTTCAGATCCGCTCGGTGGCCGCCATCCGTGCTGGGCACAACGTGCTGGTCGCTGCGCCGACCGGCGCCGGCAAGACTTTGGTCGCTGAATATGCGATCGAAGACGCGGCCAAACAGGGCAAGCGCTGCATCTACACCTCGCCCATCAAGGCGCTGTCGAATCAGAAGTACCGCGACTTTCGCGACGATCCCGATGTCGATGTCGGAATCATGACCGGCGATGTGACGATCAACCCTGCTGGGCAGGTGCTTGTCATGACGACCGAGATCCTGCGCAACGCGATATTCGAGAGTCCCGGCCTGCTGAACGATGTCGAGTTCGTGATCTTCGACGAGATCCACTACATGGACGACCGCGAACGCGGCACCGTGTGGGAGGAGAGCCTGATCTTCTTGCCCGAGAGCGTGCGATTGATCTGCCTCTCGGCGACGATCTCCAACGTAGACGAGATGGGTGCGTGGCTCGAGGAGATCCGCATTCAAAAGATGGAGATCGTGCGCTCGAATAAACGTCCCGTGCCGCTGTCGCACTGGGGTTTCACCAAGCGCTCCGGAGCCTTCGACGCCAGCAAGCAGGAGAGCATCCTAAAGATGGAGCAGCGCGCTGGCGGAGGTAATCGCCCGCGTCGCAGCTCGCGCGGTCGCGGTCGTGGACGAGGCGGCCGGGGTGATGATGCGGCCGATCCCGGCAAGCTGTTCGACATGCTAGAGGAGCGCTCTCTTCTGCCGGCCCTTGTCTTCTCGTTCAGCCGCAAGGATTGCGAGCGACTCGCGCGGCGAGGCATGGCACGCAACCTATTGAACGAAGAGGAACAGAAGCGCGTGCACGCGCTGGCACGCGAGCTGATCACGGTCTTCAAGCTCGACGAGGGCGAGTTGAAGGGCGAGATCTTCAACATGGCCTTTCAGGGTGTTGCCTATCACCACGCGGGCATGCTTCCGATCCACAAAGAGATCGTCGAGCGCCTATTTACAGCAGGCCTGATCCGCTTGTTGTTCACGACCGAGACCTTTGCGTTGGGCATCAACATGCCTGCTCGTTCGGTCGTCTTTAACGCGCTGCGTAAGTACGACGGAGTCAGCTTCGACTGGTTGCGCGTGCGTGACTACATGCAGATGGCGGGTCGCGCGGGCAGACAGGGCATCGATGACAAGGGCTACGTCTACAGCATGCTGGATGGGCGAGCTCTGGAAGAGGCACCGCTCAAGAAGCTGATTGCGGGCAAGCCAGAGCCTGTGACTTCGCGCTTCCGCTTGGCCTACTCGACCATTCTGCACCTTGTCAGCGGCATGGGCCGCGAGCGCTTACACGTGGCGTGGGAACATTCGTTCAGTCAATTCCAAGGTCGCGAGAAAAACCAGAAGGCACGCGAGCGTCAACGGCGCAAGCAGACACGCATTCTGAATGCGCACTTGGCGATGCTCGAGGAGCTCGGCTACCTCAAAGGCGACGAGCTGACTGGGCGCGGACGCATCGCGCGCTTGCAGAGCGGCTACGAGTTGCAAGTTACTGAGCTGCTGTTTCAAGGCACGCTCGAAAACCTCTCTGCGCGTGAGCTGGCGATCATATTCGTCGCGTTGATTTACGAAGAGCGGCGTCGTTTCGATCGTCCGTATATTCCGCCCAAAATGTACGGCGACTTGCGTCACCAAGTGGACCGCACCATCGGCGATCTGTGCTCACTCGAGGTACGCCTCGGGATCGAGCCGCCGATGAAGCGACCCGATTGGGGCCTGACGCCGGCCACCCTGGCGTGGTTCGAGGGTGCCTCGATGCAAGATCTGGAAGAGAACGGCGCGAACCCCGGCGACATGTGTCGCGTGTTCCGCATGTCGATTCAATTGATGCGCAACGTCCGTCGCGCGATCGACAGGGACTGGGATTTGGGGCCGAACCTGAGCGAGGCGATGGAAGCGATCAACCGCGACGAGGTCGACGCGCGCCGCCAGCTCGAGTTGGGCTAAGGGTCACGCACAACAGGTCTGGAGCCACCCGCGTGGTGGGATCGATTCGGAGTCCTGCCTGAGGGAAGGCTGAGCCACCGCGGGATTTCGGTGGGCTTGCCCCGCCCTCCAAGCCCAAATTCGCTTGAGACTCCGGGATTCAAGGGAACGAATGAAAGTTGGCGGCAACCTCTGCCGGGGCTTGGACCAACGTGCTGCGGGCCCATGACGCAGCTCGAACCCACGGGATCTACAGATTCCGCCACACTGGAAGCAAGGCCGGAGCTGGTCTGCGTAGCAGTGTTCGGGCCCCGTACTCCGATGAATCCGACGGCAGAGACTCCTGACTTTCGCTCCGCCCCACGCGATATAGCGGGTTGGCTAGCTGAAGCGCGTTGGCTGCACAGCCTGGCACTGCGCCTCGTGCGGGATCGTGGAGCGGTCGATGACCTGGTACAGGAAACTTGCCTGGCCGCGCTTCAGAAGCCGGAGCGCGCCTCGCGTGCATGGCTCGTTGGTGTGATGCGCAACCTCGTGCGCCTGCGGGCTCGCGGTGGTGCAAGGCGCAGAGCACGCGCAGAGGCGCGCGAAGCTGCGCCGGCCGTTCCGACGCCGGAAGCACTGGCATCTCGAATCTAAACCCAAAGAGAGCTGGCTGCGATCGTTCTTCGTCTGCCCGAACCCTATCGCGAAGCCGTGCTGTTGCGCTTCAGCGAAGACATGCGCCCCGTTGAGATTGCGACGCACTTGGGTATTCCACAAGCCACCGTGCGTAGCCGTTTGAGTCGTGGCTGTGCCATGTTGCGCAGCGAGTTGGACGAGACCTACGGCAACGACGGGCGAGCTTGGAGTGTGAAGTTGTTGCCGCTCGCGCAACTCGCAGCGCGGACGAGTGCCAGTATCAGTAAGGGCGCAGCCGACGCTGCGCGCACTTCGATAGGCCTCGCTTCGAGCACACGTTCTTTGACGCTGATCGGAGTAGCGACAGCCGCAGCTCTGATGCTTGTCATCGGACCACGGTGGCGCCCCATTTCAAACGAGCTGCCCCTTACACGCCGCTCCATGTCCGAATTGACTGCCCAAGTCGAAGGTGGCAGCATCGCCGCAATGGCCCCGCGTGATCGCGCACTGAGCAATCATGCGATTCCAACGGAATTCGTAGCTAATGTCGAGCGGACGTCCGCTCACTCGATCATCACCGGCAGAGTGCAAGACAGCGAAGGTCGGCCGATCGCTGGAGTCGGAGTTCGCTTGCTGCACAACCGTTGGGCGGTCCCCGGAACAGGTAGCGTCGCCATCGCTCGCACCCATGCTGACGGCCAGTTCAGACATGCTGCGGCTGAAGGAATGACGGGAGAGCGTAGCCTCGAGATGTGGGCCATCGCACAGAGCGGATAGACAACCGTACAAGCCAGCAGCCACCTGCCTCATTTAGCGAGTCGGACGGTTCAGATCGTCGCCAAAACGCCGCGTAGCGTCGCGGGTAGGGTGCTTGATTCAACTGGGCAACCAATCGCAGGTGCACATGTCATGGCGGATCTGCCGAGCGACTTTCGTTCGCGCTTCGATCCCCCACTGGACGAAGCCAACGAGGTCCATCGCAAGCTTCGCAGCTATGCAGATGGATACTTCTTGTTCCCGTTGTTGCCAGCGGTGCGAGGAACTTCGCTATCGGCACGAGCCACCGGATATGAATTCGCGCGCGCTGCGATTCAAGTATCGGATGCGCAACTGGTCACAATCGTGCTGCCAGCCAAGCGAGCCCCGAGCACACAACACTTGCCGCCACGACCTTCGTGCATGGCATCGTGCTGGACAAAGAGGGTCGGCCCGCAAGCACCGCCGCGGTCGGTGACGGCATCCACGTCGTCGCATGTGACGAGCATGGGGAGTTTCGCTTGCCGCTCCTGCAAGGCCATGCAGGAGGCCGACCGAAGACGGTCGATCTGATTGCGGTCGCGCCAGGTGCACTTCCCGTGCACACCACGATTCACCTGAAGGATCGCGTGGGCGAGCGGCGCCACATGCTGCGCATGCGTGCCGACTCACACAGCCTGCAGACCCGAGTTTTGAAGGCCGCGGGGCAGCCACTCGCGGGTGCCCACGTAAGCATTGTCGATCCTGCGCCGCTCGGTCGGCAACGTGACGGTGGTCCTGCATTCGTCGAACAATACTCGCTAGCGAACCGGCCCTTCCCTGCTTGTACGGCGACGACAGATCAAGATGGCCACTTCGAGTTGAACGGTCTCGACGATCGCCGCTACAGCATTCGAATTGATACGCGCGCTGGGCAACTTCATTTGTTCTCCGATATCCGGCCAATGACAGCCCCCGAGTCGTTGCTGATGCCCGAGCAAATATATCGAGAGCATGCCGGGCACGTGCTGCGCCTTGATGGTCGAGCGGTCGCGGGCGCATCCATCTGGATCGAGCGAGAGATCTGCCGCTTCCCCGCCATCCCGAGAGACATCGCGGCGGGCGAAGGTGCCAGCCTTCCGACGCGTACTGCGCTCAACGCCAGCCAGTTCACTGTTCGACGAACCGGAGTACGGGACATCTCCTGCTTTGGTGCGCGGGGTCACTCGCGTGACGCCCTGATCGCGCCCTAGCAGGCGACTCCGGAAAAACAGCAGTGCACGCAGTGCCTTGCAGCGGTCGTTGATCAAGGCGCATTGAGTTCCCAAACGACCCCAAGCCTTCGATGAGTTCTTGGTCGACCTGGCCGGCAATGCGAGCGGAGTGCGCATGCATCAGTTTGGTGGGCAGGCATGGATGGACGAGGTGGATCCCGATCTGATAGGAGATCACGATGCACTTCTAGGTGATGCGCTCGTCACACACTCGCTCACTCTCGACTCTTGTCTGTACATCAACGGGCTGCAGAACGGCACTTATGAAGTGCTGACGTACATGTGGCGCCCGAACCATCCGGAGGTCATCCACAAGAGCAAGATCGACTTCGTACCGGGCCAATAAACCACGACTGGTGATTGGTCGGGCCAGCACATACAGGGAGTACCTACACGCGAACGACCGTCAATGTCACGAACGGCTTCATGGGCCCCCATATGGGTTTGTTCGCCAGCCAGAGTGCTGCCCTTGGGGGGGGGGGCCGTCTATGGTGTTCAGCTGCGCTTGATCGAGTGCGCGAGCTCTAACTATTACTCGTCGACACCTAACTCAACGTGGAAAGCGGCCGTGATTCAATCGAACGGCGAATGGCAAGTCTCGGCGAATGCACTCGTGTTGTCAGCTGCTCCCGTGTCTGATCAGTTCGGCATCTTCTTCTATGGCGACTCGCAACTCGCAGGAGGAGCCGGCTTACCGTTCGGCAATGGGCTGCGTTGCGTCGGCAGCGGAGGCAGTACGCTGTACCGCCTGCCCGTCGTGCTCGCGTCGGCAAACACACTCGCGTACGCGGTCGACTTCGGTTTGCCGACCGGCGCAGGTGGCGCGATCACGCCTGGCTCGACTTGGCACTTCCAAGCTTGGTTTCGAGATCCTGCCGCCGGCGGTGCGAGCTTCGACTTGTCAGATGGCCTCAGCGTTCAGTTCCACTAACAAGTCAGCAGAGTGGCGGTGCAGCTCTACTTGGCAGAGCGGAGCGCCCATTTATAGTGGTAAGAGAAAGCCGAAGTGCTTCGCTCTATCCGGGATTGGAACCGTCGCATAGCCGATGTCCAGCTCGCGCTTCGGAGTGTCTAGTAGCGACTCGAAACAAAGCAGATGGCACCTAGTGCTCATGTGAGGGCAGCACCATGTGGTCGAGGCAGTTGACAGCTGAGTCCTGTCAACTGCATCTCTTTTGATTTCGAATGAATACCGGCGTCCATCTCGCGAGTTCTTTCTAGCGCCTCACCTTGGTTTGGGGTAAGTCCCGCAGTCACTCGTAAATCCGACCTGCGGACTCGAAGTTGTCGAGTCTGTTCTGCCGGCGAACACAGGTCATCCAATCGCGCTTCGTTGCCTGAACCTTTGGATGAGTGCCCCCCCCACCTCATTCCTTGGCACCGGCGGTGAGCGGCGACGGCTTCCGAGTTAGCATCGGTGCCGCGCCACAGCCCGGTGTTCGAATCGCGCAGACACGGACACTCATCTAAGAGTCTGGGGCACGCAAGCCAGTGAACGGAACTGTAGCGCGGGGAATATGGCCCCATATGCGGCTACGACCAGATGGCAATGGTACCTGGGGCTCTCGCGGGTATTCTCCCTGCCAGCGCGTCCCGCGCCATGGATCGCTATGCCCGGCTATTATCTGAACACTGACTTTTGCGTCTTCTCCAAGATACCGCTCGATGCACTACGAGATGAACTCGGCTCTTCGCTCGAGATTGCGAGCTACGGTGAATCTTCTGGAGCGCGCTACCACCTGACCGCCAATGCGCGCGGTTCCGGAGACCTGGATGCTCCGCGCGATCCCGATCGCGACATCGAGTCCATCTTGGAAGCTGTCAACGAATTGTCGGCTGTGGGCGCGACTCGCTTGTCCGCCTGCGACAAGCGCACAATGAACGTCGGCTGGCAGTCTGGAGCGGAACGGCCCGAGAACTCATTTTCGGTCTCCGCCGAACTGCTTTCGGCCATGGCATCCGACGTAATCGACCTGGCAGTCACGATCTATCCCTCCTCGGAAGACGAGCGCAGCAAGAGCTAGGCTCCCCAGCTGCGGCACGCGTTTGCGGGCGCACCGAGCTTGCTTGATTCAGGCGACAGGGAATCGGCACCCGATCTGTCCGCATTCTTCGCCACTGTTAGTTCGCGCGACAGTGCCATGCTCGGACGTATGCAGAGCCATCCCGACAGCGCGAGCATCCTCGCGCTGTCCGTCCCTGAGTGGATCGATTGGATTAATCTCGTCGGCTGGATCTTGATCTCTAGTAGCGGGACTTAAGGTTTCACGAATCGAAAGTCTCATCTGGATTGAAGACCCAGCTCGACTCGGAGATCTTTTCTAGAGCAAAGCCCCCACGCCCACTCGGATCAACGATCCCAATGGAATCGAGAATCACGCTTAGGTCTCTGGACCCGTTTAGCTCAAAGATCGAGAACGGGCCGGAAGCCGACAACCGTGCTCTCAGTCAGCTCTTCCGCCGCATAGCCCGTAGGTTCGATATGGCGCGAATCGGGTGCATCTCTCCAGCTGCCGCCGCACAACCTGCGTGCACCATCTGAAGAACCATCTTGGGCAATCCACGCGTCTGCGGACCACTCTTGCACATTGCCCAGCATGTCGAGCGCACCACACCAACTCTCGTCAGAAGGCGCGCCGCCAATGCCCCGGCCTGCTTCATACGGACCAGTCAGATCCGTGGCGCGCGCGCATCCTTCTTGATTGAAAGTGGCCGACCACTCCGGCCGCGTCCCCGCCGCCAGCCACTCCGCCACGGTCGGCAATCGCAATTTGGCACTCGCGCACCAATCGCGTGCTTCCTCCCAGCTCATGCCACTTGCCGGACCGTGCAGGTTGTCGCTTTCCAAGCGCCGGCCTCCATGTCGCCACCAGTTCTGGACCGTCAGCTCGGTGCGCCCCATGAAGATGCCATAGGTCCCCTCGGCAGTCTTCGGTACGAACACGAAGTCCATGCCCTTAGAGCCGGGGAAACGAATCGTGCGCGGCAGAGAGCCCTCGCTCTCGCTCCACAGCTTCCAATCCGTCGCACGCGGAACGACGACTTCTTCGACGCCCGCGTCCACAGCGAGTTCGTGAATGTTCTTCGCCGCGCGCACCCAACGCAGCATGGACATCGGCGGCTTTACGAGTGTGAGTTCGGCCAGTGCGTTCGTCAGGCTCGTGACCTCCAACGCGCGCAAGCAACCGCCGCCGTTGTACTCATCTAGGATCTCGTACAGACGATCCGCTTCGGCAGAGAGCTGCGCGGCTCGTAGCGCGATTGCCTGGATCCCGTCCTGCAACTCAAAGGCCCATCCGCCATCCGAGTTGCGTTCGAATCGCGACAGATCCCAATGATTGCGAGTGCCGGCAAGCCCCTCACTGGCATCCGCATCATTGGCTGCATCTGCCCCTTCGCTGCGAGCGCCGTTGTTCGTAGAGGACCCATCATGTGACCCCGGGTCGGGCACGCTTTCCGCTAGCGCCGCTTCCTTTGCCGCCACAGCCAGGATCTTGTCCACTCGTCCGATGGTGCGCGCGAGTAGCGAGCGGTACTCCTTGAGCTTAAGCTGCGCCTTGGTCGAGTCTGTTTCACGGTCGACACCGGGTTGATGCAAACCGGCGTTTTGAATAGCGACGGAGCCTCGCAAGCCAATCGCAACGGCCGACTTGGCAAGGTCGATAATCTGCGGCGAACAATCCGGTTGCAGCAAGTCAGGAGTGAGCCGTTCCAACGCCAGCGACCATGATTCTCGACCACTCCCGCGCGTGACCAGCTCACGCGCCTCGTGGAAGCGGCGCGAGACGGCGCGCAACTTGAGTTCCAACGGCTCGGACCTGTTACCAAAGGAGTCGACCGCCACCAGCGCGACGTCGAGCTGTGTCATGTCGCGCCCAGCGGGCACGCTCTCGATGCCGGCGATTCGGAGCCGCATCGTGTCGCCGTCACCAGCGACGCGTTCGACGGAGCGTTCGGGATCGAACACATACGTCAGCTCTTCAGCGCTCGTGGGCAACTCGATTTCCCACGGCTCGCCCTCGATCACCTCGACCGGCATGCCGGAAGAAGCGAAGTCGGGCGCCGTCGTATCCAACTCGAGCAGCGTCTGCAATTCTACGCGCCGGCCGAAGGGTGCCTCGACCACGATCGTGCGTTGCAGCGATCCCTCGGGAACCTCGGTCGGTACTTCGAACAAGCCCCACTCGATCTCACGCAACGCGACGCCATCCAATTTGATTCGCGCCTGCGGAAAGGCAACGTTGGCGCGCAACTGGCGGTCCGCCCCGACCTGGTAGACACCGCCAGAGAACATGTCGGCCAAGCGCGCCTCGATCTCTGCCTCGATGCGCTCGTCGAGTGTCGCGATCGAAGTAGCGAGCTGGCCCGCACCCAACAGACTTTCGAGGCTTCCGGGAAGCTCCTCATGCACCAGCTCGTCGAGCTCGATCAAGCGATCGGCGCCGAGTCCACCCAGACCATCTGGGCTAACCAATTCTTGCTGATAGAGCGCGAGGTCGCTGACGAGCCTCAAAGCGCCTGTCGGACGCTCGGCTTCCTCCAAACGGTCACTCAGCTTCGTCAAGACCTCGAAGCCACCTTCGCGAAGGCGCTCGGCCAACTCGGCCAGGTCCCTCTCGCGTTGATCAATCTTCCATTCATGGCGCAAAGTGGCCGCGTCCTCAGGACTCTCGAGCGTGTCAAGTGCATCGGCCCAGCTCCGCACGATCGCCGCTTGATCTGTGTGCTCAGTGGCCAGCGCCGAACGCCCTTCGCGCAGCGACAACTGCGCGAGTTGCGTACGAACGCTTTCGACAAGCGGCACCTCAGTGCGCTCTGTACCAATGCTCTGAACCTTCTGTTGAAACTCGTCACGCAGGGTCAGTGAATAGGGCTCGAGCACGACCGACAGCGCGTGCAAACCCGACAACCGCACGCGGGCTTCATTAACATCCCAATCGCGCCCGCTGCGCTCGGCTACGCGCAGGGGTTCGAGCGCATCACCGGCACCAACCAAGTCAGTCTTTTCGAGAGCGGCCCACATATCATCGCGCACCGTGAGTACGAGTAGGTCGAAGACAGCATCTTCACTCGTATTTGCATCGGTCGCACTGGGCCGTTCTCGTCGCCAGCTGTCGTTGCCATACACCTGATCAAGACTGCGCAGAAAGACCTGCCGTACACTGACTGGGCTTCGAACAGTCAAACGATACTCGTCGAACAAACGACCGGGAAGCAAGGGCAGCGCGCGATCGACTTCCTTGACGCAGGCCGTCAAATCACTGGCTCTCAAATGAGCCCATGCCTCTTCGTCACAGCTCTGGTTCCACATGATAGCCACGACCAAGTACACCGCCGCGACCAGGCCGCTGGTGCCAGTCCAACGCGCGGCACGGCGCGCCCACAACACGCGCGATGCGGCGCGAGCACGCAAGCTGAACAAGCGCTCGAGACCCGCGAGCGTCTCGGGATCGCCACCCAATGCTTCGTAGCGCGCGCGCAACTCGTCGGCCTTATCGAGTTCCTTCTGCGACAAGTGTGATTCGAACTCGCGCGCGACGTCGGCCAGCGAGCGGTCACGTAACTCTTCGACTTCCGAGCGCAGGCTATTCAGCTCGTCGCGCTCTTCGACACCGGCCAACACCACGAGCTGTTCGAGCCCGCCGCGCGCCGCCTCCAAGTCGCGTCCATTCAATGCAGTCCGTAGCTGCTGCCGAGCTTCCGCGTAGTGAACTCGTTTGCGGAAGAGCTCGAACGCATCCGGATCTTCGCCGAGCGCTTCAAGGTCTCCGAGCTGCCGCCTCAGAGCCGCGTCATCGCCGTCTTCCCAAGACTGGTCGAAGGCCACCCGCGTGCGATGCAAGCGCTTCTCGAATTTGTGGAAGGCCTCTTCGACCGGCGCGATACGTGCCGCGTCATCTTCGCGCGCAAGTTCGAGCAACTCATCGAAGCAATGCTTCGCGTCGCGCCAGCGGCGCCCATCAACATTGTCCAGTACGAGCTTAATCGACCGATTCAGATCACGTCTGCGCAACAGCTCGGGTTGAGCGGCCAAGGCCGATCGCGCCCGTTTGTGATTAGGATCGAGAGACAAGACCCGCAGCCAGCTGCGACGCGCCTGTTCATAGCGCTCGGCGCGATCGTGCACCTCGGCCAGATCCCAAGCATTCAACAAGGCCGTGCGCTTGCGATTCGCTTCGCGCAACAGATCTCGAATCTCGGTCCTGCCGGCGAAGCTATCTTCCGCACGACGCCCCTCGTAGACCGCCTCTTCGAAAGCACCCGCCTCAAGGTGTTCTTGCGCGCGACGGTAGTGTTCCTCTGAACGGAACCACGCATCGACATCCAAACCGCACGAGACACAGAAGCCGGCGGAGGCCTCGCCCATCTCGCTACAGGAAGGACAGGCGCGGTACATGCCGGCGCCGCACTCCCTGCAGTAGTTCTCGCCGGTTCGATTGATCGCGCTGCAATTCCCGCATCGCGTGCCGTCGACGGGCGCGGTTCGATTAGCCGAGCTACCGCTACCATCGCGTGCGGCTTCGAGGGCCTCCAAGAAGGCCTTCGCATCTTCGAAACGATCGTCGACGCTATCCTCGACGCAACGCAGCACCAAACTTCGCCAGCGCTCAGGCAGCCGCGACTCGCGGATGGTCTTCGGGACCTCGCCAGTCACCGCAAGATACAAGGTCGCGCCGAGCCCATAGATGTCAGCGCGCTGATCGACACTGCGGTCGCCACGCCGTTGTTCGGGAGCAGCGTAGTCCGCTGTGCCCATGCCATAGCCGGTCGCAGACAAATCTGATTCCGCATCTATGCGAACCAGCCCGAAGTCGGACAACTTGGGCAGCCCGTCGCGCGTCAAAATCACATTCGACGGCTTCACGTCCCGGTGCAGAATGTGATGCTCATGAACAAAATCCAGCGCTCGTCCCAAGCCGCGAGCGATCTCATAGAAGGCATCGTCGGCCAGGGGACCATCCTCGCGAATCGCATGCTTCAGCGTGCCGCCTTCCACATAGCCCATCACGATGTATGGGCCACGATCGTCCTCGCCGAAGTCGTGGATGTGCACGATGTTCTCGTGCTCGAGCACGGCGATGGCGCGCGTCTCTCGCAGGAAACGCGTGACCGCGGCCTCATCCGCATCCAGGATGCGTTTGACGACCACGCGCCGGTCCAGCCCGCCCAGGGCGTCCGTGAAACGCCGGTCGCGCGCCAGGTAAGCGACTCCCATGCCGCCGCGGCCCAGCTCGCGCATGATCTCGTAGCGACCAAGCTCAGAAGCGCCGACGTTGCCCATCCGGTCGCCGGGCAGCATGTGCTCCGCATCGCTCGGCTCGGGGCTCGGCTCGGGGCTCGGCGCGACCACAGGCGAGCGTCCGCCCAGCACCGTCTCGGCTTCCCCTCCCTCGCTGTAGCTCGAGCCCTCACTCGTGATGTTGCGCACGCCCGAGTCGCTCTGACTCGGACTCTCACGAAGAGCGGACGCGCAATGCTCGCAGGCACGCGCGCTCATCTCGTTGTGGTGTCCGCACTCGATACAAATCATCGTCAGGTCGAATCTCCGCGGCTAGCAAGCCTGCAGGGGAAAGACGCAGCCCCCAAGGTATCGCGCTTGGGTCTCTGAGGTAAGGCTGTCGAGCGTCACACTCCGATCCTTACTCAATGGTCGGGGTCCAAGAGGAGGCGCTTGGCCGTGGGGCAACTTCGGTCGGAGCGAGCCAAGATTCCCCCTCGACTCGCAACTGAGCGAGGTATTGTTTCCTCGAAGCCTCTCTAGCAGGCGCCGAACGAAGTGGGCAGAGCCTGTCTCGATGGTATCGGCGACTCAGCCTTGCCAGTCCAACACCCGGGTGCGACCATCTTCCTCCCACAATGGGGCACCTATGAGCCTGGAAAACGAAATTGAGGTCTTCACCGAGCGCTACGAGGCGATCGATCCGGAGACGCTAAGGATCCCCGAAGCCATTATGGCGCGCTACAAGGGCGCCAGCTCAAAGCCGGTCTTCAAGACCGAGTGGGTTCACCACCAGCTCCACCGTGACTGCCGGGAGGGCGATCGCGTGCTCGAATTGGGCTCCGGCGACGGTATGAACCTGGCCCTGATGGTTGGTGCGCGGCACAAGCCGTACCGCCTGTGCGGCTCCGAAATCACGCTTGAGGGCTGCCGCGTCTCACGCGACCGCCTGAAGGTCAACGGCATGGCCGATTCGGGCACTCGCCTGCAGGTCGCCGATTGCAATCAGCTGCCGTACCTCGACGGCTGCTTCGATGGCGTGGTCGGGTTCAATATCCTGCACCACCTGGATCTCGAGGCCTCATTGAAAGAGGTTCGCCGCGTGCTGAAGCCCGGCGGCTGGGGTCTATTCACCGAACCGGTGATCTTGTCCGAGGGTCTGGATCGCGCGCGCAAGCTGATCCCGTACTACCCGGAAGAGCCGACCGAGGACGAGCATCCGCTCAAGCCTGCAGACTTCGCGCTGGTGCGCAGCCTGTTCGAGGATGTTCAAATCGATCACTTCGAAATGATCAGCCGCGTGCACTCCATGGTGAAGTGGAAGCCGCTGAATAAGGCGCTGCACCGCCTCGATTATGCCATCCTGCGTACGATGCCCTTTTTGCGGTCGCTCTACTCCGGTAGTACGCTGCGCTTCGTCCGAGGCAACGACTAGTCTGACGCCGCGCGGCCTTCGTAGTGCCAGATCCGTAGTTTGAGGCACGCGGAACACCCGAATTCATGCTCGCGAGGCCCCACCCGATGGGCCGAAAAGCGCCGACCCGCACCATTTCGCACTTTGGGCTAATTCGCTGATTTTTTGCATGGGCACTAGGTTTTGTGGTTACTTATGCCTCTTCGCTCACTTAAGCGGGCAACGAACGGTCGCCTTGACGCCGGTACCTCGTCTCTAGGGACGCGCACCCGACTCTCCCCACGGGCTGCCGTTACTTTTTTCATCGTCGATCTGAGCCGAACTCACGCCCCGAGCGGATCTTCTCCAGCTCGCTCCCGCGCTGACTCGGTACCTCGCTAGCCCCCCTAGCCGTTCTCATCTGACCGCAAATGCTGATCATTTTCACTCTTGCGGCCTTCTGGGCCCCTGTTTGTTCGACGCCGACCGAAGCGAGCCTTGCCAGCATCGCCTCGGAGGCCACCATCACGACTGAAGCCAACATGAGCGCCCCCGCCGCTCGACGCTCCAGCAAGGGTGAAGATGTCCGCATCGAGACGCGCGACCATGTGCGCCTCGGCGGAACCTTCTATGGTCCTAAGTCGACGAAGGGCAAAGCACCTGCTGCGCTCCTCGTTCACGACGCCGGTGGCGATCGCTCCGAAGTCGAAGACCTCGCCGTTCAATTGCAGAAGCGCGGCTTCGCGGTCCTGGCCATCGACCTGCGCGGTCATGGCGACAGTGTTTCGGAAGACACCGATTGGGAAAAAGCAAGCGACGACAAAGCACGAGCGAGCCTGTGGTCCTTTGCCGCGAATGATCTGAAGGCCGCCTCGTCCTGGTTGCGTGATCGCTCGGAAATTCATGCTTCCAACCTGAGCATCGTCGGTGTCGGCGCCGGCTGCGCCTTGGCGGTGCGACATGCGCTCGATGACGAAAACACTCGCGCAGTAGTCTTGGTTGCACCTCAGCCTGATAATTTCGGCTTCAACCTGCCGCAGGGCGTGGGCGACCTCGAAGGACTACCGACGCTAATCTTGGCTGGCAAGGACAAGCGCAGTGACGCGACGCGCTTGATGGATGCCGCCCATAGGCAGTACGGCGAGAATTTCATCGAAGTCGCGGTGATGAAGAGCGAGCAGAGAAAGGTGCTTGAGGACAAGCGCCTGGCCACCGAACTCGGTCAGTGGCTGAAGTCCGAAGTCATCACTAAGCGCTGACGCGTAGCGCATCCTTCGCGGAGGGCCACATTGCCGCCGCATGCGAACGGAAATATGGATCAAGAACGGGTCGGCTCCTCACGAAGCCGGCCCGTTTTCGTGCGCCCCTCGGTAGGGCCCGAGCTTCGAACCCGATGAGCGGCCTGTCATGGCGCAGCTGGCCCGGCTCCGGGGCCGGTTGGGATGCTAGCCCAGATCACTTATGAAGCTCGCGGCCTTGGGTCCGAGGCCTCATAAAAAATCCGGGCTAGGAGGGCGCGACGGGGTCGAAACCGCTCGCTCAGCAGGAACGCTGCGGACGCGACAAGATCTCCGGAATCGGCCTCCCTCCAGAAGTTCGGAGCATTTCGCGAGCCGCTTTCGCATGCTTGCGGGCTCGGAAAACGCTTTCCAATTCAACGCGAGGCGCCGCACGACTCGTACGTGCCAGCCCCCGTTGCTTGCCCGAATCGATCCACCTCAGAGCCTCGACCCGCGATGACTAGCGAAGCGAGCCGCCCCACTTCCCCTCGTCCGCTGATCCGCCCGCGCCGCAATCGACGCACTCCGTGGATGCGCGACTTGGTGCGCGAGAATGCCCTCTCCGTCCAGCACTTGATCTGGCCCACCTTTGTGCAAGAAGAGGCCGGCGCCAGTGCGGTGGCCTCGATGCCGGGCGTCGAGCGCTATGGCCCGGATCGAATCGTCGACGAAGTCGGTCGCGCCGCGCAACTCGGCATCCCAGCGATCGCGCTCTTCCCGCTCGTGCCAGACAGTCGCAAGAGCGCAGACTGCGCCGAAGCGACGCGCTCGGACAATCTGGTCTGCGAGACCGTGCGTGCAATCAAAGCCGCGCATCCGGGGATTGGCGTCATTTGCGACGTAGCCCTCGATCCCTACAACAGCCTTGGACATGACGGCCTAGTCGTAGGGGGCGAGATCCTGAACGACGAGACGGTTGACCTGCTCGTGCAGCAAGCGATCGTGCAAGCAGAGGCTGGCTGCGACATCCTCGCACCCTCGGACATGATGGATGGGCGCGTGCTTGCGATGCGCGACGGGCTGGACGATGCCGGCTTCAGCGATCGAGCGATCCTGGCTTATTCGGCCAAGTACGCATCCTCATTCTATGGTCCCTTCCGCGACGCGGTCGGCTCGAGCGGCAACTTGGCGGGCGACAAGAAGACCTACCAGATGGATCCCGCCAACAGCGATGAGGCGCTGCGCGAGGTCGAGCTGGACATCGCCGAAGGTGCGGACATGGTCATGGTCAAACCAGGCATGCCCTACTTGGACATTCTTCGACGCGTCAAAGACAGCTTTGGCCTGCCGACCTTCGTGTATCAGGTTAGCGGCGAGTACGCGATGATCAGCGCTGCGGCAGAGCGCGGTTGGCTGGAGCGCGAAGCAACGATCGACGAAAGCCTGCTCGCATTTCGGCGCGCCGGGGCGGATGGCATCCTGACCTACTTCGCGCGCGAGGTTGCGGAGCGCCTGCGGAGCAACTGAGGAGACCCGCCCATAAGGGGCAGCTGCGCTACGAGGTCGTAACGCTCGCTCCATTCTTGCCCAGCCGAAGGCCAGGCTCGCGATTCATCGAATGTCACCGCGTCGCATTCCGGCAGCCACCGGCGCGGCATCCGGCAGCCGCCAAGCCGCCCCTCCAGGGGGACCCAAGACCCGAGTTTGAGGCGCTGAGGGGGATTTCCGGGCAACTGCCGCAAGCTACGGGAGCTAAGATCTCAGGAGACCAGCCCCACTCGCGCGGGTATTCGCGGTCAGGAACAGCTTCGCAGCCGAGTTGGCACCAGACTTGCGCTAGTGCCAGCCGTCTTTGAACTGACCATCCACCTTCGACGAATGACCCACCGATTCATCAAGCTGCTATGCCTCGCCGGCCTCTCCCTGCTGGCCTGCACGAGCACGGACTCTCTCGCGCGAGAGATCGTCGCGGTCCCGGCCCCACTGCAGCCCCTCAAGGGCACGGCCTACGACGCCGCGGTGCGCGTCTCGCTGCCCGCTCAAGACGGGTCCGAGACCTACGGGATGAAGAATGTGTTCACGCTCGGTGATTCGCTGATCTCGGGTAGCGAACCCGAGGGAGAAGAGGCCTTTCAACGTCTACAAGAGCTTGGCGTGCGCACGATCCTCTCGGTCGACGGCAAGGTGCCGAACGAGGCGCTAGCCACCCAATACGGGATGCGCTACGTGCACGTACCGATCGAATATCGCGGCATCGACGACGATCAGTTGTTCCGCATAGTGAAGACATTCCGCGAGTTGGAGCGGCCTTTCTACGTGCACTGCTTCCATGGTGTGCACCGCGGACCGGCCGCCGCCGCGGTTGGCAGGCTCGTGATGGATGGAGTATCGCGCGAGCAAGCGCTTGCCGAAATGCGGCAGTGGTGCGGGACCTCTTCTAGCTACGAAGGCTTGTACCAAGTCGTCGCGACACGAGAGATGCCAGGCGCGCTCGAGACGAACGCGAGCGATTGGGACTTCCCCGCCGCGCATCAGTTTGAGGGTTTCCGAGGGGGCATGATTGCCGCTGCACGCGCGTACGATCGCCTGAAGACTCTGTCGAACAACGATTGGAAACCGACCAGTGATCACCCTGATGTGGACCGCGTGAATGAGGTCACGCAGCTGCTGGAGTTGATCACTCGCTGCTCAGAGCTCGAAGAAGCGCTCAGTCGCCCCGCGGATCATCAAGAGATGATGAGCAACACGATCGTGAAGACGACCGAGTTACGCGACTTGCTGACCGGTCTCGGCTCGAGCGCGGATGCCAAGATGCAAGCGACCGAGACGTTGCGTGCGATGAAGGCCTCATGCGTCGATTGCCACGTCGTCTATCGCAATCAGTGAGTCGCTAGGCTTGCGAGGAGCGGGGGATAGCCGCCGACGACTCGAGCGCCTTGTGGGCAGGGACGGACCCTCGCTCGCACCAAATCCGTATAGGATCCGCCACTTCGGTTTGGAGTCTGAGAGCATCGATGGCGCCCCGCTCGGCCCGCTTGGGCGTACGCGCATTAGCCGCGGGAAGCTGCCGCTGCGCAGCTACCTCCAAGGGCTCGCAGCCAATGCCCTTGCCTCGGCAAATGAGCTGAGTGAGGCAAGCAAGACCCAACTTCCATCATCGAGGAGTCCCCAAGATGTGCGTCGTGCATCACAGATGTAAGAGCCCTCGTGCGGATTCATGATTCGAACGAGATCCATGTCATCTGCTATCGGCATTCCCAGGTCAAAGGGTCCGGCATGATGCCCAATGAGTTCTTCGTGATGAGGCGAGTGCAGGCAACCACCAGTATGAGAGAGCCCGCGAGCGCCGCCTTGGGTGCATCCGTCTTGGAAAGTCAGTCGTGAAAGATGCCACCTAGCATCACGATCAAGAGAAGCTTTGACCAGGAAAACGCCCCCACGGCCCTTCCGTGGGCGACGGCTTGGCCAGCATGGGTACCCAATGCGCTAATCTCACCGTCACTGTAGGCGTGTAGAAAGTAGAAGTCGCAGAGCCCCCTCGTCCGTAATCGCGCGTCGAGGCTCGAGGAACTCGACTCGGATCTCGCAGCAACCAGCCGGCACCGTACGAATCGTTCAAGCGCGCCTCGAGACACATCGTTGCTGTCGAAGGTCACCTCCCCGTGGGATCGGAAACCGTCATGAGACACCGCATCACTCTGCCTGCTCTTCTAGCCCTCATTGGCTGCGCCGCCTGCAGTTCGGGGCCTGATAAGCAGGAACCCAAGCAGACGGCGGTCACGCGTACCGGGCCGGCTTGGTACGCGGCCAATGCTGGCATCGTGACCTGACGCGGGCGATTCGAGGACGCGCTCGCGTCCAGGAGCAAATGGGCAGGCTTCGATGAGGTTGAGTTCCGCTACACGGAAGCCAGCGCGTCGAAGCTAAATCCCTTCGGAGGCGCGAGCTGCGAGCTGCGGATTCATGCCGATCACGGACACTCGAAGCGACTGCTGGCTACCTTCGGTGAATACGCTTGGAAGCGCGTCGAGAATTCCTTCTAGCTTCCGTGATGCTTCATGACGAAGAGGCATCGAGCATCATCTCAAGGCGAACTCAAAGCTGAAGAAGAAGATCCCGCAGCTGCGAGTCACGCTTGGCGCGTGCCGCGACTCGTTCGGGACTGATCGTTCGTGCTTTGCTTAGCGCGGTCAAGGCTTCGGCTTCACGATTGAGATCGGCCAAACACAACGCCTTGGCGCAGAGGCCTTGCACATTTTCCGGATCGAGTTCGAGCAGCTGACTCGCCGCCTCCAACGCCCCTTGAGCATTTTCGGCTTGCCGCTGCATCGTCATCAGTCGGCGCCATGCATCCGGGCTCTTTGGGTCGACGACACATGCAGCATCAAAGGCCTCGATCGCATCGAGCGTACGTCCGCCTTGCATGTGGCTTAGGCCAAGATTGTAGATGGCGGAGAAGTCTGTCGGATCGGCTTGAGCCGCGCGCTGATAGGCGGAGCTTGCCGCGCGATCACGCTGCGCTTGCATGTGCAGATTGCCGATCCGGATCCATGCGGCGACATGTTCTCCATCAAGCTCGGTCACGCGCTCGAAGGAGCCCATCGCCTCGGGCAAGCGCTGCAACTCCGCCAGTAGAATACCAAGGTTGAAATGGGCATCGGTCGAGATGGGGTCGAGCTCAAGTGCGCGGCGAAGCGCACTCTCGGCCTCTGCCTTCTCCCCTGCATCGCGTGCCATGGACGCGATCACGAGCCAAGCCGGAGCGCAACGCTCATCGATCGCAAGTGCGCGATCCAGTGCCGACTGAGCTTCTAGATCCTGGCCGTCTTCCACCAGCCACCTTGCTTGCGTGACCCAGGCGTGCGTACTGCGCGGTTCAAGCGTCTTGGCCAACTCGATTAACTCGCGCCAGCTGCCCTTGTCCAACTCGCGATCCAATTTAGCCGTCAAGACGACGAAACCGGCATCGACACCGGGCAGCTTCAACAAGTTGGTCAACACTTGATGAGCCTCCTCACGGCTACCCATTTGCATCAAGAAACTGACGAGGTCTGCGTGCAGCATCGTCGACTCTGGATTGCGAACGAGTGCATCGCGAATTATCGCGATCGCATCGTCAAGCTGACCCGAACGCGACAGCGCCAGCGCCGCCTGCTTCTGTTCTAAGAGCGCGATGCGGTCCTTAGGATCGATGCGCATTCCAGATTCGTCCGCTATTGCCTCCGACTCTGTCCACAAGTAGCCCAGGTCGGCGAGCGCTGCGCTCATTTGCGGACTCATGTCCTTCGCATCGAGTGTACGTGAGTCAGCCTCGACGGTTGGCAACATTGCGTCGAGCGCCAACTCGTAGCGTTGCGCGGATGCTGCGTCTTGCGAGTACAGATTCTGCGCCTCGCGCTCCGATGTCCTCAGGTCGTACAGCTCGGGCCTGGGAGCGCGCACAAAGCGGCCACTCTCGTCGCGCAAAGAACGCAAGTCCGACCATCCATAGCCCAGCAATGGAGTCATCGATTCAGAGTATGCATAGCCCGCAGGCTCGGTGAACTCGGACCGGATCCAATCGACGCGCGATTGACCATCAACGCCTCCAGCAGCAGGCACGTCCAACAACTCCAGGACAGTCGGCAAGATGTCGACTGAACTGACGACCCCCTCGACACGCCTCCCGGCTGGCAGACTCGGATGCTTCATCAGTAGAGGCACGCGCGTCGTCGCGTCGTAGATGAAGATGCCGTGCGAAGCTTCACCATGCTCGCCTAAGGACTCGCCATGATCGGCTGTCGCGACTACCAGCGTCTGATCCAAGTCGCCACTCTGTTCGAGTGCATCCAACAACACACCGAGCTGCTCATCGGCATAGGCCAGCTCACCGTCATAGGGAGACGAGGCATGCCGGCTTGCATGCGGCTCGGGCGCTTGATAGCCCGCATGCGGATCGAAGAGGTGCACCCACAGAAACCACGGCGCATCACTACGCTCTTCCAACCACGTGCGCGCGCGCCGAATCGCGTCCTCTGCTTGCGTCTCGCGATAGAGGAAACGCACCTTCTTCACGGCCTGCGACAGATCGTCGTCATAGACCTCGAAGCCCTGATCCAACCCGTGGCTGGAATCGAGCACGATGGCCGAGATCACAGCCCCCGTATCGAAGCCGCGCCGTGCGAGCGCCTCGGCTAGAGTCGGCGCAGCCTGCGGTAAGCTGTGCGTTCCATTGTTGCGCACGCCGTGACGGTATGGGTACTGCCCGGTCAGGATCGAAGCGTGCGAGGGAAGCGTAATCGGCGAGACGCTGATGCACGTCTCGAACAGCACGCCGGCCTGCGCCAGACCATCCAGGACCGGAGTCGTGGCAGCTTCGTAGCCATAGCAACCCAGGTGATCCGCGCGCGTCGTATCGAAGGTGACCAGCAGGAGGTTGCGCGGCGCCGCGGCCGGTGTGGGATCCGAGCACGAGAGAGTGCACAGGGCCATGCCGGCACAAATCGCGCTCAAGCCTCTTCCCCATCCATGCCTGGTCGTGTGTCGCGCCGCGTGCATCGAGGGTCGAGAATAGCGGGGGCCGGGCCCCACGGCTGCGCAATTGGTCTGGAAGTCGGCCGCATCTCACCATGAACAGATGTCCAGCCTCGGGCACGGAGGCTCTGGGCCCCCGAATCCTAGACCTCTTTGCTTGGTCCGCTCCTCCGCCCGAATTGGCTCAACTGCCCCGTTCGAACTCGAATCGATGCTCCAAGCTGCCAATCCCTGGCGCTCCAACCCGACGGAAGCAGTTCCTGCCCGAGCGACACTTGAATCGAAACCTTCAGATGCTCCAATCGGTCTCCTTAGGGGAGGCGCAAAATTCACACCAGCGACGAGCACGAACAGCCCACGGCCGACGAGCCCAACGAGAGCATCGAGAGCTTGCTCCCCGAGCAGGCTCAGGAGCCTGATAGCGCAACTGCGGATCTGATTTCGAACCAGAATCCCAGCAATTGGAGCGAGCCTAGTGTCTCGGACCTGAGCGTGTCCGAACCGCGCGGCGCCGATCTGTGGGGCGATGACGCCTGGGAAGACTCCGCGCCCGATACGAGCGCCGGCACGCAGTGGGCCGCACCCTCCCGAGATATCGCCTCCAGCAGTGGCTCTGAGGCCGGCTTGTATGGCAGCCAAGCTGATTGGCGCGCAGGCAATGAGGCGTCGATCTCGTCGGAACCCGAGATCCCGGAATCGCTCGAAGATCGCTACGAGCTGCTGCTCGACCGCGTTAGCAGTGTCTGGGGCTTCGAAGAGTTGCGCCCGCTGCAAACCAGGGCGGTGCGCGCCCGCTTGGCCGGCCTCGACGCGCTAGTGGTCATGCCCACTGGCGGCGGCAAGAGCCTCTGTTATCAAGCGCCAGCCTTGATTCTGCCCGGCTTGACCGTGGTTGTGAGTCCTTTGATCTCGTTGATGAAGGACCAGATCGACGGGCTGGTAGCGAACGGTGTGTCGGCTGCGATGATGACAAGCGCCCAGACATCCTTCGAATTGCGCGAGGTCTATCAAGCGCTCGAGCAGCGCCGTCTGAAGCTGCTTTATGTCGCTCCCGAGCGGCTGATGATGGACGGTTTCTTGGAGCGAGTCGAGCACGCCAACATGACGGCCATTGCCGTCGACGAAGCGCACTGTATCAGCCATTGGGGACACGACTTCCGCCCCGAGTATCGTCAGCTCGGCGAATTGCGACGCAAGCGACCTGACCTGTGTGTGCAAGCCTTCACAGCGACAGCCACGCCGCGCGTGCGCGATGACATCGCGAAACAGCTCGGTCTGAACGATCCAGTCACTTTGGTCGGGAACTTCGACCGGCCGAACTTGACCTATCGTGTTTTACCACGCACGAGCGTCGTCACCCAGACGATGACGATCATCGGCCGCCACCAGCGCGAGGCGGGCATTGTCTATTGCCTGCGCCGCCGCGATGTCGAGAAAATCGCGCGCGAGCTGGCTGGCAAAGGGGTTCGCTGTATGCCCTATCACGCTGGACTGAGCAGCGAAAATCGACACCGAGCTCAAGAAGCCTTCTTGAACGAACGCATCGATGTCGTCGTCGCGACGGTCGCCTTTGGTATGGGTATCGACCGACCCGATGTGCGCTTCGTAGTCCACGCCAGTTTGCCGAAGGGCGTCGAGCAATACAGCCAAGAGACTGGACGTGCGGGTCGTGACGGCCTGCCGTCGGAGTGTGTGCTGCTGTACAGCGGCTCCGACTTTCACGGCTGGCGCAGCATGATGGAGCGCAGTCACGAGGAGGCGCGACTCGCCGGTCAAGCCGTCGATGATACCGAACTGCAAGACAGCCTCGACCGCATCGGTCACATCTGGAATCTGGCTTGCGGAGCGAAGTGCAGACATGCTGCACTCGTCGCCTACTTCGGGCAGGAACTCGTCCACGAACCCAAGGCTGATGGTTCCGTAGGTGGATGTGGGGCTTGCGATGTTTGCTTGGGCGAACTGGATGTCGTCAAGGACAGCCAAGTCATCTCCCAGAAGGTCCTGTCGTGTGTCGTTCGCTCGGGTCAACGCTATGGCGGCTCGCACGTTGCAGACATCTTGCGTGGGGCCGCGACGGCGCGCATGCGTCAGACCGGGCACGATCAACTCTCGACCTATGGCCTGCTCTCCGATCATCGCACCGCCGAAATCCGCGGCTGGATGGATCAGCTGCTCGCGCTAGAACACCTCGCGAGTAGCGGCGGCGACTATCCGACCTTGCGACTGACTCCAACAGGTGTGGAGGTCATGAAAGGTGAGCGCGATGTCAGCCTGTTGACACCGCGCCGACCGGAGAAGGCAACGAAGCGCGGCCGCAAAGCCACCATCGAAGCTGTGGCGGCCGAGGGTGCTCCGGATGTCGACGAGAACCTGTTCGAATATCTGCGTGGCCTACGCAGGACGATGGCCAAGGAACGTGGCGTCCCGCCCTACATTTTGTTCAATGATCGCACCCTGGCCCTTATGGCTGCTCACAAGCCGGCCTCGCTCGACGAGTTCTTGGCGCTGAAGGGCATCGGTGAACGCAAGGCCGCCGACCTAGGCGAAGTCTTCTTGGCGGCCATCGAAGAGCACGGATCGCGCGCGCCGGAATGATTCACTAGCCATGCGATGCCGCGTGGTATTGGTGGTTAGTACGCCAGTGAAGTAGAGCAGTTCGCGCAATGCCTGGCTTCGAGGGCAGCTCTGCGTTGCATCAAGGCCTCAAGTGATGTTCAACCATTGGGAACTCAATGGGTCTTGTACTGCGTCCGAAGCAAAGCACTGCGCGAGCCGCTGCTTATAACGGCCCGCTAGTGTCGGCTGAGTCAACGAGGCACAGCTAGATCCCGTGCGCTTGATGCGAGCCCTGCATGGTCTGAGCCCGCACCGCTTCTCTCTAAGCCATAGATGCGCGCTTCGATGCATCGAATCGTTCCGGCCCCGCCTTGGCGTGCGCTTTGGCGAAGCTCGCCGCCCTTGCGGGAGATCCTGTATTCCGAACGTTCTTGTTGAGTTTGGCTCGTGTCAACTCCGATAGCCCATTCACGTAAACAGCTGCCGGAGCGCGTGGAAGGGGATCCACGGCCGGAGCGGCCCTGTTCGTACGACGCTCCTAATTGCGCGTGGCGAACGGACATTTCCCCGGGAGGACGACATGAGCTCGACCGACGATAGCGCCGAAGCTTCCCAGCTTCAGCCAGGCGCAGACAACGCAGCACACAAACTCAACGCACAAGAGCCCTTGTTGGATTCGGTCCAATCAACGCAGCCGAGCGGCGCCGAAGAACAACAAGAGGAGCAAGGTCCTGCGCGACTTGCAATCGCCGGAGCTCACGACGCTGCTAGACGTACGCACCGCCTACGTCAAAACCTGATGGGCTTTGGCCGTTCCCGGCCGACCCTTCGCCGGCGCGGGATGCGCGCGCTCTGGCCATTGTGGTTCAGTTTGGCGCTCACGAGTGGGCTCACGATCGACAGAGCGCAAGCGGCTGCTGATTCAGACGCAGCGCGTGTGTATTGGCGCGGTCAATCCTTCGCGGCAGGCGATTGGCCCCCCACCATGCACGACGATCAACGCGCATTGGTCGAGGATTGGGCCGGTTGGGCCGGTGCGATGAACTATCGTATGGACCTCGACTCGAGCGGTCGCGTGATGCTGTTGTCTTCGAAGAAAAACTCGACCGCGCATCGCGAGATGAAACTCGTTCAAGAAACTCTCGAGCGCTTCGACCAATGGCTGACACCGCCCGAAGCTGCAGAGTTCTCGGTGATGGCCGAAGTGATGCCGACACCGCGTGGCAGTGGCGATGCGGTGGTACTGCTACGCCTCGCCAATCGCGGCGACTACCTCTCTTGCCTCGAAACGCTCGCAGAAGATCACAACTATCTTCGTGACTGGTCACAGGATGCCGGCGCAGGCAATGGCTTCGCGCTTGAGCAGCCGACTTGCGCCGCATGGCTCGAAAGCGATCGCGGCGACGAAGACTGGCAGGCAAAGAACGAGCTCGTATCTGGCCTAACCTTAGGGCTCCTGCGCTCCAGCTTCGGCCGCCAACCGCATTGGTTCGAACAAGGAGTGCGTTGGCAGATGGAAGACAAAGTGCTCGGCAGCATCTGGTGCTTCCCTGGTCGCACGAGTTTCGTCAGTCGCGGCGAGCACTCGGGTTGGTCAAGAGAACTGCGTACCGAGTTCAAGAAGGGTCGTTCGGAGCCCGTGGACATGGGTTTGATGAGCGACTGGCAACGCGGGACATGGAACGATCAATCTGCCGCCGCCTCCTGGGGAATGGTTGGCTACTTGATCGAACATGAGCGCGCCAGCTTGCCGCTGATCGCAACCGCGCTGGGCGCTCATTGGGACGACTCGGCCCGCGAGACGCACAGCGACGGATCCTGGGCGCGCATCCCCAGCTACGAGATCCCCGAAGAGGCCCAGCAAAGTATCTTGCAGCAGTACAGCTTGTGTGACCCCATTCCGGAAGCGACCGAGTTCTTCCGTAAGGGTCACAGCTATAAGGCGCCCTGATCACAGGCTAGCTCGGACCGGCCAGGTGTGTGAACTGGCTGGCTGAGTACTGCTGCCTAAACATGACGCTTGCGAGGATTGCCCCTCTCAGCGGTGGGACAGCGCGCGCGATTGAGCACGATGGACGGATGCACTCCGTACCTACGCGCGCTCAGTCGCGCGCGCTGTCTTTCAATATCCCGCTCGCGATGACAACGCCCGTTGTCGTTCGCAATGGAACAGGTGCTCGCATTGCGGTGGACTCTCTCTCGCACTACAGATCAACGAAGAAGTATTCGGATGGCATAGCGAAGCACAACAAGACCTTGAGCGTTGGAAGTGCTCTCTTGGCACCGACTGGACCGGCCTCCCCGCAGCTGATCTTGCGCAGTATCAAACGCGACCCGGAACGCCGCGCCGACTTTCATGGACTCGTTGGCATCTTCGAGATACTGTGCGAGTTTCAGCGTGTTCTACAAGAGGACTACTCTCTGAATCTAAAGGCAGATGAAGAGGTCTCGTACGATTCGATCCTGATGAAGTTGCTGATCGCAGCACCCGGCGGGACCTTCGGTGTTTATCCCTCGCGGTCCGTGCATGAGTACAAGCGCTCCTATGCCTTTGGTTCTGGCGCGGACCTAACGATGGATGCCATGCACGCAAGCTACGAACGCTGTGATGCTGTCGAAGACATCGCGCGTGCGGGTGTCGAAGCCAGCGCTTGCTTCGATGCATCGACATCGTTTCCGATGAGTATTCACAGTCTCGACTTGAAGAGCTAAGACTCTCTCAGCGCGCAAGTGAGCGATTATGAGCGGGCCGTTTAGAGACACTTGATGTGCGCATTCACACGGTCGCTGCGCGCGAATTGATCTCTATGTAGTCATTTCACGATTGCACACGGAAGGAGACGCAAGCCGCGACTCTCACACAATCCGCAACTAAGGATAACCCATCCTATGACTACCTTCTTCCGGGTAGTCCTGACAGCGAGCCTCTCGATAGTAGGCCCCCTCATGACGTTCGCGCCCCCTCAAGGGTTGTCGGTCGACATGAATGGCTCCTTTGTCGAGCGTGTTCACTGCAAAGGCATTACGCACGACGCGCACGAGCTTCGCGCCGGATCCTCCTCCGGCGCATGACACGACGGCGAACCTGACAGTTACAACATCGGTAGTGCCGATGACCGTAACCTGAACTTCTATTTCCAACGCTCGAACCATCCTCTCAAGTGGGACATCTCGCTCAGCGATTGGAGTGATCAGAACGCGGGCTTACCCGACTTCTTCCTGTTCTAGGTTGGCGGCGATGACATCGTCGAGGCCGCGCCGATCTTCCTGAACGGAACTCTTGGTCAGCCCACTCAGCTGACCGGTTGGATGCCGACAGGCCATCAAGTCGAGCACGGAAACCTCAGCGGACAATCCGTGCACTGGCTATGTTTCGGTCGCAGTGATTTGCTGCGTGCAGACGGAGCTCCTATGGCTGCGGCAGATCAGATAAGGGGCATCCGCTTCTTCTCGCCGACCATCGACAGGGCATCTTTCTTGCTGCATGAGCCGCAAGCAGGCCACGGTCCGGGACAGGTAGGCAGCGGGAACATGCATGTTCACAGAGAGGCGAATGCGGGCCGAACGCTCGAGTTTCGCTTCGACGGTCCCTGGGCTTCAGCGCCATCAAACACGCCCAACCTTTTCCTCCACACACGCCTCGAAGTCATCATCACGGCGCCCAACTCCAGGGTCTTCCGCCTGCCAGCCTTCTTTGCAGGTAACGATTAGGGCGGACTCGAAGGATTTGTTTGGAAAGCGCGCTTCACCCCGGACAGCCCAGGCATGTGGCCACTTGCTGTCAGCCACCGCGAGGGTTCCGAGGTTCCGATCTCGTCCCTGCCAACGGATGGTACGCCGGCATGTTGGATGGGGCAGAGCCATGTATTCGATGTCAGCGCCACTCCTAGCGCTCTACATAATTCATCCTCATACCTGTCACCTCAGAGTCATGTTGGTCTGCACTACACGCGCGGTGCTGACCAGGAGTATTCTTTGAAGACAGGCAGCAACAGCCCTGAGAATTTCCTGGCCTACCGCGGCTTCGATGAGGTCGCCGATCATGGCGGGTTCGGGATCTTGCATCACTACGCGCCTCATGTCGCGGATTGGTAACCCGGTGACCCCGAGTTCACAATAGGGACGTACTCGACGCATGGACGCGGCATCATTGGTGCGATCAACTACTTGAGCTCCGCCGGTGTCAACTCGCTCTTCGCGATGTTGATGAACCTCGGCGGTGACGGTCAGGATGTGCATCCCTTTCTCGGGGCGGAACGAGTCGACTTCGACAAGACGCACTACCACGTGGACCGGCTCGAGCAGTGGAACACGGTATTCGAGCACGCCGCCAGTCGCGGTATGGCACTCCACTTCGGACTGACCGAAACGGAGCCACTGAATGAACGCTGGCTAGACACTGGTAACCTTGGCATCGAGCGCAAGTTGTTCTTTCGCGAGATGATCGCGCGCTTCGCACACCACCCCAGCATCAAGTGGAACTTGTGCGAAGAGACCGATGACTATGACGCTGGCGACCTGACCGACTTCGCGAGCTACATTCAGTCGATCGACGCATACGGACATATGGTCGCTTTCCACAACAGGACCAACGATCTCGCGCGCTTTCAAGAGGTTCTGGGCCAGTCCGAATTCAGTGTCAGTTCGCAGAAATACGATCCAGAGTTAGCGGACCAGCAGGTCGAATTCATACGCGAACAGTCCGTACTCGCCGGCCGCCCCTGAGTCGTCCAAGTGGACGAGAACCAGCCGTGGGACATTGGCGCGTCTGCAGACGAGGCCATCGAGCTGCGCAAGACAATCCTGTACGACGTGCTCTTCAGCGGCGGGCACATCGAGTGCTACTTCGGCTGCTACGCACCCCACCCCGGCGGCGACTTGACCGTCGAAGAGTTCCGCACACGTAGCGAAATCTGGGAGTATTCACGCGACGCGCGCGAGTTGATGGAGGGACGCGTACCGTTCTGGCGCATGTGGCCGAAGGATCATCTGCTTGCGGGGGAAAGCCAAGATTGGGGCGGTGGCGAGGTCTTCGTTGATGGGAACGATCTGTTTGCCATCTACCTACCGCACGCGACGGATAGCGGCGTGTTGGACCTCACTCAGGCCGACGGCAGCTTCGTGATGCGCTGGTTCGATCCAAGGCAAGGTGCAACGCTGGCCAGTATCCGCATAGTGCCCGATGGCGGCATGCTCCCGCTAGGAGCACCTCCGTCGCAAGCCGATGAGGACTAGATCGTGATTCTCTCGCGCGACTAACTAGCTCGCGTCTCAGCCTCGATCGAGTTTCTCCACCCGCTGCCGCCGCGGATCGACGCGGCGGCGGCGCAGGTCCGTAGCGCTCTCCACCATGAGCCGCACACGGCGCCCCGAGCCTTCGACCCGCACGACTTGACCGATGTGCCGTTTGTCGACACGAACCCAGTCTCCGCGTTGGTAGACGGCTTCACGAGCGGCCTCAGCCTCTGCATTCATCTCAGAGCTTTGATTCGCCTGAGGTGATGCCTCCTGCCGCCCGCCCGAAAACTCTGCCTGCAGCCACTCCACAGCCGAGGTGCAAACGTCACATGCACCGCACGCCTCCGTGGGCCCATCAAGCTCGAAGTGCTCCGCAAGCAGTTGGCGCCGGCAGCGCTCACTCTGTTTCGCGAACTGAACCATGGTCAGCAAACCGGTCAGGTCGCCCTTCAGTTTCTCGCCCGTACCGACAAACTTCGGCAGATCGCCAGGATTCAGTTCCTCGACGACGCGCAAGTCGCGTGTATCGAATGAGCCAGCTGTGATCCCGAAGACCTCGAGCCACTTCAACGAGATCGACACGCGATTGTCGCGCCGCTCCTTGATCAACAACTCTTGCCGAAGGTCATCCAAGTCTTTGATCTGGATGCGCTCCCCCCACCCACGCAAGACCTCATAGACTCCGACTAAATACTCCAGCGTCGGGTTCGCCCACTGGATGAAGTTCTGTTGGATGGCCAGGTCTTGTTCAAAATAGAACAGCTCGCACCAGGCCGGCTGACCATCGCGCCCAGCACGCCCAACCTCTTGCGACCAAGCTTCGAGTGTGCGCGGCAATTGAGCGTGCAACACAAAGCGGATGTCGGCCTTGTCGACGCCCATGCCGAAGGCGTTGGTCGCGAGCACGACCTCGGAGTCGGACGCCATGAAGCGATCCTGCATCTGACGTCGCTCTTCGGCCGAGAGACCGCCGTGATACACGAGGCTGGAGATCCCGCGCCGAGCCAACTCCGAATGCAATGCCTCGAGGTCCTTGATCAAAGTCGAGTAGACGATGCCTGCACCTTGCAGGGAACGAACGCGTTCCGCCAAGCGCTCGGTTTTCTCCTCAGCATTGAAGACGTGCGAGACGCCCAGGAACAGATTCTCACGCTCGATCCCGGTTCGAATAACGAGCGGATCTTGCAGCCGCAGCGCCGTGTGGATGTCCTGCGCCACCTGCGGCGTTGCCGTCGCGGTCAAAGCCAGCGTCGGAGGATCCCCTAGCTGCTCGCGATACAAACCGAGACGCGAATAGTCGGGCCGGAAGTCGTGCCCCCATTGACTGATGCAGTGCGCCTCGTCAATCGCGAGACGAGTGATATGCAAGCGCGGCATCATCTCGCGGAAGACCGGGCTCCGGAATCGTTCGGGCGTCACAAACAACAGGTCGATCTCACCACGCGCGGCGGCTTCCAGGCGAACGCGTCGCTTAGCGCCGTCGATCGAAGAGTTGACGAAAGTCGCCGCGATCCCACGCGCGACCAAGGCATCGACCTGGTCCTTCATCAACGCGATCAGAGGACTGACAACCAGAGTCATCCCGTCCAGCACCAGCGCGGGCAATTGGTAGACCAAAGACTTGCCCGCCCCAGTCGGCATCGTCAGCAGGACATCACGGCCGGCCGCAACCGCATCAATTGCCTCGCGCTGCGAACCACGAAACTCAGACAAGCCGAAGCGCTCGCGCAAGGCTTGCTGGTAGAGATCCGTCTCGCTCATCGATTTATGCTTTGGGGCCTGGGCAGCTTGTGGTCCTGAATCATGAGTCGCTCCACTCGCTCGCACTCGTGCGGGCACAGGGATGGTAGAGCGAGGCGAGAGTCAGTCCAAGAGGCCGCATGGGCTCCGTGCAGCCGCGAACATAGTTTTGGCGGCGACCGAGTCTGTGTTAATTGCCTCGGCCGCCCTCTCACGCCGAAGCGCAAGAGAGCGGCCGAGGACATCGCCATGCTGACCAATGCAGCAGGCGCATGGCCCGGCGTGACAAGCACGCCGGGACATGGCTCGTGTCTGCTCTCAGATCAAGGCGTGAACGTAATCTCCAAGCCGTCTGACAGGTTGTAGAACGCACCACCGCCGAGCGGGTCGCGGAACCAGGCCTGGAAGTTCCAGGTCGAGCCCGGCAGGATCTGCGTTTGCGGCGTCGCCGGGTTCGTCAGGTCCATGTTCGTGATCATCACGCCACCGGCTCCCGAGTTCGTGACCGGGAGACGTGCCAAGCCGAGAGCACCAGCACCGACGCAACGGAAGCCGTTGCCGAAGACCGCTGTGATCTGGTTGGGACCGTAGTAAAAGATTCCCGGCTGGTTGCTCGGCAGCGGCTGAGCGAACAGCGCGACCAAGTTGGCCGAGACGCTAGTCGAGCCACTGGCCGAGATGACGGCCGGCTGCGTCGAAGAGTTCGGGACCGAGAGGCAATAGTTGCTACCCAGTGCGTCTTCGCAGTCGTCCGGAATCCCGTTGCCGTTGATGTCGTTCGACATGCCTGTCAAGAGCTCGAGGTCGTCGCCGACACCGTTGTCGTTACAGTCCTCAGAGATCGTCACGTACAACAACACGCGATAGTCTTCGTCGTCACTGAAGGGCGTCCCCGCCGAGCCGGTCTGCGGCTCGAAGTCCCCATCTTGGTCGACGTCGTACAGAATCTGAGCGTTGATCACCAAGCTGTTGAGAGCGCGGTGGTCGTACTCATCGAGCGTGTTCGAATCGACGCCATTGTAGGCACCACCCGAGATGTTGCCCGAGAAGGCAGCGGCCGACGAGATCGAGTTGGAGTCCGCCAGGTCGACGAAACGAACCTGATAGTCACGGTCCGAGTTCAAGCCGTGGAAATCACGGCCACTATCCCACACGAGCTCGAGCTCGTAGCTGAAGTTGGCTTCGTTGTAGACGGCACGAATCAGGCCTGTGCCGAAGTCGCTCAGGCCACCACCAAGGAACAGCTCGACCGCGGCGATGTAGTACAGGTTGCCGTGCGAGTCGATCATCGGGCTCGTGACCGAGGGTCCGGGCTGGCCGCCACCCGACATCGTGTCAAGGCTGACCAAGCGACCGATAATGCTGCCACCAGGACCGTCCAGGATCGGCTTGCCGGTTCCGGCGGCGCCCATCGAGTTGTCGTTGTAGGAAGCGATCGTCCACTGAGCTGCGCCGCCACCGGCGGGCACGCGAGCCACACCGATCAGCTGCGTCGGTGCATTGTTCACACCACCCGAGTTGGGGTGCACGACGGATGCCGCGACCAACATGCGTCCGGCCTTATCCTTGCCTACTGCGACTTGACCGTTCGCGCCGCGGAAGGAGGTCTGGCTGGAGTGGTTCGTAAACTCGAGCGGACCAGCACCAAGCGCGTTCGAAGCCCAACCCGTGGTCGGGTCGGTCATGACTGCGGGCAGGTCGATGCGCAAGTTGCCGGAGGGAGCGCCAGTCGCACCCAGGCCCCAGAGCGCGAGCTGCACGGTCTCGCCATTGCCGTTCTGACCGAGCAGTGCGCCCGTACCCAACGTGCTACCGGCTCCGAGGATGCCGGTGAAGTTGTCCATTGTGTGAGACATCGAACCGCGCGTGCCGCCGACGCCAGTCGCCAAGTGCGAGCTCGTCGAGATCACGTTGCCGATCGGATTCTCGTACACAAAGCTGTTCGCGAAGGTCGTGCCGATCAAGCGCGTTCCGCCGGCCATGCTGGCAGGGATGACTGTCGGAGTCACGTGGACGGTGGAGGCGTTGTTGACAAGGTGCGTGGAGGCAGCTGCATCGGTCGCTCCTCCGTTGTGCAGAATGTTCTGTGCACCGTTCGCACGTGCCGCCGCATCGATGCGGTAGTAGTTCTGGTCGAGGGTCGCAGTCAATCCACAACCGTCGACCGAATTGAAACCATCGGTGCGCATCGTCGTCATGCCGTTCGCATCGACGCCACCAATTCCGTGCTGCGACAAGTCACAGGTGTAGTCGGAGGCGTTGGACGCGGAGATGATTCGCGAGACGTACAAGCGCGACGGAATGGCCGGATCGAAGTTGACGATCGACGTGATCACGTTGTTGACCGCGGCTTGCGAGAAACCAAACTCGCTGAAGACCGCTGCGAACTGGCTGCCGATTGCCGAGGTCGGAATGACATCGGTACCGACATCATTGGAAGCAAGCGACTGGTGAACTCCAAAGCCGGCCTGGTTCCAGTACTTGTAGCTGCCACGCAAGAAGGGCACGCCTTGCGCCGTGTCCCTCGACATTGCCTGACCGCTGATCAAGTGCGTGAAGTACGGCGGCGAGAAGTCCGAGTTCTCGCTAGCCTTCACGATCGGCGCGATGCCGTAGGTATTGCCCCACGAAGA
The DNA here is from genome assembly GCA_047611405.1 of Planctomycetota bacterium. Taxonomy (GTDB): domain Bacteria; phylum Planctomycetota; class UBA1135; order UBA1135; genus JBLFWN01. Next base: position 48,708 of record JBLFWN010000009.1, on the reverse strand, counting down.
ATCGAAGGGAACAATGTCGACGACGTAGTCGTTGACCTGCTCACCCACTTCGTAGGCGGAGATGGCGTCACCGGGAGCCATCAAGAGTTTGGAAACGCTGTCCTGCGCGGACGAAGGCGAAGCGAGGAGGGCCCCGATCAGGGCCAATGAGCTCACGGGTAACTTCATGAGTTGGCGAGAATCAAAGTGAGATGCCGAAGACGCCAACATCCAAATTGGATGTGTGCGCCAGGTGTTCGATACGAGTGGAGAGCAAGAATTGCAAAGCGACCCGATCCACGGCCTGCCGCGGATCTGCGCTGTACTTGGCGAGACATTCTAGCGCCGCGTGGGCCAGTCTAACCGTCCTGTCTGAAGCCTGAGACTAAAGAGTAGATCAAGACGCCGGGAATGGGTGTGTCCCCTCCTGAACACCTCAGGAGTCTCTGGGCGCCCCTGACGGCCCCTCAACCCCGATTGCTCGGCTACAACGCCTCCCCGGCTGGGCTGCAGCCAATGACGGCTTGTTCGAGCCCACGCCTCCGGAGACACTGCAGCGCCCCTCCCTCCCCTTGCAGCGAGCCCTCATGCCCCCGCGCCCCAAGCTGTCACCTGGCGACTCCCCCCCGTTGATTCTGATCCCCACCTCTCTCGAGCAGAGCCGCCTAGAGGATCTGGGTGGTTTTGGAGCCGCGGCGAAGGATGTCCATCTCGCTGGCTTTGGAGCTGTCGCAGCCGCGGCACGTACGGCCGAACTGATCGCTCGCCTCGACCCGAGCCGGGTTCTGCTGGTCGGCATCGCCGGCAGCTTCGAGCCGGATATCCTTGGAGTCGGGCAAGCCGCTTGCTTCGACAACGTGATCATGCACGGCATCGGTGCGTGGGATTCGAGTGAAGCGGACGAGCGCAATCTCCGACTTCCGTCCGCTTTGGGTTTTCCGCAGTGGAACGCGAAATCAGCCGCGGACACGGAACAGGCAAGCGCTGACCCTGAGCGCCGCACCACCGACATTTGGGAACAGCTTCCTCTGCACGACCCGACGCCCGGCTCTGGGCACTCGCTCTTGACGGTCTGCGCAGCGACGGGGGATCACGAATCGGCCGCCCGACTGCAGACACGCTACCCCGGTATCATGGCCGAGGACATGGAGGCCTTCGGCGCGGCACTTGCGTGTTCCTTGACCGGCCGCAGCTTGACCGTTGTGCGCGGAATCTCGAATCGCGTCGGTGATCGCGACCCACGCGCCTGGCGCATCGACGATGCCTTGGCTGCGGCGCGAGAGCTCGCACTCACATGCTTGGAGCTCAAAGCAGAATGAAGCGCCGCGTACACCTTGGCATTTCGACCTGCCCCAACGACACCTTCGCCTTCCATGGCATCCTGACCGGAGCCGTGAGTCATCCCGCTCTAGATGTGCAAATCGACCTGCGCGACGTGCAAGAGCTCAACAAAGCCTTCGCTGCCGGAGAGTTCGATATCGCGAAGGGCAGCTTCTATGCGGCCTTGATGCACTCGGACTCACTGTGGGTCTTGCCCAGCGGCTCTGCGCTCGGCTTCGGCGTCGGCCCCTTGCTGCTGGCCGCGGGTGACAAGAAGCGACCTGTTACTCCATCCACTCCAAGCACGCCACTCGTCTTGTGCCCTGGAGAACACACGACGGCGCACCTGTTGTACCGCCTCTTTCATGCAGGCGAGGGACAGGTCGAGCAACGCTTGTTCAGCGAGATCATGCCCGCACTCGAGGCCGGACAAGCTGACCTCGGAGTTTGCATCCATGAAGGACGCTTCACGTGGCGCGAGCGCGGGCTTGAGCTCGTCGAAGACCTCGGAACGCGGTGGGAAGCTGATTGCGGCCACCCTCTGCCGCTTGGCGGACTCTTCGCGCGTCGTTCGGCCGGCATTGAGCTCGCACGAGACATGCAGCAGTTGATTCGAGACTCGATCGAGTATGCCCATGCGAACAGGGACGAGGCTGCGCTAAGCATGCGACGCTACGCTGCCGAACAGAGTGACGAAGTGCTGTACGCGCACGTCGATCTGTACGTCAATGAGTGGACGCTCGATCTAGGCGAGATAGGAGAGAGTGCACTCGCTATGTTGAGTGAGCGTGCGCGCAGTAGCGCATTGCTTGCACCCGACCAACCCGGACTGGAGATCCTGCCCCGATGACCGAAGCCAAAGACATCTACCACGCCGTCTCCTGCACCACATGGGCGCAGCACCTGGCCTCAGGCGGTGGTGGTTGGGATGCGGGCACGCTCGCGAGCGAGGGTTTCGTGCACTTGTCGAGCCGCGAACAGCTCGCAGAATCCCTGCGACGTCATACCGACCCGAGCGACGAGCTGTGGGTGTTTCAACTCGACGCCCAATCAGCCGGTGCTGCGCTGCGCTGGGATGAGTCACGCGACGGAGCGCTCTTCCCGCACCTGTACAGAGCAATCGAAGCCGGTGATGTGCTTTGCAGTTGGAAAGTCGCTGCGACCGAGGCCGCGGACGGTGCGCGCACGCTGCCCGACTTCGAATTGCAACAGGCCCCCATCACGGGTATGCCTGCAGACAACGACGAACAAGGCTGAGCCCTTTCGCTACTTCAGTGCAGCGTGCAGCTCGGGCGCACATGGGCACTCTTGAGACATGCTCAGTCGTCAACGTAGGCTTGCACAACACGGCAGTGCACGCGGGAAGCCGGCAGGTTTGTGCGTACGAACTCTGCACCAAAGAAGAAGCGCAGCTCCAGAGGGGCTGCGCTTGTAAGGCACCTTGAGAGGTGAAGTGCAGGGCGCGAAGCCTTGCACCGAGCTAGAGGATTACCCTCAGCCTTGCTTGCCTCCGGCGTCACGCAGCTCGAGCATCTCCTTACGGATGTCTTGAGCGATGTTCTTGATGTCCTGCATGGCCTTGCGGACGCGGGAAGTGGCGGCTTTGTTGCCCTCTTCTGCCTTCGAGACGTCCCCCTTGGCGGACTCTACAGCGGCGCAGAGCTGATCGAAGTACTGGCTCATGTCTTGACAATCTGGGTCTAATTCCCGGTCTCGACCGGGTTGAACGGGTTGTAAGTGAGGGCCAGAAAGCCCCCAGGACCCACTCAGGAGGCCACTTTCAGCGCGCAGGATCAAGCCCAAAGGTGCCTCCAGATGCCCTCAGAGGGGGGCATCGACCCTAAATTGGGCCAAGGCTCCAGACCTAACACCCTATAGATTCAATACTTATGACTTCAGGCCTAGCATCGAGCAGACCTCGAACCACTCGGCTTCCGTGACCGGTTGAACCGACAATCTCTGCCCCTTCTGGGTCACCGCCATATCCTTCAGCGCCGCGTTCGCCTTCAGATCACTGATGGTCACGTACGTCTTTGCCTTCGCTTTGGCACGGATGTCAACGCAGTACCAACGCGGGTCATCCGGGTTGCTCTTCGCGTCGTAGTGCGAGTCCTTCGCGTCGAACTGCGTCGGGTCGGGATAACCATCGCGCACGATCTCGGCAACGCCAGCCACGCCGGGAGGCGTTGTACGCGAGTGGTAATAGAGCAAGCGGTCGCCCTTCTTCATGTCGTCGCGCATGAAGTTGCGCGCTTGGTAGTTGCGCACGCCATCCCACAACGTCTTCTTACCGGGTGCAGCGACGAGATCGTCGTAGGAGAAGACATCGGGTTCTGACTTGAACAGCCAGTAGTTGGGCTTGCGTGCCGGCATGAGTCTGTGGCGAGGTCGAGTCGCAGAGAGGGGACAGGTGAGTAGCTCGTCTTGCGAGCACTATGTGCGCGGCAGGCTAGCGGGAAGTACTACGAGAGGTAGCTCGCTGCCCGCTAGATCAGCGCCCGTGCTGCGCATCTTTGCCACGCAGTGCCAGCGGAGGTGCCAAGACTTCGGACATAACTATCGCGCGCCTCAGTTGGGCACCACGTGGGCGTGCAGCGAAGCGTCCGACACTGCGGCGATGGCTCTCGCTCGGCCCGAGGGCGGGTGCGCTGGTAGCGCCAGAGGTAAAGGAGGAGCTGAAGGAAACGAGCTCATGGACGGGCCCGAAGCTTCCCGCTTCGACGCGGTTTTCGTCGAGTGGAAATGAGTCTTTGCCGTCCAGCACAGATGCGAGTTCTGGGAGCGCATTAGAAGGTGCACTCCATTGCGGGTCGACGGCGACGGGAGGTGTCAGCGATCCAAGACGTTTGCCCGGCAAGCTATCCAGATCCGTCAGGTGCCCGCTCTCAGGCAGTCTGCTTTCAGGTAGCCTAGACTCAGGCAGCCTGGATTCAGGCTCGGCCCGTTTCGGGGCCAGCGTAGCGCGTTGCTCGGCTAGGCGTTCGCGAATGATATCGCCCCAGGGCGACTCTTCCTTGAGTGGAGTCTCTTCCAGGATTTCGATCGCTACCTCATCGGGCTCTTCATCCCAAGCATTTCGACTCGCGGGGACTCGTCCCTGTTCCGTGCCCGCAGTCCTGGACTGAGGTGTGAACATCCCCTCGCGCTTGTCGTTGGCACCTTCCATACGCTCGCGAAGCCACTTCGCGATGGACGGGCCCATGATGAAGCTCATCAAAACGATGAACTTCATCAGGTCGCCAGACTCGCTCAGCAAGATCTCGGGTTCATTCGACAACATGAGTGCTCCTTTGACTGAAGATCAGGCCTCGGGCGCGGTCATACCATCGCCGTCCGTCGCGATACTGCTACGCATCTGCGTGTCGGATTCGATGTTTTTCAGGCGATACAGGTCCATCACGCCCAGGTTGCCGCTGCGCAACGCGTCCGCCATCGCCAGCGGGACTTGAGCTTCAGCCTCGACCACCTTGGCGCGATTCTCTTGCACAGCGGCGACGAATTCTTGTTCGGCAGCCACGGCCATCGCACGCCGCTTCTCGGCCTGCGCTTGGGCCACGCGCTTGTCCGCCTCGGCTTGGTCGGCCTGCAGTCGCGCGCCAATGTTGTGACCGATGTCCACGTCGGCGATGTCGATCGAAACGATCTCGAATGCGGTTCCGGCGTCGAGCCCACGCGCGAGCACAACCTTCGAGATCTCATCAGGGTTCTCGAGCACGGCCTTGTGCGATGGCATGGAACCGATGGTCGAGACGATGCCCTCGCCGACGCGCGCAACGATCGTCTCTTCACCCGCTCCACCGACCAGGCGTTGAATGTTCGTGCGCACCGTGACGCGCGCTTTCGCAAGCACTTGGATGCCATCGCGCGAGACCGCGGCGACTTCAGTCTTGCCCGTCGCGGGATTGGGGCAATCGATCACCTTCGGGGTCACCGACGTACGGACCGCATCCAGCACATCACGTCCAGCCAGGTCAATTCCCGTTGCCGTCTTGTAGTCTAGGTCGAGCCCGGCTCGGTCCGAAGCGATCAGCGCAGTGACGACGCGTTGGATAGCTCCTCCAGCCAGGAAGTGCGCCTCGAGGTCGCGCACCGATACGCCTTCGATGCGCGCTTGCACCAGGTTCACGCGTGCGTTGACAATGATCTCTGGATCCACATTACGCAGCCGCATCGCGATCATGTCGAACAGGCCGACGTTCGCGTTCGTCAACACGGATCGCAGGTAGAGTTTCGCGAACTTCAGGAAGACGAACAAGAAGGCGAAGAGCGCGATCGATCCGATCACGATCAGCACCGTCTGCACCGGAAACGCCCCCGGATCTGCTAGTGCGACAGGAGCCAGCACGGCCCCCATGGCGCTGCTCGAACCGAGCCCTGACGATTGTCTGTTTATGCCTACGCTGTTCATTCCGAGTTCTCCGTGTTTGGGTGTCGAGTTCATTACTCGCCTGTTCGTTCGATGCGCTGCACGACGACTCGGTTTCCGAGCACTTCGACTACGCGCACGCGTGTTCCTTCTTCGATCATCTCGGACCGGCTGACGACATCGACGCGGCGGTCATCAATGCGTGCAATACCTGCCGGTCGCAGCTTGGCCTCGACCACACCTTCGTGCCCCAGCAGCTCTTTATCGCGACCGTCGACCGCGCTGCCGTCTTCGAAGCTGAAGCCGCGCGCGGTTAGCTTTCGCGTCAGCGGACTCATTGGCAAGATCTTCAGCGCGACGACCATCATGGCGGGCGTCATGACGCCCGCGAGCATCAGCACATTCAGGCCCGCGTCCATCGAGAGCGTGAAAGCCCACGCGATCGCACCCAGGATGCAGATGGTCGCTGCGATTCCGATCATGCCCATGCTCGGAATCAACACCTCGGCCAGGATCAATATCAGTCCTAGTCCGAGTAGCAAGATGATCGGTGTCATGCGGATTCGTCCTCGCTCGCGACTGAAGATGTCTTATCTGGCTTGAGCAGCGTAGCGACGACCAGGCGCGCTCCGTGCACTTCGGTCACGCGTACGCGCGTCCCCGGCTCGAGAGCACCCACTTCGGATATCGCCTCGACCGGTAGGCCCGCTCCATCGTCGAGCCTGACCATTCCAACGGGTCGCAGCGCCGACTCTGCCGTGCCTAATGCTCCGACGACCAAGCGTCCAGCAGCGGTCTCGTTCGGGGCCGGAACCGCTTCGCCGAATGAGCTGGGCGCCTGAGTCCCGGGGATACTGCCACCGCTGCCCAACGCCATCCTTCGCAAGATTGGGGTCTCGGGTAGGAAGCGCGCGATAGCCCACATCAACACAAGCGTCGAGAGCGTCGTCAGGATGAGGTTCGATGTGGAGTTCAGCAGCAGTTCACGATCGAGTGCACTCGAGAAGCTAAAGCCCGGGCCGAGGCTGCTGAATATGAGCGCGGCCGCCAACATAATTGCGCCCAAGAGTCCGAACCAAATCGTACCAGGCATCACGAACAGCTCGAAGGCCATCAAGGCCATGCCGAGCACTGCGAATATGATGTGCGGCACATCGGCCAGACCCACCATTTGTCTGCCAACCAACAACAGCATGAAGCAAACGACGGACAGGATGCCAGGCACGCCGAAACCCTGGACCTTGAACTCGATGTAAGCCAGAAAGAGCCCTGCCATCAGCAATAAGAAAGCGAACTCGTTCAAGCGACCGAGGAGGATCTCTGAGGGGTGCGGTTCGAGATCGATAATTTCGACGCCAAAGAGTCCGTTGAATTCGAGCACTTGCTCGATGCTTGACGCGACGCCGTCACACATGCCGACCGAGAGGGCCTCTGTCCCGGTTAGCGTCAACAGCTCCCCGCTTGGACACAAGACTTCGAAGCTGGGGCGTTTGCCTGACAGCGTCAGGTTGTCCCACTCCGTGCCAGTGACCATGCGCGTCGAACCGTTCTCGTCGATACGCCTGACTTCGATGTTCGGATCAACCATCGCTTCCGCGAGCGCTCCCGAGCGACCGCGTCGTTCGGCCATCGCTCGGAACTCGGCGCGCATCGATGAGGATATTTTCTCACGCACGCCGCCCTGCTCCGGGATGGCCTGCACGCCAAAGGGCGTCGACATCACGGGCTGAGCAGCACCGATCACGGACTCGGGCAGCATATAGATGCGATCGCAAGAGAGTGCGACCAGCGCGCCCGCAGACAGCGCGGATCGATTGACCCAAGCGATCACGGTCGTCCCCTCGCTCGAACCCCTCGTCAACGCCTTGGAGTACTGCCACATCAGTTCGATCGAACTGCCTGGTGTATCGAGCTGCAAGATCAGCTTGTTCGTGCCCGACTCGTGAGCGCTACGCAGTCCACGCTGCAGCAATGCCAAGCCGCCCATGTCGAGCGGACCCTCCAAGCGAATGCGCGGAACCTTGCCAAGCAGATTCGATTCGACTTCGCCTTGAGAGCCAGCTTGAGCTGCGGCCGCAAAAGCGACCAAGCCCAACAGCACACTCCACCCGCAAAGCAAGGAACGAAGCTGCACTGCGAGACGCTTATGCGCCCTCGTCGTCGCAGAGCGCACATCGGCGCGCTGGCGCACTGATGCGCGGTCGGATGAGCGAGCAGGATTCATCGCGGTTCCGGGCTCGTCCGTGAAGGGATGGCGGGAGTGCATGGGAATCGAACCCACCGGTCCCGCTGTTCACGAAACCCAACCGGCTTTGAAGGCCGGGCGGCACACCAGCACCGATCCACTCCCATTAGGGGGAGACAGTTTGTAGGGTCCAACACGTCTTGCTGCAAGGTTCGAACGAGGTCTGCTCAAAGCTCGTCCCATCGATTGCACACGCATTACCTGCGCGGGCCCGCATCCATTCAGATGAATCGCCCACAGGATCAGGGTACCGGCCACCAGCGCGTGTCAGCCGCGAGCAAGGGGGTGCAAGCGCCCGGGAAGACCATGACCCAGCCCTTCGGGTAGTCCACCGGACCAACGCCGCAAGCGATACTGGCCGTTTTGTTTGCCCTCGACGCCACATGTGAAGCTGTATCCGTGCTCAGACATGCTGTCGAAGTCTGCCGGCAGCGGAATTCTCATACCTGCGCCACCGCGGATCAACTCATCCCCCATCACCGCCAGAAGGTGTGGGTCCTGCAAGCCACCATCCTGTTCGAGAGAAAGAAGAAGCGTGTGCCCGCGCCTGCGAGCCGTAATGCTGGCCGCAGGGTCCCCTTTGCGTTCCTCGAGCATTGTCAGGCGACGCGCCATATCGTCCACATTGACGGAGCGGACTCGTCGCAGAGGAGCATCGAAGATCAGCGAGCCAGCACTGCGCCCGAGCCCAGGCCACCAGCGCAGTTGCAACGCGAAGAGCGGATCCGCGCCGGGCACGCGCGAACCGCCTGTTAAATCGAAGGGGATCTCGGCCTGCTCTCCTGGCTGCAAGCGCAAGCTCTTGGGCAAGCCTGTGACGCGAAAGGCGCCGGAGCGAAGATAGAGTTCGCAACTGGCCTGCACTTCGAATGGGAAGGGATTTTCGATCCGCGCAGTCGGACGCCAGCGCCCGTACCACTCGCCAGACTCACGCGTCTCGGCATCGAGAGCTTCGGGTTGAACGGTCAACGCGGGTAGCACGACGGGATAGCGAGTAGGTACCGCATGCCCCTCGCACAAGCGCATCAACGCGCGCGTGGCGAGCGCACGCGCCGGCTCGTTCGTGTTGAAGCCAAATAAGCGACCGTCGCAAGCCTCCATCAAGTCGCGCGGTTCATCAACGGAGTAGCACCAACGTTCGCAGAAGGACCAATCCGCGGCTCCCGCGGCATTGCGCCAGCCACTCGGACCGACGCCCATGGCGCGGATGCGATGGTCGCGCACGAAGCGGCGATCGTCTTCATTAGCGTGCGTCTGCAGTAGCATCGCCGGCAGTCCGGCATCGTGCGCTTCAACAACGACACTGCGCAGGAAGGACGCGATGCGCACTTCGGGAGGAGGCCTCATCTCGGAGAGCGCGCGCGCCACGCCACCGACGAGGTTGCGCTCCTTCAGTTCGATCATATGAAAGGGCGTAGCACCCGTTTCATGCTCGGGCCCTTCTTCGAGAACCTCACGGAACAGCGGAATGCCTTCGCCATCGAAGCGTTTGCTGAACCAGCCGCCCGCATCCAGACGGAACAACTGGGGCAGAGTTTGCTCCGCGAGCATGCCTGACTCTCCGGTTGTTCGCTCGAGGCTCGCATCGTGAAACAACACGGCCTCGCCGCCCGAGCATGCGCGCAAGTCATACTCGAATCCGTCGAGCCCAAGCTCGAGCGCGCGCCGCAACGAAGCACGCGTGTTTTCGGGAGCATCGCGTGGCGCCCCACGATGACCCAGGACCCACGGGGGCGGACCGATGCCCAAGCCTGGCTGGATCGGCTCCGGATCCGAGTCGTCGCTCATTTAGCTACGCGCCATGCAACGGTCACCCGCCCCGAATAGCCGCATCCAGCCAACACATCTCCGAGGCCAGAAATGCTTCCACGCGCCAAGTGGTGGAATCGTCCATCATCGTGCGCGATGTGCTGCGGGGTGAAGGTCGCAGCGCCGGCTCGAATCAACGTGATGTTGCCGTCGTAGCCGGCAGTCGCCAGCTCGACGCCGTAAGAGCCCGGGTCCATGTCGATGAAGATTGCCCCGCGCAAACGGTCCGTCGTGGAGTACACGGTCTCGACACCCTCAGCACTCCATAGCCGCAACTTGCCGTCATTGGCACAGAACAAGACCTCGTCACTGGTAGCCGTCACGCGCGCCAGCGAATCCTCGAATTTGGCTAGTTCAGTGCGCTGCCAAAGGCCGTCGTCGCGGCTCAGTTTCAGCAACGCGCCCTCGGCGTCGACGATGACAGCACCACCGAGCCCAGCACTGGCGCCCTTGGCCGGACCGGTCAATCCAATAACTGCATCTTGACGCCAGGCGCCCGCGTCGCGCACGAACACCAGCGCATTGCCCGAGTAGCCCGCTACAAGCAGTGCTTGCGCAGCAGATCCGTCGACGAAGTCACCGATGCAAACGGCATGCAGCAGCGCGTGGTCTTCGACGATCAGCTCTTTGTTCCAGCCATTCGCATCACGCCACGCGACCCAAGCAACACCGGGGCCGCCGTCGTCCTCGCCACCTTCCTTGATCCCGACCATGACCAGTTCATCGCCGGGATGCTCCGGCATGACATCGCCAATGGCGCACTGAATCATCTCGCCGGGCAGGTCGCCGACCTTCTCGGAGATCCAGGCCCCTTCCTCGTACGCGATCATCCAAACGGCACCCGAGCCGGCCACGACTGCGAGCTCGTCTCCGGCTCGATTCGGATCCAAGTCGCCGAGAGCACAACCGCCCAGTTTTTCGCCGGCATCGAAGACTACGGCTTCGCGCCAAGGCGGCTCGACTTCGGTCGTTGAGCACGCGGACAGTACCGCTATTGTGGTCGCGAGCGACACGACTGACAGACGAGGCCGGGTCGACCGAGTCGACCGAGTCGACCGAGTCGACAGAGTCGACAGAGTCGACAGTGACGCCCGGCTCATCAACGAGCGGATCGCATTTGTGGAGCGCATAGGCTTCGACTCAGACGATCTCAATCACGTGCTCTCCGCGCGCGAGAACCTCGCCGACGTGATCGATCGGCACATCACGCTTGCCAAGTTCGGCCTCTAGATCACTCGCCCGATCGGCCGGGACCGAGATCAGCAATCCGCCCGAGGTCTCCGCATCGAAGACGATGCCTGCAATCGCGGCCTCGACGCCAGCGCCGATCAACGTGTCCGCTCCGAGCGTGGCACGTCCGCGTTCCGATCCGCCCGACATGATCCCTTCGGCCGCCAACTCGCGCGCACCCGGGAAGATCGGCAGACTCGACGCTTGGAAGCGAATCGTCACATTGGACGCCTTGGCGATATTGTGCGAGTGCCCCACCAAACCGAAGCCGGTGATGTCGGTGCAAGCGTTTGCACCGACCGCATTCATCGCGTCGGCCGCGCGATCGTTCAGCGTGGCCATCTGAATAGCCGCAGGCTTGACTTGATCGAGAGGGATCACCTGGCGCTTGCCGGCCGTGATCATAGTCCCCATGCCCAAAGCCTTGGTCAGATACAGCTGATCGCCGACTTGTGCGCCCGCGTTCGCTGCGATTTTGTCCGGATCGACGACACCGGTAATCGCGAAACCGAACATCGGCTCTTCGCCCTGCACTGTGTGTCCGCCGGCGATGACTGCACCCGCTTCGCGTACCTTCTCGAAGCCGCCGCGGAAGATCTCGCGCACCCACTCTTCGGAAAAATCCTTCGGGAAACCAGCCAAGTTCAACGCGCTGATCGGTCGGCCCCCCATCGCGTAGACATCCGACAGTGCGTTGGCGGCAGCGACGGCTCCGTATAAATACGGATCGTCGAGGACGGGCGGAAAGTAATCGACGGTCTGCACAAGGGCGATGCGACTGCCTGGCGCAGCCCCGTCGCGCTCGTCGAGAAGTACGACCCCCGCATCGTCGATGGTTTGCGGTCCCACCAACAGACGATCCGACGAATCATTCGATATGCCACGCAGAACCTGCGTGAGCTGCCCCATGGGCATTTTGGCTGCTCAGCCCGCGCAGGCGGCGTAGTCCGTGAGTCTCTTGCTTGCTTCTTGTTGCATACGAATACCTGTCTGCGTGGAAAAGGATTGCTGAGGAGGAGTGATCTGTCGCCCGTTCACCGGGGCTAGGCCAGCGACGGCTCGGATTGTTCAGTGAGTGATCGAGTGCAGCGCGGCAATCAAGTCGCCCTCGTCACCCTCGAGCAAAGTGCGCGGATCGATCCACAGCGCGCCTTCTTGCACGCGAGCGAAGACCGGAGGGTCCCCCGCACGCAGCCTGTTGGCCAGTACGTCGAGCGAGATGCTTTCGTGACGTAAGCGCACGACACTACTCGCCAAATAGACGCCGGGTGCCGAGCCACTGCCAGGCTCGGATTGCGAATCTTCGACGGTGGCTGTCCAGCCGGAGCCCGGTTCGATGCGCGCGGCCAGACGCTGCGCGACGATGCGCAGCTCTTCCGCCGTCGTATGCATCATCGCGCGCGCTGGAATACTGTCGCCGCGACCAGTCAGCATGCGCTTCATCGTCTCTTCCAGACCGACAAGAATAGTCTTGTCAAGCCTGAGGGCGCGGTAGAGCGCGTTCGCACGCAGCTCTTCGATCGCGTCGCGCCGCCCGACGATCACGCCTGCTTGCGGCCCGCCGAACAGTTTATCGCCTGAAAAGCTGACCGCGTCTGTGCCGCACTCGACAGCGTCGCGCACGCGCGTCTCGCCCTCGAGCATGGTCATTGGGCGGGCGCCTTCGTACTCGATCAGACCCGAGCCAAGATCAAAGGCAACGGTCACGTCGCGCGCGCGTCCGAGCTCTGCCATCTCGGCAATTTCGACCTCTTCTTGGAAACCGACCAGACGGAAGTTCGAGCGGTGAATCTTTATGAGCAGGCCCGTTCGGTCCGTAATCGCCTTCTCGTAATCGCGGATGCGCGTGCGGTTGGTCGTGCCGACCTCGACCATATGTGCTCCTGCCGATGACAAGATATCCGGCACACGGAAGGAGCCACCAATCTCGACCTGTTCGCCGCGACTGACAATCGCTTCCTTGTCGCGCGCAAAGGTATGCATCATCAAGAAAGCGGCCGCCGCATTATTGTTGACTGCGATCGCGGCCTCGGAGCCCACCAAGCGGTTGCACAATACAGAGAGCTGCTCGTCGCGTTGATTGCGCTTGCCACTGAAGCGGTCGACCTCGAGCACACAATAGCTCGCTGCAGCGATTCGCATTGAGTCGGCCACTTCGGGGTGAACCGGAGACCGGCCGAGCCCCGTGTTCAGCACGACTCCCGTGGCATTGATCGCGCGTACGACACCGCGACCAGCTTCACGCTGGGCCGCTTGGGCGATTTCGGATGTCAGATCGCCGGCATCGATACGCGCCTGCAGAGTCGTTGCATCGAGCCCATCGGAACGAATCGCGGTACGCCAACGCTCGAGCACTTGCTGGGCAAAGTCCCGCAGGATCGAGCGCCCGATGCGATCACCCCAAGGCGCCAATTCGGGCGCACGCAGGCACTCATCGATCGGCGGCAGCAGTCGATACGGATTCGTCTCGGCAGCGGCTGGCTGCGAAGGATCGCTCACGGGCTTGCGAGTCATGCCCCGAGTCTGGCGTAGAGACGCGCTGGCATCAACGTGGGATCTGTGTCCGCTCGTCAGTCGGAGGGTCTACGCACACTTCTTGCAGCTCGATCCAGCCCGTGATGTCCTCGATGGGCTCGATCCAGGCGGTGACGGGTGTGAAACCCGCCCCCTCGGGACGCTGCGCAAGAATCTGGAAGGAGGCGGGCGGAGCGGGCTTGAACTCGAAGTTCCCATCCGAATCCGTGCTCAGTCGCAGCTCACTCGCGAGCCCCTTCACCTTTAGGCGTAAGTCTACCCCTCCCGCCGGAAGACCGACCTGATCGACGGCGCTGCCACGCAGCTTGCCGCCCACGGACGCCTCGATCGTCACTGACTTCTTCGTGAATTTGTTCAGGGACACAAACTGTGCAACAGGAAACACTCGCCGCGACCGGCGCGCATTCGCGACGGATTGAGGGATGCCGATCAACCACGCCTCGGGCGGGAGGTTGCGCACGGAAAAACTCCCGTCGTCGCGTGTGAACACCACTGCGAAGCGATCCATATCTCGTGGACAGATTCGATTGGTGAGTCCGACCTCACCGGGCGCAGGCAGGCCGATCCACACCTCGAGAGATGCGATGCCTTCGCCTGCGGCATCAATGACGACGCCTGAGACATCCTGCAACTCAGCTAGCTCGAACGCATAGCCAGTGCGAGTGTCATGAGACACTTCAAAGCTGGCATTGAGGGTTCCAACTAAGTCGAAGCGCTGGCCCGCTCGTGCTTTGAGGCTGGCAGCTTCGAGCGAACCATCATCATCGCTCTGCCGGATCTCAACCCAGCCCTCTCGGATCACCTCGATGCGTGCTTGCAGTCCGGTTGGGACATTGTGGAATACCGCTTCCCCGCTCGAATTGATCGCGCAGGTCAGGACATCAGCCGCGTGCGCCATGCGCTTCTGGTTCGACGGCTCCAAGAAAGTGCGCGGTCTGTAGGGCCTAACAGTGCCCTTGTCTTCTGTTACAGCCGGGAAGAATTGAATGCGCGCGAGCAAGGGGCCCCAGCTGCCTGAGTCATGGTCAGTCAGTTGAAACCAGAGCCGATTGTCTCTCTGCGGCTGAACCTTCTGAGCGCCGATGCCGGGATCCTGACTCGCGACGATTTGCGGATCATCCGACTCGGTCCAGTCCACCGCTTCGGGCGTAGCTGACGCAGCGCTGGATGTCGCCTCGGAATCCGCGCCGCACGAGCAAGCGCAGATCAACCAAAGGGCGCTGAAGGAAGACCGAGAGACGGTTACGCGCATGCAGATCACCATATCTTGCTCGGATCACGAAGGCACCTGTCGCGAGCATTCTCACCTCTGTAGAGTCACGGCATGCCCCCGTCCCCCTCCAATATGAGCTCACCGCGCACGATCTGGACGCAACGCACGCCCGACCCCGAGACCGTCGAAGGCCTGCGCAGGAAGCTCTCGGTTCCGAGTATCGTCGCGACCCTGCTAGTCAACCGTGGCTTGGCGGAGGACGAGGCCGAGCTGCACCTGACTCCGGACCTCGCACGACTTCACAGCCCGGCCCTGCTACCGGGCATGAGTATCGCGACGGAACGCTTAGCGCGCGCCATCGACCAGGGCGAAACGATCCTGGTGCATGGTGACTACGATGTCGATGGCGTCACAGGATCGACGCTGTTGATGAAGCTCTTCGATCACCTCGGGGCGAAGGCCGTCTGGCACATCCCGAATCGTTTCACCGACGGCTACTCCTTCGGCGACCACTCGATTCGCCGTGCGCAAGAAGTGAATGCCAAGGTCGTCGTCAGCGTCGACAACGGAACCTCGGCCGGCGAGACGATTGCTGAACTGGCTGAGCTGGGCATCGACACGATTGTCACGGACCACCACGAACCGCCGCTTGGTGATTTACCGGTCGCAATCGCGATCGTGAATCCGAAACTGAAGGACTCGGGCTACCCCTTCCGCGAACTCTGTGGCGGTGCCGTCGCCTTTAAGTTGGCTTGGGGTCTGTGCCAACAGATCAGCGGCGGTGATCGCGTACGCTCCGACCTGCGCGACTTTCTGGTCGAGGCCATGTCACTGGTCGCCATCGCGACCGTCTGCGATGTCGTCCCCTTGGTGGAGGAAAATCGCATCCTGGCCAGCTTCGGCCTGCGTTCCCTCAGTCAGAGTTCATCGCCGGGCGTGCGCGCGTTGTTGAAGGTCGCAAAGCTGACCGACCGCCGCTTGAGCGGCGAGGATGTTGGCTTCCAGATTGGTCCGCGCATCAACGCTTCTGGACGACTGGGCAGTGCAGAAACCGCTGTCGAGCTGTTGCTGGCGAAGACGGACTCCGAGGCAGCCGAGCTGGCGAGCACGCTCGACGACATGAACGTCGAACGCAAACGCATCGAGCGCGAGTTGCTCGAGGAAGCTCTGCAACAAGCCGAAGAATTTCAGGACATCGAACGCTGGCCTGTGATGGTGCTGGCCGGACAAGGCTGGCATCAAGGAGTGATCGGCATCGTCGCGGCTCGCATGGTAACGCGTTATGCGCGCCCGGCGCTCGTGATTGGACTTGACGGAGAAGAAGGCCGCGGCAGCGCTCGCTCCGTCCCTGGCTTTAGTGTGCTCCAAGTCATGCATGCCGGCGCCGACCAGATGATGCGCTACGGAGGTCACGCAGCCGCCGCGGGTTGTGAGGTGAAAGCGGATCAAGTCCCTGCATTACGGGAAGCTTTGTGCAACGAAGCGCGCAGGCTGCTTGGCGGTGGCGCCTATCCCCCGGCCGAGCTTTCGATCGATTGCGAGATGTCCTTCGCTCACTGGACTCCCGAGTTGATGCGTCAGGTCGATCGCCTCGAGCCCTATGGCGAAGCAAACGAGAAGCCGATTTTCCTGTCGCGCGACATGCGCCTGGCCGAGCCGCCACGTCGCGTTGGCCAAGCGCGAGATCACTTGGCACTCCAGCTGCGCTGCGGGATGACCGTGTTACGCGCGATGGCGTTTGGCATGGGGCATCGCGCCGATGAACTCGAAATGGGCCTCGCCATGGAGCTCGTCTACACGCCGCGTTGGAACACTTTTCGAGGCACGACGAACTTAGAGATTGGGGTTCACGATTTCCGCACCGAGCGGACGCCGTGACAATCAGAGGTTCGACGGAGTGTCGGAGGCGTTGGACCACAGGCATGTGGGCACTACCCGCGCAATAACCCATCCCTCGCATGCGCCATTGCCGGTTTCAATGCCCGGGCTGGCAACACTCAGGCAAGACGGCCTGTGTGCTATGCGTCACGAGCGCGCCGCCGCGGACCATTGTGTACGCGCCGAAAACGAGCAAGAGGCCACCGGCGCACTTCGCCGCATGCCGCCTGAATAGCTTCGTTCTCAACCCATCCCACCCGAGGCCGATCACCATCAGCGCAGGTGCGGTCCCGAGCCCAAACAGGAAGCAGCCGACAAAAGCGGTGGTAGGCGTCGCCGCGGCGGCCAAAGTCACGGCCGACCACGAAAGACCGCAGGGCAGAAGCCCAGTCGTCAGGCCGAGCCCGAAGGGACCGGCATAACCGGGTAGGGCTGCGACCGAACGCAGGAAGAACCGCACGCGTGTAAGGCTGGCTGTCATCCACTCAGGCAGTCGCATCGAGCGAAATCTTTGCCAGCCGAGCATGCCTAGGCCGAAGAGAACCATCGTCAGGCCTGCAAAGCGAGCGAGTCCCGAACGTAGACCGAGCAACATCTCGGAGACCTCCGCTTCTGTCCCAATTCCCTCGAAACGCGACACGAGCCAACCGGCCGAGAGCGATGCTGCGAAACCGAGCATCGCATAGGTCAGGGATTTGCCGGCCAGGAACAAGAGCTGCCGCTGAACGAGGATGCGCCTGCGCTGCGTGTTTCCAGCCGCCATCACCGCGAAGCCACCGCACATCCCTGCGCAGTGTAGTCCGCCCACAAGCGCAAGCAGCACGAATGAACTCAAACCCTCAATGGTCATGGTTGTTCGAAGAGCCCCCTACACTTGATCATCATGAGGAATCCTGAGCAGGCGCTTCGTCCTCTACGGTTCCAGTCCATGATCTCGAAGGTGCTTCATCGAGCTGAATCATTCGATTCGTGTTCTCTGGGCATTCCTGCGCCGCGTCCACGTCGGCACCCGGTGCGGAAGAATCATCCGCGCTCGACACATCGCTGCCCTCGCGTGGTTGCGAGCTGTCGCGCTTGTCGGGAGGCAACCAGCCCATGCGCAGCGGCAGTTGCTCGGCCCCCTTGCCACCGATCGATTCACAAGCGATCAGACAATCTCCACAGCGAATGCAATTGGAGAAGTTGCTCATGCCGTCGCCGTAGAAGCCCTTGCCACCGCGATACTTGCCGCCCGACATGTGACGGGGCTCGAGTTCCATCGGACAGACGTTGTCGCAGGCCTTGCAGTCTGTGCAGGCAGAGGGGTTCGCGAATTCGACTCCGTTGGCGGAGTTGTGTCCAAGCAAACCGAAGTAGACGCCCGACGGGCACCAGTCGCGACAGAACATCAGTCCGAGTCCTTGCACGATGCCGAACAGCGCCAGCGTCGTTCCCAGCCAGATGCCGTACCAGACCACGCGAGCGGTAAGGGATCCCTCCACGAACACGCGCGGGTCGACCCAGAAGGCGGTGAAGATCCCGGACAGTATTAGGCAGACGACGAGTACCGTCGCCGGCGCCAAATATTGACGCTTGCCGTTGCGGCGATGATAGCGGGCCCATTCCCCGATCCGAGCCAGCGAACCGACCGGACATACGAAGCCGCACAGGTAACGGCCAACGAAGCGGCTGACGATCACGATCACGACGTTCACGGCCAAGAATGGCAGCGCGAATGCTCGCGTCACTTCGATGAAGCTCAGGGATTCGCCGAGATAGCGGTGATCCCCGCCCCAAAGATCGAAGCGCAGCGTTCCTGTCAGCGATAGTAACGCGACCGCAAGCGTGAACACCACGCCTACAACAATACGTACTACGCTGAAGTAGTCGAGCGAGGGTCGTCGGGACAAGATCCCGTAGAGGATGGTCTCGCGTTTTTTTCCTAGCACGGAAGGCTCCGGCCGCGGGGAGACGGGGTCACTCTTGAGTGACCCCGAGCTGCAGTTGCACTCGAACCGTATCGCGAACTGCCACCTGCAATGTTGACTTCAAACTTAGCACTTCACAGATCGTCGATTCCCTGAATCAGTTGCGGGCCCCGGCATCCGTCGATCGCAACGCGAGTACCGCAGTCTCGGACAACTTAAGTACTCCGTAGGCCACATTGCCAAGCACGAAGGCCGACAAACCGGTTCGCCCATGGGTCCCCATCACGATAAGATCGTGACTATCGGAAGCTCGTAGAATCTCGCCGGTCACACGGCCCTCAACGAACAACCGTTCGTGCGGACGGTCCGTCCAATCTAGCTGGTCAAGGGCCTCAATGAACG
Source organism: Planctomycetota bacterium (assembly GCA_047611405.1). Classification (GTDB taxonomy): domain Bacteria; phylum Planctomycetota; class UBA1135; order UBA1135; genus JBLFWN01. Next base: position 29,824 of record JBLFWN010000009.1, on the reverse strand, counting down.
AAGCCCGCGCGCCTTCTCTAGATTCGTCAATAACGTAGGTGGGTGCTCCTACCCCATAACTGCCCCCTTCGGGCGCATAGGCGAATTCGGGCGGCTCGAATGCATGCATTACGGTCAGCGATGCACCGAGAGACTTAGCAAGCGAGCGCGCAGCATCCAGTGCCGTAAGACTCAGAACAGAGAGATCGATCGGAACCAAGATGCGGCGAATGCCGCGGTAGGGCGCAGGCTGTACCCAAATGCCATTGGGGGCGTGTGCGAGTACGGCGCGCACAGTCCCTCCAAAGTCGAACAGACCCGTGTCCTTGTGAGATCCAAGGAAGATCACATCCGCTTTCATGCTACGAGCTCGGTTCAACAACACTTGGGCTGGAGATCCCGCCGTGACCGTCAAGAGTTCCTCAATCGGTGGAGCGTCGTAACTGTACTCCTCCGTCACCTTCCCGATGGTCGATTCGAGAGTCTTCCACGCGTACTCCATGATCTCGGCATTGATTGACGCTACCTCGACAGGATCGCCCGCAACCCATTCCGGCCTCGGAATGTCTACCGCGTGCGTGACCTCCAAACGCGATTGGTGCAAGGCTGCGACTTCGGTCGCGGCCCGCAGTGCATCATCACTACGACCATCGAGGCTGCAGCCAACGAGCAGCTGCTTGCAAGTAAATTCATCCATTGGAGTCTGATGGAACGAGATCAAATCGAGAGTGAACGGCCCGCCATGAGCGTGATCGCCATAGCAATCGTCTCAATGTAGGAACCGGGTCGAAATCAACTAGTAGCCCGAGTGCGTAGTTCGTTGGGGAGGAGTACGACCCGGCACAGAATCGGTCTAATCGGACCGTTCGCGCTCACTTGAGCCGGCCTGGTCGTTGCGCCTGTCCCGCTGTTCTGCTGCACCACCGACGACTCGTCGTGAGTGAATCACAACGGCGGCGCTCGAGAACACCATCGCGAGCGCGGCCATGATTGGAGTCAACCGTCCCATGACCGCCAAGCTCAAACCGACAGCGTTGTACGAGAAGGCCCACACCAAGTTCAGACGCGCGACACGAACAGCGCGCTTGGCCAACTGGAACAAGTCCGGAAGAGCGTCGAGACCTGGAACGAGCATGGAGACATCGGCCGCTCGCAAGCAGGTCGGAGACGCACCGCAAACCGCGATGCCGACATCGGCCTCCGCCAGAGCTGCGGAGTCGTTTAGACCATCTCCCACATAGGCTACGCCTCCTTCGTGCGCACGTTCGAGGTGCTCGAGCTTCTGTGCAGGGTTCAAGTTGCTGACAACTGCGATATCGAGTTCTCGCGCGAGCGCAGCACCGGCTGACTCGCCGTCCCCAGTGAGAACCCGCGGGTGGAAGTGCATGGCCCGTAGCTCCTGAAGTACGCGTGAAGCTTCTGGTCTCGGCCGGCTCGACAGCTCGAAGCGAGCGAGGCTCGGGCCTCCGTTCAAACGAAGCTCGACCAAGGTGCTGCCGGGCGTGAGCTTCTCGTCTAGCTCGCTGGCCGCTTCACGGGACTTGCCAAGGAAGTAGGGACGGCCCCCGACGACGCCTTCGACTCCTTCTCCGGGAATCGAACGATACTCGGAGACCTCGTACAACTTCCCCGTTTTGCGACCCTCTCGTGCCAAGGCGCGCCCTATCGGATGTTCGCTGCCCCACTCGAGCGATGCAGCGATTCGCAGCAGCTCAGCCGCAGTCTGAGTTGCGGCCTCCGCCGATAGCAGTGTCCCTTCCAGCTGAAACTCACCGTCGGTCAAGGTCCCGGTCTTGTCCAAGAACAAATGCCGCACAGATGCCAAACGCTCAAAGACATCTCCGCCTCGCACAAGCACACCACGACGCCAAGCCTCACCGATTGCATTCCACATCGCGAGTGGTATCGCGATTCCAAGCGCACAGGGGCACGAGATGAGCACGACGGATAGAGCAACCCACAGACCTTCGAGAGGCGACTGCTTCCAAGCGTGGTATGAACCTGCGGCTAGTGCGAGAACTAGCACCAGTGGCAAGAGAATGGCTGCCACACGATCTGCGATGCGCACGTGCGAGCTCGGTCGTGCCAAGGCCGCTTTCATCAGGGACTCGATCTCGTCGCGCAACCTCTCTCCTGATACACGCTCTACCTCAATGACGAGACTGCCGTCGATGACCCTCGTCCCAGCGAATAATTCATCGCCCACCTTTGCGGCGCGTGGTTGAGACTCGCCCGTCAAGCTTGAGCTGTCAACAGAGGCCGCTCCCGAACGAACGTGGCCATCAGCTGCGAGGCTCTCGCCTGGTCGCACCCGGATCTGGTCTCCCCTGCGAAGTTGATCGGCGCTGACCGTCTCTTCGTCGCCCCCGACGATGCGCGCTGCACGCTCCATTAAATCGGGCGCAAGCACATCCAACTCACCACGCGCTCGACTCTTGGCTCTGACGTCTAGCCAACGACCCAAGCTGAACAAGACCAAGACCATCGTCGCTGTCTCAAAGAAGACCTCGCCTCCGCCCGCGAAGGTGTTCCATACGGACAGGACATAGGCGGCCCCACTTCCGAGCAGAATCAACGCATCCGAGGACAGCCAATGCTTGCGGCTAAAAACGGCCCAAGCCAGTGGCGCTCCCAACAAGTGCATCACCGGCGTCGCCATCAATAATGCGCCGAGTCGATACATTCCTTGCAGAGCGGCTGCTGTTTCGCCCTCCAATTCACCCGTGGCCCCCCCGCTCATGCGCTCGCCATACAGAGCGAGCGAAAATACCATCACCCCCATTGCAAGGAAGGCAGAGATCGCGACTCGAGCCTGCAACCTGGCCTCGGCTTCGCCTCGACTCGACTCCTGCGCGCCCGGAGAGAGATCATCACCTGCCCCACGCGCCGACAAATGCCATGCGATTCCACAGCCTGTGCAACAGAAAGGACCACCGCGGTCCGTGTGGTCACCCGACTCAAGCGCGCTTTCCGCAGTTGGGAGTCCGCATTGAACGCAGGATAGTTTGGCTGCAGTCTCAGGCTGCTCCCTGAAGAGCATAGCCAGGGGCGAAGCTGGCATAGCTGCGCGACTCAATCGCTGATGGGCGGGACTCCGGCCTGCCCATCGATGCCTTCAATGCTCACAGGCCCCTGCGCTGCAAAGTCCGGCAGCTGGTACTCGAGCACATACCAAGTGAAAAAGACCAGAAAAGACAGGTAGAACAACAGCAAATACCAAGGCACGCCACCATCCCCAAAGTCATACGTCTGCTGGTGAGAGTCGGTCTCCTCGGAGGCTGCGGGGAGAGGATCGTAGAGGTTACGCGTCACGTCGCTTCTCCTCTGTCGTCAAGCCGGCTTCAGCCCGTACTTGAGCCTCAAACTTCTCGAGCATTTCGAATTTCGCACGCTCTACATCGCGGAACTGACCACTTGAGTAGGCCCAGCCGAGCAAGCACAAGAAGCCCATCGCGACGAAGCCATAGATCATGATTGGATCGAAGGCAAAGCCTGCCAACTCGTCCCGCTTGATCGTCTTCATGAACGAGTAGAGCTTGAAGAAAAACATGCCGCCGCCCGCTAAGACAGCAACCGTAAAGAAGGCGTGCACCCCTCGGAAGTAGGCACCGGCAAGACCGCGATCCTGATGTGTCTGAGTCATAGGTCACCCCTTTGCGCCGTGCTGCCAATCCATTGTAGATAGGTCACGAGAGCGAAGCCGCTCCTGTCGGGCGTGCCCTTGTCATCGAAGTAGTAGCCGTAGGAAGGCATGACCGAATCAGGAACGAGGTTTTTCGGGTTGATCAAGTGAGCGATTTGCCAGTCGTTTGTGTGGCGCCCGGCCGAAGTCGCCAGGTCGGGGCCGACACGACGCGTCCCCCATAAGTGAGGCTGGTTCAGTGCATTTTGATAGTCCGCCGCAATGCTCGCCTCGCCCCAGCGCTGACGTTCGTTCGATACGGGGCGAACGTACTGGCTGTGGCAGTGCCAACATGCGTGCCCCACGTAGAGGTCACGGCCAAGCTGAAGAGCCTCGGCATAGCTGCCCGAGTTCGCTTCGCCGTAAGCACCCACAAAGGCATCCGGGAAGTCTTCCGCGAGACTCATAAACTCGGGGCTTGGCTCAGCCGCGAGCTGCTCAAGCGTCTGGTAATCCATGCCATGGTAGTTCTCGAGGCTCATCCACGGGAAGACCAGGCTCAGCAGGAAGGCGATGGCAAAGCAACCGATCCCTGCGACAAAGACAAGTGTATGAAAGCGTTCCATGTCGTTCTGATGTCAGTGTTCGAGGGGCTCAGTTAGCGACAGGGTCGACGTAGTGACCCTCTTCAACATAGACGCGGTCGCTACGGGCCGTCATCCACATGTTGTAGAGCGCACACAGGGTTCCAGTGATCATCATCCCTCCGGAGAAGGTGCGGACCCACCAGAAGGGAACCGAGGAGCGCAGGATGTCTGTCCAGGGATTCAGCTCCTTCTGCATGAACCCATGTATGAGTCCAGCGATGGTCAAGTCGGTGAACATCACGGTGATGCCGATGGTCGAGAGCCAGAAGTGCCAACTACGCAGAGAGTTTGAGTACCACTCACGCTGGGTCACACGGGGCCAGAGCCAATCGATGACACCGAAGATCCAGAAAGTGAAAGTGCCGAACATGATCAAGTGGGCATGACCAACGACCCAGTCCGTGAAGTGAATGATCTTCTGGAACATCCACGTCACCTGGAAGGAGCACTGCAGGCAGGTTAAGAAGTACATGACCGCCCCGACGTAGAACCAACGGATAGCCATGTTGGTTCGAAGCGCACTCATTTTGCCACGTAGGGTCATGAAGAAGTTGACGACGACAGTCGTCACGACGACTTCGATGGCGATTGTCGTTGTGATGGCGCCGAACTCGACGTAGTCGGGAATGGGGCTCAACAGGAAGTGATGAACGCCGCCCAGCGGGTAAAAGAAAGCCAAGGCCCAAAACCCGATTACCGAGAGCGAATGACTCCAGATCGGCTTGCGTAGGATCAAGGGCACGAAGAAGTACATCAACCCCCAACCCATCGGTGTCACATACAAGCCGACCAGGTCGTGAATGAAGAGACCTGTCGTCGCTGCACCAGCTGCGCCGGGAAGAACCCACTCGGGGATGATGTTTCCCATCAAGTAGGTCAACGCCAACCAAACGAGTCCAGCCGTGAAGTACCACAGAGTCACGTAGAACTTCTGCTCGCGAGCCCGGTACAGCGGAACCATGAACTGATAGATGACCAGCACGGCACCGATCGTGACTAGGAGATCGACCGGCACATAATTCAGCTCGAAGGTGCCAGGCCGGAAGCCTGTTGGCGTCTCGCCCCATTCGATGGCCTGCCCTTTGCCGAGTAGGAATCCGAGCAGCGCGAGGATCAACGTCAACTGCCACGCGAACAGGATGACCCAAGCCAGCTTGTCCGACGCCACGCGCTTACCCGTCAATCTAGGAATAACGTAGTAACACATGGCTGTGAACCCGTTCACGAGCCAGCCATAGGCGGCCATATTCGTGTGCCACAATCGGATGTGGCCGGGAGCCAAGAGCTCGGAGTGCGGGAAGGGGTAGTAGCCGAGAAACTGTAGGGAGTACAGGAATCCGGCTGACATGCTGATCAGCAGTGCGACACCTGCGCAGAACAGGTGAAGCCTGACGATCTTGTAGTTGACGAGTGATTTTCCGTCGAAGTCGGTGCTGTTCAGAGTGTCCATGAATCAGTTCCCCCCCACGCTGGCGGGGTTCGCCAAGTACTGAACGAAGTGAACGAGGTGCCAAATGTCTTCGCCGGCGATACTGTCCGAATAGGAGGGCATCGGCGAGCCGCCGATTCCGCTGGCGATGACCATGTACAGATCCTTGGAGGTTTCACCTGCACGGAAAACGCCTTCAGTCAGATCTCGGGGAGCGATTGGATATCCCCAGGCATCCTTGTACGCACCTGCCGAGGGACCGTCGCCAAGTCCCCCCTTACCGTGGCAGCTGTAACAGCTTCCGCCCGTCGCGGCATTGAAGAGTTCACGGCCTTTGTCGACTGAAGCCATGTTGAGTGGCGGCTCGGAAACCGAAGGGAACTGCGGAACGCAATTCTCGGCCGACCAGCGACTCGAGACGATCCCTGCCACTTCGTCAGCATCAGGTAGCTCGCTGTCGTCGCGCGCAAGGTCGAGCATCAGCTGCTCGAATTCTCCGCGCAGACTCAGGTAGCGCACGTACGCCGACATATCCCAGCGCTTCTGCTCGGGCACGAGATTGAACGCGGGCATGGCTGACCCGGCCAGACCGCGTGTGATGGTCGAAAAAAAGTCACGACGAAGCGGACGCGACCCCGAAGCCGTGCCTTTGAATTTAAACTCTCCCTTGCGGAAGTTCCGTGGACGCGGGTCCAAGTGCGTCGCGGCCGGTCCCGCTCCATCTCCGGATTCTCCGTGGCAACCGATGCACCAAATCCCGTAGCTCTCCTTGCCCGGCGCCAAGCGCTCGGTTTCGATCAGACCCGAGGCCGCAAGAAGCTCCGAATTTTCACCGAACAAGCGCTCGGACTCTCGTGCGACATAGGCCTTGAAGGTTTCGGGTAGGCCATAGTCTTCCTCGATCGCTTGCGCGTCGAAGTTAGCTACGTCCTGGGCGAAGGGCACGTCGAAGACTGCTGTCAAGTCCTCGCTTTCGCCATCTGCTGGCCCGACCTTGCGACTGTGATCGGGCGCACCCCAGTCAGGTGCAGCCGGTGTTCCCGCGAATGGCAGAAGCAATAGCGTCAATGCGAAGATCCAAAAGAGTACTCCGATCGCCATGCTGCCCTGACAGTGAAGGTCGCTGGCGTCAACGTGCTGTGGCGGAGGTCCGCCGAATCTCAAGTGATTGCGCATAAGTCGAGCTGAAGATTTCGGCGATCCTTTCGCCACGGTGTCCTAGGCTAAAGGGCCCCGGATATGCGCACAGTGGCCGAAAGACGTAGTTGATGCGTTCGATGTACATACGAACGCCGCGTGTTAACGCCCGTTGAACCTTGGTCCATCTAGCAAGCTCGCTAGCCTTCGATCACATGTGTGAGACGGTCCGAGCGCACACCTTCCACTAGCTCGATTGAAGCAAACGGGCTAAGCGTGATCCTGATCCGCGGAGCAGATCGGCGCGCTCGTCGGCAGCAGGCCTTCGCGAATCGCCAGCTTGGCCAGCTCTGCACAGCATGGAGTGCGCAGCTGAGCAAGCATGCTCCGCCTGCGGTGCACGACTTCATCCTGATCCAGACCCAGCAAGCACGCTATCTCCTGCGTGGATCTCCCTAGCGCCAACAGCCGTAGGAAGTCTCGAGCTCCTTTGTCCCGACAATCGATAGGGATGCGCGGCAATCGTAACGATGGGGACAGATAAGGATGACCCGCAGCCAGCAGGCCGATTGCCACGCTCGCCTCGAACGGCTCAGCCTCGGAAGCGAGTACGCCATCCGCGCCCGAACAAAACAGGTCGGGAAGCGATCCACCCTGCGCAGATGATTTCACGACTAGGATCTTGGCGTCGCTGCAAGCCTTCCATTGGGCAAGCTCATACGCCCTGGCAGCCCCCATGCGGCGGAAGTCGAGAAGGACGATATCCACCTTCTCCAGAGCAGCGGCAGCCATCGCACTCTGGTGATCTGCATGGCACCCGACCAACTTAACATCAGGCCAACGCGAGTACATCAGGTTCATACCTGCCAGAACCAGCGAAAGGTCGCATACGAGCAGGACGCGGACCGGAGCGCTTCGAGCACGATTCGCGGTCTCCGTACACAGACACCAGAATGGGTCTTGGCCCTGATGTGTTGGGATCTCGAGAGAGTCATTCACCGTATCGCACGCCCCGGCAAGGAATTAAGGGGCCCTTGACTCCAAGACTAAGCCTGAGCCACGGCACCTGCCTATGGGGACGAGTGCGTAAGCTCGCGGAACTATGTCCCTAACAATGGTTGGGTGGTTCCTCGACGCCCCGAGCCCAAAGAACCAAAGACTCGAATCCCTGCTTTGGAGCCCTCTGAGGTCCACGAGGGCTAGAGCACCCTCGCATAGCACCTCACGAATCGAGCAGTCCCTCTCGAATCGCAAGGCGCGCCAACTCGGCTGCAGAGTGACAATCCAATTTACGCTGCAAGTTCTCGCGGTGTTTTTTGACCGTTCCGAGACTGATGCTCAGCGCCATGGCGACCTCCTTATTTGCCTTTCCCAAGGCCAGCAACTGGAAGACCTCGCGCTCTCTAGGCGTCAGCGAAGCAATCCGAGAGGCGGGCGCAGACAGCTCTGCACCCAGCGGATCCCGCATGCGTGAGACAACGCCCTTCGTTACACGTGGAGAGAGGTAAGGATCGCCACGCAAGACAGCCTTCAACGCCACAATCAATTCCGCAGGATCAGAGTCCTTCGACAGATAAGCATCAGCGCCGGCCTTCATCGCCTGATCCACGAAGCTTTCCCCTTCGTGATGCGTCAACATCACGACCCTCGTACGAGAACTTGCCTTCCGGACGAGCGGAATGGCATCGATGCCGGAAAGACCTGGCATCGAGATGTCCATCAAGACGACATCCGGCCGCAAATCGGCCACCTCACGAGCCGCCACTCGACCATCATCGGTATCCCCCACAACTTCGAAATCGGGCTCGGCCTGCAACAGGCTTCGCAAAGCCGCTCGAATCATGGCCTGGTCGTCTACGACATAGAGAGTCGTTGCTCGCATCACTCACCTCCGTGATTTCGTCTCAGCACGATAGTCGCCTTGACACATTCCCATTCGGCCGCACACACATGCATGAGGTCACTCCATCGGAAGCATAAGCTCGAAACCTGCGCCACCCAATGGTGATTCGACGACATCGATCGATCCTCCAAGGGCGTCGACGATGCGTTTGCAGATCGCCAAACCCAAGCCTGTGCCAGAGCTTCTTGTCGTGACGAAGGCCTTGAAGAGTGTCTTCCGCACGCCAGCTTCGATACCTGGACCATCGTCGTACACGCCGAAGACGACATGATTGCCGCGCCCCCGCATAGAGGACAAACGAACCTTCGCGCCAACGTCAGCTACGGTCACGGCATTCTCGATCAAGTTGACGAAGACCTCACGCAACAGACTTTTGTCCCCTTGAAAATTAACAATTTCAGAAGCGGAATCGATCTGAACATCGGCTCCGTGTTCGTGAATCTGCAGGTCAGCAGCGGCAATGGCGTCGTCCATCACGGCGATGCTGTGGCAGCGATCATTGACCGGCTCGTGTGACTTCGCAAACGACTGGGTCTGACGCATCATCAGGTTGAGGCGTTGCATCCGAACTACCAAGTCATCCAGGATGACACGATCATCCTGTCCTAGCTTGTCCGCGACAGCTCGCAAGGCGAGATTAACCGCAGTGACGGGAGTCTTCATCTCGTGCGCAAGCATTGCTGCGGACTGCCCGATCTCAGCCAAGGCCCGCGACAATCTATCTTGACGATCTGTGACCTGCTTCAGCTCCGTGATGTCGCGCGCTTCACAAATCATCAACTCGACGGCACCCGAGTCTCCCTCTACCGCCTTGATTGAGAAGTCTAGCTCGCGAACCCCATTCGTCTCCGTGCGCAAGCGCGTCTCGAAGCGAACGAATTCTCCGTTCGCAGCCCGCTTGACTGCATCAATGATGGATTTGCGAGCGCCTTCTGAATGGCTCCACCAGCTTGTGTCTTCGAATGGTTTCCCAACGACATCTGCTCGCTCGAGGCCGCTAACTTCCAGTGCGGCTCGATTGACATCGAGCAGTACGCCGGAACAATCGAGCAATCCAACCATCTGGAACTCTTGATCGAAAATGGCGCGCAAGCGTTGTTCGCTCTTGCGCAGCGCATTCCGTGAATGAACTTGCTCGGTGATATCGCTCAGGCTGCCCGTGAACAACGGATCCGGCCTACCAGGGATATCGACGCGGGAAACGGAGAGCTCGCAGTGAATGATCACTCCATCCTTGCGCAGAACCTCGAACGGGCGAGTCAACCCAAGAATATTCGTCTTGCCTGTTGATCTGTAGTTCGCGAGGTAATTGTCGTGAGCTGAGTGATGAGGCTCTGGCATCAGCACATTCACATTGCGCCCTACCAATTCCTCGGGGCGATAGCCGAAGACTTGCTCCATGGAGTCCGATGCCGATTGAATGACGCCGTAGGCATCGATGATCACGAGTGGGTTCAGCACCCCACGCAGAAGCGATCGTTGTCGTAGCTCGCTTTCTTCCAGCGCCGCCTGATATCGATGCTCACGTTCGACATCACGGCCCCACAATCCGAGCGCAGACCCACCCGCGGCTTCGAAGAAGACGGGCATGGGATGCCACTGAACCCTGGGGCTGAGCCTTTGCTCTGAACGTCCGACGAGCCGCGCGACGAATGTCTCCCAAGACATGCTGTCAGGGCCGGTACGCCACGATGACAGGCACTGCTCGACGGTGGGTCGATCCTCGGGCACGACGCAATCAATGAAGACCGTCTCGGTACTGGCGCCTGGCAGCAGCGCTTGCATGCGCGCGTTCGCATGCCGTACGACTCCTTCCTGATCAAGGATCACGAACGGCTCCCAATCGAACTCGAAGGCCGCCCGGATGGAGTGACTTGAGGCTGACCCGGCTTGGGGCAAGGCGCTGCTCTCTGAGCTTGTCACCTCTTCTGGTTCGGGATTCCCCGATCGATCCTGTGAGCAGGTCATACGTTGGTCGTGGCAGGAAGATGCAGGTGGCAACTCAAGCCGAGTGTACGGAACATTCCATCGTTCTTTCGATGCTCGGCCAGCACTGATTCACCGAGTCTTGCACTATCGACACCCCAACCAGCGACGCGATTGAACAACCTCTCGTGAACGTGAATAATAGGATGAGCCTCGTCCTAGGTGAGGTCAACAGCTGTTGGAACTTGAATTCACTCGTCCCGTAGCTTGTGAGCCGGATCAACGAGCTACGGAGACGCAACTCGCGTCAACTATAGCAGGGCACTCTTCCTCAATGATCCTTCTTGCTCGCCTAGTTGGACACGAGAACGCCGCTACGAGCAAGTGCTCGTAGCGGCGTGTCTTCGCAAGTCGCGGCCTGAATGGGTACGCAGTGGCAGAGCAGCTCCCCATCAGCACCCGGGCATGCTACTGAGTGAACGTCACCGACCAAGCATTCGACAGGTTGTGCGCGTTAGCGCAAGGTCCGCCGGGATCGCGATACCAGCCCTGGAAGTTCCAAGTTGCACCAAGCAGGATGCAGCCAGCGGGCGGGAAGTTCGCACAGGCGTCCGAGATGATTCCGGGTCCTTCGGTATAGGTCCCTGCTCCACGAGAACTCTGGACCCCGAATCGATGAGTACCGCCAGCGCCAGCGCCGACGCAGCGTAGGCCATCCCCGAAGGGTGCCGAGATCTGGTTGCTGCCCATGTACAGCAAGCCAAACTGGCCAGTAGGAGCCTGCGTGATGGTCAACACGAGATCGTCCTGGAACACGCTGCTGCTTCCAGTGCCTTCCAATATCGCACCGCTGCCGGTCGAGTTCTCGCAGCCACCATTGGTGTAATCGTTGCTACACGGTCCCTGGCCCGTAGTGCAGAAGCAATAGCCAGTACCTGGCGGCTCGCATTCGTCAGGGATCCCGTTCATGTTGTCGTCGCAGGATCCGCCGTTCGCGATGTCGACCGAGTCGTCGATGCCATTGTCGTTGCAGTCGTGATAGGGCGGATCATCCTCGACATCGAGCGCGTCAATATCGTCGAACTCGCCACCCAGACGTCCCGTCGACAAGCCCAAGGACTCGCCCGGGATCAACAGGCCAGGCGTCGTGCCGGGGTCCGGACCGAAAAGCGGCGGAACCAACAGATCGCCGGGCATGATCGGGACCCCCTGAATGCTGTCGAGTTGACCAATGATCGGTGAACTACGGCGCACCGAGAAGATCAACATATCGGTCGTGCCGCCTTCCCAGTCATAGGGCACAAGCGACGGCTGATACAAGTTGTCCCCGTTCTCGTGCAAAATCAGCGCGTCGATATCATCGAGTGCGGAGAGCCCCAACAGTGCGTGGTCCGCGTACACAGTCGGAGCGCCACCACCCAAATTGCGCATCAAAATATCCCCAGCGGAGAGGTTGAAGTTTTGCTGCGCAGAGTTCGAGTTGTTCACTCCTGCCTTCGTATCGAAGAGCCCACCATCCAACGAAAAGAACACGCGCGCCTGCGTCAGATTCGTGTTGATGTTCAGCGCATCGAGGTTGTCACCAAAGTCGAACGGTTGGTTGGGCAGGCCTGTGAATGGAATATTGGGCTCCCTGATCCCCAATCCAGGCGCGACCGCAGGAACCGGTGCACTACTCGCTTCGCCGTTGCCATCAAAGCCAAGTGTGTTCGGAATCGCGGGAGCAATGGTCGATGGCGGTATCGGTCCAGGGTTCGTCTGTAGACTGACAAAGACATCGGCACTGATATCCCCAAAGGGTGCCTCAGACAAAATCGAAGCCGTCGGCCCGACGCCGAAACCTACCGCATACTCGTCGGTCGAGAAATAGATGTTGTATGGCAGGCCCGGGAGGTTCTTCAGGATGGAGTCGTTGCCATCCGAAAATGCATCGACTTCGATGCGACACGGATTCCCGGGAGTCGAATCACAAATGCCGTAGAGCGGTAAGCCCATCTCCGCACCGGTCAAGAAGATTTGAGGCGGCGGCAAGGGGCCGAAGTCAGGGAAGCCAAAAGGCGGCATCAGAATGTCACCTTCAGTGATCTCGATCACGCCCCCAAAACCCGGGGTGCCGTTCGCCGGACCATGCCAATCGACCGAGAAAGTGAACAAGTCTTGAGCCTGAGCTCCGCCCACAAGCGAGGCAGCAATCAGCGCGATGCGACCCAGGCCTGCGGCACAAGCTCTTAAGGCGAACCTACGTTGGCAGGCCTTGGTCATTCCAAGTCGGTGGTGCGGGCCAAACCTGTGGTGTGGGCCAATTCGAAGGTGCGGGGCAATCATGGTGCTGCTACATGAGGCGAGGCAGGGGAACTGGACAGAATTCGCCCAAAAAGTGCATCTGGAGCGGGCTTGCCTTAGACGAGATCACTCATCCGCAGGACCCGTCGGCTCCAATTGCAACCCAGCTAATCTTAACGCACGTTCCAATTCCCAGACGCGCAGCCTCCGTGGACGACGGTCCAGGGCCGCGGAATGCACGTCTATGGGCCATATCAGTACCTTTCCCGCTTCGTCTGCACTCAGAACTCTGGCCCCAGTGGCCGCTTGGCTAGAGCAAATAGTCGTCAGGGGAGCCTCGTGAATTCGCATGTGCACGCGCGCCTGGCCATCGGCAGCCTGCCAAACGTGCACCGCACCATCGGAGCCGGCTGAAACCACGCACTCTCCCGACGGGTCAAAGATCGCTTGCACGATAGGGCCGACGTGGAAGGCAGAAGGCTGATGCGATTTGCCGCCGGCCGGCTCGACGACGCGAATCGCGCCGCCACCGCGGAATCCGATGACGACAAGATGGTCTCCGCTCGCCTGATACTCGAGCGTCCGCGCTCGGAAAAAGGAGACTGGGTCGCGGCTCGGCTGCAGCGTCACAGGATCGTAGAGGCGCAGGAACTTGTCCGAGCAAGCGATCGCTATCTCGCGGCCATCCGAGCGGAAGGCCAAGTCAGAGACGCTGGCCTGCGGCCGATAGGACTCGTAGGTAATCTCAGCCAGCGCTGCGCCGTTTGTCCAATCGAAGAAGTCGATGCGCGACCCGAGCCCAACACACGCCAGGCGGTCGCCGGATGGCTCGCTCCGCACTCCAAGCGCCCCGCTCTCCACTAACACCCGCCGGTTGCCACTGCCGTCGAGCCAATGCAACTCGATACGACCTTCCTCGTCCATGACGGCTGCGCGCTGATGAGAAGCAGAGAGCACGACGCGAGTCGGCGTGGCTGCCAAGTTCTTCGACTCGCACAGCTTCCGATGCGTTTGCAAATCCCACAGCACCAAGCTTCGATCCCGGCCACCGCTGACGAGTTGTCCACGCTCATCATCTAAGTCCGCACACGTAACCCCACCCGCGTGGCCCTCAAGAACTCCGATGCACGTACCGGGATCCAGACGTTCGTCCTCATCCCGACCGACCGGTGTATGCCATACCCGCAGAGTCCCATCGGCCGAGGCCGTGATCGCACGCCGTCCATTAGCTGCGAAGGTAGCCCAATTGACGGGTCCAGCATGACCACTCAATTGATAGGCATGCGACAAATTGCCGGCGCGCCAGACGTGTAAGCGCGGAGATTGGCTAAGCGAGACCACGCGTCGACCGTCCGGCGTCCATTGTGTTTCGATCAGCAATATCTGTGCTCGCAAATCGCGCAAGCGTTCACCTGTCTGCCCATCCAAGATGGACAAGCGATTGCCGCTTGAAGTCGCGATGCGCGAACCATCTGGACTCCAGCGCAAGTCACCAATCTCCGTTCCATCCGGATCCGCCTTCGTCCGAATCGATCTGAGCGTCCCCTGCGGCTCGACTTGAAACAATCGCAGGCCGGCTTTTGGCATCGAAGGCTGAGTAGTAAGGCCAGCGATGCTTTCGCGCACCGATACGGCTAAGCGCGCGCCAACTGGTGAGAAGGCCAAGCTCGCGATCGCACCGGACAGCTGCAGCTCCTCGAGCACCTCTCCTAGCAGGTTCCAAAGGAGGAGGCGTCCCGCGATATCACCGGTAACGATGCGTTGTCCCGAAGGGTCGAAGTCCGCGCAATAGATGGCGGCTTCATGCTCGATCAGAGCCTGCAGCAACTCCCCCGTGTGCGCATCCCATAGGTGAGCATCATTCGAGGCCGGCCGCTGTGTTCCTGTTGGCCTGGTGCTGGATGTCAAGATGTGTCGACCACTCGGACTAAAGCTCGCGCGGCCGACTGTGTTTGCTGGCGTCTTTAGGCGAGCGCGTAGGCTCCAACCCTCGACCGACCACAGGGCCGCGTCCTCTTCCGCCGGTTGTGCGACGAGAGCCCGGCCGTCCCTGCTGAACTCGAGCCACAAGATCGGACTCGTGCCCAAGTCCAAGCGCTCGACACAGCGATTGTCCTCCTTGGACAGATCGAAAATCTCGATCGCACTGACACCCGATTCGGGGGATGTCATCTGTGCATCGTCATCAGGATCAGCGCCCGTGTTCTTCAGCAAAGGATCCTCCGGCACCTGCGCCTCGGTATAGCTCGCGCTGACCAGCCAACGACCCGAAGGGTGCAGAGCCACGCGCCGAACGACCGTTCCTACCGTCTCGATTTTACGCAGCGACGTGCCGTCCGAGAGCGACCATATCCGAACGCTCGAATGATCCAATCCACCGACGATCGTTTGCCCGTCGGTACTGATGGCCATATCCCACACTCGATCAGCTGGGTTGCCTTCCAAGACTCGCTCAAGCTGGCAAGCAAAGAGTGGAGCGTACAGAGCCGACAGCGTCTGATAGTTGGGCGCTGCTTCGACGGCACGCAATCCAAGCGCGAGAGCCGCCGCCGGATCGGTAGCGATCATCGCACTCGTCCGTTGCGACAACAGAAGTCCTTGAGCGCGATCGAGTGCGCGTGTCTTCTCGTCGAGCGCGGTTTGCTTCTGCTGCACCGCCTCGCGTTCACTGGACAAAAGGGTCAGAGAAATGCCTAGCCCACCGACCAACAGCAACAAGGTCGCGATGAGCGCAGTCGCCAAGGCCGGGTTGCGCCTGACCCAGCGGTGGAAGTGCAACCACCACCCAGCGGGTTGCGCGTGAATCGGTTCGTACTCACAGATGCGGCGCAAGTCTTCAGCCAATTCGAGCGCGGTCGCGTATCTGCGATCGCGATCTTTGTCCAACGCCGTCTCGAGCACGACCTTGAGTTCATCGGTGATCACCGGAGCCAGAGCGCGCGGATTGGGAACCGGCTCGTACAAAATCGCGCGCTCGAGCTCGAGCCGATTGTCGCGCTCGAAAGGCCGCTTCAAAGTCAGTGCCTCGAACAGCGTCACGCCGAGCGCGTAGACATCCGTGCGTCGATCCAAACGCTCGCTGTGACCTTCGAGCTGTTCCGGCGACATGTACAGCGGCGTGCCGAAAATCTCGCCTGACATGGTCAAGGCTTCAGTTACTGCAGCTTGATCGCGCGCGATTCCAAAGTCCAACACGACAGGCTCTCCCGCCGGAGTGATAGCAATGTTGCCCGGTTTGATATCCCTATGAATCACCCCGATCTCGTGCGCAGCGTGCAGAGCGCGCGCCATGCGCTCGAAGGTGCGCAACACGGAGAAGAGCTCCGAGCGAGTCGTCGGTGCGCAGCAAGATGTGATCGCTTCGCGCATCCCATCGTCAAGCTCGCTCTCGCAAGCATCACGCGTCGCAGCTGCATGGATGGCCTGCGCGAGAGACACGCCCTTGACGTAGCGCATTGCGATATAAGGCACCTCGCCTTCAACATCTGCTTCGAGCACGCCGCAGATACCCGGGTGATCGAGATTCGCGATAACTTCGGCCTCACGTCGGAAGCGCCTGCGCTCCGCCTCACTGACAAAGCCGCTGCGCAAGAGTTTCAGTGCGACGTGACGAGCGATGCGCGTGTCCTGAGCCAAGAACACGCTGCCTTGCCCGCCCGATCCCAGCTCTCGAATCAATCGATAGGGACCGACACGAGATGCATCCAGATCCTCCGTACCGGAGTCCTTCGCAATCGCACTCGCCTCGCTATCGTCCACGAGTCTCAGGTACTCGCGCGCAACAATATTTTCGTAGCCCGGATAGCGTTCGAGGTAGCTGACGAGCTTCACCGGCCCGCCGCGATCGAGATCGTCCAGAAAGTCGCTGACGAAGTCGAACAAGGCTGCGGCGCCCGGGTCTGCTTCAGTACGCGGGTGATCCTTGGCCATGAGCGCTTAGATCCTAACCGACGGAACGCGCGTCCCGCTGCCGGACTGCCACCACGCAGCCCAAGGAAGAAGGTCTGTGCATGGATTGCGAATTCCGGATTGGCCCGCGAGGCGCCGGCTTCCGAGTATGCTTCGACACGATTCGACGATTCTGGCAAGGTTGCCAAGCTATCCAGAGGACCCGAGGCATGGACCGGAGTGATTAGGGCGAGCTGCTAGAGCTGGTTCCGATCGCTGCTCGCTCGGCGGACTGCTACCATGCACAGGCCCATGAATTCGCCCACACCTCCGCAGAATCCGCCCGAGGATCCCCGCACGATGAGGCTTGTGCGCGAAGCTCGTCAGGGCTCGAGCGAGAGTTTCGAAGAGTTGTACGCGTCGATCGCGCCGGCCCTCCACACCTGGGCTGACCTTCGAATTCGGCCGGGGCAGCGCTCCTTGATCGAGCCTCAAGATCTGGTTCAAGAGGTCTGGTTTCGGGCGCTGCGGGCCCTGGAGGATTTTGACCCCGAGCGCATACCCTTCCGGCTTTGGATCTTTCGCGTCGCTAAAAACGTGCTCTTGGAAGCCTTCCGCAAGCAGCGCGGATCCAGCGTTGGGATCGGTCCGACGACAAAAATGCGCGCCATTCACAGCCTTCCGGATAGTGTGACGGCCGTCAGCAAGCGACTGATGCGGGACGAGAGCCTGTCCATCTTCGCGGAGGAGGTCCGTGGACTTCCTGAAGAGGAACAAAAGCTCGTCCTTCACTGCGGACTCGAAGGCTTGCCCTACAAAGAGGTGGCCGAGCGCCTCAGGATCACGAGCGACGCCGTGGCAAAACGCTGGCAACGCCTACGCTCGAAGTTGAATAACGGCTCGCTGCCCGCAATGCTGTTGAATCAGGATTGAGCGCGACTTCCGCCCGCCCTATCGGTTTCACTAGCCCTCGATGAAGTTCCACCGGATTTTCACGCTCGGCCTGGCCTGCTTGCTGAGTGCCTGCGCATCGACCACCGGCCATCGTCGGATTGGAGTCACTGCCCCAATTTGGTCCGACGTGCTGGTGACGGGCGACCAAGGAGTCGAGTCGGTCGACATCCAGGGTCTGAACCTGACTCTCCAATTGGAGACCTACGACCAGACTTGGATCTTCGCTGGTCTCGGGGGCCGGGTGTACGACTTCGCCGAGTCTGACCTCTTGTCGCGCTCGACCGAGTTCACCGGAGGCGTCCTCCGGGAGTTGGGTCCGCTCAATGGTGCGACGCAACCCTTCGTGGAAGCGACTCTGCGCAAGAGCCAGATCTATGACGGGCTCGGGACGCAAACTTCGTTCGACCTCGGCGGCGGAATCCGTCGCGAAATCGGGCCAGAGACCTATCTGGAGTTTGGGATCGTGCACCAGTTCGAGGAATATCCCGCCGCATTCGGCAGAGAGCTCGACGGTTGGATCGCGCGCGTCGGATTGTTGATCGGCTTCTAATCCGACCTGACACCGAAATCCTAACCACGGGGCCGCATGTTGCCAGCCAGATGCCAGCCATCTACCACGGCAGCGAATTCTCGCCTTACCAGTCTGCTGCGCTGACCCTTTCAGGTCCCGGTACTCAGTCTTCGATCTCGATCCAGACGGGAGCGTGGTCACTGAGCCCCGCATCTTTTTCGATCCAAGCGCTCTTCAAACGACCACCCATCGCCTTGTTCAGCATCAGGTAGTCCAGGCGCCAGCCCAGATCCTTCTGGCGCGCTTGCCCGCGAGTCGACCACCACGAGTACAAGCCTGGCACATCGGGGTGCAAGCTGCGCAACGCGTCGGTCCATCCCATGGCAAGCACCTTGCTCAGCCATTCGCGCTCTTCGGGAAGGAACCCAGAGTTCTTCTCGTTCCGCTTCGGTGCATGAATGTCGAGCGCAGTGTGAGCGATGTTCCAATCACCGCACACGACGACCGGACGTTTCTCGCG
Source organism: Planctomycetota bacterium (assembly GCA_047611405.1). Taxonomy (GTDB): domain Bacteria; phylum Planctomycetota; class UBA1135; order UBA1135; genus JBLFWN01. Next base: position 11,025 of record JBLFWN010000009.1, on the reverse strand, counting down.
CGCGAGATCCTTCAAGAGGCCCTGCGCGTATTCCATGAACTCGAACTTGAGCGCCAAGCGCTCGGGCGATGACGAACCCGAGGGCAGGTACATGCTGATGATCGAGAAGTCCTCGAAATCAGCGCGCAACATGCGGCCCTCGGAATCGGCCCAATCGAGCCCGCACCCGACATGGTAGCTGTCGACTGGCTTCTTCGAGTAGATCGCGACGCCTGCGTAGCCCTTTTTATCTGCGACGAACCAGCGGCTGTTGTAGCCCACGGGCGACAAGAGCTCGGGTCCGACCTGGTCACGCTGAGCACGGACCTCCTGCAAGCACAATACATCTGGCTGTTTGCGCTCGAGCCAATCGAGGAAGCCGTGCTTGTGCGCGGCACGGATGCCATTCGCGTTAAGGGTGCAGAGGGTCGTCATGCAGCATTGCCGTGACTCGCAGGAGGTCGCGCGTCAGCGGTCGATTCAGGGTCGTCTTTGGACCGCTTCCCCAAGCGGCGCGTGATCAAGGTTCCGAGCATGAACAATAGCAAGCTGCCGCCGATGTGCGAGCCGCTTGGCTCGAAGGTCTCGAGTGCGTCGCCTATCATCTTTAAATGCCCGGCGCTGGCACCGGCGTGTTCTTCGCTCAATTCCCGCGCACGCAGCAGATCGAACTCCGCACCGTACTTCTCCAGCACAGCGCCCTCATCCTGTCCCGCGATCAACATCGTGACGGCTTTGCGCATTGGCTTGTTCGCCAATTCCGCGTTGACCGGTTGGCGGAAGGGATACAGCCCGACCACCGATCCGATCAGGAGTCCCAGCAAAGCCGCATGCGAGATAGCCTTGTGCTTTGCGAGCAATTTCTCGAGGACGTTCGAGAGCAACGCGATTCCAACAACGGCACCGATGACGACGGGAGCAACGATCGCAAGGCTCCCACCAAAGTCCTCGCGCAACGCGCTTGAACTGAGGCTGCCGACGACCAGGTCGTACATGCCCAGGATCAGCAAAATGTAGGAACCTGAGATACCGGGCAATATCATGCTCGAAGCCGCCACGGCACCGACCAGGAATAGCACCCAAGTGTCGCGTGGGAGTTGTGTTCCCGAGAGCTCGAGTGCGAGCGTCACCATCAAGCCGACGGCCAGACCAAAGGCCACGATGCACGCAGGTTTGGCAGGCCAGCAATGCTTGACCAGCTCCGGTGCGCCGCCAAGTGTCATGCCGATAAACAAGCTATAAGCGACCCAGCGGTACTCGCCCACGAAGGCTACCGCCAAGCCCGAAAAGACGAGCACGGCCACAACCAGACCAACAGCCAGAGTTCCGAGAAACAACAAGGACTGTCGCTTGAACTTCAAGCGCGTGATATCCGCGACCGAGCTGATGAAACGGTCGTACAGACCCACCGCAAGAATCATCGTTCCGCCGCTGATGCCCGGTACGAGGTTGGCGAGCCCCATCAGGACCCCCGCAAAGAAGGCGCGAACAGTGGGGACGGAGCCGTCGTTGGTTCGAACTTCAGACATGGAATCGCGGAGCTTGGCGTCGTGATGAGGATTCGAATACAGGATCCGAACATGTCTTTCGCAGACAAGTCGGAGCTATCAGTGGCTGTTTCGGCCTCGACCCCACTGGATCTGAGGTCAACTGAGATAGCTCCTCGTACACACTCTATAGAGCCCGAAGCCTCCGGGCTCACCTCTGCTTCCGGATCCAGGATCGGAGCACTCGCCCCCAGGCCGAATCGCGCGGTGCGGCACGCAAAGCTACTCGCAAGCGATCGCTCCTCTGAAGTTCGCACGCCAGAGCCTCCGTGTTTAGGGAACGCAAGCATTTGCGAACGCTCCCTGGGCGGACCCTCTTTGTGATCCCTCCGCCCACGACGCTGGTCAACACGACCGTCGGCAGTCGTCGCCAGCGCAGGTTGCCGTCGACGATAGGCAAGGCTCCGGATCGATCGGCGCGCACTTGTGCGATCTGTTCCATCGAGCAAGCATCGGCGTCCAAGTCGGCGCGCACCGGGTCCTGGATCGAGAGCTGAATGTGCTCCAGCCTCAGGCCCGGGAGTTCGACCCGCGCCGTGAAGAGTCGTCGCAACATCAGGCCGACAGCTCGCAGTCCACGCCGACGTACGTCCAATTGCACACCGGATTGAGCTAGCCATTCGATCAGAGGCTGCACCTCATCCAATGCGCGCGTCACCAAGAAGGACCGCTTCGCGATCCAAGAGGATGCCGTCGATCCAACCGCCAAGGGTTCGGGAGTGTTGACCCCCTCGGCGCGCATGTGACACAGCAGATTCCAATCGCGCTGCGCAAGGCTATCGCTGCGAGGATGCGTCAAGCGCGCACGCAACAGATCCCGAGTCGTTGGTTGCTGATAACGGCGGATGTAAATCCATCCCGTGCCGGCACCACGCGGCGGACCATTACGCCTCCCATCACTGCCGGGCGTTCCGGGAAGCGGACAACGCCACAATTGCGACCCCGCTGAGCCTCCGACACGCTCGGCCCGCGCTTCTTCCAATAGCGGCGAGCCCGTCCCGAGCAAGTCCTCCGGCTGGGTTGCGCCCAGTGCAGAGAGATCGGGGACATCAGGTGCGAGGGTGTAGAAAGCAGCAGTCACGGGCGCGAATCCTAGCAGCCCAACGCCACACTTGGGCCCGCCGCCCCGACACTCCCGATGGGATCCAACGGAACTGTCATGCTTCCGTGTTGGGCGGCCGGGGCTTGTGCACTCCAGCGCTGGAGTGGCGCCTGAGGCGGAGTGCGGTGACCGGCACGGCTCTATGATGCGCGCTTTCGAGTCTCCAACAGGGAAGCCTGACAGTTCGTAAGTACAGCTTGGGCTTCTTGGAGCTGGACTTCATGAGCCTAGCCGCACGCGCCTCCAGAGGTCGTATCACAAACTTCTGACTCCAGAACGGACTCCAAGACACGGTCGCTTTGTCCGCCTTCTGTCATAATCGGGGGTTCTTCGAAGCTAACTCGAATCTTCGAGAGTATTCGAGGCCTCTGCGGCATTTCAGTAGTAGAGAACTCCCCAGTTCGCCATACGTACGCCCCCCCCATGCTGAGCCGCTGCTAGCGCAGCTCTCACCGGCCATGATGTCGAGGTCCTTCCTGCCCCCGCTCCGCCGTTTGCCCATTGAGACACCGTCCGTGACACCCCTTCTGATTCCGTCTGCCCGCTCTGTGTCTTCGCGATGGTCGCAAAGAGCAACCCTTGCGGCCTTCGCCCTTATCGCGAGTGCCATATGGGCAAACCCCGGTGTGGCTGCGCAAAAACCGCCCAAGGGCGAAGCTCTCGTCGCATACGAAACGCGCTTGCGCGAAGAAAACGCATTCTTCTCTCGATGCACGTGGCTGATCGACACGAGCTCGATGCCATGTGTGTTCTTCACCCAGGTCCCCATGGGTGGGCAGGACGCGATTCACGATGCGGCGAAGGAGTTGTATCTGCCCTGGCTCACGTCGACCGCGAGCACGGCCATCGAGCGTTATGTAATTCCGCTCGGTCTGGAGCGCATACCCGACCCCACTTTTTCACCCGTCTTCGTCTTGCAGGATCAGCGCACCTTCACGAGCACGATTCGCGGAGCTAGTAGGACGGGTCATCCCGACGAATCATCTGCACTCGCTCTCGAAAAGCTGTCTGTGACCGTGACCTATATGCGCAAGCACACGGGCAGCGCAACCAAGGCATGGCAACGAGTGCCCGCCTTGCGCGCCTACTTCCGCGACATTATCAGGCAGCACGCACCGGATGGACGCTTGCCGCAAGAGATCTGGTTGCTCAACGGCCTGGCCAGCATGCACGCGGCGCACGAGAGCGATGACATCAATGACCTCGGTGTCGGCGCCCCGCCGACTGACGCCGTTTCTTGGCTCGAGTCGATCGTCGAGGACGAGAAGCAGTGGGATCTGTGGCTGCTGCCGATGTTCCGCATGCGCGGCATCAAGTCGGATCGCGACATGCTGGGCGCTTTCCGAACGCAAGCACGCGATGTCGGCGCCAACCTACCAACCCTGGAAGAGTGCAAAGAGGCTTACGAGCATCTATGTAACCTTCGCGCCGCTTTCATGATCTTCGGTGGCAACGCGAAGTATTCACAAGCCTCCGTTCAGTACTTAGGAACGACGCTGAAGAACGAGGGTTCGGACGCTGCGCTCGAGGCGGCACTCGACACATCGCTCGATTTCTTTGACGAGGGCTTCACGCTCTGGACACGCGGCCTCGCCACCGGTGAATACATCGCCGCGGCGGCTGGCTCTGCTTCGCTATCCCTGGGCGACTACACGACGCCCGCGCTTGCTCTGATCCCCGCGAGCGCTCAAGAATGGTTGGCACTGGCACTCGGCGTCGCGCAAACCGGTGACTACGAGTCGGGTATTGCACTGTTGACGAAGGCCCAAGCTTCTGTCGAAGCGGGCGAAGAGACCGATCGCATCATGCGTGCTTCGAAGCGGCTGTCTGCGTTGAAAGAGACACGAGATGCCTTCCTGCAAGACTTGGTCGGCGACCCAAAGAAGAAGTTCCGCATGAAGGCCAAGGCGGGCAAAATCGTGGCGCCGGTCGTGGCGATCGAAGCCGGTATGGTCAAGCTCGGCTCGAATAGAGTCGGGGTCAAAGAGCTCGAGATCAACAAGATCACGCCGCTCGAGCTGGTCGAAGCTCTGGGAACAGACGCCTCGAAGTATGGCCCTGGATGGATCGCAGCCTACGCGCGCTTGATCGGCGGAGAAAACCGCTGGGACAAGGGTTTGGACAAGAAGAAAGAGGGCGCTCCTGAGCTGATCGCCGATGCGAAGGCCGACCTGCTCGACGTGATGGATCTGGGGCAGATCGCTGGCGCTCTGGACGGCCTTGCGCGATTGCCCAAGCCTGATTCCGTCGAGACGGCGAATGCCGTCATCGATGCTAGCCGTGAGATGCTGGAACGCTTCGCCAACGAGAAGGCTGTGCGTGAGCGGGCCGATGCGTTGACGGAACTCTGTGCGCAAGCCTTCGGGGTCATTCACGATGCCGAAGGGCTCGCCTCGCAGCTCGGGGGCAAGATCGAAGCGCTGGACAACGGCCGCGTTCGCATGAGCTACACCTTCGACTCCGCCGAGGAGCTCAAGGACTGGCCGAAGGACGAAGGCTATCTGGCAGAGCGCCGACAAAAAAAATTCCCGGTCGGCAAGACCGAGCAACAGTCTAAGTGGAAGGTGAAAGCCGGCAACTTGGAGGGCGATGGCGCGGTCTGCTTCCGCCACGCAGTGCAGTGGGAGAGCCCGATAACGATCAGCTATGACCTGCTGTACGGTCGGCCTCAACCCGGACAGGGCATGCTGGCCCATATCGTGATGGGCTTGTGTGACGACGGACAAGGCAGCTGGACGGGCGGTCTCGATGTCTATGACCTCGAAACGCGCGAAGATTCGGTCAAGAAGGTCCTCGTCGATGTGCAAACCTCCGGCCGCGAGATCAAGGCGGCCAAGGCCTACAAGATGAAGCTCGTGCACGATGGCAATTCGCTGACGATGTACCGCAATGGCGAGAAGCTGCGCACCATCGGCGTCGAAGACCGCACGGCAGGCGGGATCTTCTTGTGGATTCATTCCACGATTACCGTCGCGGTGAAGGGGATTCAGATCGAAGGCAAGATCCTGAAGACCGGCGAAGACCCCGGCAAAGCGCGTTGGGTCAAGAAGCAACTGGCTGACATGGGCTTGTACCTGTAGCAGGCCACTCCCCTGCGCTTTGAATCGCCACGGTACCGTGATCCGGTCCGTGGCGATTGCATAGGTTTCGCGAGAGTTCATTCGTGGAGGGAGAGCTCTACCTGACTGCCCCACTGCCAGGGCGATGGACCAGCTCGTGCGCTACCGCGCGCGAAGGATGGACAGAGGCAACGCTGCCCGGATACCGTGCGCGCATGTCGCGCCTCTTTCTCCTCGACGGAACTGCTCTCGCCTATCGGGCTCACTTCGCCCTCTTCCGCAGCGGTCTGACCGATCCCGACGGCCGGCCGACGGGCGCCGTCTTCGGATTCACGAAGACGCTGCGGAGTCTGCTGGAAAAAGAGAAGCCAGATCTGATTGCGGTCGCATTCGATCCTCCGGGACCGACCTTTCGGCACAAGCAGTACGCCGAGTACAAGGCCACGCGCGAGAAGGCGCCCGAAGAGATGATCGCCCAGCTCGATTGGCTGCGCGATGTCGTGCTGGCGCACGGCATTCCTATCTTCACCGTTCCAGGATTCGAGGCCGATGATGTCATCGGCACGCTGGCTCTTCAGGGCGAGGCGGCCGGCCACGAGGTCATGATCGTCACGGGCGACAAGGACCTGATGCAGGTCGTCAGCGAGAAGACCAAGCTCTACAACGTCTTCAAGCCCGGCGTCGATCTGATCATCGAAGACATCGAAGCGGTCCACACGAAGTTCGGCACGACACCCGATCACGTGATCGATGTGCTCGCGATCATGGGCGACAGTTCAGACAATGTGCCTGGCGTCAAAGGCATCGGTGAGAAGGGTGCCGCCAAGTTGATCGCTCAATTCGGCACGGTTGCCGGAGTGCTGGAGCATCTCGACGAGGTCAAGGGCAAAGCGCGCGAGTACATCGAGCGCGATCGCGAACAACTCTTGTTGTCGCTCGAGCTTGTGACGATCGATACCGAGGTTCCGCTCGAGTCAAGCGTCAAGGAGCTGACTCCTGCCCAGCCCGATCAAGAAGCATTGATCGACATCTTCAGCCGCCTCGGCTTCCAGGCCTTGGTCAAATCGATCGTCGATGCGACCGAGTCGACGACCGAGATGGAACGCGACTACGTGCTCGTCGAGGACGAGGCCGGCTTGGCTGCCATGACCGCCGAGCTTATGAAGGCCGGCACCTTTGCGGTCGATACCGAGACGACCGGCCTCGACGCGATGCGCGTCAACATCGTCGGCGTCTCGTTCAGCGCTCAGTTGGGACGTGCCTTCTATGTGCCCTTCAACGCTTCGCCGGCCGTTCTGCCCGGTGGCCCGGCTGCACTGTTAGAAGCTTTGCATCCCCTACTCACATCTCCCGACTACAAGCGCATAGGGCAGAACTACAAATACGATGCGCACGTGTTCAACACCTCGGGCCTCGAAGTCCCCCCGCCCGACTTCGACACGATGGTCGCCAGCTATTGCTTGGCTGGCTCGACGAGGCGCCACAATTTGGACGACTTGGCGTTCAAGTACTTCGGGCTCAAGAAGATCCCGACCAGCCAGATCATCGGCAAAGGCAAAGACCGGGTCACTATGGCCGAGGTCATGATCGAACAGGTCGCCGAGTACGCGTGTGAAGATGCGGATGTAACCTTCCGGCTGTTCGAAGCCATGAGCGAAGAGCTCGACCAAGCGGGCGAACGCGAGCTGTATGAGAGTCTCGAGCTGCCTCTTGTCGGGGTCTTGACCGCAATGGAACGGCGCGGCATCCGAGTCGACACTGACTTGATCGCAACTTTGTCGAAAGAGCTGCAAGTCGACATCGAGTCGAGCGTGGCCAAATTGCACGAGCTGGCCGGAGAGGAATTCAACATCAACAGCACCAAGATGCTGGGCGCGATCTTGTTCGAAAAGCTGCGCATTCAGGACCAGGCCGGTGTCAAGAAACCGAAACGCACGAAGACCGGTTGGGCGACCGACCACGGCACCCTGTCGCAAAAGTATGGCGACATCGAGATAGTGCAACGCCTGCTCGAGTACCGCGAAGTCGCGAAGCTCAAGAACACCTACGTCGACCCGCTGCCGAAATTCGTTCATCCGCTTACCGGCCGTATCCACTGCTCTTTCAGTCAAGTCACCGCGGCAACCGGCCGGCTGGCTTCCTCGGATCCAAACCTGCAGAACATCCCGGTTCGCACGCCACGTGGCCAGCGCTTGCGGCAGGCATTCATCCCGCGCGCCGCCGACGAGCACGGCGAATGGGTGCTTCTGGCCGCCGACTACAGTCAGGTCGAGCTGCGCATCATGGCGCACCTGGCAGGCGACGAATCGATGGCCGCCGCCTTCAGTGCCGGTGCCGACATCCACGCATCGACGGCGGCGGCGATCTTCGATGTCGAGCCCGACACGGTCGATCGTCAAATGCGCTCACGAGCCAAAGCGATCAACTTCGGGTTGCTCTATGGCATGGGTGCCCAACGCTTGGCGCGCGAGAACGACATGAGCGTCGCCGAAGCGAAGGAGTTCATCGAACGCTACTTCGCCTCCTTCCCGAAAGTCCGCGGTTGGATCGACGCCACCTTGGAGTCCGCCCGTGAGTTGGGTTATGTGCAGACATTGATGGGTCATAAGCGCCGCATCTTGGACATCAATTCGCAGAACTCACGTGCGCGCGCAATGGCCGAAAATGTGGCGGTCAATACGCCAGTGCAGGGTTCCGCAGCCGACGTGATCAAACGCGCGATGATCGACTTGGAGACACGTCTGACTGCTAGCCCGCTGCACGGACAGATGCTGCTTCAGGTGCACGACGAATTGCTGATCGAGATTCCTATCCGAGAACTCGAAGCCAGCACAGAACTGGTCCGAGACTGCATGGAGAATGCGGTCTCCCTGGATGTCCCGCTAAGGGTCGACTTCGGTCACGGCAAGAACTGGCTCGAAGCGCATTGAACGACCGGCTCGTCGTCGCAACCAGTTCCGGCAGATCGGATCCATCATCATGGACCCCCGCAACAGAGCCCACCCAGACGAGCGCTAGCAGCCCACCCAGAGAGTCCGATCCGTATCTCGGGGCCTCCTAATCGTCCGGCAGCGTTGCCAGAACCGACGACTAGCACCCAGCGATTTACGCAGCCTGGCGCCTTGCCAGTCAATCCGGAGAACCCGATCCATGGACCGGCCTGTTTCGACGCGCAGCTAGAGGACTGCCTGTCCGGCTTCCCAAGCCTGTCAATATTGCGGTTCGGGCTGGAACTTGAAACTTCCACCCTCAAAAAAAACCGTCCAGAGGATATAAATATCCTCTACAGTGATTTTCTGGACCTTTGAGCTGGTTGTTCGCAGCGAGAGTCGATGAACTACCTACACCTCTCGCGAACGAGAGAGTTCGAGGATCCGTACCCCCCGAGAACTCTCCAAAGAATCCTCCACGAGCTCCTCCCTCCGACAGTAAAACTCGATGTTGCACCTCAGCCGGACCAGCCAGTACGCGGTCCGAACACTCACCTTCCTCGCTCAGCAACCGCCCGCTCAGTATCAGCTGACCCGCAGGATCGCCGAGGCTTTGGATATTCCGGGCCCCTTCCTCAGCAAGGTGCTACAGCCGCTCGTGCTGCGTGGGCTGGTCGACAGCCAACGTGGGCGCTCCGGTGGGGTCCGCCTGGCGCGCTCCGCAAGCGAGATCACAATGTTCGAAGTGGTCGATGCTCTCGAGCACCTGCGCCGGCCGCGCGAGTGCATGCTGGGCCAAAGCGACTGCACCGACGAACGCGCCTGCCCCTTCCACACTGAGTGGAAGGCAGCCTGGCACAATCGGGAAGAGGTTCTGCGTCGCACTACCGTCGAGGACTTCAAGGGCTTCTGCGATCGGGCTCCCGAAGCCGGATACCCGGTTCGCTAAGCAGGGTCGGATATCGACTTTTTGGATCAGTGCGACGCAAGAACAGCCTCGCAGACCACTGATTACCCCATTTGTGCAAGAAGTTCGGGTCGAAGGCTGCCGATAGTCGTTCGAGCCCACTAATCTAGAAGAATTCGATCGCACCCTTCGAAGACCGTAATCAGGCGCAGGGCACACCCCTTCGCGCGACCTTCCGCTCATGGCCGAAACCACCGCACTCGAAGAGACCGTCCAGTCCGGTATTTTCTCTGTCGACCCTGTTCTGTGCATCGCCTGCGATGCCTGTTGCCAGGACTTCCCTGAAGTCTTCTACATGGGTGGCGACGAGAAGGCGCACACCCTCGACGACCAGCAGGCAGAGATCTACAACGCCCGCACCGTCGTCGACATTTGTCCGACCGCGGCCATCCTCTTCTCAGGTGAGCTACCCCCGCCGATCCTGACGATCGAGCTGGAGGAGGTTCACGGCTGGGAAGCTCAGTGGGCGCTGTGGCGCGGCCTTCCGGAAGATGTCACCGAACGCGATCGGCGCTACGGCCGCGACTTCACGCAGAGCGATGAAGACGGCTATGTGAAGATCACGCTTCAGTTCCCGACCAAAGTCCCCCCCGTGCGCGATCGATTCCGCTACGACGCACCAGAGGACTTGCCCGAGTACACCTCGCACGTCTATATGCAAGACCGCAAGGTCTTCGTGACGGCCTGGCTGCCGAAGGTTGCCGAGGCGGACAAGGCCGACGTTAAGTTGTTAAAGACGAAGATCCTGGCGCTAACACACACGTCGAGTTCCTTCCCGGATCGCTTCACAACCACCTGGGATCTGTCAGACAAAGAGATCGTCGGATTCCGCTCGCGCCACGATGCACACGGCGGCCTCGAAATCTTGGCCTTCACCGATGCGGCCAAGATGGAAGCGTGGCAGTGGAAGGCGCACTTCATCACCACGGCTTGCACGTCCTGTTCGATCTGCGAACGCGTCTGCCCGACCAACGCGATCACCAGCGGCGAGCGCTACTTCATCGATCCTGACCTCTGCATCAACTGCTCGGTCTGCGGTGTCTACTGCCCCTTCGATGCAATCGACAACGCCACCGAAGTCGTCGTCGAGAAGATCAAGCCCAAGAAGGTCCCTAAGGCCGAGGTTTATGAAGAACTCTGCACGGGTTGCGAGTTCTGCGTCGACGTCTGCCCCTTCGAGGCGATTGTGATGCACCCGCTAGAAGACAACTCGGTCTACAGCCTGCCGCAGACGAGCATGATCGCGAAGGTGATCGAGAAGAACTGCGTGTCGTGCAAGCTGTGCGAGCAGGTCTGTATCAAGGACGCGATTGTTGTACCGAGGCCTCACCAGTTCGAGGACATAGGCATGTCGTTCATGAGCTACCTGAGCGACGGGCACTGATCCGATCTTCGATCGAGCGCATAGAGTTGCAACCCACCGGAGCGATTGAGCTCCGGT
>JBLFWN010000008.1:0-107265 GCA_047611405.1 Planctomycetota bacterium | reverse complement strand
ACGAGTGAAACGGCTCGTCTGCTGCCGAGCGGAGCGGCTCGTCTGCTGCCGAGCGGAGCGGCTCGTCTGCTGCCGAGCGGAGCGGCTCGTCTGCTGCCGAGCGGAACGGCTCGTCTGCTGCCGAGCGGAGCGGCTCGTCTGCTGCCGAGCGGAGCGGCTCGTCTGCTGCCGAGCGGAACGACGCGTCTCATGACGGGCTAAACGGCTCGTCCAAGGACGATTGAAACAACCTGTCGAACAAGGTGCAGTCCATCTCTCTCGCTAGGTACGGCCCCGCCTCTATCGCCCTCCCCGCGATTGGATGCGGGGCCTTTTTTGGGGTAGGGGGGACGGATGTGCTAATCGCCGTTCCTCGAAACCACTGATTTTGTGCCCGTGAGGGCCGATATTGAGCTTTTCTTTGCCGCGAGTTCGACTCGCTGCCTCTGATTCGCCAGAGTACACCCGTTGCGCATCTAGCTTCCGGCGCCGGCCTTCTGGCTGCCTGAGCTCAGCTGCTCACATTTTCGAACACTCCGCGAGACTCCTGGCCGTTGGGCCCCCTCTCACGGTTCCCAAAGACTGAACAACCCGACACGATCCTCGCGCGTCCCGCGCCCCCAGGTCTTCAAGACCGCGCTGTGGGTTCGATCCGCGACGCACGTCCTCAACTCGAGGCCTTGCGACGACGGACAAAACTTGCGGCTGAGTGAAGGATCGCGAGCGCAGATGCAGCCCACCACCGAATCGGTGGCCGGCGCGAAGCGCGACGCGAACGAGGATCGCTCCATCACAATGAGTGAACGCAATCACCCCGGAGACGATCTCCGGGATTCGGCGCATGGATTTGAACCCAGCGCCAGCCGTGAGGCACAAGATCGACCCGAAGGCCACGACGGCACCGCACCTGGCTTTGGAGCCGGAGTGGGGGGCGGAGCACAAGCTCCACCTTCTCGACAACGCAAGCGGGCCAAGAAAAAGCGCTCGGAGAGCAAAGCAAGCACGAAGCGTGCTCCGTCCAGTGATGCTGGTGGGGACGTTGGAGGCGAAGCGAGTCGCGAGACTTCCAAGCGTCCTCAGACTCGCAAGCGCCGCACCAAAGCGCGCCCAGCCGAAAGCGGCGAGGCGGTCGAGGACAACTCACGCAGGGCAGAAGCCGAGGCTGAGAACCGGAAGGCTGACGAAGGTGCGGGTAGGCCGCCGCGTCGGCGCCGCAAAGCTGAGCCACGTGCACGCGCCGCATCCGAAGAGGATCAAGACTCCGAGGTGCGCTCGGAGGCCGCACCCGTCCCGCCCTCTACAGAAGGCGAAAGCCCCAGGCCGCGCTCTAAGAAAAGCAGCACGAAGCGCCGTCGCCGTGGAGGCGCCGCGCGTTCCGAGGAGCGCGATGACGAGGCACAATCATCCGCCGACGAAGGCGAGCGTTCGGAGAGTGACGAGGGCGCCAGCCGTCGTCCCTCGCGCGCCAAATCCGCGAAGCGTTCCAAGCGTCAACCTCGTCATCACGATGACGAAGACGCAGTAGATGAGCGCAGCGCGGAATCCGATTCGGAAGAGAACACGGACGAGCCGAAGCGTCGCCGCAAACGCGGTAGCCGCGGTGGCCGTCGGCGCAAGCAAGGCGCGACATCGGATGCGGCCGAGATCGATGTGATTCCCGGCGAGTCCGACGACCTTCCGAGGTCTGAGTCGGCCGAGGCATCAAGCGACTCCGAACCGGCCCGCAAGAAGGCGCGCCGTAGTCGGTCGCGTGGTGGCGCCAAAGATGGTGCCCGCCGTGAAGCTCCGGAAGACGAACGTTCCGATGACGAGCGAGACGATGCTGGCGACGAGGCTCCGGTCAAGAAGAAGACTCGCCGCGGTGGACGCGGTCGCAAGTCGGCTTCGAGAGTCGACGACGATCGCGATCAGGGCGCGGAAGAGTCCGGTGGCAAGAAGAAGCGCTCTCGCTCGCGCAAGATGTTCAAGGATGACGATGACGATGAAGTCGTCGTCGCCGAGGTTACGCGCGATCGCTTGATCCTGGTCAACGCAGACGACAAGGAAGAGAAGCGTGTGGCCGTTGTGGCCGACAACAAGATCATCGACTTCCAGATGAATGCCGAGAGCCAAAAGAGCCTCGTCAACGACATCTACCGGGGTCGTGTGGTGAATCTGGAGCCGGCCATTGGCGCTGCCTTCATCGACTTCGGCCAAGGCCGGAACGGTTTCCTGCACACCTCGGATGTGCTCGGCGTCTATGGCGAGAAGGGCTTCACGCTCGAAAGTTTGCTGACGGCGACCGAAGACGAGGACGACTGGGAAGGCAACTCGCACCCCGGGTCGATGGTCGAGACCGATGACGATCCCGAGGATGCTTCCTCGAAGAAGGGCGGCAGGAGCGAAGGCAAGGGACGTACCGGTGGAGCCAGGCGGCGCATGCGCAAGCGCTTGCCCATCACTGAGCTTGTACGCATGGGCGATCAAGTTGTCGTTCAGATCACCAAGGATGCGATCGGCGACAAAGGTCCGACGTTGACGACCTACATCTCGATTCCGGGCCGTTACCTGGTGTTGATGCCGTCGATGGCGCGCAACGGCGTCAGCCGCAAGATTCCCGATGTCAAAGAACGCAAGCGGCTGAAACGCATCTTGACTGCGATGAAGGCACCGGAAGGTATGGGCGTCATCGTTCGCACCGCCGGAGTGGGCAAAACCAAGGCAGCGCTGCAGCGTGACTTGGACTATTTACTTGGAGTCTGGGAAGCCTTCGGGCAGCGCTTGCGTCAAGGCCGTGGGCCGGTGCCGCTGTACCAAGAGTCCGATGTCGCGATTCGAACTGTCCGCGACCTGTTCGACTCACAGACCAAAGAGGTCATTGTTGACGATCCGACGGTGCACGAGCAGTTGAAGGAGTTCGCGCATCAGTTGATGCCTGAGCATGAAGATCGCATCCGTCTGCACGACGGTGATCGTCCGCTCTTCCATCACTACGGGATTGAACAGGACTTCGAGAAGATCTTCGCGCGTCGCGTCGAGTTGCCTTCGGGCGGATCGATTGTCTTCGATCAGACCGAGGCTTTGGTTGCGATCGATGTCAACTCGGGTCGTACGCGCACCGATGGATTCGACTTCGAAGAGATCGCGCTCAAGACGAACATGGAGGCGGTGCCGGAGATCGGTCGCCAGATTCGCCTGCGCGACTTGGGCGGCATTATCGTGTGCGACTTCATCGATATGATGCGTACTGCGAGCATGCGCTCGGTTGAACGCGCGCTGCGGAACGCACTCGTTGGAGATCGGGCGCGTAGCAAGTTGGGCCGCATCTCACAGTTCGGCCTACTCGAAATGACGCGTCAGCGTCTTGGACCCGGCACGCACAAGAAAGTCTTCCAAGCCTGCCCGCGTTGCCGTGGCACCGCCCGCATTCGAAGCGTCCCCTCACGCGCTGCCGCAATCATCCGCCGCCTCGGATCAGCCCTGACTCAAAAGGGCTTCTCCAAGATCGAGGTCCGCGCACACCCCGAAGTCGTCGACTACCTCAAGAGCGACCTAGACGACTACGTTCGCGCCCTCGAGCACCGCTTCGACCGCGACATAGAGCTAACCGGCGTCCCCGACCAGCCCGAGGACAGCGTCCTGCGCTACCTGCGAGCCGATGGCCGCGAAGTCCGCCCCGGTGGTCGTCGCAAGCGTTAGAGCGGCGGAGTGCCCGGCACCGTATCGCCAATCCGGCATACCGCGTCAGACACTTCCCTCCGGTTTCGACAGCCCCTGATCGTTCCAACCCACCGCGACTTGCCAAGTCGCGGTGGGTTGGAACTATTAGGGGCTGTCGAAACCGGAGGGAAGTGTCTGACGCGGTATGCCGGATTGGCGCGTGACGGCCCGGCACTTGGACGCTAAAGTTTTGCCCTTTTCGTCCAGCAATCCCCGCCCGTGGGAGGCGAATCTCATCGGATCTCGATGAGACACCACGGGACAGCCAGGGGCCGGAGCTCTAATGAGCACCAAACCGGCCCCGAAGATGGGAGATATCCCCCGTGTACGCAATCATCAGCGATCGCAACAACCAAGCCAAAGTTCATGTCGGAGACGAAATCGTCTGCGACCTGATGGACGACGCCAAGGTTGGCAGCGAGATCACCTTCGATACCGTGCTCCTTGTCGGAGACGAGAGCGGTTCCAAGATCGGCAAGCCCGTCCTGGAAGGTGCGAGTGTTAAAGGCGAGATCCTTGGCGACGCCAAGGGCAAGAAACTCGTCATTTTGAAATTCAAGCGCCGCAAGAACATCCGCACCAAGACCGGACACCGCCAGAAGTACACGCGGGTCCGCATTACATCCATCGACGCATGAACCCGATCGACTCGAAGGTGCCGCAAAGTGGCGCCCGGGTCGGCAATTAGGAACTGAGATATGGCACATAAGAAGGGACAGGGTTCAAGCCGCAACGGACGCGACTCCAACCCCCAATTCAGAGGCGTCAAGCGCTACGGTGGTCAATCGGTCACCGCCGGCACGATCCTCGTTCGTCAGTGCGGCACTCGCTTCAAGCCCGGCCACAACACCGGTCTTGGCAAGGACTACACGATTTACGCGCTGATCGACGGCATCGTCCGCTTCCAATCCGGTCGCCGCATTCACATCGACCCGGCCGTCGCTCAGGCCTGAGGCCTGGCGGTGGATTGGCCTTGCCTGGCAGCAGTCATGCAAAGCTCAGCACCAACCGAGTGCGCCCGCCGAGTACACTTGTACCGCCGTGCGACATCCGCCGGTTGCCGGCCCACGCATTCTTCGTGGGCCAGTTGCGCGCCCTCTCTCGAGGGGCGCGTACGATCCGCTTCCGTGACACGAGGCTTCGAGTCACCACACGGTAACTATGTTCCGCGACGAAGCGATCATTGACGTATCAGCTGGCAAGGGTGGGGATGGCACCATCTCTTTCCGGCGCGAGAAGTATGTCCAACAGGGTGGGCCTGATGGGGGAGACGGTGGTCGCGGCGGCAGCGTTCGGCTGCGCGCGGATCATCATGTGACCTCGCTGCTCAGGCTCGGTCGCGAGCGCAACTACGCAGCGCGCGGCGGTCAGCCAGGCGGTCCCAAGAAGTGCACAGGGAAGTCCGCGGATGATCTCGAACTCATCGTTCCTATCGGAACGCAGATCTTCGATCAACAGCACGGCAACCTGCTGGCCGACTTGGACAAGGATGGTCAGGTGTGCGAGGTCGTGCGCGGTGGCCACGGCGGCAAGGGGAACATCCACTTCGCGAACTCCATTCGGCAAGTGCCGAATCATGCGACCGCGGGCGGAGAGGGCGAGAAGCGACGCTTGCGGCTCGAGCTTAAGATCTTTGCCGAGGTCGGCCTCGTCGGTCTGCCGAACGCAGGTAAGTCGACCTTCCTCGCACGCGTCACCGCTGCTGAGCCGAAGATCGCGGACTATCCATTTACGACTTTGTCTCCACAGGTCGGTATCGCGCGGGTGCACGATTACGATTCGCTCGTGATCGCGGATCTTCCGGGCTTGATCGAGGGCGCAGCAGATGGTCACGGTCTAGGGATGCAGTTCCTGAAGCACGTCGAGCGCTGTCGCATCCTGCTACATCTAGTCGATGTGTCAGAGGGAGCGATTCCGAGTCCAGCGGAAGCCTTCGGGATCATCGATCGCGAGCTGCGCGCCTACTCTGACGAGGTCGCGACCAAGGATCGCCTGATCGTCGCCACCAAGGTCGAGAGTGAAGGCGCAGAAGAGAACGCCAAAATCCTCGAGGAAGTCATTGGGCAACCCGTGACGCGCATCTCTTCCGTCGTAGGTCAGGGGCTGGAGCCGCTGCTGCTCAAGCTCTGGGACCACGTGCACGGCACGCGCGAGCCCTGGTAACACAGCGCTAGCCGCAGGTTCTCCTCAGCTACTCCGGGTCGGCTCAAGATCCGGCTTCCGGGCGGTCGACATCGGACGAGGATTGCCCCTCCCTCCGGCGGGGCCGGAGTCCCAGGAGCAACCATTGAGCGGCGACTACAACATTTCGGACGAGGAATTCAGTTTCAAGGAGCTCGCAGACGAGCCCCATAACGCTGTGCCTGCGCCTAGCCATCCGTCACGGGCGGGTAACTTCGAAGCACAAGAGGGTCCCGCTGGCTCGAGTCCGCCGGCAGGTCCTGCGGACCTGTCAGGTGCGACAGTGTCGGCGAGTACGGAGTTCTCGATTCCAGCACTCGATCTGCCTGACTTCGCGGACTTGGAACCGCATGCGGAGGGCCAGCCCGCGCCGCCCGCGGACGCGATGCCTAGCTTCGACGGGGCGCCATTGGCGCTGCCCATCGAGCAACTGGGGGTCAGCGCGAGTTCCGATCCGGAGCAGACCGACTACTCGCAGGATGCACTTGGTGAGAGCCTCGAGGAGCATGCGATGGGCTCAGTGCCCGCCGAGGAGCCGGCAGCCAGCACACCCCAAGAGCTCCAGCAAGCTGAACTCGCGCAGCCGCACGGCGAAGCGAAATTGGAGGCTAGCGACTCGACGCCGGGCCCTGCCAAGCGCCCGCGCTTGCGACCCTTGCGTCGTGGCAGTCGCCGCAACCAAAGCGAAGCGACCGAGACACCTGCCGCTGCCGAGACCGAAGTGGAGGAGGAGTCCGCACACACAGCGGGTCAATCTCGTCGTCAGTTCAAGGGACCTTCGCGCGTCGAAGCACGGCCTGTGATCACAGGCGGAAGCCAGTCCCCGCGGCACATGCTGCAGAACTGGTTGTCGTCGATGGTGCGAGCTGAAGCCTCCGACTTGATTCTGCGAGCCGGCGGCCGACCTTCGCTGCGCGTCGATGGACGGATCACATTCTTACCCGGCCGCGTACCGGGCCCGGGTCCGCTATTGGAAGTACTCGAAGGCGTGATGGGCACGGCTCGCATGGCGAACTGGGGCGAGACCGGATCTGCCGACGCGGCCATCCACTTGGACGGTCTCGGTCGTTTCCGACTGAATGCGTACAAGCAAATGGGCGAGCCGGCGGTCGTCATTCGACGGATCAACGAAGACGCTCCTAACTTGGAGCATCTCGAGTTGCCGGCGGTGCAGCTGCGTGAACTCGCGCAGCGCCGTCGCGGGCTCGTGCTCGTCACAGGCATTGCGGGATCAGGTAAGTCGACCACCTTGGCCGGCATGATCCAGCACATGAATGAGAACTTTGAGCGCCATGTAATCACGCTCGAGGATCCGGTCGAGTTGCTGTTCAAAGAGAAGCGTTGCGTCATCAGTCAACGCGAAGTCGGCACCGATACGCCGAGCTTCAAGGACGGCTTGCGGCACGCATTGCGGCAGAGTCCCGACGTTATCTTCATCGGCGAGGTGCGCGACGCGGACACCGTCGTGGCCGCGCTCGAGGCCACCGAAACCGGACACTTGGTCATGTCGACCATGCACACCGTCAACGCGGCACAGACACTGGATCGAATTCTCGGCTTCTTTCCGGCGGAACGACATCAACAGATCCGTCAGCGCATGGGCGACAACCTGATGGGAGTCCTTAGCCAACGCTTGGTGCCCAAGCGCGGCGACAACGGAATGCTGCCTGCCTACGAGCTGATGATGTCCACTCCGCACATCCGCGAGCTGATCGAAGAGGGCAAGACGGGCGAGATCGCACGCGTGATCGAGTCCGGTTCAGAGGCGGGACTGATCTCGTTCAACGAATGCCTGCGCGGGCTGGTCGAGAACCACAAGATCGAGCTCGAGGACGCATTGGCGGCCAGTGACCGGCCCGAAGAACTTCTGCTCGCGCTGCGTGGGATCCGCGGCAGCGCGGACCGCGTCCAGGCTCCGACGCCGGGCGCTGTCGATGCCGGCCCTGACGACAACCACCCTGACGGGCTGCGGATGGCCGCGGGCGAGTAGGGCCAGAATCGTGCTGGGACGCCTAAATTAGAGGGCGCAATCATCCGGGCAGGCCTGCGGGCCTGGCCGGATTTTCATTTCCGCGGGAAGAGCGGCCACTCCAGCTCGTCTTTATGCCGCCAAAAGCGCATTCTGAAGCCAAGGATGGTCGTCTACGCTCTCCGGGAATTAGGATGACAGCTGCCTACAGGCGAAAGCGCATATGAACGTCAATTCGGTCAAAGCCCTCTGCATGGTCTCCTCCGCGGCACTCTCCGCGGGTCTGGCCTTCGTCCTCTGGAACTTTTTTCAGGGGGAAGTCGAGAAAAAGAGCGCCTTCGATAGCGTCTTCGCGAACCAAGTCCTGAATAAGGAAGTGGATTCCGTGGCCGAGATCAAGCGCGCGGTCAACTACACCGGCGAGGTCAAGCCGGGCTGGATCGACCTGGACTGGACGGGGGCACCCCCTCCGGACAAGCCGGCCCCGGTCATCGAGGCGCCCGTAGACACGGCTCCGAAGCATATATCGGTCTCGGAACTGGTCGCGATCGTATTCATCCGCTTCGATACGGACACTGCCGAGGGCAGCCTGGCCCGCGTGCGCTACCTCTGGAACGGTGCTGACTCCGAGACGCAGAGGATCAAGGTCGGCGACAAGCTGCCCAGGCCGCATCAAAACGTCGAGGTCAGCGCGATCTTCCCGTCCGGCGTCGAGTTCTCCTTCCCTGGCACGGAGCGTGAAGTCGAATTACTCGAAGAGATCCCGCTCACTGAAAACGACCTGATTCACGTGGTCAGTGCCAACGGCGAGATCCTGCGTCCGCGCCGGCCCGTCATTGCGAGCGGACAGGTCATCAGCTTCCGCCCAGAAGAGACAACGAAGATCGGGCAAGATCGTTACCGTCTCGGCACGCAGGACATGACGTATCTCGGCGATAATTACCACGACGTGTTGACGCGCGACCTTTCGACGCGCACTCACTACGACGAGAGCGGCCGGCGCTCAGGCATCGAGTTGACATCCGTCCGTAAGGGATCGATTGCCGCACGGCACGGAGCGCAAGAGGGCGACATCGTCAAGAGCGTCAATGGCCATCCGGTCAGCTCTTCCCAGGAGGCGATCAAGTACGCGAAGAACAACAAGGATCGCTACTCAACTTGGGAAGTCGTCGTCGAGAACCTTGGCAAAGAACGCACGTTGACGTTCGAGACGCCCTCCGATTGACACTGGCCGTGATGGTGCGCAGGTCCGCGATGATCTCCGCTCGACGAAGGAAGCCATGACTGCAGGGCATACGCGACTCCTGCTACTTGATCTCGGGAACACCCGCTTGAAGGCTTGCTTTGTACGCATCGGTCCCGATGAGGCGCGCGAGGATGTTGCGCGCGATACGACTTGGGAGTGGGAAGAGACGAAGTCCGTCTCGACCGGTCCCAGCCTGGCGACCGAACTAGAATCCTGGCTTGCCTCACAAGGCGAGTGTGTTGCAGCGACAGACGCGGCAGCGTTGACCTTCGTCGCGTCGCACGAGCGAGAACAAGAAGTGCGCGAGGTGTTGCGCAAGCACATCGATGGGCCACTTTTCGCGCCGCCGGACTGCGGTATGCTTCGCGATGTGCGTCATCCCGAGACCATTGGGCTGGATCGACTCTTCGCTGCACGCGGCGCTGCGACTCGTCAGTGTTCGGAATCAAGCGTGTCGCGCTGGATCGTCGTGGATGCTGGAACGGCCGTCACAGTGGACGCGGTCCTGGTCGAGGACGATGAGTCCGCGCCTCTGCGCTTCTTGGGTGGGGCGATCGCACCCGGTCCAGAGCTCTTGGCACGTGCACTGGCGGATGGCGGCGCGCGCTTGCCTCTGGTCGACATCGCACCTGGTGCGCGCGCGCTGGGCAAGGAGACGACCGAGGCGCTGCAGGCAGGAGTCGTCGTCGGCTTCGAAGGCGCAGTGCAGCGACTCGTGCATTCGATCGCGAGCGAGCTCTCATGGGAGCAACCCGAAGTGATTCTGACTGGCGGCGCGGCCCCCTTTCTGCATGAGCTAGCGGATCGCGAAGACTGGGTCCGGGACGAGCGTCTTGTGTTACGCGGCTTAGCTCACGCCACTCTCGAAGCCTTGCGCATGAGTCGCGCGGAACGAGGGTCGTGAAGATTCGTCTGTTGACTCCGCGTGGCAGCGGCGGCGTGGCTGTGATTGGGTGCTATGGGCCCGGCGCTGAGGCAATCCTCTGCGAGCGGTTCGAGATCGCGCGTCGTTCGGGGAGGTCGATTAGGCTCGTGACGCCGCGTGTCGATGACGAAGTGTTGGACGAGGCCTTGCTGATCATTCGGGCGCCAGGCTTGGTCGAATTGCACACGCACGGTGGACCCGCACTCGTCGATGACATGCTGCGCGCGCTCGCGACCGTTGGTACGGTCGTTGACGAGACGCCGGTTGGGCCGGAATTCGAGTTGGCAGGACAGGGAACCGACGACGAGCAAGCGCACGTTCCAGCGCTGAGCCAACTACTGCCGCACGCGCCGTGCGCGGCTGCTGCGCGCACGCTCCTCGATCAGCAGAACGGCAGCTACCAGCGAGCCATGCAGCACATTGCGCGCGCTCCTCTGGGCCGTGCCCGGCGAATGGCGGCCGCTCTGGCTGAGCGATTCGTGCTGATGCGTCGCTTGCTGGTTCCGACTCGCGTGTTGATCGCAGGACCGACGAATGCCGGCAAGTCGACGCTGTTCAACCTGCTAGTGGGGGAGAGTCGTGCGATCGTCAGTGAGTTGGCCGGCACGACGCGCGATCAACTGCACGCTTCCGCGGAATTGGAGGGTTGGCCCTTCGAGTGGATCGATACGGCTGGTGAAGGCTCCGTGCTCGGAGTGGACGCTCAGGCGCAGGTCGAACGCATTGGACAACTCGCGGCGCGTGCGATGGCAGAGCGCGTGGATGTGGTCCTGCGCTTGGAGCCTTTGCAAGAAGCTTCGCGGCTGGAAGAGATGCGCCGGTTTGCTGTCGCTTCGGAGGGCGTGGCCGGTGTGCTCGACCGGAGCGAAGAGGCTCTGGCAGGTCCGCCGGTCGTCCGGCTCGTGAGTCGCCTCGATCGAGGCGACGAGAGCAGTCGGGCCGTTGGGCGTGATCAGACGCTCGGGCGGGATCAGGCTCTCGAAGGGAACCAAGTTCAGGAGCGCGATCGGTCTGATCAGGTCGATGCCGCTGCGGCGCCGGGCCTCGCGGTGTCGCCGATCGAAGATCCCGACGGCAGCCTGACCGCCGTCTGGGCCGCAGTGCGGTCGGCGCTCGATCTGCCAGCCAACGCGTGGCGAAGCGGCTGGGCAGCACCTTGGTGCCATTCCCAACAGCGCGCCTTGTTGCGGGCGGCGCTCGCAGCGGATCGGGACGAGTTGTGCCGATCTCTCGAAATCGCGCTGCCGAGCGATTGCGTGCTTCATCCCGAGCCATTGTCGGGTTAGTCTCGGGACATAGCGAACGGACTCCCCCCCGTGCGCCCATTGCCGCTGATGACCGCCCTGCGACATCTGGTCTCTATCGACGACCTCTCGCTCGCGGAAGTGCGAGAGCTCTTCACGCGAGCCGACGATTTCGCGGCTGATCCGCGAGGCTTTTCGCATCTGTGCCGTGGAATGATCTCCGCGAGCATCTTCTACGAAGCATCGACGAGAACCCGGCTGTCCTTCGAGTCAGCGATGTTGCGACTTGGTGGTGGCGTGCTGACGGCCGCCGAGATGCGTACCTCGAGCGCCAGCAAGGGCGAGTCATTGGCCGACACCGTTCGCGTCGTCGGTGGTGGCTACGCAGACGTGATCGTGCTGCGCCACACCAGCGAAGGCGCTGCGCGTTTGGCCGCGCAGTTCGCCACGGTTCCGGTGATCAATGCCGGCGACGGCAGTCACGAACACCCGACGCAGACTCTCTGCGATTTGTACAACCTGCACGTTGAGCGTGGGCGCATTGAAGGGCTCGATGTCGTGCTGGCGGGCGATCTGAAGTACAGCCGCACGGTACACTCCTTCTCGTACGCACTCGCTCGCTTCGGCGCGAACATCGTGTGCGTGCCGCAGGCCGGATTCGAGATGCCCGACTATGTGCTGCAGCGTTTGCGCGACGAGTTCGGCGTCGAGCCTGTTCGCGCCGATACGCGACGCTTGGGCTCACTCGCGGCCAGCAGCGATGCGGTCTATCTGACACCGCAGAAGCCGCACCAGCTGAGCTTGTTCACGGATGCGCGCGGATGGGATGTCCAGCATGTCGACGCCGTCTACATCACGCGGCCCCAGACCGAGCGCTATACCGACGAGGAAGATGCCGGTTCGTATATGCGGCTCGAGAAAGATGCGATGGCGGAGGAGTCGCTACGCGATGCTGTTCTGATGCACCCCCTGCCTCGACGCGACGAGATCAGTGGCGACATCGATGGCGATCCGCGCAGTATTTACTTCAAGCAAGCCGCCCGAGGTGTGCCGATTCGCATGGCCATCCTGGAGCGCTTGTTGATCGGGACCGAAGCCGTAGAGCCGGCGACGACCGCGGCGCGACGTGGCTATCCTGTGCCGATGGGACCCAACCCGTGTCCTAACCTGGAGTGCATCTCACGCACTGAACCGCGGCACGTGCGGCCAATGTTTACGCTGCTGGCACGCTCACCGGTGCGCGCCAATTGCGCTTACTGTGACCGCGAGATGAGCTTTCAGTTGGTCGGTTGCGACTCGACACGCGAGTGTCATGACCGTAGCTCGACCGCTCTGCGCAAGCTACGTGCGGAAGAGATGGTCTTCATTCGAGACCAAGAACGGGCGAAGCTGCTTGGTTTCACGCTTGCCGAAGACCGGCTCGAAACCGCGGGTTCCTGAGCGAACGCCAAGCTCGCCCAATGAGGCATGATCGCGAACTCTCCGGCTGGTCGCGTACGAACTCGACCGGAAAATGCGCGGCCTGAGTGTGGTCGCGCCCCTAGCTGCGGATGAGATCGATCCTATTCGCACATTGCGCCATGGGAGCTCGAGCGTCATGCGCGGATCATCCCGCAGCCTGCGTTGCGTGATGAGAGCGGCGACTTGCATGCGACGCGCGTGATCATCGACACGACGATCAGTGAACTCAGGCGCTGGTCGGCTTGATGACTCAGTTGCCTACAGGTGTGCAGACGCCTCTCAATCCGATGGGTACCAAGCTGCAAAACCTGTGGCGCCCGGGCGATGTCGGTATGCGTATCGACGATACGGCGAGCTAAGACTTGGATGTCGAGGGCTTGAATTGGGCGCCCGTCGGTGGACAAGCGATCGCGGACAATTTTGAGGAGTTCGAGATCCGACTGAACCATGGAACGCGCCTGCCGGACGAACGGCTCGATCCGGCCAGCTTGTTCCCGGTGTGGCATCAGTCCGGCATGCGCCAAGGCTTTGGCGTTAACCAAGTTGCGAACAGCACGCATGGCGACGAAGTCGTGCACGACCGTTCGTGTGGCTACACCATTAACCCGGGCGATCTGTTCACTACTTAGACGGGTACGGCGATGATGCCTTTCCCGATGAATGAGGGCCTGCCCGCCGACCAGCAGGAGTTCCATATCCGCGTGATACATCGATTCTTCAGGGCCGAGTGGATCGGGGGCCGAGCCGGATCAGTTGTTGATGGCCCTTGGTGAAGCCATCGTTCCGTCCTCGGAAAAACTGTTCGACTTCGGCCAGGAAAGGAGCATCGGGTTGCCGCTCTTGATGGAGTTCAGGATATGGCCAGATGCCGGTGCGTTCGGCCTAAACGCCTTCGATGTGTCGATCGCTATCAACACATCGTCCCGTCCCCACTTCCGTGCGTTCTCGGCCGGTGGCTTCGATGCGAGTGGCAGCGCTGTCCTGATCGACCCTGACCTGGAGCTCGAGGCGAACGGTGGTTACAACCCCGTGCCAACGCCTCCTGGTGCGCGGACTTATGGCCTGGACCCTGTGTTCCAGATCGGCTCGATGGACATCGTCACGCGCATCAGCCGCAGCTACTCGACCTGGTTCCAAGCCGTGGATTCTACCGGAAACGCCCTTGTCGATCCGGAGTATCTGCTCGCGCAGGTCGTGCCTGTCCTCGGCGGATTCGATGCAGGGACGGACGTGCAGGTGGCTTTGCGAGGAGCGACCAGCGTGCGGAACCAGGAAGCGCTGGGGGATGCCCTTAGCCTCGATTACTACGGAGATCACTATGACCGCAGTGCTATGCCGGTGCCCAACAACGATTCGGACGCGAACCAGGGCATTCAATTCATTGGTGGCACCGACAATTGGAAGGGCAATCTTTCCGACATCGACGGTGCGACCTACTACCAGATAAGACTGACTTGCAAGGCGAACGTCGCCTCGGCTGCCACCACCAAGGTGTCTGCCGTGGGCGTAAGCTGGAAGGGCAGAGGCTGGACGACGGACGCCTAATCGAATTGAGATGAAAAGCGTGGCTATGAGCACTTGATGAGGGACTCGCCCTCTAGGCTGCGCCGATAGGACGGCTCGCGAGGTTCTCAAGACGATCTCCCCGTAAAGGGGGGAGAGGTCAACATGTTGCGGCGACGCGAGTGCTCCGGTGCTCGCGTCGCCTTTCTTTGTGCATGTTTGTTTGGCAAGCCGAGGGGTACTTCAAATCGGCATGAGGCGTCTGACGCCTTTTGCCGGCTTGACGCGGTTTCCCGCTTGAGCACGAGCGAATCCGCTCCGTTTGCGTGATCACCCCGCTCGCAACTATGCGGGTGATCATCAGTGAAGGCTCTGGAAGAGGGCTTGTTCGTGTGGCACGACAATTGAGAAGTCTCTTTTCTGGTACTTGGTCGAGCCAAGACCTGGAGCCGAGTGACGCTCTGGCAAGTTCGTTCAGTGCTTAGATTGAAGACCTGATCGATCCTGTCCATCCGGCGAGCGGTCAAGTCGTACCCTATGACTTCGTTCGCTTCGAAGTGTTCTTCATGCTGAACCGAACGGGCAATCTAGACCTGGTGTTGTTGCCGACAACTCCGCTGCCTGCTCTGCAGTTCTTGCGCGTGCCTTTCACTTTCGGGAACACGGATCAGCACAGATAGCGCGTCGGGCGCATCGAGTCGAGAGTCTCGATTCGATGTGCAGCTTGGCGCTCTCCCCATACCTTCGCATCCAGGCGACTGCGTGCGAGAGTGATCCATTTGATCCTCAGGGCGAGAGCGCTTCCCGCACGTATCTCGGCTTACTTCGAGTGCCAGCTACCTCGATAATTCTTTTTCATTCAATGCTCGGAACGCATCACGTGTTCGGCATGGAAGTTGAGGACCTTCTTCAATCACTGCCCTTCTAATGTGATGACTGACAACCAAAATGAAGAGTACGCACGACGCGCTTCGCGCACGTCGATCCTCGTCTCGAGTCTATGCCTCGCAAGCACGCTCTCGTGTGGAAGCGGAGGTGGCTCTGTTGGCGTCCAAGAGTTTCCCATCGAGGGCGACTTCGGGGTCAAACCCGATGGAACTCCATTTGTAGTCCAAGCGGACCATCGCTCGGGCGACGCCCAAGAGGTACGTCTGAGTGGAGCGCACTTCGGACGACTCGTCGATGTGTTCGGCTTGGACGCAGAGGGGGATCGTGTGCCGATGTACACCGACTTCGTGATTGGCCCCATGCTGACATCGAACGCAGCGGAGTATGAGCTGGGTATCAACCCTGTCACACAGCGCGAGTTGTTGACGATCCTGCGTCAAGTCGACACGGTGCAAGAGCGTGAGGAGTTCGATCGACTCTTGCTGGCCGCCGAGCAGAACCTCATGCCTGTGTTCGACTATGGAGTCGACTCCAACGTGGTATTGAGCACCGTACCGCGCAACGCGGTCATCGTACTGACTTTCGACGATCTACTGGCCGAGGATACGGTCGGTCCTGAGACCATTCGCGTTACGCATGGTGTGCCACCCATCGTGCCTTTCGATGCGCGTATCTTCGCCGACTCGACGCATGGCGGGCTCGCGGATACCAATAGAGACGATCTCCCGGAGTTCTATTCCACGCGAATTATCATCGATCCGACGATCAGCGAGTTGGAGTCCTTCCAGCTGAGTGTGCCCGCTGCGGTCAATGCACTCGGTTTTCCAGCGAGCGTGACGACGGCGACGCCGAACCTTGCGATTCGGATGCCAAGCTTGGAGGACAGCAGCCTGGGTCAGAATCGCATCCTGCGCAACTTGAGCGGTCATGCGCTGGCGGCCACCTCCAATGGAAGCGTCGACTACGAGGCTTCGACACGTGACGTGCTGCGCGAGTTGAGGGCCGGCGGTGGCACCGAGGTGACGGGTGACCCAAACAACGGCTTTCTGCCCGATGATTTAGCGCCCGAGCTTGTGAGTAATTCGCCGATTCACTTGCTCGCACAGCCGCTCTTGAACACGAGTGATGGACGACACGCTAGCTTCGTGCTGCCCGAAGTTGCCTTCGTTGCTGGATCCTGTGCGCTGTCGGCGTGGCCGGGAGATGTCATTCGACAAGGCCCTGTCTTCGCCGAGGTTGTCGAGCGCTCTTCCGCTCCGCTGAACGGCAGTGTGGTCGATGTCGTTGTGCGTGTGCTCAGCTATCCGCCGGTCTGGGATGCGTTGCATCCACAGGATGTGTCAGGACGCGTGCAAGGCTTTCGCCAGTGGACGGAGGTCGGGCTGGACCGAGCCAGCTTCCACTCTGTCTTCCGATCGGATTCGGGATTGGATCTGCCCGAGTGCTTCGTCGAAATTTCGCCCGCGCCGGCCTCATACCCGACCCACTTGACGAGGGGTTTGTCGCCCAAGTCGCGCGTCACGCTGGCGTTCAGTGAACCCATGGATCCCACCTCGTTGACGGCATTCGATTCGATGACGTTGACGCGCCGCTGGCCGGTCGAAGCTTCGACTGACTACGTGATTGGCGGGATCGAGAAGACGGCGGACCTGCGACGCTTCACCTTCGTGCCGAGCTTGGATCTTGCTCACACCCTCGGTCTCACCGAACCCTACACGCTGCGGTTGGCAAGCGATGCGCGCGCACCGACTGACTTGGCCGGCAATCCATTGGCATCGACCCTTCCGCCTATTCAGTTTCAAATCGACGCTTCTTCGGCGACCCGTCGTACAGGCGGCCGCGTGAGTCGCTTCTCCGCCACAGACGAAGATGCTCCGTTTGGAGAGGACGGAACGTCGCTGCCCGAATGGACCGGACAGCATCTGTTCGATTTACAGCGCGAGTTGATTCAGCCGCGACCCGTCATTCGGTACTCGGCTCTGGCAGATCGATCGCAAGTTGTGCCGGGCGCGATGGTGCCTTTCGCTCCAGGTGTTCAGACTCCGTTGTCGAGCTTGGGGAGCAAGATGCAGACGATCTGGCGCGGCGTAGACGTCGGCTTTGGACTGCAAGATACAGGTACTCACAACGTCGACATCGAAGGGCTCAGTTGGGCGCCGGTCGGTGGGCAGGTCGCGGCAGATCACTTCAGTGACTTTGAGATTCGGCTGTCGCACAGCAAGCACTTGCCAGACGAGGTGCTCGATACCTTCTTGCTTCCGCAGTTTCCTCAGTCCGGCCTGAAGAAGACCTTTGCGAACAACCCGTTGGACTTGGGCGTAGAACCGCAGGCTGTCGTTCATCCCGGCAACCTTGGCTACAGCGTGTCGCCTGGAGATGTCTACACAGCTTCGAGTGGTACGCGCATGATTCCCTTTCCGCTGAACCGAACGATCCCACAATCCGAGTGGCGCACGTTCACATGGCGCGACACGCGCTTGCTCACGCGCGCCGGTTCCCGTGGGGGAGGTGCAGAGGTCTGGAGTTTCTTCACCTTGCTTGGCCTTCCCGTGCCGGAGGCGATTTTTCCCGTCGATGAAGTGCCGAGCATTGGCTTGCCGCTGCTGATGGAGTTCCGCTGTTCGCCTGACGATGAAGCCTTGGGCTTGAATGCTTTCGATGTGTCGATCGCGAGCAACTCCTCCGCGCGGCCGTACTTCCGAGCCTTCTCGACGGGCGGACTAAACCAGAGCGGTCTCGAGGACCGGGTCGAACCCGACTTGGAGTACGAGGCGAACGGGGGCTTCAATCCCAATCCTCAGAACCCCGGTCTTGAAACGCCTGGCGTAGACCCGACTTTTTATCTGGGTGCAATGGACTTAGTCATCCGCGTCAGCACCTCGTATTCGGTTTGGTTCGATGTCTCCGTTGGCGCTCAACCTCTCCAGGGAGGAGTGTTCGAGGCGGCGCTGCTCGAGCCGAAGGCTTCCGAGCAGCCCCTCGGAACCTCTGTCGAAATCGCCTTTCGATCGGCACGCGCGTTCACCGATCTGAGCTCGGCTTCGCGCGCCGATGCTCGCTCGTTGGATCCGTACGGGGATCACTATCTGACTCCAGCGGGTCGATCCGCACTGGCTTCCAATCCCGATGTCGTGTTTACCGATGGGGACGCCAGTTGGAAGACGAGTTCGGAAGGGTTGGCGGGGGCGGAGTACTACCAGTTGCGCGTGACTTTCCTGTCGAATCCGATGACTGGACTGTCGCCGACACTGTCCGCGCTGGCACTGGCCTGGAGCGAAGGGCCCTGATCGATGGTGCTGGCCGGCCAAATCCGCCGGATGAGACCCAGAAATTTATTCTTACGTCCCGTTTGGGGCGGCGGCGCGGAGCTCACATAGCGGGCTCCGTGCCGCTCTACGTTGCGAGGTACATTGGTATGAGCGTGCGCTTCCGCTCGCGGGCCGTTGCGAGCTGGATCACGTGTCACGGTACATGCTCTTTTCAATAGGCTTTAGATGTGGCTAAGTTATTGCTGGGAATGCGCTTAGGGTAACTTGCCTGTGCCGCGTTATACGGCATGAGATTTGCAATGGGTATGCCGTCGGAAGCCGGCTCTTATAGCCGTTCTGTCACAAACGATCCCCGTCAGCTCCCAGACACCAGCACCTGACCCGGTAACGAGCTTCTCGGTCACAACCAGTGATCGGCTCTCAAACACCATGCTGGCGCCCTCTGGAACCCAATCGCTCTCTTCGATCCCCGTTTTTCCCCCCTCTGTGGGCGGACCGGCAGCGTTCGAGAACCTATACTTCTAGTCGAGTCTCTGTTCGGCATCATCCAGGTGCCGAGCGGGGAACCGTGGCTACCTAGTAGCCCGCCTCCCACGACAATCGATTCGACGCTCCCCTGACGACCCTCTGCGGTCCGCTGCGCCTCATCCGTCAAGCTGGATCCTCCCCACAGGATCTTGCTCTAAAGGGTGATGCTCCCTCGCCCGGCACCCCGGCATCCTCGGATGCCGCGTCCGACGAGCGAGCACTGCAGCAGACTATCGGCGAGTCGCCCGTTGCCTCGGTGCCACGAGCTTTGTGCTCGGCACCTTCGCGACGCAACCAGGGAGCGCGCCATCGATGGCCTCGCGGGGCGGCAACTCGGCCCTCAGTAAAAGACAACCTCAATCATGACTCCCAGAACCGAGCCCAACGGCACGTGCAACACGCAACTAGCGACGAGCGAGACATCCCATCTCGCTGCGCGCGGATTCTCCGCTGCATCCAGCGGGGGGACTGACGTGCTGCGCACCTCTCTCGGCAAGGTCACTCGCTCAGGGGGGGGCCGCCAATCGGGTTTCCACCTATCGGGAGCCATAGCGCTTAGCCTCCTGGCGACGGGCTTCATGCAAGCCTGTAGCGGCAGTGGCGCGAACGCGGTGGATCGCACTCCTGACGCGATTGCTGCTGAAAAGCCGGACGGCACACGCTTCATGGTTGCCGGCTTGCACGATGCGGGTACGACAGCGAACTTGAAGATTATCGAGATGAAGATGGGTCGTCTCGTCGAGGTTTTCGGGCAGGCGAAGGACCTGAATACTGGGATCTTGTCACCTGTCCCGATGTACGCGGACTACGTGATCGCGCAGACGCTGACCTCGATTCCGTTCAAGTACCAGCTGTCGTTCAATCCGGTTACCTCAAAAGAGTCACTGCTGATTCTCTCTGATGTGACGACGGATGAGGGCTTGGCTCTGTTCGACGAGCTCTTGGCTGACACGCAGGCATCGATGGAGCCGATTTTCGATCCCGGCTTGAACTCGGCCGCCGTGCAAAGCATGGTCCCTCGTAACGCCGCAATCCTGATTACCTTCAACGACCTGATCGATCCTGATTCGGTCAACTCGGAAACGGTCCGTGTCGCGCAAGGCGTACCGCCGGTGATTCCCTACCAAGCGCGAATCATTCCGGACATGAGCACCGGTGGCCTCGTCGCCGAAGGTAGCCGTACCGTGTTCTACCCTTCGCGCATCATCGTGGATCCCACGATCAGCACGTTGGAGTCCTTCTCGAGCGATCCGCCGTTGACCGTCAATGGCGTCGGCTTCCCGCCGAGTGTCACTACGAGCGTCGCGAACCTCTCGATTCGCATCCCAACCCTCGAGGATGCCGCTAGTGGGCAACAGTCGATCCTGCGCAACCCGACGAACCACGCGGTCGCCTACTCCGGAAACGGAACCATCGACTCCTCCTCTTCCACACGTGACATTCTGCGCACGATGCGATCGGGTGGACCGAACGATGTCACTTCAGACGACTACAACGGATTCCTTCCTGACGACGATGGTCCCGAAGTCGTCGGAAGTCAGCCCTTGCAGGTCACAGTGCCGCCGCAGACGAACCCCGGCTCTGGCGATCGCTTGGCGTTTATCATTCCTGAAGTCCAGTTCGACTCGAGTCGGTGCTCTCAGATTCCTGTCGTTGGCGATGTGATCACCCAGTCCGGTGTGATCGCAGAGGTGACACAACAAGGATCTGCTCCCTTGGACGGTGCGGTTCGCGACTTGAACGTTCGCTTGCTGTTGTATCCCACCATCTGGGACAGCTTCCACCCGTTGGATGACAACGGTCAAGTGCAGGGCTTCCTCGAGTGGGAAATAACGGGCGTAGGAACAGGCGAGTTCTTGTCAATCTACGATTCCACGGCAGATGCAGGCGACGAATCGTGCTTCCTACGCGTGCTGCCGACGCCGCCCTTCCCTGAGCAGCCCGGTACAGGTCTGATCCCCGACTCGACGGTCAGTGTTCGCTTCTCGGAACCGATGGACCCGACCTCGATCACGGCCTTCGACTCAATGACCTTCACTCGTAAGGAGACCCCGGAAACGGCCAATGACTATGTGGTCGGCAGCGTGCTCCAGAGTCTCGACTTGCAGAACTTCACCTTCGAGCCTGATGTGCCCTTGGCTCACGCTGCAAGCGTTGCTGACTCGTACTTCTTGACACTCACTGGAGGCGAGAACGGCCCGACTGACCTGGCAGGCAATGGGCTCCAAAGTGTGATCCCCTCAGCCGAAATGAGGATCAGTCCCTTCGCCGCTGTCGAGATCAACGGTGGTCGTGTGACGCGCTTCACGACTCCGAACGAAGAGAGCCTCAACCCCAACGGGAATGACAATAAGCCCGAGTGGAATGGTCAGCACTTGTTCGACCTGAACCGCGAGCTGATCCGTCCGCGCTCGGTAATTCGTTACACCGGCTCTGCTGACCGTGACCAGGCGCTTCCGGGCATCATGACCCCGATTGCGTCAGGTGTTATTACCCCGCTGTCAGGACTCGGTAGCAAGATGCAGACGGTCTACCGCAGCGTCGACTTCGGGTACACCATCAGCGATACGACCAACTTCAACTTGGACATCGAGGGCATGGCTTGGTCGCCGATCGGAGGTCAAGTCATCGCCGACCACTTCGACGAATTCGAGATCCGACTCTCGCACGGCAAGTCGTTGCCGGATGAAGCGATCGATCCGGCCTCGCTCTTCCCGAAGTACCCGCAGTCAGGCCTAAAGAAGACCTTTGGCAACAACATCCTCAGTGGTGCGGTAGATCCGCAGCGCACCGTTCACCCAAAAAACCTCGGCTACACCGTGTCGCCGGGCGACCTATTCAGTGTCTCCTCCGGAACGCTGATGATGCCGTACCCCTTGAATCGCACGGTCGCTGCAGAAGACCGGGAACTGTACACGTGGCGCGATACGCGCATCCTGAAGCGTGCAGCCGCCGGCGGTCGCGGCGCCGAGGTCGAGCAGTGGGAGTTCGCCACGGGAACTTCACAGTTGCTCTACACTACGAACAATGTCCCGACGGTCGGTTTGCCGTTGCTGATGGAGTTCCGCACCTATCCCGATGTCGCTGCTCTCGGTCTGAACAGCTTCGACATCTCGATTGCGATAAATACATCTTCCCGACCGTACTTTCGCGCTTTCTCGACCGGTGGTCGTGATCAGGGCAACCAGGACCAAACGGTTGATCCCGACATCGAAGAATCGGCCAACGGTGGATTCAACCCGGGTTCCAACCCGCCCGGCGCAACGACCTACGGCCTCGACCCGGTGTTCTACATCGGTGCTCTCGACTTCGTGATTCGCGTCAGCACGAGCCACTCGGTGTGGTTCAAAGTGACCGCGAGCGGCAACGATATGGTGTTTCCCGAGTTCAGCCCTGCGACCACTGAGCCCAAGCAGATCGACCAGCCGCTCGGGACCAGCGTCGTGTTGGCCTTCCGCGGAGCGCAAAACGTCGGCAACCCGAGCACCAATGCTTTGTTCGACGCCTCGGAGATAGACCCTTACGGTGATCACTATCACCAGCCAGTGACGTTGTTCCCGCACGACACGATCTGGGCCAACAACGGCATTACGTTTACCAACGGCCAGGAAAACTGGTTCGATAACATCTCGGGCATTGATGGATCGCACTACTTCCAGGTGCGGGCAACCTTCCTTTCCAATCCCGTCACGGCTTTGATCCCGGAACTGTCTGCTCTCGCCGTTTCTTGGAAGGAGCAGGAGTGAGTTCGCAACAACAAACGCCCACGCATCAAGATCAGTCCCCCCACATCCGTACGAGCTTAGTGCAACACCAAACTGACTCAGCGACAATGAAGCACACTTCAACCAGATCCTCCTGGAGCTGGACCATGGCCGCGGCAGGCGCCCTCCTGGCAGCTTGCAGTGGCGGTTCAGGACCGAACTCCACACGGCGGGTTGCGATGTTCGAGGTCGAAGATATCTCTGTCAGGACCGGAGACTCGTGGAAGCTCAACCGGCCGATCGACATCACCTT
Source organism: Planctomycetota bacterium (assembly GCA_047611405.1). GTDB lineage: Bacteria > Planctomycetota > UBA1135 > UBA1135 > JBLFWN01. The sequence continues at coordinate 84,356 of JBLFWN010000008.1, read as the reverse complement.
CACGCAGGATGTCGACTTCGATACGGTCACGCTGAACACCATTCAGCTCGCCGAAGTGTCAGGCGCGCCTGCTACGGGGGCTTTCAGCCTTCTTGCGGACGGCCGAACGGTTCGATTCCAGCCGTCATGCCCGACGCTGAACGACTTCTCCGACGCTGGCTTGAAGCCGCTCAGCACCTATGTGTTGCACGTGCTCGGAAGCACAACGGGTGGCCTGACCATTGGTTCTACAAGTGGCGAATCGATCGAACTGCCAATCTCTGTTCAATTCACGACGCCTGTCGTCGAAGATGCGCTCGCGCTATTCCTCGACACCGTGCCCGGTCCTCCGAGCATTCGCGTCCGCGGACGTGGTGGCCTAGGTGAGACCGAGAGCGTCGCGAGCTACCTAGAGGTGGTTGAAGACAACGGCGACGTGAACTCGATCTACTTCGTTTGGGATGCCCAGGATCAAGAGGCACGCCTCGAGATCGAAGACGGTGAGACCGAGAGCCGCCTCGTCGACCTGAACCTCTACAGCGATTCGTCTTCACGGGTCGCCGTGGTGGTCGAAATTGACCAGCCGGTCTTCCCTGGTGACGACAACGTCAACGGAAACTTGGTCACGCTCGAGTACCTGCCCCAGGGCGAGCTTGAGTGGTTGCCGATTCGTACTACCGCCCAACTCACTCAAAACTGTACCGAGGCCGGCGCGTCGATTCGCTTGACGCCCGAAGGCATCCTGCCCCAGGCCGCTGGCTTGCGAGTCAACATGCGTCAGGGCTTCAAGGACCTGACCGGTGACACGACAATCTTGGATCAAACCGAGTTCGCGATGATGGCCACGCGCGAATTGGACAATCCGATTGATGGCGACGAGGGCGTTCAGTCCAAAGTCGGCGCGGACGAGTTGTTGGAAGTCTTTGTCTACCATGGTGACGAGGACGCTTCGCTCGAGGACACGAGCGCTTCCTTCTCGACTCCTTTCGCTGATTGGGGTAGCGGCAAGCTGCAAGCCTCCTTCGACTTCGGTGGCACGGGTGGACCTGGCGGCGACTTCGACTGGCATATCCCGGAGCAGACCGTCCTCGTAATCGACACGACGGCGAGCACGATTCAGGGTGGCCCGAACGGTGTCGTGACAACGACGCAGTCGGTCATCAACGGCGTCATTGACGTGCGCAACATGTTCTTGCCGAAGAGTTCGGCCATCCTTGTTCAGGGTCCGAACACCTGCACGATCCTGGCTTCTGGAACCGTCACGATCTACGGCGAGTTCTCGGTCCGTGGTTCGAACAGTCCGGGTGTTGGAACGCTCAACACAACTAACCTGCCCGAGCCTGGTGCTTCAGGTCAGGCCGGCGGTGGCGCTGGTGGTACGGGAAGCTTCCTGACCAACCAGTCGACGCCGCGTGGTGCGCGGGGCTTTGGTGCTTTCAACCAGTCTGGTGGCGGCGGTCAAGGCGGCGAGACCGGCTACGCATCAACCAACAAAAACGCCAGGCGTGGCGCTGGTGGCGGCGGTGGACGCCTCGGTGAGGATGTCCTCTACCGTTGGAACCAAGACTACGGTGATAGCAACGACCCGATCCTATGGCCGCCCGCAGATGTCCACGATGGGGTGGACTGGATCCTTTGCCAGGAATTGATCGGCTTGGACGCGGAGCGCGGCTTCAAGGGCGGCACCGCTGGACTTGGCGCAGAGTCGGGTAGCCAACGTGCCGACGGTGGCGACATCGGCCCGTCTCCGTTCATCGACGAATTCGAAAACAACAACTTCTTCGGCGCGATGCTGGTCGATCCGGGCCCGAACGAGTTCCTGGTCATTGGCGAACTTGATCGCGTGATCGCCGGAGCCGGCGGCGGTGGTGGCGGCGATGCAGTCAAGTCAAACTCCTTCCCGTTGACTCCCTTCACCATCATCGGTGACGAAAAGGGTGCTGGCGGCGGCGGTGGTGGTGGTGGCCTCGAGATCCTCGCTGTCGGCGAGATCGTCATCGGCACCCCTGGCGAGGCTGAGTACTCCGGTGGAATCCTTGCCGAGGGCGGCGACGGTGGCGGTGGCGAGAACACCAACTACTTCGACCGCGTTGGCGGTGGATCGGGTGCTGGTTCGGGTGGACACGTCGTTCTCTCGAGTGCGAAGTCCATCACGGTCAATGGTCATGGTCGTGGCAAAGTCGTCGGCACTACCGAACTGCGTGGCCGCTGGTACAACGATCCCGACTTGGGCCACAAGCGTCGCATCATCAGCCTGACCGGTGGTCAGGGTGGTGCAGGTCAAGCCAACAAGGGTGGAGCCAAAGAGACGGGCGAGACCAATGTGAACTGTGATTGCGTTCCCTACGAGGTCTTCCCGATCGGATTGATGCCGAACCAAAACATGTGGCCATATCCGCTCGGCAACATCGGCGGCAATGGTTCGACGACGGCCAGCAAGGATTACACCTGCTTCCTGGCTCAGGACGGAGTCACCTTCGCGGATGCTGCCGGTAGCGATCGTCTCGCATGGACTGGCGACCCGGACAACGTAGCTTCGCGCGGTGCGGGTGGTGATGGATCGCCCGGTATCCTGCAGATGCATGTTGCGGATCCGGAAAGCAACCTGATCTTCTGGGACAGCGAGCGTCTCGATGACACGGGCGCCATCAACGAAACAGGAATCGACAACGAGCTTCGTGGCCGCAACTACGGCGACGGTCGCGATGTGACCCAGGCTGTTGCGCCGCCCCCGCTCGGATGGCACGACCTTGACAATGCGGACCACATGGTGCCCTTCTTCGGTGCTGAGTCGACCGCGCGCTCGCGTTGGATTCCGCTCGGTCTGGCGGACGCGAGTCCCGAGGCTGCTGGCATCGACTACCAGTTCCGTGGAACTGATGTCTCGGATGGTTCTGTCAACTTTACTCCCGCTGCTGGCGAGACCCCGCAGATCGTCGAACTCGAGGACGCGATCATGGGGCCGTTCGACCTGGGCGCCGGCGCCGAGTTCGTGGACGGCGACGACACGCAGCTGACGATGATCTTTGATGCTTCGGGCATGACTGGTGGAGACGAGCTCTACCGTCGCAACCCGAACTTGATGCGCTTGTTCACGATCCAGTCGACTCTTGGCGCGGACGTGGAGCACTTCTCAATCGCTACAGCGACCTTCGACTCGGACGCCGACAAGGTAACCCTCACGGTCTCCGGCGCGGACTCTCCGAACCTGGGCGACGGCACCTCCTTCTCGGTCGTGCCGCACATGTTCCGTGTGTCCACCTCGGATGTCGATGACGACTACCCGGAGGACGCCGAGATCACGATTCGCTTCTCGGGTACCTGGGCCAATGACGACGGGAGCCCCGATGTTATCGCTGCCGGCGACTTCACGGGTGACATCGCTGATTTGATCGACCCTATCCCCGCTGGCTCGGCGACGCCGCAGCAGTACGACTTCTTCCGCTTCGAGGTCTTCTTCACCTTGAACAAGACTGGCTCCACGTCGCTCGTGCTTTCGCCGACGACGCCGCGCCCCTCGCTGCAGTTCCTGCGCATCCCGTTCGAGTTCGGCAACACCGACGGTCACATCACCCCGCTTGACTGATTGCTGCGAGCTTGCTCGCTGTAACAGGAATCGGCTGACAGCCTCCGAACCCCAAGCCACAGATGGCCGCGCGATGCACCTTCGCGCGGCCATCTTCTGTTTGTGGAGATCGTGCCGTACAACTCTGCGCGGCCGACTTTGCTTCCAAGCGTGAGCGCAGGGGGCACCTCTGGACAACCGCTACGTTGATTTGCCGTGAGCGTGGAGCCAGGTCAGGGGTGTCGTGGCGTGTTTCCCGCACACGCGCACGGATCGGGGCTTGGACCTCTGGCTTTGGGTTGGCAGCATCGCATTCAGCATGGCTTCCTATCGATCATCAATCTCCTGCGCACGGCTCGTTGTCTTGTGGCCTCTGATGCTCCTCTCCAGCGGATGCACGAGCCAGACGCCTGTTCCGCGTAGCTTGCATCTGCTGCTGCCTGTGCAGCCGAAAAGCCAAACAGGTGTGTTCCTGAACGAGGACCTGGTCTTCACCTTCTCTGAGCAGCTAGACCCGAACTCGGTCACTGTGCACAGCGTGAGCATCTTGGACTCACGCGGGGAGCGGGCTCGAGGCAGGATGACGGTGCGCGGGGCGTCGCTTCGGTTCCAACCGGACCCTGTGCTCGAGCGCGATCTTTCTGATGGCGGATATCGACCCGGGGAGCGTTACTCGGTGCGCTTGCTTGGTTTCCCCGCGCTGGCTGGTATTCGAGGTGTGAGTGGAGTCGTGCTCCCGGAGAATTTTCTCTGGACCTATGTCACCGTCGACCCCTTGGCCAAGGAAGGAGGAGTGATCTTCGACGACGCGACTCCGGCGGATGGCCGCGAGCTAACGCTGGCCAGCCCGTTCGCTATGAGTCCGGTCCTACCCTCGGTGCCGCTGCCTGTGGAGCCGTCGGGACCGATCCTAGTGACATGCCTTGAGCCGCTTAACCCTGCGACCCTATTCGACGAAGACTTCGTGCTGTCCCGCCTTATGCGTGGCGGCGACGGCATTCCCATTGAAGAAGAGCGAGTGAAGCTGCGTGCACGCCTGATCCAGAATTGGGATCCTGACGAGCGCCCGGAGGGTGTGAAATTCTGCGCCGTGATCGAACTCGTACCGGAGCAGCAGCTCGTTCTTGGCGCTTACAGCCTCGGTTTCGTGCCGGGCATTCGTTTGCGCGACTTCGGAGGCAACCACGTCTGGCGCATGGGGGCCAGCGTCTCGACCTTCAAGGAGGTGAAGGTCGTGCCTGAGCGTCTTCGCGAGGCGCAGGACTCCCTCAACCTAGACTTCGTCGACGACGGACTATTCTTCCCCTTACTGATCCCCGGAGCGGACGGTACAGCACGCTGGGGGGCTTCTGGTAGGGTCGAGCTGGGCTATCCGGCAGCTGCCGGCACGGGCGCGGAGGGTCCCGTGGAGCTTCGCGACGCCACTGGGATTCGTGATCTGCACGCCAGCCATCTGCTCCTTCCTGAAGGCGCCACCTGTGCGCTCCCCTCCGAGAATGGCCTCGTGATTCTGCGCTCGCAATCCACGATGAGAATCACGGGGGAGTTGACGCGCAAGCTATCGGTCCCCGCGTCTTCCGATGCACAGGACCTTCACCATGATTCGCTGCCGCGCACCACTCTCACCAATTGGCTGAACTCTCGCGCCGAGTCAGCCGAAGAGTGGACTGTGTTGGTCGCAGGTGGAGATTTGATCATCGATGGGACGCTCGTTGTGGACACTCCGCTACTGCTGGTTGCAGGCGGGCGAGTCCGTGTGACTGGTCGCGTTCGTGCGCGCGGGCGCGCCCTGTGGCTGCTGGGCAGTGGCGGCATTCTGAAGTTGGACCCGACGACGAGCACGCCGAATTTCGAGATGGATCCACCGATCCAAAACCCGCTGGTGCAACCGCTCGTCTACGCGGCTGTCTCCTCACGTGTTCCGAAGTTCTCCGCCGCCTTACGTTGGTACACGCCGGTCGTGATCGGTCACGCAGGTGAAGGACAGTTTCGAGTGGGCTACTTGCCTCCGGAGGGCCCTGTGGATTTCGAGAATGCCGTGGATCACCCCAGGTTGCTTGAAGGTGCCGGCCCCATGCGGGTCTTGATCGTGCTGGAGATGCCTGTGAGAGTGATAGGCCAGAAGGGTTGGGATCCGCCGTGGGTGGATGCTGTGCACCTGTCTTGGGATCGTCTGACTCCACCTGGAGAGCGTTGATGTTCATACCGACTACTCCGATGGCCATGTTGATCACCTGGAGCACGCTCGGCCTTGTGGTCGGCTCCTTCCTGAACGTTTGTATCTACCGGTGGCCGCTCGAGGACCAAACGGTGATGAATCCCAAGCGTTCGCGTTGTCCAAAGTGCGATCGCAATCTGCATTGGTACGAGAACATCCCTGTCTTCTCCTGGCTGATTCAGCTGGGCAAATGCCGGGGTTGCGCGAATAGTATTTCGTACCGCTATCCGCTCGTCGAGCTGATCACAGCCGCGTTCTGGGGGCTCTCCGCATGGGTTGGCGAGCCGTCCAACGCGCTGGTCGCGGTGCGAGTCTTGATCTTCTCGAGCCTGATCGTGGCGACCTTCATCGACTTCGACCACTTTCTGATCCCCGATGAGATCTCCATCGGAGGCATGATTGCGGCGCCGATTCTGTGTCTGTTGATGCCGCAGCTGCACGAGGGGAGCGCGGTTGCCATCATCGCATCGGGTGACGCGGCCGAAGTTACGCGCTTTGGGGCTTTCACGGCCAGTATGGCCGGCTTGGCCGCAGGCGGCGGCATTCTGTGGCTGATCGGTTGGCTGGGGGCCAAAGCCTACGGCACCGATGCGATGGGCTTCGGCGATGTCAAGCTGCTCGCGGCTGGTGGAGGCTTCATCGGGGCGGGCGGAGCGCTAGTGGCCCTGATGATCGCCTCGGCCATCGGGTCCGTGGTTGGCGTCTTCGTCATGATCCATCTCTTCCGCCGTTTCCGCTCGCGAGCACGCAAGGGAGGGCACGCGGTGAGCCTTCGCTTCGCAATTGCTCATGCTCGCAAGTGGGGGCGCTACATCCCCTTTGGACCGTACCTGGCGATGGGCATTGGAATCGTGCTGCTGTATTGGGATCATGTGATGGCCGCTTTTACTTGAGACCGTTAACGCAACCCCTTCTCGCCATGAAGTCAGCCGTTCATCACCGCCGTACACTCCGGGTCGCTCTACTGCTCTCGTTCCTGCCATTCGCGACCAGCTGCGCATCGAATAATGCTCTGCGCGGCGCGCTGCGGGATCGTGATCTCGAGCTCACGCGTGAGCGCGAAGCTCACGCCGAGACCCATCGCAAATTGCAAGATTCCCTCACGCAGCCGAATCGACAGGAGGTCGCGAATGTCTTGCCCGCGAAGTCGAGCATTCCTGCTGCCGCCAAGACCGTGCCCGAGCGTTATCCGGAATTGGATGACCTCGGTGTCCAGTACGGCACGCGGGACGGCAATTTTGTAATCACCTTGCCGGCAGCGATCACCTTCGGTTCCGGCAAAGCCAGCCTCACGAAGGGCGGAGAGGCCGCCCTGCTCGCGGTCGGGAAACGGCTGAAGAGCGAGTACTCAGGTATGCGGCTCTATGTCGAGGGCCACACGGACTCGGATCCCATCAATAAGTCGACCTTCGGATCGAATCGCGCGCTCTCGATCGCGCGGGGCATGTCGGTCCTTTCCTTCTTGGTTGAAGAGTGTCAGATTTCCGACGAGCGCTTCGTGGTCGTCGGAAATGGCCAGTACAAGCCGGTCGCGAGCAACAATGATCAGGCTGGCAAGGCCAAGAACCGCCGCGTGGAAATCGTCGTGCGGCGCAAGTAGGCCGCGCCTCGAGCGCGACTGACGCAATCTTCACGATCGCCCGCGGATAGGCTCTAACGCCGATCTGCCGGCGATCTGCCGTAGTGGGTCAGATATGACGCGCGGAGGCGTCTCTAGAGGCCCGTGAGAACCGCTCAGGGCTCCAGCCCGTTTCAAAATTGGAGCTTCGGAAGTAGAATTGCTTTCCCACCGAATTCGCTCCCATTCGGGTTGAGGGTCATTTGCAAAGGTGACCCTACGCAGCCTGAGGGGGCCTTCTGTCACAATTCAACTGATGAGTAGCCTAGACACGATCCGCAACATCGCCTTCGTTGGCCATCCCTCAGCCGGCAAAACGACTCTCGTCGATGCCCTTGCACACCTTACGGGTGCATCGGCACGCAAAGGGTCCGTGGCGGACAAGTCGAGTATTTGTGACACAGAGCCTGAAGAACAAGAGAAGCAGCACACGCTGCAACTCTCCTCGGTGGCTGCCAATTGGGGGGATCGCAAGTGGACCTTTCTTGATACACCGGGCTACCCGGAGTTCCTAGGCGAAGTCCAATCCGCGATGTTCGGAGCGGATTTGGTCATTGGCGTCGTCAGCTGTGCCAGTGGCCCGACCTTCAACCTGCGCACAAAGATGAAGGTCGCCGCGCAGTTGGGACGCGGACGAGCGATCGTCTTGACGCACCTGGACGGCGAAAACGCAGACTTCGACATCATTGTCGCGGATTTGCGTGAGCGCATCGGCGAGATCTGCGTCCCAGTTCGTTTGCCGAATGGCAACGGCGCAAGCTTCACGGATGTCACGCGCACGATCGCCGATCCCGAGTCGGAGTGGTGCACACGCCTGAAGGATCGTGTGATGGACGCCTGTTCGGACGAACAGCTCTTGATGGAGTACATGGACAACGGCGAGCTCACCGAGGAACAACTTGAAGAGCATATGCCCGGTGCCATCGCAGCCGGCGCCCTCGTTCCCATCCTGGTCTGCAATCCAGAGAGTGGCGTCGGTGTCGAGAGCACGCTGAATTACCTCAAGCGTTTCGCGCCGAGCCCAGACAACTTGCCGCTGAAGGACACGGATGGCGAGGAGATTGATCACTCTCCCGACGGCGCATTCGCGGGAACCGTCATTAACGTCAAGACCGACCCGCACGTCGGCCGCGTTTGCCTCGTGCGCATTCACCGCGGTACTTTGACGCCTGCGGACGCCGTCCACGGACCTGGCGCCGGCAAGCCCGAGAAGCTAGGTGGACTCTTTCAATTGGTTGGGAGGAAGCGCGAACCTGTCGACTCTGCGGGTCCCGGCGAGATTGTTGCTTTCTCGAAGGTCGAGCACCTCTCCGTTTGGGATCACTTTACTTCGGAGAGCGGCGATCCTGTCGCGACCCCCACGCCAACAGTTCCTGAGCCGATGGTTCCGATCGCAGTCGTTCCGAAGACGCGTGCCGATGAGCAGCGCATCGGTGAGGCCCTTAACAAGCTCGCCGCCGAGGATCCGACCTTCACGATTGAACACGCTCAAGATACGCACGAGTTAGTGTTGCACGGCATGAGTGACCTGCACCTGCAGGTCATGAGGGACCGTATGAAGCGGCGCTACAATTGCGAGGTAGACATTCATACGCCTACGATCGCGTATCAAGAAACGATCACAAGGACGGCCGACGGTCATCACAGGCATAAGAAGCAGTCGGGCGGTCGTGGCCAGTTCGGCGAGTGCTACATCCGATTGAAGCCTGGCCAGACCGGCACTGGCGTCGTCTTCCAAGACAATGTCGTTGGTGGATCCATTCCGCGCAACCTGATCCCGGCAGTCGAGAAGGGCATTCAAGAGGTAGCTGCTGCAGGAATCTTGACCAACGGTCGCGTCATCGACATTGAGATCGAACTCTACGATGGCAAGTTCCACGCGGTGGACTCGGATGAGGCCAGTTTCAGAATGGCAGGCAACCGGGCGTTCAAGGATGGTGTTGCCAAAGCCGGTCCGGTCTTGTTGGAGCCCGTCATGCTTGTCGAGATTCATGTTCCCACGAGTGATGCGGGAACCATTTTCAGTGACATCACTTCGCACCGTCGCGGGCACGTGCTCGACCAGGCCAACGCCGAAGATGGCGCGATCACGATCATCAAAGCCGATGTGCCGCTGTCTGCCATGCAGACCTACCACCGCGACCTCAAGTCGCAGACGGCCGGCGAGGGGACGTACGCGATGAGCTTTTCACGCTACGACAGAGTGCCGAATTCTGAGCAGGCCAAGATCCTGCAAACCGTGGGTAAGCAGGCCGCGGAAGAAGACTGATCGTGCAGCGTCGTGGTCCCACTAGGTGACCACCCCGACGAATTTATCAGGGCGGCCCCCTTCGACGATGTCGAAGGGGGCCGCCCTCTCAATAGGGAAAAACATTCCGCACTGTTTCCGAGCGCGCTCCCTTTGAGCAGAGCGTGTTGGGACCAGGTTAAGGCTGTCCGCGGACGCGAGCCCGAACTCCTCCGGCCGCGAATCGAGTTGTGTTTGTGCTGCTGTGATGGGCTCAGAGGAAATTTTTTCCCGCGCAAGATGCGCCTCGCGCTCAAAGAAATCGGCACATCTCTGCCTCGAATCAGGGTGAAAAACCCACGGAACCTTAGGTCCGAGGCCCCTCTCTTCCGATCCCAAGCTGGTCTCGAATCGTCTCAGCAGGATCCTCTCATGATCACGATGGAAGAGCTTCTGGCGCTAATGGTGCGCCAGGGCGGGTCAGATTTACACATATCGGTGGGTACGCCGCCGCGCATCCGCGTGGACGGTTTCCTTTTGGGTGTCGAGCATGCAGATCTCGGGCCGGACGAGACGCGTCGTCTGTCGACGAGCATCTTGACCTCGGACCAAATTGCGAAGCTTGACCGCGACCTGGAACTCGACTGTTCCTTTGGTCTGGAGGGGCATGGCCGCTTTCGCGCGAACGTGTTCTTTCAACAAGGGGCGGTGTCGGCCGTCATGCGTGCGATCCCGAGCCGCATCCCGACATTCCAAGACCTAGGTATGCCGGTCGAGGTGTGCCAGCGGGTCTGCAACATGCACTCCGGTCTGATCTTGGTAACGGGGTCCACAGGCTCGGGCAAGTCGACGACGCTCGCGTCTCTGATCGACTACATCAACACGACGCGCCAGGGTCATATCGTCACGATCGAAGACCCCGTCGAATTCACGCACATGCACAAGAGCTGCATGGTCACGCAACGCGAAGTTGGTTCCGACACGCGCTGCTTCGACAACGCGCTACGCAGTGCACTGCGGCAAGATCCTGACGTTGTACTGGTCGGCGAGCTGCGTGACCACGAGACCATCGAAGCTGCTCTAACGCTGGCCGAGACGGGGCACTTGACCTTCGGAACGCTGCACACCTCGGATGCCGTTCAGACGGTCAGTCGCATCGTCGATGTCTTCCCTTCGCACCAGCAGGCGCAGGTGCAGACCATGATGTCCTTCGCGCTACAAGCGGTCTTCTCGCAGAAGCTGCTTCCTGTCGCCAACGGCACAGGCCGTGCTCTGGCCATGGAGGTCATGTTGGCTACGGCTGGTGTGCGCGCGCTGATCCGCGACGGCAAGTCGCACCAGATCTACAACACGATTCAAACCGGTGGCCGACTCGGCATGGTCACGATGGCGCAGTCGCTGGCTAGCCTGGTCCTTGCCGGCAAAGTTCGCTTGGCCGACGCGGAAGCCGTCTGTAGTGAACCCAATGAGCTCAGGAACACGGTCCAGGCAGCCTGATGGTACGTAGATCGAGCAAAATTAGAAGCCTTCTAATCGACGAGGGGCTCGTTAGCGAAGAGAGCTGGGAGAGCGCACTCGCGCTTGGCTCCGAAGTCGTAGAGACGCTTGTCTCGCGCGGCGATGTCGACGAGCGTGCCTTGATGGATGTGCTCGGCCGCGCCGCTGGCGTGGCTCCGGTCGACTTGACCAAGTGCACTCCTGATCCGGCAGCCGTCGAGTGCCTACCGGAGGCAACCTGTAACGAGAACGGGGTGCTACCGCTCTCGAAGAACGGCAACTTGTTGACGATCGCAGTTTCCGATCCGTTCAACGTCCTGCTGTTTGACGATCTCAAGCGCCGTACGGGTTGCCACATCCGGACGGTGTTCGCGCATGCCGGCATGTTGAAGGTCGCCTTGGAGAGCGTCTTTCAAACAAGCCGCCAGCAAGTCGACAGCCTGCTGGAAGAGGTCAACGGCGAAGGGCTCGAGGTCGAGGTCGAGGAGGAGCAGGCCGATGACATCGACAAGGGCACCGGCGATGACGAGGCGCCGGCCGTCAAGCTGGCGAACCTGATCTTGCTCAAGGGACTCAAGGAAGGCGCGAGCGATATCCACATTGAGCCGACCATCAAATGCTTGCGCGTACGTTATCGGGTCGATGGCCGTTTGAAGGTTGTCATGACACCGCCGAAGGGGATTCTGAACGCGCTCGTCTCGCGCTTGAAGATTCTCGCTCAGCTAGACATCGCCGAGCGCAACAAGCCACAGGACGGTAAGTTCCAGATTCGCTACGAAGGTCGCGGCATCGACTTCCGTGTGTCCGTCTTGCCTGTCGTCGGTGGCGAGAAGGTCGTGATGCGGATCCTCGACACGGGCAGCATGGCGCTCAAGCTGTCGACCATGGGCCACGAGCCCAAGGCCATGCAGGACATCACGAGTGCGATTCACTCGCCGTACGGAATGGTGCTCGTCACTGGGCCGACTGGTTCAGGAAAGTCGACGACGCTGTACTCATGTGTGCAAGAGGTCGCGACCCCCGAGGTCAACGTCGTCACGGTCGAAGATCCGGTCGAGTATCAGATGGACGGCATCGCACAGGTGCCCGTCAATCCAAAGCGTGGAATGACCTTCGCGGGTGCGCTGCGATCGATCCTGCGTCAGGATCCCGATGTCGTATTGGTCGGTGAAATTCGTGACAAGGAGACGGCCGAGATCGGAGTCAAGGCTGCGCTCACAGGTCACTTGGTCTTGTCGACGCTGCACACCAACGATGCGGCCAGCACGATCACGCGACTGATTGACATGGGCATCGATCCATTCATGGTTTCGAGCTCCCTGTTGCTCGTCTGTGCCCAGCGATTGGGTCGGCGCGTCTGCAGCAGCTGTCGCAAGCCACTCGAGTTGCCTTCTAAGGAACGCTTGTTGAGCGTTGGCTTTATCGAGGAAGACATCGCAGAGATGACGCTCTTCGAGGCCAATCCCGATGGCTGTCCGCGCTGTAGTCGAGGCTACAAGGGCCGCTTCGCACTGCTCGAGACACTGCCTCTGACCCCACGTATCAAGCGCATGATCATCGAGGGCCAGTCGTCAGCTCAATTGAAAGCACAAGCCCTCGAAGAGGGCATGCAGACGCTTCGACGCGTCGGTCTGATTAACGCTTCGCGCGGCGTGACGACCGTCGAGGAGATCCTTCGAATCACTCTCTCAGACGACGCCGAAACTGACTGAGACGAGTTCCACACATATCCCGATTCCTTCGAATCACGACTGACTAGCAGTACCCGAAAGATAATCAGTGACGACGTTCAACTACGCAGCCAAGGGCCCCGGTGGCCAAACCGTCGAGGGACAAATCACAGCCGAGAGCAAGGCCGAGGCCGTCGCGGAGCTGCGCGGCAAGAACCTGATGGTTATGCGTCTCGACGCGGCCAAGGGCGGCTCGAAGAAGACACGTGGTACGCGCGGTCCTATCTCGCTCGGCAAGCAGAAACCGAGGGCCAAAAAGCAAGAACTTGTCATCTTCACGCGTCAGTTGGCGACGATGGTCGGGGCTGGCCTCTCGCTGCTCGAGTCGCTGGATGTCTTGGGTCATCAGGCCGAGTCTCCGGGCATGAAGGTGACTTGCGATACCTTGGTCAACGAGGTGCGCGGGGGGTCGGATTTGTCGGCAGCGATGGAGAAGTGCCCCAAGGTCTTCAACCATCTTTACGTCAGCATGGTCAAGGCCGGCGAGATTTCGGGTCAGATGGATGTGATCTTGAATCGTCTAGCTGACTATCAAGAATCCAGCGACGAACTCTCGCGCGAGATCAAGGCAGCCATGACCTACCCCGTCATTTCGATGGTTTTGGTCATGGGTATCACGGCCTTCTTGATGCTCGGCGTCGTTCCTACATTCAAGGAAGTCTTCAATTCGCTCGACGCTGAGTTGCCGGGCATCACGCAGATGGTTCTGAATGTCTCGGACTATCTGAAGAACAACATCGGGCAAGTGTTGCTCGTGACGATGGGCGTCGTATTCGCGCTTGTCACTTTCGGCAAGACTCCGCAGGGGCATCGTTTCTTCGATGGAATGAAGCTGCGCCTGCCAGTTTTCGGCCCGCTCTTCACCAAGGTCTGTCTCGCTCGATTCAGCCGCACCTTCTCGACGCTGATTCGCTCGGGTGTGCCGATCATGGCCACGCTCGACATCGTTGCAAATACCGCCGGTAACCAGATCGTCACGGACGCGGTGATGAACTCTCGTGAGAGTGTGCGTAACGGCAACCTGCTGTCAGAGCCGTTGTCGACCGCCAAGGTCTTCCCGCCGATGGTCGTGCGCATGATCGCGATTGGCGAGCGCACGGGTGCCCTGGAAACATTGCTCGAAAAGATCGCTGAGTTCTACGACTCACAAGTGAAGGCTCAGGTGAAAGCTCTGACCAGTTTGATCGAGCCTCTTCTGATTACGGTCATGGGGGTGATCGTGGGCGGAGTCGTGCTAGCGATCTTCGCGCCGATCCTCGACATGGTCGGGAAGCTTTCTGGGCAGAGTTGATAAAGATTGGCCTCACGCGAGGCCGATACGAAGTGCAAACCCAAGCTGCTCGGCTTGGCTCTCCTACGTCGGGTGGGAGGGGGTTCGCGCTCAGGCTCCTTTGGGGCCTGTGACGAACCAGGCTGGGATTCGAGCCTTGGATCTGTTTCGAGGCTCACAAGTAACCTTCTGGAGAATGATGACTTTTAAACGACGTAACGCTGGTTTCACGCTCATCGAATTGATGATCGTTGTAGCCATTATCGCGATTATCGCCGCCGTGGCGATACCGAAGCTGATGAGTGCCCGCATTTCTGCTAACGAAAATGCGGCAGTAGCCACCCTTCGCTCGATCGCAGCTGCTCAGCAGCAAATTCAATCTGCTTGCGCAATCGACACCAACGCCGACGGCGGTGGTGAGTATGCGTTCTTCGCCGAGCTTAGCGGCGAAGCACCTCTCCGCACCTACGACGCCGCGCTCTTCGGACCGGCTCCTGGCACTGACGGTGTAGATGAGCTGGCACCGCCCTTCCTCGCGACGGCATTCGGCAATACCGTCCAAGACGGTAACGGCGACGGCGTAATCTCGCGTCAGGGCTACTACTTTAAGATCTTCCTACCGGCGCTGACCGTGGGCGGTCTGACTGATTCCGTGGCAGAGGATCCCGCTGGAGCGGGTGCGAAGGCGGTTGAAGTCGTCGCCGCTACCTGGGCTTCTGACAACTGTGAGATCCTCTGGTCATGCTACGCCTGGCCCGTTGATGCTCAGAAGACGGGCAACCGTGTCTTCTTTATCAACCAGGAAGGCGACCTGCTGCAGTATCACAACCGTGACGAGGCCTACGAGGCTCTCGCGCTGTTGACGATTCCGACATTTGATGCTGCGCTCTCGACTGAGATGGGCGGCGATAGTTTCGACGCACCGCTTGGTCTTGCTGCGATGGGGAAAACTGCCGGAGACCTCAACGTTTGGACCGCTGTGGGCAACTAATCCCAGCTCGGTTCGTGTAACGGACAAAGAGGTGCCGCTCTCGGGCGGCACCTCTGTGTCGTTAAGCGGCGCGCATGCGCTGCGCGAGCATAGCGTTAGTCCACATTCGGGTGTGACGCTGCCGGCATTAACGGAAGAACAGTCGTTCGCTGTTTTCGCGCGTGATCTGCCCCAGTTCCGCCGGGTCCATCCCGCGCTCTCGTGCAATGCATTCGAGCACGTGAACTACATGCGCCGGCTCGTTCCGAGCACCTCGATGGGGGACAGGCGGCAGCCAAGGCGAATCGGTCTCGATCAGCAAGCGGTCCAGCGGGACTGCGCGAGCAGCCTCGCGATTGGCATCGTTGCTCTTGTACGTCACGACGCCTGAGAACGAAATGCATAGACCGGCTTCGAGGTAGGGCGCAAGTTCGTCCGGCCCCATGGTGAAGCAGTGCAACACGCCTCGCAGTCCCGAAGTTGCAGACACCATTCGACTCGTGTCTTCGTGCGCTTCGCGACAGTGAATGATCACGGGCTTGTCGAGTTCGAGCGCGAGTTGAAGTTGCCAATCAAAGGCCGACAGCTGCGCAGCGCGCGGCGCGTACTTCTTGAACCAGTCCAGTCCGGTCTCGCCGACTGCGACGCAACCTTCTTCACGGCACAACTGCTCGATCTGTGCGCGCACATCTGCGTCCACTGCTTCGGCATCACTTGGATGCACACCCGCCGTCCACGCGAGAGCCTCGTGCGAATCACATAGGGTGCGACACGCCTGCGAACTCTCCACATTAGTTCCGACGACGACAATGCGGGAGACACCAGCGGCGCGTGCTCGTTCGATCACCGCATCCCGGTCGCTGTCAAAACTCTCCCAGCACAGATGCGCGTGGCTGTCGACGATCATTTTTCGCCGCCACAGTGATGATCGATCATGCTGCGTAGGAAGTGCTGGAAGTTAAGATCCGTCTCAAGCTCGAGGGTCTTGAACAACAGCTCACACACGGTCTCGCGCGGCATGGCCTTCGCTAGGGACTGCGCCGCCTTGCGTCGCAGGTAGCCGTTGCCGCCCGACTCGATCATCGCCGTTTCCAGTGCTCGCAATGCGAGTGCGTCGGTGTAGTCGCCGAGCATCTCGGCCGCGTAGTGCCGCGCCGCATCTTCCATCATCAGGTTCATGACAACATCGGCCAACTCTTCGACCGCGGAGCGCCCCATCTTCTCGCAGGCAATCACCCATGCGCGAATCAGGAATTCGTCCGCAGGCATGGTCTTGTTCGGCTTGTGCTTGCGAGTGACGTACTCGTGAGCGATCTCGAGATAGGTCTCGGGCGAAGTCAGTGCCAGCAGGCGTGCAGATTCCGTGCGGTCTGAGAGGTGATAGCCATACTCAAGGGTCAGGTGCACCAGCAACGCGCGCGCATCTTCGGGCGCAGCGTGGGATGCGACCTCGAGCAAGGAGCGCCTGACGGCCAGGTCGTCGCCCTCGTAGTCCGCGTAGGCCAGCATGGCGGCCAGCCCGAGCTCGCGTGACCCCGATTTCAGCTCGACCATCATCTTCTGGTTGGCAACGAGGTGTCTATCGTGGTGGTCACTCGTCAGCGTCGGGTCGAGCCGCACAATTTTGGCCATCATGTCGGCGATGGACTTGTGCAGCTCCTCGGAGATCTCCAAATTCGGGCCTGCGGCGAGGAGGTCCCTCGCCGCGTCGGCTGGCGAGAGGGTCAGAACCTCCTGGCTCTCGGCTTCCTGCGCGGAGCTGTCGCCCCCGCAGCCTGCGCTGAGCGGGATCAGGCTCAGCAGCGCACAGAGCGTGATCCGAGGACCATTCTGTGCGGAAACGAGCGATGCCGCACGAGTTCTGGAGGAGGAGCCGCCGAGGCGGCGGGAAGGGCTGGTCAAAAACGGATTCCAGTTCATATTCGGGGCGCAGCGCGTCGGTCGGACGAAGTGGGCGAGTGTCGGTGGGTGAGAGCGATGCTGCGGGGCAGGTACGGGCTGTAGGCGGTCGACCTGCGCCTCATGCAACTCCTGGGCCATCGATGTCGCGCAAGCCGCAGACCGAGCGAGAGGGCACCAGGAGCACATTGGATTGGTGCTGGGCGAATGTGGCCAGTCTAGCAGCCCGCCCTAAAAGGCCGGTTCATGGATTGGGTTCTCCGGATTGACCGGCGATGCCCCAGGTTGAGCGCTCCGTTGGATGCTATTCGTGGGTTCTGGCAACGCAGCCAGACGATTAGGAGGACCTGAGATGAGGATCGCTGTATTAGGGCGGCCGGCGGGGCTCCAATCTCGCAGCCGAGGTGCGCTCGGCATGATTATTGTTAGCAGTCGGTTCGCAGCAGGTCTCGCGCCCCAGGCTGCCTCCTCGGCCCTTGCTCCCGGACCGCTTCCTTCAATTTGCCAAGTCACAACCCGCAACTCGAGCTCCTTCCTGGAGTAGATCGGAGCCGCCCGAGAGCCTCTCGGGAGCCCCGCATACGGCAGTTGTGGAGCTTCATTCAGCCGTCGCACTGGGCTTCCAGATCGCGACTAGTTGCTCGAGCCGACTCGATGACGCGAAATCCCTGGCAACCACGGCCGGGAGCGCACTATATTCTTTCACCTCGATTGTCTGCGTTGGCCAAGCGTGGATGCTCTCTCCGTGTCCCTGACAGCCCGGACCCCCAGTCCGTCCGCCGTCTAGGAGAGACTCCGCAGGCCTCTCAGCTCCAACCACCCCCACGTCTCCAGCAGCGGGATCTCGCGCGTAGCTAGCGCGAATTTCCTCCCGCCGACTGCAACACACCCATGAGTGCTTTCCGTTCGACAGCCTTGGCCGCTGGACTCCTCCCCCTGCTCATCGCCGGTTGCTCCTCTTCGGGCAACGAGGCCGGGCCGGACGGCGGCGTCTTGTACATCGAAGCGTGTTCCCTGGGCTGCACAGGTGGCAACGATGGCGCCGCTGTCTCGTGTACGATTGTCAACACCTTCCGGAACCAAGAGATCGCCGTCTTGTTCTCGGCTCCGGTCGAGCAATCCACAGTCAACGCGAGCTCGTTCCGCGTCGTCGATGTCTCGAACGGCACGACGCCGATCGGTGAGTTCTTCGTCGACGTGCTGAACCCAAGACGACTCGTCTTCCGTCCCGAGCTGACGTTCGGAGTCGACGGTGTGCCGAACTTTGGTTTCGAGCCGTTCACGACCTACGAGGTCACGATCCCCGGCGAGGCTCAAGGTGACGCGGGCCCCTTCATTCGTAGTACGAAGGGACGCAACAACCAGAGTCGACTGCAGTGCACGATCTTCACCGATCAAGGTGTAATCGACCCTGTCCCTGGTACGCCGCGCGTGACGATGTTCGTCGAGACCGAAAACGATGAAAGTCCCGTGACCCCGATTCGATCCGCTGAAGTGGTCAGCGGCGAGGTGCGCGTGAAGTCACGCTCCGAAATCCGCATGGTCTTCGACGACATCATGAATGTCGCGACCATGCTGGATCCCTCGACTGGAAACTCAACGACGGTCACGGTCGAGGTCGATGCCGATGGTCAGCTTGGCTCGAGTGATGACCGGGATGATGTCGCTGGATCCTTCGATGTCGAAGTCAACCTCGAATCCTTGCAGACGATCCTGACGTTCCGCCACGAAGTGCGGGTCGAGAACGAAGCAGCTCCGCAACCGACCGCTGGATTCCCGTCCGCCGGTGATGGCCTTCAGAAGCGCCGCATCGTGGTCGAGATTCGTAATGCAGTTGTCGACCTGATCAACAACTCGGTCTCCGAAATCGACGGGGGTGGTGCAAACTCCTTCGTCCCGGAATCGACGGACTTCACTGCGTTGATTCTGCCCGGCATGGTCGACGATAGCGGCGATCCTTTCGGGGAAGATGGTGGCGCCGAGGATTTCACCTTCTCTAACTCGCCCTTCGCTCTAGGCAACTCTGAGGACGGCGAGTTCTCGAGCGAAGATGCCGTGCGCAGTAGTGCAATCTGGGGCGACGGTCAGCTTAAGGCCGGTGTCGGCGGTGGGTCGGGTCGCTTGGGCGACCTTTACATCCCCGGTGGCGAGACCGTCACGTTGAACACCGAAAGCCAAGTGTTCCCGCTTGGGATTCAGAACGACATCCCGGACTTGATTGGCAACGAGGTCTACTCGGGTGGCGATCCTACTGGGAACTATTTGGTTTCCATCACAATCGAAGACGGTGTCTTCGAGTTCAACTCGGTCATTGTCGAGACGGGTGGAACGCTGATCTTCGAAGGCGCGAACGCTGCGCGCTTGTTCTCGCGTGGCCGTATGAATATCCAGAACGGCGCCTTGATCGATATCAGTGGTTCGACTGCAGCCGCTCACGATTCGGCCCACGCGGACCCGACAATTGATTGGACCGGTGACGGCGCCGCCTCCCTCTTCTATGCCACTGCCAACTTCCTGTCGGAAACGGCTGCCGGTGGTGGTCCTGGTGCTGGTAGCGGCGGCTTGGGTGGTACTCGTTACAACACCGACTCGACCGTGAGCCTGTTTATCGACACTGGCTTCCTCAAGGGAGCGGCCTTCCGCGCTGGTTGGGCATTGGCCGATATGGACGGCAACGCCGGCGAAGGCATTGGCGGTGAGGCGACGCCTCTGAGCGGCCAAGGAACTGGCGGGGACCACTGGCCGACCACCTTCCCGGACGGATCCTTTGCGTGGATCGCGGCTGCGACCAACACGAAAGATGTGAACTGGAACGAAGCACCTAACATCGGGCTTCCGGCGGGAACCTCGGGCTGTTTCTCTCGCCAAGTTGGTGGGACGGGTGCTGGTGGCGGCTTCGGAACGAACGGATCGGGCGGCAATGCCCTCTCCGACCTGCCTGTCGCCACGGATTCCCCCGCAGGCGATACTGACCTGAACAACCTTCCGGGCACGACCGAAGGTGGTCAGGTTCCCTTCCTGATTGCTGGCGAGTCGGTGTCCTTCACGAACGCTGGCTACTCGCGCCGAACCCTCGCCGCGAGTTCCGCGAGCTCCGGCTTCCTTGTCGGGGGATCGGGCGGCGGCGGCGGTGGCAACCACCCGTACGGCACCTACTCGAACGGCCTGCAGCATTCGTCAGGCGAGTGTGGCGCTGAAGGAACTTTCGTCAGGATTTGGCCTGACAACTTCAGCGGCCCCTTCCCGGGTTGGCTCGATCACTCCGGTGCTGCCGGCGGTGGTGGTGGTGGCGCGATCCAGCTATGTTCGGGCGCGTTGATCTCGATCGACGGTGTTATCGATGCCAGTGGTGGCAACGGCGGTTCTGCCGTCACATTCCCGTCGCTCGCCTTTGCTGGCGGCTTGAACGCATCACCTGGCGGCGGTGGCTCTGGTGGAGCAGTCCGCATCCAGTCGCGAACGGTGACACTTGCCGACCAGCCTGGTCGCGTCAATGTCAGCGGTGGCCAAGGCGGGGTCAGCTCCGACACTTGGGGTGGCTCGCTCGGTGGCGATGGCGGTGCCGGTCTGGTTCGGATCGAGACTCAGTTCAATGGTCCGACGGATCCGGATGGTGCGAACCACGACGAGTATGACCACAGCATCGCACCCTATGACGAAGACGGAATCGAGTTCGGTCCGTTCTCGGTCGACTTCCTCAGTGTCGACAAGGGCTTCTGGGTCCCCGGCGATAGCGGTGCCATCCGCTATCACCCCGAGACCTACTCGGGCTCGACCTCTTGCTGGATTCAACCGCAAGGCAACTTCTTCACGCTGAACTTCACGGAGGATCCCGATCCTGCCACGAACCCGACGGCTGAGGAGATGGGCTGGAACATGCACATTCGCTACATGTTCAACGGCGACATCATCGAGATTCCCTACCGCGGCCCGGGTGGCATCGACTCACCGGTCGGGGATCAGTCGCTCGAGGAGTACTGGGGCAACTGCCTCAACCACGGCAACGAGGCCGAACTCGGCGGCAACTGCCTCGGTGGCGATGGTGCGGTCGGTTCTCCGATCACTGTCCGCTTCCAGGGTGCTCGCGTAGCGACGGTTCCCGGGGATCTGTGCACCTTGGGTACTGACACGCCGATCGATCCGACATCGCTGACCCCTTGGGTCAAGCATCCCTCCGAATTGAATCCCAACCTCGCTCTTGGTCGCGATTGGCCTCAGCCGAACTTGATCCGCTACACGATCATCTTCGACGAGGGCGCGAACCTCGACGGTGGCCTGATCCGCTGGGAAGACATCGACGGCGTCGACAACATCTGGATCCGATCGAACCCGGATTGATCATGATCTGATCGAGACGCGCGGGCTACGGCCCCAAGCAACACAGGCCGCGTCTCGACCTACGGACAAACAAACGGGCTCCCTTCTCCGGAAGGGGGCCCGCTTTCATTGATGCGAGCGTCGGCTCCCTGCAAGTCCGGGCTGGCCCCATGATCGAGGCGCCACCCATGGACGAAAATTTGGCAATCGGGCAATCCATGCACAGAAGCGGGCAGTGGTCTGAACCAGCACTGTGGAGTACTGTCTCTAGCTGACGACATGAGGCTTCTTGCAGCGCACACCCTGGTCTGTTCATCGGATCAGGTGCACCCCGGCGGTGGCATTTTGATTCGTGACGGGCGAGTGCAGAGCATCGCGCGGAGTCGCGCAGCCGTGCGCCGCTTGGCGCGCGACAACGCAGTGACGATCACGGAGCTTGGCGAAGGAGTGTTGGCGCCTGGCACGATCAATGCCCATGCACACTTGGAATTGAGTGCGCTCGCCGGGCGCGTGCCGTTCGACGGCAGCTTCAAGCGTTGGGTCGTGTGCTTGTTGAAGATGCGCGCTGCGACCTCTCGCCCAGTCGCCGAGTCTGCTTTGCAGGCAGCGACTGACGCAGCGTTGGCCAGTGGCACGACCACGATCGGCGACATCGATTCCTGCGGGATGTCGCGCCGTCTCGGGCGCCACCCGATCCGGCTAACGCTCTTCCGCGAGGTGCTCGACGGCGGAGACAAGGGCCGCTCTCGTGCAGCTGCGAAGGCGGTCGCGCGTGCGCTGCCCAAGAGGCAGTGCATGGTCGAGGGGCTTTCTCCGCACGCGCCTTACTCAATCAGTGAGGAGCTGACGCACATACTCGCCCGGGTCGCTCGTATGCGACGATTGCCAATGGCGATTCACTGGGCTGAGACCGAGGCAGAAGGGGACTGGATGCTACGCGGCGAGGGTGATCTACAGGGCTTGTGTCAGGCGTCTCCACGGCGCTCGGGCCTCGATCACCTGGAGCGCGCCGGCCTTTTAGGAGAGGCCACAGCTTTGATTCACGGTAATCATCCGGCGCGAGGAGAAGTGGCGCGCATTGCGCGCTCCGGAGCGAGTCTGGTGCACTGCCCGGGATCGCATGCCTTCTTCGGACGCGCTGCCTTCCCATTGGAGCGCTACCGAAAGGCTGGGGTGTCGGTTGCACTAGGAACGGACTCAGCCGCCAGCAACGATGGGCTGGACATGCGGCGCGAGATGAGGATCTTTCGGCAGCGACATCCCAAGATTCGGCCGGCCGAAGTCTTTGCGATGGGCACCGCGAATGGGGCTCGCGCCCTGGGGCAAGCCACCCAGCTGGGCAGTCTACGAGCCGGCAGCATTGCGGACCTTTGCCTCTACGAAAGCCAGTCAGTCGCGAACGAAGACGGGCTGTTCGACGCCCTGACAAGCGCTCAGCCCGGGGTGTTGGCGACTTGGATCGCGGGCCGCTGTCGCTTTCAGAGTAGCGAGCTGGGGCGAACTGGTTCCTCAGTGAGGCCTGCGTAGGGTACTATCAGCAGCCAGAGCGCTATGACGACATCGAAACCGGAACGTACAGAGCAATTGGATGACTCCCGCGCACGCGCTCTCGAAGTGCTACGCGTGAGCAAGAGCTTCCTGTTGACGGGGCATCAGCGGCCCGATGGTGATTGCATCGGAGCCCAGGCAGCTTTGGCTCGCGTGCTCGAGTCGCTCGGGGCGCGCGTCCACATCGTCAATCCCGACCCGCCCGAAGAGCGCTACCACTACCTCTCGAACGAGATCGAATACGGCGTCTATCACGAGGGTGACGTGCTGCCCGAGCATGATGTGTGCATCCTGCTCGACTGCTCCGAGCTGTCACGTTGTGGCGACTTGGGTACCGCCCTTGGCGCAGTGGACTCGGCCAAGATGGTCATCGATCATCACCCGCACGAGACGAGCGAGTGGTGGAGCGAGGCTTACCGCGATGTCAGCGCTTCTGCGACTGGCTTGCTGATTCACCGGATCGCCGGGCAGCTTGGCGTTACGCTGGATGCCGTCGCATGCAAGGGCGTGTTCACATCGATGGTGACCGACACGGGCTGGTTCAAGTACAGCAACACCGATGCCGAGACTCTGCGCGCCGCCGCGCAACTGATCGACGCGGGGCTCGATCCCGACGAGATGTACCGCGCCATCTATCAGGCTAAGCCGGCTGACCACCCGACAGCTCTGGCCAAGATTCTTGATCGACTAACCTACTACGCGGACGGGCGCTTGGGAGTGCTCGATGTTCCGCTCGATGCGGGTCTGGACAGCAGCCGCCTCGATTCGGAAGACGCGTTGGACTTAGTTCGCGCCGTCAGCACGGTCGAGGTTGTGCTCTTCTTGAAAGAGGTCGAGCCCAAGCGCTGGAAACTGTCCGCACGCAGCAAAACGACCTTCGACGTGAATCGTCTGGCGCGACAATTCGGGGGAGGCGGCCATGCGAAGGCCGCGGGAGCGATGCTTGATGGAGACTTTGAAGGCCTCCGCGCTTCGATCATACGTGTAGCTGCGGAAGGCTTAAGCCAGGACGCATCCTCATCCGGTCCCTTGCAGAAGAGCACGCCGTGAAAATCGCAGTCATTTCGGATCTGCACTCGAACCGCGAGGCACTCGAAGCCGTTTTTGGTCATATCCGAGACCTCGGAGTGACCACGCTGTACTGCTTGGGCGATATCGTCGGCTATGGCCCGGACCCCGAGTTCTGTGTCGACCTCGTACGCGGGCACGCGAAGATGACGTTGATGGGCAACCACGACGACGCTTTGTTTCATGACGCGTCAGACTTCAACCCTCATGCACGCACGGCGATCGAATACACGCGCACGCTGATGCGTCCGCGTTGGTACAGCTCGAGCGAACGCAAAGGGCGCTGGAAGTGGCTGCGTGAATTGCCGTTGATCAAGACCGAAGGCCGTTTCACTTTTGTTCACGGATCGCCGCGTGATCCGGTGCGCGAGTACGTCCTTTCGACCGACGGCTTTTTGAACCCGGCCAAGCTGCGAGCCATCTTCGAGAGTTTCGAGGGCGTCGCTCTTGGGGGTCACACGCATCACCCCGGTATGCATGGTCCGGACCTTCGCTTCCAGGGTTTGGATGGGCGCGAGGTGCTGACGTTGCCGCTGCCGGCGGGGCAGAAAGCCTTCATCAACGTCGGATCGGTCGGCCAGCCGCGCGACGGAGATCGGCGCGCCTGTTATGCGGTGCTCGAGGAAGAGCAGGTGACCTGGTACCGCGTCCCGTACGATCACCAACGTACGACCGAGAAGATCCTGGCGACAGGTGTGCTCTCCGACCTGCTTGCGCGTCGCTTGGCGATGGGCAAATAGCGCACGAGCTACGTGTCTGGGTTGGTCGTTTCGTTGGCGCTGATGATGCGTATTCGCCCGCGCGAAGCATCTACCCACGAACTCTGCAGGCGGAAGCTTTCGCTATCGGCCCATGTGCAGGAAGTTCCGCATCACATGGCCCAGCAGTTCCGGGTTGCGCTTGAGCCGGCGTTGGCTGTACGCACGCCATTCAGGACCGAAGGGCACATAAGCCCGAACGAGGTGACCTTGCTCGACCCACTGGCGCCAGAGCGGTTCACGCACGCCGAGCAGCACCTCAAAGTAGAAGCGTTCGGGTGCCGAAACGGATCCCGCCGGGAGTGCGCCCGTCTCGGCCGCGATGCGCAGTAAGTCCGCGGCCAGCACGTCGTCATGCGTACCGAACGCAATTCGATGCCCGCCTTCGAAGAGTCTCTTTGCACAGGACAAGAAGGCATTCGAGATCTCAGCCGGAGTGGTATGCGCGATCTCGGCCGGCTCGAGGTAGATACCCTTCACCAAGCGCACATCGCGCGGTCCGGCCGGTAGGGCGTCGATGTCTGCCAATGTGCGAAACAAGCGCGACTGCAACACGATGCCCACATTGTCGAAGCGCTCGCACAGTCGTGCGAAAAGCCTCAGCGTTGAGTCCGTCGTCGAGTGGTCCTCCATTTCCACACGCACGAATTGTCCATGCTGTGCGGCGTCATCGGCGAGCTGCGCATACAGCTCGAAGCAGAGTTCCTCCGACAAGCGCAGCCCAAAGTGCGTCGGCTTGACAGACAGATAGGTGTCCAGCGCGCCTGCATTCACCTGGCGACCGGCCTCGCGATACAGCTCGCACGCCTCGCGCGCCGCCGTCTCATTCGCGACATCTTCGCCGAGCACATCGAGGATGCCGGGATAGCCCGCAGCGGCCAGTTCGTGCAGCTTTGCCACAGCCTGGTCCAGCCGCTCGCCTGCAATGTAGCGCGCCGAGAGGCGCCGCATGACCGGCGTGGGCACCAGGGGCAAGGTGGATAGGATCAATCGGTCGAATACCTTCATCGTTATGGGCGGGATTCTACGGACCACAGCCCTTCGCGGCACGCAATTCCGGGGCCTCATTCGTAGGATGCGCGCATGTCTTCCGATGCCCCCACGGCCCGCCTGGTGCTGGTGACTGCACCCGATCAGGATACAGCCAATTCGATCGCCTCACAGTTGGTCGAGGAGCGCCTGGCTGCCTGCGTGAACTTGCTGCCCAATGTCCAGAGCGTGTACAGGTGGGAGGGTCGGGTGCAGCGCGAGACGGAGGTCCTGATGCTGATCAAGACCCTGGACGGCAGCATCGCGGACTTACAACAGCGCCTGCTCGGGCTGCACCCCTACGAGCTTCCGGAGTTTGTCGTGCTGAAGCCGGAGCACGTCGAGGCACGCTACATGGCATGGATCGAGACAAATACAAAGCTCGCGCAGGGAGGCGGCACCGATGACCGGATCGACAACTGAGGAACGGGGAGGACCGATCGCGCGCCGAGCCGGCTTCTGGGTCGGGCTCGGCCTGTTCGCGTTGCTGCTATTCGCCCCGCAGTTAATCGGGCTTGACCTCGATGGGGCACAGCGACGAGTCGCGGCCGTGACTGCGTTGACCGCGACCTGGTGGATCACCGTCACCTTGCCGGTTGGAGCGACCTCTTTGCTACCGGCCATGTTGTTCCCACTGCTGGGCGTCATGACTGCCAAGCAGTGCGCACCCGTCTACATGAACGACCTCGTGATGTTGTTCATCGGTGCATTCATCATCGCGCTCGGTTTGGAACGTTGGGGAGTTCATCGCCGGGTCGCACTCTTCATCATCTCGAAAATCGGAACATCACGCAGGCGCATCATCCTGGGCTTCATGTGTGCATCGGCCTTCCTGTCGATGTGGATCAACAACACGGCCACGACGCTGTTGATGTTGCCGATTGCGTTGGCTGTGATCGCTCGCGTTGAGAGTGAGGGCCAAGGCCCAGACAAGAAGCCATACTCGGAGACGGAGCGGCAGTCCTTCGCGATCGCGTTGCTGCTCAGCATTGCGTACTCGGCCTCGGTCGGCGGCATGGGGACACCGGTCGGCACGGCGCCCAACGTTGAATTTCTGGCCCAGTTCGGTGCCCGTTTTCCGGAGGGCCCCAAGATTAGCTTCGGCGATTGGTTCATCGCCTGGTTGCCGCTGGTTGTGTTGTTCGTGCCGCTCGCTTGGCTGTTGATGACGCGCGTCGTCTATCCCATGCCGGCCGGGAGCCCGGAAGATGATGCACGCGCGGCGGCCGTCGTGCACGAGGAGCGCATCTCACAGGGTCGCATGAATCGCTCACAGGTACGCATGAGCGCTATCTTCATCGCCACCGCCTTGTTGTGGGTCACGCGCTCGGACCTGAACTTGGGCTTCGCAAAGATGCCGGGTTGGTCGCGCTTGTTGATGGGGTCCGCGGCCTCCGATCCAGCGTGGTACAACGCTCACAAGAACGATGTCTCCGACTCGACGGTGGCGACCTGCATGGCGCTCTTGTGCTTCGTGCTCCCGAGCGGGACGAAGAAGGGCGAGTTCCTGATGGATTGGCGTACAGCTGTTCGCTTGCCGTGGGATGTGTTGTTGTTGCTCGGTGGCGGCATCTGCTTGGCGCGCGGTTTTCAGGTCTCTCGCTTGGACGAAGTGTTGGGGGAGCGCATTGCGCCCCTATTCGAATTGGGCGGAGGATGGGCAGCCAGCTGGCTCGTGGTGGCGGGCGTCATTTTGTTCATGAGCCTGTTGACCGAAGTGACATCGAATACCGCGACGACCGCCGTCTTGTTGCCGGTCATCGCGAAGGCCGCAGTCGCCGCGAAGATCTCACCTCTGCTAGTGATGGTACCTGCGACGATCGCAGCCTCGGCAGCCTTCATGCTGCCGGTCGCAACCCCGCCCAATGCCGTCATTTTTTCGAGTGGCCGAGTCTCGGTTCCCGCTATGGCGCGCGCCGGGCCTTGGTTCAATATCTTGATGGTCGTACTGATTACCTTGGTCTTCCAACTCTGGGTGCGTCGCGTCTGGGGCATCGATGGTGATCTGCCCAGCTGGGTACCTGTCGACGGTGGATGATGTGTGCGAACGGCCGGACGATCGGGGCGCGGTCCGATACTTGCATCCTCGCACCTATGATGCCCGCGCTAGACTCGCCTTACGTGGCACCTTGCCCTGGGTGGCCTTCCATCGGCAGCGGCACACAAACCAGCGCCCGCCGCCCGCACGGGGCAATCTCTTGCCCCGTGCGGGCGACGAGCCGGCTTCTGCGCGCCCACCTGGATCCCTCCCGGGCAGCGCGCTAAGGTCGCTTCTCTGCTCATGAATCGACTCCACATTTCCCTCTTCCTGCTTCCGCTCGTGGGCGCGTGCGCAGACCGCACACGCCCGGGTTTGCCGGCGCGCCACTGCATCCTGGTGACTGTGGCTGGCATGCGAGCGGATCACACTTCGATGTATCTCTATCCGCGCGATACGACTGCCGTTCACGTGGATGGTGGACAGCATGCTCTCGGGCGCGCACTGGGATTGGATGACCTGGCCGAACAAGCCGTGTTGTTCGCGAACGCGTTCGCGCCGTCGGCCGATCCGATCGCTTCCTTGGCCGCCGTGCACACGGGACGCTCGCCGTTGGAGACCGGCATCAGCGCGGACGGAGACGGATTGCCGACGGATGGCAAGTTGCTCGCCGAGCGGATGCGCGAGCTCGGTTTTCAATCAGCTGCTTTCGTAACGCATGAGACGGAACTTGACGCGTCATGGCAGCGTGGATTCGATCACTTCGCTCGCTATACGAGTGACTTCGATACGCTCGGCCAAGCACTCAATTGGGTGGGCGAGCACGACTACGGTACCGGTCAACCCACGTTGGTCTGGTTGCATTTGAACGCTCCCGCCTTTCCCTTTGAACCGAAGGCGGCTCCTGCTGGAAACAGCGGCACCCAAGATTTTGCGCAGCGCTATGGCGACCCTGCCTATGACGGTGCGGCAGATGGGACCCAGGCTTATCGCGAGCAGCATGCGCAGGCTGAAGTGATGTCATCCACCGCGGATCGGGAGCGCATCACCGCGCTGTACGATGGGGAAGTCGCGATGACGACGCACTTGTTGTTCGCCTTCCTCGACTTCTTTCGATACGCGGGGGAGCCCGCCGGGGTATGGGAAGAGAGCCTCTTCGTATTCGCAGGCACGAACGGTGTCGAGCTGTTTCGTCGCCCCGGGCGTTGGGGCGAGACAAGGTCCTTGGGCGACGAGACGATTCGCGTACCTCTTTTTATCCGGCATCCCGACAGCTTGACTGGACGGCGTGTGTTGTCGCAGGTCGTGCAGCTCCAGGACTTGTACCCGACCTTGATCGAGTTCTTCGGCGGCGAAGTGGATGCCGGCCTGCAGGCGCGCTCGCTGCTCGCCTTGACCGATCGTGACCACGCCGTGGCTTTTATGGATCGGCCTGCGATTGCGATTCTAGGTGACCAAATTTCCGGTGAAGGGACTCTTCGTGACGGGGGCATGCGCAGTGTGCGTGATGCTGAATGGCATTGGATCGAAGAACGTGCTGCGGACGGGACTGTGCGCGTCGAGTTGTACAAAGTAACGGAAGATCCTTACGAGCTGCGCAACTTGGCCGAACGCGAACCCGAGCGTGTCGTTGCTATGCGAGCTGCGTTCGAGAGTGCCTCCCATGACTGAGCGAGCTTCGAAAGCAAGGCTAGCTGGTGGGCAGGTAACTGATAGCGAGAGCCATGCGATGACAGCCCAGGCACGCGCCGTCGAAAGCACGTCTCGACTCGAAGGCGGGCCAGCGAGTCGAGCGGGAACGTTCATGTTCCGACTCTGGTGCGCCATGATGTTCGTCTTTGCGCTGCTTGCCGGTTGCGCTCATCTCGGCGTACTGCCGCTGGCGACTTTTGGACCACTCGGTATTCCGCTCGTGGCCTTTGCTGCGGCGCTGCCCGTGATCGCATGGGCTTCGCCGACGGAGAGCTCTCCGCTGAAGCTGTCTTTGTTCGGTGCGATCGTGTCGCTACCTCTGTTGGCCGGCGTGTTCGGCGTTGCGCGCCCCGCACTCGGACCGCAGCAGGCATTGGCTGCCGCCATGTTCGTGGCCGCTGCCCTACAACTGTTCGGTCTGCGGGCGCGTGTTCGCTTCGAGGCCCTCGGTCGTGCGGCTTGGATGAGCCTTGCGTTCAGCTCCGCTGTGGCTTCCTTTAGTGCGTGGCGCAGCGGGCTCTTTGCCGGTGGCATGGAGTTGTCGAGCGAGATGAGTGTGCGCGCGGTAGCAGCCGCCCAGATGCTGCTGCGGGCCGGCCCGATCGAGAGCCCGTGGTTTGCCGACACGCCCTTCATGGGCTCACTCGTTCACGCTCACTTTGGCGCGAGTTCCGCCGGGCTGTGCGGCTTGTCTCTAGCCGCTCTTCCTGCTTGCTTTGACGTTCACGCACTCTTGTGCATCGGAGTGGCTGCCTACCTCATGGCAGCGACGCTGTGGGGTGAGGGCAAGCGCTGCGTGTTGACCGTGCTGCTGATGTACTGTGCTTGGGGAGCGCTGAATCCTTGGTTGTTCGAATCGGGAGCTACGGATCGTCCGCTCGCATTCGCTGCACACGCAGGCCCGACCATGCTGGCTGTCGCGGCCACTTTCGTGGCCTGGGTTGCGGGAAGTCATGCGCTTCGGCACGCGAAGCGCCCATGGCCCATGCTCTTGGCATGCGCGCACTTGTGCGCGGTGTTATGGCATCCGGCGATCGGCCTTGCCGGTGCTGTCGTGAGCTTGTGCGCATTGCTCGTGTGTGCCGGTGCGCCAGGTGTTCGCTCGCGAGTCGGGATCGTACTTGCCGTCGCGGCTCTGCCTGGGCTGGTATCGCTGCGACTACAGGGCACCGAGCAACTCGCGTATCTCCAATCCAATGCGCCGACCATGGATTGGAATCTGCGCGCGGCGAGCATTTCTACTGCTCTCTTGGTGGCCATCGCCATCGCAGGTGGCTTTCGACGATTTCCGATCGGGCCCAATGCGTTGCCTGTTGCCGGAAGGCAGAGCGTCGTCGGCTTGTTACTGTGCGCCGCCTTGATCCCCATGCTCATCACTGGCGCCGGACTCACCGCGCTGGTTGGTGAGGGTCAACGCCTCGCCTTCGGGCTGTTCACTTGTGAAACGCTTTGGGGACTTGCCAGCTTGACTTCTCTTGGACTGTCAGCGCTTGCAGCTGGCAACCTCATTTCGATGTGGGAGAAGGGTCGGGTTCAACGTGTGCTGTTCATCCCGCTCGTTGCGATCTTGCTATTCGCTAGTGCGTGGAGTGCGCGCGACGAATGGACCAGCGTTCGTTCTGCTCCAAGCCTGCAGGGCGGGCAAATGCTCATCGCTGGCGACGGGCTGCAACTAATCGTCGAGCCAGAAGTGAGCAAGACTGAGAGCAACCCTCGTGTCTGGCGTCCGGGAGCTGGGCGGAGTGACGGTCCGGATCTGGCAGCTGCTTTGCAGTGGCTGCGAGTAGAAGCGCCACGAGACGACAACCCGCTGCTGTTGCTCGGTCCCGCGGCTCCCGGCTGGCAGCTGTCGGAAGGAGGGCTGCCCGTGATCGCATTGCTCGCGGATATGCCCCTCTGGGCGATCTATGATGAAGTAGGCCCGCAGCCTGCGCTGGGGCAGTCCCCAGATAGCTCCGAGACGAGTGGTGCGACCGTATCCATGCCGGCAGCTTCCGACTCGCCGGTGAACCCGTGGACGCAACGTCGGCGCGCACGGAGTGATCGGATCGCGAGTCTCTACGACACCAAGAAAAACTGGGACACGGCGGCCCTGCTCGAGCTGGGGCGTCTTGAGCGGACGGCCTACGCATTGGTCGAGGAGGCTGATCGTAGGCGCACGCACCGTGGGGATAATGACCATCCGTACCGCGGGATCGACCTGAGACTTCAGCAGTTGGGCGGGAAGCGCGTCTTCGAGTCCGGACGTGTGTGCATCTATTCGCTAGGATCGCCCGCGGATTCCAAACTGCGATGAGCCCTTTCGTCCGCCGAGCCAGCATTCGTCACACCGACCGCGTCCTTGCGCGATCGGTGATGCTCCTGCTCTTTGCAGTCTACTTCGCGGCGACGCCCGGCAGACTCGTCAGCGGTCGAGCGGAAGCGGAGTACACGGCGGCGCGCGTGACGCTCGCCTCGATCACCGGCCAAGAGCTGCCGTTGAGCGAAGCGCAGGCGGATGGAGCGCTGGTGGAGCGCCAGACTTCGCTCGGCGCGCGCGTACTTGCCATCCCTTTTCTACTTGTGGGTGATCTCGCGAGCTGGGCAGCGGACGGTGTTGAAGCCCGCCATGCCGCGACTGTGACGGACGGGCGTAAGCTCCTTCCGCAGCTGATGTTTGGCCTTGCGGGCGCGTTTTTCACGGCGCTGACGGGTTGGACGATCGTGCTTGCTGCGCGCCGGCTCGGTGCGGCTCGCGCTCCTGCATTCTTGGCGGCTCTCGCCTACGGTTTGGGCAGCCATGCTTGGGCCGGCGGTCGTGGCGGACTGGCCATCACGCTGGCGACCTTCAGTCTGATGTCGGCCTTCCATTTGTTGTTGCGGGTACGCGAGGATCTCGACCGGCTTCGGATCCCGCCGCCTTCGCACTTGCTTTGGATCGGTGCTTGCTTAGCGATTGCGCTTGTTACCGAGGCGATGCTGCTGCCGGCAGTGGTCTACGTTACATGCGTCTCGCATGCGATATTCAGGCGCGGTTGGCAGCGCTTGGACGATTCAAGCTGGACACCGAAGGACTCGAACTCGACTCGGCTATCTGTCGCCCTTGCGTTCATGTGGATCCCAGTGTTCGCTGCTCTGGGATGGATCGCGTGGCTCGGCATCGACTCAGAGCAGCCCAAGTTGTTTGGCTTGATCGCGATACCCATTCGTGAGTTCGGTGATTGGACATCGCGCGCCCTATCGCTCCTTGTTTCACCGGGCGACGGTCTGTTCTGGTTCGCGCCGTGGGCAGTCTTTGCTTCGTGGGCGCGCGCCGGCAAACGTGGCCGAAGAGAGCGGCTGGGAACCTGGACCACGGTTGTTCTCTTCGTCTCCTGCTTCGTTTTAGCCGTCGGTATAGAGACGCCGCACAGCTACGATTCCTATGGGCCGCGCGCACTCTTGCCCGTGCTGCCTTTCTTCGCACTCGGCTTTGCATTGGCGATCAACAGCTCTGATGCCCGCCTTCGGCGTGGGCTAGGGATGCTGGCCGTATTGCTGGGAGTGTTGGTGCAAGTGCCCGGCGCATTAATCCGCCCGGAGACGCACTTGGACCTCGCAGCTCAAAGCATCGCATTGGCTCAAGCGGTCGAACTGGGGACTGGCACGACCGATGCCACTAACTCCGGGCTCTCCAGTGCGAAGTCCGCCACGAGCCTGAGCGGTGCAAATTCGAGTGGAGGGGACTCCGCCGGTGACGAGGCTTGGCGTTCGGCGGAGTTGTGGAGTTGGTGCTTCGCAGCACCGTGGGCACACTGGCGGATCATCCGCAACCGAGTTGCTGTCGGTGGAGAGACGGTTCTCGCGGCCGAGTTGTACTTCGTCGAACACCCCGCCCGAATTCGGCCTGCGGGAGTCGGCCCGTGGGGATTCCGGCACATGGCCTGGGTCGACCTGGATCGTCGACTCTCGGTCTCGCCCTGGTGGGGCAGCCTGATGGCGGGGTTCTTCTTGATCGTCGGCGTGGTTTTCGCGGTGCTGGGGCTCGATTCGACAGCCGCCTGATCCCGTTCGTGAGGTCGCCTCGATGGCGGATGGGGGACCGCTCAAGCCGGGGACGGATCGCGACGATCAGAGGTATGGGGGAGCCTCCGTGCCTCCCGTCAACATGCGCTCCTCGAATCCTCCTCGCCCAGCGAAGATCTCCCGCTTGCGAGCCCCGCACATGGCTGGCTCGTCGCAGATGGCGCTCTTTTTGTTAGGGATCGCCTCGCTCACGAGTGGGATTTGCCCACGCCCTGAGGTGAGCAGCTCGCCAGGGGGACCGGCGCCCGCGTTGGCACGTGCCTATCAGACCGCTGCGTCCGCGGTTTCGAGAGCGCAGCCCCGTAGGAGTCAAGTGGCCAAGCCCGAGCTTTCGCCTGCGGGCATACGGCATGGCAAGCCGCTGCGCGTTTCCCGCGTGCGTGAACTCTCGGCCGCAGCGCGGCCCGATGCCGTGCGCGCCCAGAGTCTGGCCGCGCAAAATTCGCTGCGTAGCGCGCCGAGCCTGTCTCGCGCGATTGATCTCACGCTTGAGTCCAGTCGCAGCCGTGTCGAGTGCTTCTTACTCGAACGCTTGACTGCGCATGCCGAGATCGAAGTCGAAGGCATGTTGACTCTCTCTCGCACGGATCGAGACGTAGGCGTGCAGCTACAGTCCGACACTGAATTTCATGATGGTTTGCGCGTTCTAAACGTGGAGAAAAGGCAAGCCACCAGCCATCGCATGACCTGGCGCGAATTGGGTGGCGGCGATACGCGCACGTGGCTGTTGGAGGGCGCGATCGACAAGGGCGATTGGATCGACATCAGAACGATGTTGTGGGGCACAAAGTTTTCGCAACATCAGGCGCCCCATGGGGGCACGCCCAGAATCTCGCCTTGCTTCTTGCTGGAGCAGTTACGTAACAATCGCCTGCCCGAGTCGATGACTCTAGCCACAGATGGTTCGGCCCGCATCCACGTCGCGGATGGACTGCGTCATCGCTTTGAAGCGCTGACGGTCATGAGTTCTCCCCCCATGCATTCGATCGAGGCCCTGACGATCATTTGTTGCGAAGCGAGTGAGTGGCAGACCTCCTTCGAGCGAGCGTTGGGAATTGCACTCGCGGATGCCAAAACTGAAGGGGCGGCGGGCGCGAGATCGATGCCGTCTGCGAACATCCGTTCCGTCACATGGACACGTGAGGATCGAAGCTTTCACAGTCGCTACTGGTTTGCCGGAAACTCGCTGATGGCGATCGAGCTGCAGCTTGGTGGCTTGTGGGCCTGGCGAAGCGATCGCGCTGACGCGCGCGAAATGATGACGAGCTTGCGGAGCAAGAGCCCCTTGGCCGACTCTGGCAAGTAGTACGGTCCTGCATGGCTAGCGAATCGGGAGCGAAACGGCGAGTTGCTCCGGGAGTTATAGCTGGCACGTTGGGAAAGGCTTCTTAGCTTACGCGGCTAGGTTAATGCGACTGGTCTCACGCGACTGGTCTCTCGCGACTGGTCTCTCGCGACTGAGCTCAGGTAGCTGTGCTGAAGCGACTTTGCTGAAGCGACCGGGCCCGAGCGACGATTGAGTACAGGGTTGTACCTCTCCCGCGCCACTCAACTCCCGTCGAGCTGCGAGCGGAGTGCAATAGCTTCCATCAGGTGCGGCGCATCGATCGCCGCGGATTCCTCGATGTCCGCCAGCGTGCGTGACACGCGTCTGAGGGCTTGCACGGCCCGAGCTGATAGCGCGCGCCGGCGAGCTGCGCGCTCGATCAGACTGCAACAGTCCGCATTTAATACGGCGAATCGATCGAGATCGGCTCCTTGCAAGAGCGCGTTCGGCGTTGCCTGGCCGCGGCCAATCCGGAAGTTGTGCGCCTTATGCACGGCCAGCGCTTCTTGACCGGCATTGGGATCGGCCTGGATGGGCCGCACCAGCTCCTCGGGCGCCGGGGCTGTCAGCGCGATGCGCAACTCCAATCGATCCAACAGCGGACCCGACAAGCGCCGCCGATAGCGATCGATCGCATGCGGTGAGCAGCGACACGGGGGGCGCTCGCTGCCGTAGTAGCCGCAGGGACATGGATTCATCGCCGCGACTAATTGAAAGCGTGCCGGCAAGGTCAGTTGTCGTCCAGCGCGGCTGATCGAGATTGAACCGGACTCCAGGGGTTGCCGCATGGCCTCGAGCGCTTCGCGTTGAAACTCTGGCAGCTCGTCGAGGAAGAGCACACCCTCGTGCGCCAAGGTGATCTCACCGGGGGAGAGTGGGATGCCGCCGCCTACGAGGCCGGCGTAGCTGGCGGTGTGGTGCGGGGCGCGAAATGGCCGCTCGCTTACGAGGTTCTCGGGCCAACGTCCGATCGCCGATTGCACGCGGGTAATCTCGAGCCGTTCGTCCAAGCTGGGATTCGGCCGCAGCTGCACGAGCCTGCGTGCGATCATCGTCTTGCCAACACCCGGCGGCCCGATTAACAGCAGTGCGTGTTCGCCGGCCGCTGCGACGACTGCCGCTCGTTTGGCTGTCGATTGTCCGCGCACGTCGAGCAGCGGCCTGCGCGTCGGCAAGCTGCTCGCGTCGCGTGCCGGCACGAGGCGTTTGAGTGCTATGCCACCCTCGCTCAAGTGAGATACGACCTGGCCCAGACTGCGCGCTTGAAAGACCTCGAGCCCTTCCAGATTGGCCGCCTCCGCGGCGGTGCGTGGCGGCGCGATCAGCGTGTCAAAGCCTTGTGCCATTGCGGCCATACCAGCAGCCAAGCCGCCCGGGACATCGTGCAGGGTGCCATCGAGTCCGACCTCGCCAATGAACACCGTGCCCAGCAAGCATTGGCTCGATAGGTGCATGCCAGCGGCGGCGGCCGACAGGCACAGCGCCAAGTCGAGCATCGCACCCGACTTGGGCCGCGCCGCTGGAACCAGATTTAGGTGCAGGCGCCCTGCGCCGAGGCGCAAGCTGTTGGCACCTAGCGCCGACAGCAGGCGACCGCGCGACTCCCGGATCACGGGGTCCGGCAGGCCTGTCAATTGAATCTCGGTACGTTGGTTTTTCTGGCGTTCCGAGGCCGGTTCGAAGTGCGCTTCGACGGTGACCAACTCCGCGCCTGCACCTTCCAGGGTGGTCGTGGTGACTCGTACTGCTTTACTCACGTCTCTTCGACTGCAGCTGCGCGATATGGTTGCATGCGCAGCCCGGGATATCGCGCGCCGCGCGAAGCTGGGAGCCTGGCTCGGCAGCGTGTAGGCTCACTCTCATGAAGGCGCTGCGAATCTTTTGGCTGTTTGCGATCGGCTCGTCGTTGTTCGCTTGTTTCGGCCCGGGACTCGGAGAGCGAGGACCGCGTCCTTACCGAACCACGGTCGATCTTCCGGAGCCGGTCGAGGCGATTGGCCAGGGTACCGAGATCGTCGTCTGTGGCTTGCGCTACGATATCGGCACCCCGGTTGTGCTGTGGACGGATCCCGGTGGCTATGACGCGAACAGCACGCGCCTGCACTTCGCCGCGTCGACCCCGGGCGGCACAGCACCCGCTGACGGTGAACTGCGCTACCAGCCCGGACGTGTCGATCGCGACACGAAGATCCCTCTCGTGCGCCCATCCGACTCACTCGATCGACTGGCTGGCGTCGTCGATCAATTTGTCATCCACTACGATGTTTGCGGCACGAGCCGGCGTTGCTTCAAAGTGCTGCACGACATGCGCGGTCTGTCCGTGCAGTTCATGCTCGACCTGGACGGCACGATCTATCAGACGCTCGATCTGGTGCATCAAGCTTGGCATGCGTCGCAGGCCAATACGCGCTCGATCGGAATCGAGATCGCAAACATCGGGGCCTATCCGGCTGGCGATAGCGCGACCTTGGATCAGTGGTATGTCGAGACCGCGCGTGGCGCGCAGGTCCGCATTCCGCTGAGCCGTGCAGGTGGAGGGCAGAGGAATGCCACAGCGTCTTTGCAGCCACGTTACCCGCGGCGTGTGCATGGCCGTATTCACGAGCGAGATCTGGTCATGTACGACTTGACCACGCAGCAGTATGCGGCGCTCGCGAAACTGAGCGCCAAGCTGTGTCAGCTCTTCCCTCGCATCCGGCCCGAAGTGCCACGTGCGGCAGACGGCCGTGTCTTGATGGGGAAAATGACACCCGAAGCATGGCGTGACTTCAGCGGCATCCTTGGACACTTTCACCTGACGACGCGCAAGGTCGATCCCGGGCCGGCTTTCGCTTGGGAACCCTATCTGCAGGAAGTGCGGCAGATCATGCGCGGTCCTCGCTGAGTCATGCGTTGTCGCGAGTGGGACTGCGATTGGGGAAGAGCGTGAGCTCGCGCGCCCAGGCTACGGCTCGCGGAATCCATGCGCGAGTGCAAGAGACGCTAGAGCAATTGTGCGCAGCGGCGAAGCTCGAAGGGTCAGCGGCGAGCCATGACGATTGGGTTCACGTGCGCAGGCGTGTGCTCGCCATCGCCGCGGCGCGCTACCACCTCGCGAGCCAGGCTCGCGCGGATGACAGCGCAGCGGTCTTGCAGTGGTTGCGGTGGGCAGAGAGTCGCCACGAGATTTTGAAGCATGGGGCGGGTAGGCGTGCGCCAGGGCTCTTCTCGGACTCGCGCTGGATCAGCGAACGTATACCACTGCCAGCGTTGCTCGCGGCGATGGGGCCGATCGAGGATGCGCATAGGTTAAGTGCGTGGCATGAAGCCTTGCTCGAGTGGGACTTTGATCGAGCGACCCGGACGCCTGCGCACACGACTATCGGTCGCAAGAGTCGTGGCAGTTATCTGACGAGCTTAGAGTTGGCCGCGCCCACAGTCCGGCGTGCTTTGTCCGAGGTGGTCAGCGGAACTCCTAGAGTCTGCGATCCGGCTTGCGGCGCGGGTATTTTCTTGATGGCTACTCTCGACCTCTTATCCAAGCGCGCGCCATCACGCTCGCGGGCGGAGCTAGCGATGCGCAGTCTATTCGGTGTAGATCGCGATCCGATCGCGGTCGAGCTATGCCGCTTCTTCCTTTGGAAGGAAGCGAGAGATGAGCAACTCCCGCTCTCGTTCTTGGATCAGAACATTCGCTGCGGAGATGCACTTATCGGTTGCTCTCCCGCGCAGTCGCATGCGTATCCAGAGCGAGCATGGCGGCGTATGCGGCGTGCGAAGATGCATGAGCAAGGGACCGCTGAGCAGCCGCTTGTCGCTGGCAATGCTGTGTCGCACGCTGGCAATGCTGACAAAGAAGCTTCGCTTGCGCGCGCGGATTTGTGGTGCGCACTTTGGTTCTGGCCGCTTCGCGATGCCGGGGATATGCCGCGCGCAGCGAGTTGGCCGCAGGTAGCACCAGCAGCATGGGAGATCGTGCAGCGCATCACGCAACGTTCGTTCTTCTTTCACTGGGAGCTGGAGTTCGAGGACATCTTCCAGGGACCCAGGCCCGGATTCGACGCCATGCTCGGCAACCCGCCATGGGAGTTGGCCAAGCCTGACTCTCGCCAGTGGTTCGAGCGCTACGACGCGGGCTATCGGGCCTTGTCCAAGACTGAAGCGTTAGTGCGCCAATCAGAATTACTCGATGCCGATCCGGCGTTGAAGCGCGCATGGGATGAGTACATGCAGGACGGGACGGCACTGTCGCACTGGGTGCGCGAGTTGGCCAAGGAGATTCCACCTACTGACGATATATGCGTTGCCGGCTGCAGACCGTATCGCGCGCAAGGGCGCTCCGATACGAATCGCTACAAGCTGTTCTTGGAACGAAGCTTCAACTTGTGCCGCGAGGGCGGAGTCATTGCGTTCCTCGTGCCATCCGGTCTGTACTCAGATCAGGGGACCCGAGAGCTGCGCCGACTATTCGTCGAGGCCGGCCACTGGAAGTGGCTGTTTGCCTTCGACAACTCCGCAGGCCTGTTCGACATTCACCGCAGCTACAAGTTTTGTGCTGTGATTGTGAAGAGGGGTGAAGCGAGCGCAGATGCGGTGCAGGAGGAAGCGCCCGCTTCTGCCCGTTCGCCGCATTCACAGCCCAGGCAAGTGGGCGAGCCAGAGCCTGTGATGCGAGTCGCATTTGGGCAGCGTTCCAGCCAAGCTTGGGAGGAAGCCGAGCAGCATGCGCACGAGCTTCCTGTCAGCAGCCTGTTTCGAAAAAGCCCGACTTCGCTCGCTATTCCCGAAGTGGTGGGGCGTGACGAACTCGAGCTGTTCGAGCGAATGTACGCGGACTCTCGCCGGCTTGCTGAGTTTCCGGTCCAGGACGCGCCCGTTCATTACCGGCGCGAGTACGACCTGACGCGCGACTCGCATCTGTTCTTGCCACTTGCGTCTTTAGAGGCCGAAGGCTATCGCGCGGATCGCATGGGACGACTGGTCGTCGCCGATTGGAGGCCGGCATGCGGACTCATTCCAAGAGGGAATATTCAGACTGCTGATGGCGAGGCGTGGGCGGCGCCTGCATCCATCGAACACATCGCGTTGCCGCTCCATCAAGGTGTGATGATTCATCAGTACCGAGCCTGCATGAAGGGTTGGGTGAGTGGGTCCGGTGCACGCGCAACTTGGCGCGAGCTGGACGAAGCTGATGGAATACCCAATCCTCAGTTCTATGTCGATCAAGTCGTTCATCGCGAACGAATGCTGCGCTTTCCTTGTTCGCAGATCGGTGAGACCAAAATCGTGTTTCGCGATGTGGCGCGCGCAACGGATGAGCGCAGCGTAATCGCGACCCTGCTCCCAGATTGGCCCTGCGCTAATGCCTTGGGTGTGATTCATGTGGAGGCTCGCTTGCGTTTGGCCCTGTTGGCATGCCTCGACTCCTTCGTGTTCGATTGGGTCGTCCGCCGGCGCCTGGTCGGTGCGCACTTGAATTGGTTCGTGATGGAAGACTTGCCGATTCCCGAGCCCGCACGGCTCGAGCAATTGCCTAGCTTGCGTGATGCGGTCGCTCGCCTCGCGTTGGGGAGCGTGCTTGCGAAGGCCCGCTTCGCAGGCTGCGAAGACCCACCCGAGCTAGATGCGTTGTGTGACCCAGCACCGTTGCGTGTGACGCGTCCGTTGCGGCCTGTAGGTGCCGGCCAACGGCGCTCGCTGCGCGTTGCTATCGAGACGGCGGTTGCATGGCTCTACGGCTTATCGGTGAAGGAACTCGAGCATGTCCTGTTTGGATTCAGCGGCTCATCGGGAGGCGTTAAGGATGATCCGCGTGGCTTCTGGCGTACCGACAAGCTGTTGCCGCAATCAGAGCGTCTGACCTCGTGCATTCTCGATCTATACCGCGACATCGAATCGGCGGACGCGCAGGCGATAGATGCCATGCTGGCGCGTGCGTGCGAGACTGATGGCAGCGTTTAGCTCGCAGCTACACGAAGCCTTCGCACGCAGTCGTCTGAACTTGTTGAATCGAAGGTGCTTTAGTCCTCAGCCCGCTTCGCTTGGCCCTCTGCAGCACATCGAGGATGACTTGAATAGCCAAGTGCAAGCAGGCATATCGAGAAGGCCGAGGTTCGTCGATGGCGGCTGCTGTGTGCGAATAGCTTTGAGGCTGCGGGCTAGCTGCAGCACGGTCTTCTCTCGCATCAACTCCTCACGCTCGGTGCGCGAGTCTGGCTCGAGCGAGACCCCGCTCCTTCACTCCAGCAAGGCTTCAATGTCTTCGAGCGAGAGAGACGAACCTGTGGCCGGCTCGCCTCCATCCAATACGAGGTCCGCCAGTTCCTGCTTGCGGCGCTGGAGTTCCAGCACCTTCTCCTCGACCGTGTCTTTCGCGATCAAGCGATAGGCCATGACTGTGCGCCGTTGGCCCATACGGTGCGCGCGCCCGATCGCCTGTGCTTCGACAGCCGGATTCCACCACGGATCGAGCAAGAATACATAGTCGGCAGCCGTCAGATTTAGACCAGAGCCTCCCGCCATGAGGCTGATCAAGAAGACCGGGATTTTCTCGTCACTTTGGAAGCGCTCCACCAGTTCACCTCGATCGCGTGTCGAGCCGTCGAGCTGAATGCAGCGCAATCCGCGCGCCTCGACACCATCGCGAACGAGCGACAAGAAGCGCGTGAACTGCGAGAACACGAGCGCCTTGTGTCCGCGGCTCGCGATCTCTTCCAACAGCGGCAGCAAGGTGTCGATCTTGGCCGAAGACTCGTTGCGCCGCGTCGCGTCCACCAAAGCGGGGTGACAAGCGGCTTGACGCAAGCGCAGTAGCGCGGCCAGCACTTCAAAGCGGCTGCGACCGTCAGGCGCTGCTTGCTCGTCGCCCTTCTTCTTGATCGGCGCGAGCAAACGGCTGCGATAGTAGTCGCGTAGCTCTTCGTAGTCGTGCCGTTCAGGTTTGCCCAGCTCGCAATACAGGATCTGTTCGTTGCGCGGCGGTAGCTCGTGCAAGACCGCTTCTTTTGTACGCCGCAAGATCAACGGACGTATCGCGCGCCGCACCAGGTCGCGGTCGCGTTTTTCGGCCAGGTCCGACTTGCGGTCCAGGAGTGCACCGATCTTGGTTTGAGGATCGAAGAGGCCAGGGTTCAGGAAGTCGAGCAAGGAGGCCAGCTCGCCCAGGTGATTCTCGATCGGTGTTCCTGAGAGCGCCAAGCGATGGTTGGCGTCGAGTGCGCGCACGGCAGCCGAGGTGTTGCTGTCCGCGTTCTTAATAGCCTGCGCCTCGTCCAGTATCAGATAGTCGAACTTTTGCTGCGCGAACTCTTCCAGGTCGCGACGCAAAGTGCCGTAGGTCGTCACGATGATGTCGTGCTCGGCCAGGAAGGGCAGCCAGCGCTTGCGGTTAGGACCCGAGTAGTCGAGGCCCAGCAAGTCGGGTGCGAAAGCACGTGCTTCCGACAGCCAGTTGAAAGTCAAAGAGCGCGGCGCGACGATCAGAGTCGGGAATGCGACACGATCTTGCACGCGCCGTCCCTCGATCATGGCCAGCACTTGGATGGTCTTGCCCAGGCCCATGTCGTCGGCTAGGCAGCCGCCCATGCGCATCTCGCGCAGTAGCCGAAACCAACCGAGGGAGACGCGTTGGTAGTCGCGCAGTGTGCCGAGGAAACTGTCGACCTCTGATTCGGGTTGCACTTCCAGGCTGCCATGCAAGCGCTTGCGTAGCTCATGGAAAGTCGGAGCGAGGGCGTAGCTGTGCTCACCATCCTCCGAATCCTCATCCGGGCCAGGCAAGGCCGCGTCGAGTAGGGCGCCTTGCGAACGATGGAAGCGCAGGGAGCGTTCCGTGGGTACGCCCAAGCGACCGAGCAGACCCAAGCGTTCGAGGCTGCCATCTGGAATCAATCCGATCGAGCCATCCGCCAGCTCGACCGTCGTGTCGCCCGACTCGATCGTTCGTAACAAAGAGGGCAGGTGCGCGATCTCGTCGTCGAATGCCAAGCCGCCCGAGAGCTCGAACCAATCGATGTCTTCGCTCAGCTCCAATGAGAGCTCGCCGGCGACGCGGTAGCGTGTTCCACCAGCTTCGACCAACCAAGCATCGGAGAGCAGCTTGCGGACCACCGTTGGCAGCATGCGCGCCACGATGCAGTTCTGATCCGCAGACTCACCCGTCGTAGGAAGCAGGTCTTGCACAGAGGACTGTGCAGTAGCCTGTGGCAGTTCTTGCTGCGTGAGCAAGCCACCCGCAGCCGCGAAACGTGCCAAGGCTTCTCGTTCGGCCCCGCGGTCTCGCTCGACGAGACCAGCTTTGCCATGTGGATCGCATGCGAGTAGCGCATCCGAGTCTGCGGCGACCGTGGCTCCGTCGTAATCGAATCGAATCTCGCAGTGCAGATTGCCGCGCGCATTTTCAGCGGTCGCGGCCTCGATGCTGAGTGAGGGGCGAGGACGAATTCCGCGCCGAACGCGAGCTTCACGCTGGCCCACGGGCAGGCCGCGCTCCTGAATCTCGAGCACCGTCGCCCACAGGTGACTGCAAGGTGCACCATCGCGAAAGGCCTCACACGAACAAGACGCGGTCCAACGTCCGCTGTCTTCGCTTTCGAGTCGCACGTCGTATTCGGGCTCGTGCGAGACGCTGTCCTGCGTGCTGCTGACGCAGGCATGAGCTGAAGTAGGGTCGAACTGTCTGACACGAACCAGCCCGGAGCGGAAGCTCTGCTCCCCGCGCCTTTGGATCGCATCCGGGATGCTTAGCGACAGGCGCTCAACGAGTTGGCTGATCATCACGAAGAGAGGTGAGTGTCTCGCGCAAGCGGCCAACATGAATCTGCAACTGCGCTCGAGCCTCTTCGGCATCGAGACTGGACATGGCCATTACTATCGCAGTCTTCACTTCTCCATCGGCCG
This sequence comes from Planctomycetota bacterium, assembly GCA_047611405.1. Classification (GTDB taxonomy): domain Bacteria; phylum Planctomycetota; class UBA1135; order UBA1135; genus JBLFWN01. The sequence goes on along the minus strand of JBLFWN010000008.1, from coordinate 40,745 downwards.
TTTCCAGCAAGTCGTGAGCTCGCTCGCGAGGCGCGTTCGCGATGCGCATCACGAGCCGCTCACCGCGATCGGTCAGCTTCGCGTTGGCACGCGTATTCACGTCGACCATCAGGTTGCCGTGCACCTTGCCGAGGCGCACCATTGCCAAGCTACTGATCGTGTTCAGTGCGAGCTTGGTGGCTGTGCCGGCTTTCAAGCGCGTGCTGCCGGCTATGATTTCGGGGCCTGTGTTGAGCCGTATCGAGAAGTCGATGTAGGCGGGGTCGGGGTACTCGTGGACGTCGACGCAGGCGAGCAGGATCGAGTGCGCGCCCGCTCGCCGCGCTTCGCGCAGCGCTCCATGAACGAAGGGCGTCGTTCCACCGGCGGTGATGCCCAAGACGACATCTTGCTTCGTCAGCCGCAGCGCGGCGGCGCGCTTGCCTGCATCGTTCGCTTCATCCTCGGCACCTTCCACCGAACGTTGCATCGCGTCGCTTCCGCCAGCCAACAGCGCTTGAACTTGTTCGGGCTTGCTGCGGAAAGTCGGCGGACATTCGATCGCATCGAGCATGCCCAAGCGCCCACTGGTCCCAGCGCCAACGTAGATCAAGCGCCCACCAGCAGCGAGTGCGTTCGCGACGATATCGACAGTTCGAACCAGGCTCGCTTGCGCCAGTTCGACTGCCTTCACTGCGACGGCATCTTCACGAGCGAAGAGCGCAACCGCTTCTTCAGTCTCGAGTGTGTCGAGGTCCGCGCTGGCTTCGTTGGCTTGTTCTGTGCTCAGGTCTCCGCGGTCCACGAAGTTGTGTCCAATGGCATCGTCCGGAATGGGCTCGCTACTCGTGCGCGCAGGTTCGTGCGTCGACTCCGAGCTCAAGCTCCGCTTCCTTCCGCGTCGTCTGCTTCTGCATCATGCTGGCCGCGCCCTGGGCGCAGCGACTTCTGGTCCCACATGCGACCCGCGCCCACGGTCAGGCCGCCGTCGATGACCAAACACTCGCCGGTGATGTAACTGGCGGCGGGGGAGAGCAAGTACAGGCCGTGCGCGGCGACCTCGTTCACATCGGCAAAGCGTCCGAGCGGAATCTGCGCGCGCATGTGATCTTCGACCTCTTGATCGGGCCACAGATTCTTCTGTGCCCCGTCGGAGTGAAAGGGCCCTGGCGCGATCGCGTTAACGCGCAAACCTCGACCGGCCCACTCACCGGCCAGTGTCTTGGTCATGGCCAGTACGCCCGCTTTGGCACTGGCCGAGTGCACGACCCCAGGCATACCGGTCCAGGCGTAGGTGGCGACGATGTTCAGGATGCTGCCCGAGCCAGCCGCCAACATTGACCGACCAAAGTGCTTCGAACAGAAGAAGGTGCCGTCGAGCACAATCCCGAGCACAGCCCGCCACGCATTCTTCGATAGGCGTTCTGCCGGGCAGACAAAGTTGCCCGCGGCATTGTTGACGAGGATGTCGACTCGACCGTGGCGCTCGAGGATGCGCTCAGACAATTCGCGTACCGCGATGTCCTCGCGCACGTCGAAGACTTCGGATTCGCCCGACCAGCCACGCTCCGCGCATTCGCTCAGGAATACTTCGTGATGCTCAGCGGAACGCGAGGCGATCACGACAGTCGCCCCGAGGCTGGCCAGCCCGCGGCTGATCTGCAGCCCCAAGCCGGTGCCGCCACCAGTTACGACGGCGACTTGGCCATCGAAGCATCCTGCGGGAAGCCAGGCGGCCGAGAGCGGAGTGCTGCCGGGGTCCTGGTGTGAGATGGTCGGGTCGGGTGTGGAGGAAGGCATCTGCTGCGGAAACTAACGCCAAGGCGGCACTTGCATCAACCCGCTCGTCGTCGCTGCAGCAGGTATTCGCTACCATGCCGCCTTGATTCCGGCCGTTCAGGGCATTTAGAAGCCATCTTCCTCCATGCAGACTCTAGAAAGTTACGTCGCCGGTCAGTGGCAGTCCGGTACGGGCGCGCCCGCTATTCTCGTCAATCCGACCACCGGTGAGGCCGTCGCCGAGACCAGTTCGGGTGGCGTCGACATGGCGGCCTGTGTGCGTCACGCGCGCGATTCTGGTGGGCCGGCGCTGCGAGCGATGAGCTTCGCCGAGCGCGGTCAGATGCTGAAGGCGCTCTCGGTAGCGATTCACGAACACCGCGAAGAGTTGATCGAACTCGCGACCGCAAACGGTGGCAACACGCGTGGCGATGCGAAGTTTGACATCGATGGCGCGACCGGGACCTTGGCGGCCTATGCACACACGGCCAAGTCGATGGGGGAGCGCCCCTTCATCAGCGATGGTGACGGGCTGCAACTCGGACGTACCGCGCGTTTCTGGGGCCAGCACGTGTGGGTCACTCGACCTGGCGTGGCCGTGCATATCAATGCGTTCAACTTCCCCGCTTGGGGCATGCTGGAGAAGGCGGCCTGCGCTCTGTTGGCTGGCGTGCCGGTGATCGAAAAGCCGGGCACTTCGACAGCGCTCGTTGCTTGGCGTATTGCTCGCATCGTCGGCGACAGTGGGATCCTGCCAGAGGGAGCTTTTCAGTTCATCGCTGGCAGTGTGGGCGACCTCTTTGATCACTTGCAAGCCCAGGACAGCGTTGCCTTCACAGGCTCGGCACGCACGGGCTTGAAGATTCGCTCGCATGCGAATCTGCTCGCAAAGAGTGTGCGTGTGAATGTCGAGGCCGATTCATTGAACGCGGCCGTGCTCGCGCCTGATGTCGACGCGTCCTCAGATAGCTATGGCTCCTTCTTGTCGAATGTCGCACTCGACATCACGCAAAAGACTGGCCAGAAGTGCACGGCCACGCGCCGCATCTTCGTTCCCGCGGATCGAATGGACGAGGTGCTCGCTGATCTGTTGGCTGAAGTCGGTCGCGTCTCCGTTGGCGATCCGACGGATAAAGCGCATCGCATGGGGCCGCTCGCTCACCCCGGGCAATTCGATGATGTCCGCAACGGCATCGCTGCCTTGTCGGAAGTCGCTGAGGCGCATACTGTCGGCGCCGATGCGATTCCGAGCGACGGTTGCTTCATCGCGCCGACGGTCTTTGTCGCGAAGGACGCGCGTGCTGACATCGTGCATGAGCTAGAGGTTTTTGGGCCTGTCGCGACGATGATCCCCTATGACGGGGAGGCTGCGCAAGCGGCCGAGTTAGTCAACCTTGGCGGCGGCGGTTTGGTGACAAGTGTCTATTCCAATGATGCTGATTGGACCGAGGCTTATGTGCTGGGCGTGGGCCCGTGGCACGGGCGCGTTTGGATCGGCAGCGACCGCACGGCTGGTCAAGCATTGCCGCCGGGCATGGTGCTTCCTGGCCTTGTGCACGGCGGTCCCGGCCGCGCTGGTGGAGGCGAAGAACTTGGTGGCGAGCGCGGCCTCGAGTTCTACATGCAACGCGTCGCGATCCAAGGCTTCAAGGGTTTTGTCGATGGCCATTTCGGCGCAGCCAAGAGCGAGTAAGACGAACATGAGGAATCTTCGACAGGCGCTTCTATTGGCAGCGGCGAGCATCGTTGTCTGCGCAGCGAGCGCACGAACGGTGCCGATTGCCACGATCGTGGCGCTGCAGCCCTCATCCTCGCTCTTGCCCGCATGCGAGGACGACTTACCGTCGAGCGAAGCGGAATCCGATTCCGCGCTCGAAGCCCTGGCTGTCTTCGTAGGCAAGAAGAAGATCAGTACGAAGGGAAGCGATTGGAAGACGAGGGTGCCGCAGGCGCCGAAGTTGCCCTTTGATCCTTGGAGTCAGTACCTCTGGCACGTGCGTACAAATGTCGGTGATATGACCTTCGCGCTGATGCCGGAAGTTGCGCCTCGCCACACCGAGAGTGTGATCCATTTGGCGCGGCTCGGTTTCTTTGACGACACCGGCTTTCATCGCGTGATCAATGGCTTCATGGCACAGGGTGGCTGCCCGCTCGGCAACGGCACTGGCTATCCGGGCTATCGCATGGACTGCGAGTTCTCCGACGACGTGCGCCACGATGTGGCGGGACGACTCTCGGCAGCGAACTCAGGGCCAGGTACCGAAAGCAGTCAGTTCTTCGTGACCTTTGGCGAGATGCCGCACTTGGACGATGTGCACACGATCATGGGGCAGATGATCGAGGGCCAAGATACAGTCGATAAGTTGAACGCGGCCGGCTCGGCGGCCGGCAAGCCTAAACGCGAGCTGACGATCACGAAGACGACGATCAGCGTGCGCGCAAAGTCACTCCCGTCGACGGCCGAGGGGGCGAACCCGGTCCTCGATCAATTCCGCGAAGCCGCGACGACCGCCAACCTCAAGCGCGACAAGCGTTGGCAATTGGCGGTCCCAGATCCGCCCGCTGTCGAGTTCGACGATAGCGAGTGGGTTTGGCACATGATGACGGACGCGGGGCCGCTGGCGGTAACGCTCTCCACCGAGACGGCGCCGATGCAGGCCCGCAGTGTTGTGTGGCTCTCGACACTCGGTTTCTATGACGGCCTCGACTTCTTTAAGGTCACGAAGGGCCAAGGCTTGCATGCGGCTTGCCCGCGCGGGAATGGACGCTCCTTCGCTGGCTACAAGCTGGAGCAGCAGATCGCCGAGGGCGTGCTGCATGAGCGAGGTTCCGTCAGCGCGCCGCAAGTCAGCAAGGGCAAGGAAGGCAGTCAATTCTTCATCGCGCTCGGTGAGGCAGGCAAGCTGGACGGGCGCGCCACGATCTTCGGCCAGCTGACCGGAAGCGACGAGACATTGGCGCGCATCGAAGCGCTCGTCAAAGGTAGCAAGCTCAGCAAGACGATTAGGATTCGGTCCAGCAGCATCGAAGTCCGATAAGGCATGGCTGCCCTGGTGCGTGGGCGAGGGCCTGAGCTCCAGCCTCAGATGTTTCGCCGCTGGCTTACAAGGCATCGCCGCGCTCCATTCGCGGAACAACCCGCGCCCTCCTGAGTTCCACTCGCATGCGTGTCCACCAATCCCTCTGGCTGCTCGCTCTTCTTTGTGCAGCTTGCGGTTCCCAATCCGAGCCGCAGACCACGGTCAGCGCATTGGCTTTGCGGGCGGCGCCTTCTTCTGCCCAGCCGGAAGTGATGCAGGTGACGCGACGCTTGTCTCTGGGCGATGGCGAGTGGGAGCTGAGCCCGAAGACCAAGGTGACACTCGCTGCATGGGAAGAGTCGTCAAGGCCGGGCCGGGATCCCGAGCTCGGCGTGGGGGCTGCGGCCTCCGATCCCGCGCTGGCAGATGCCAACTTGGCGGACTCAAACGCTGTCAGCGTCATGCATCTCTCGAAAGGGACCAAGGCGACGCTGTCGCGGCGCGGGCCGTTCGAGCCGGAGAGCTTCAACTCGTTGCTGCTCGGATGTGAGTGCACTTCTTATTTCAGCGTCTCCGTTCAGCTGTACAGCCGGCGCAAACTCGTCCTCAGTTCGCGAACGAGATCGATCGCTCCCTCGAACGGTCTCGCGCCGATCGTGTTCGAGATGCCGCGCGCAGCCGCGTTGAAAAAGCCAGTCGATCAGATCGTGCTCAAGTTCACGGGTGTGCAGCGGCCAGTGCGTATGAACTCGCTCGATCTGCTGAAGCGCCCAATGCTTTCGTATCTGCCGGACGCATCCAGTGGGGGCGAGCTTGTCGCGCTCGGAGGTGAGTCGCGCCGCGCCGTCGGTCTGGGAACCGGCGCGGAGTTGAGCGCATTGCTCGAGGTGCCGCACGCAGCCAAGCTGTTCCTATCACTCGGCCTACCGTCGCAGCTGAACGTCGACGTGCGTCAGGCGCGCATGACGATGTTCCTGAAGCGCGAGGGCGAGGTCGTCTTCGAGCGCGGCTTCGTACTGCGTTCGAGCAAGAAGCCAGACGAGTGGACTGAGGTTGCGGTCGATTTGGCCGAGTTCGCGGGTCAGAGCTTGCAGGCGAGCTTTCACTTGGAAGCAGCCAAGAATCAAGAAGTAGTCTGTGCACTCGGAATTCCGGAACTGCTGGTCGTGGGAACGGACCGCCCGCCGGTGTTGATGATTACATCGGATACGCATCGCGGCGACCACTTGGGAACTGCAGGCGAGGGCGTGGAAATCCTGACTCCCGTCATCGATGCACTGGCGGCACGCGGAGTGATGTTCGAGGATTGCTTCACGACGATCAACATCACGAACCCGTCGCACATCGCGATCATGACCGGGACGCACCCGCGCGATCACGGAGTGCTCAACAATTCCACGCGCATTGCTCTGGCAGCGCCGACCTTGGCCGAAGCCTTCCGTGATGCGGGCTACACCTGTCTGGCAGCAGTCAGCAGCAAACACCTGGGCGATCAGACTAGCGGCTTGGGGCAGGGCTTTGCGCGCATGTCGATTCCAGTCGGAGCCTCGACGCGAGACGCGCCGGAGACAGTCGCGTTAGCCAGCGACTGGCTCGACAGTATGCGTGGTCGACCAGTCTTCCTGTGGTTGCACCTATTCGATGCTCATACGCCGTATGAAGTGCCGCACGAGTACGAGACGCGTTACTACCCGTCACGCGAGCGTGCAACCGATCCGGACCTGCCCGATCTGTCGGAGGGCATGCGCAAGGCGATGAAACGCCTGAAGATGCCAGAGGTTCGAGATCCCGAGCTCCCTCGCGCGCTGTACCGAGCCGAGATCAGCTTCCTGGATCAGGAACTGACGCGCCTGTTCGAGCATCCCAAACTGCGCACTCCGATCGTCGCCTTCACATCGGACCACGGTGAGTCGCTGGGCGATCACGGCTTCCACTTCACGCACAATGGCCTCTATCGTGACATCCTACATGTGCCCTTGATCCTGAGTTGGCCTGGGGCACCCGCCGGTACGCGCGTCACGGGTGCCGTCTCTGTGCTCGACTTGGGGCGGACGCTATTGGATCTGTCCGGCGGCGGGCAAGTGAGCTTCCCTGGCCAAAACCTGCAGGCCTGGACCGATGGGAGCGAGGTGAGTCCAGATGCGCGCTTCGCATTGCACGCTCTCGCGACTGTCGCAGCGATCAATCAAGATGGTTGGCATCTGTTGCTGAATCGACCGACTCTGGACAGTGGGCACGAGGTCGAGCTGTATTATTTACCCGAAGACCCGGACTGCTCGCACAACCGCGTCGAGCCCGAATACGAGCGCGCGACTGCGATGCGCGCGCTGCTGATCCGTTGGCTCGGGAAGAGTCAGCAGTTGGACTGGATCGGTAGCCAGACTGACGATGCAGGTATCATGGCGAGCCTGAACGCACTGGGCTACGCGACGGACGAAACGTCAAGTGGCGAGACCTATTTGGTGGGGGACGAGTGCCCCTGCGAGTGGTGCGTTCGCTTTTAGGTAAAGCCCGCTGTCACCGGGTGGTTGGCGGTGCCCTGAGGTGTGGAGCGTTTCGTCGTGGAGTCGTTAGCCACGGGACCGCTTGACGCGAGCGAAGTGCAGCGACACAACACCATGCAGACAGGTGCTCGTCATTGGCAGACTCCAAACGCACCGTCCCGGCAGTGTTTGACGCACGAGCGTTCTGGCAGACGAAGCTCCCTCTCGCCGTATCGCGGTTTGTGAATTACCGCTCGCAGCGCAGCCTAATCGACAAATGAGAAGCGGCGCCTCGCGAAGATCGCGAAGCGCCGCTTCTGTGTGGACAACTTTCTATCAGCGCGGGCTGCTCGGAGACTTGCGCTTGTCGCGGCTCTTGAACTTGCCGAACATCTTGCGCTCGTGCAGCAGGTCAACGTCGAGCTCGGTGTCTTTCGGTACACTCCCGGTGTACTCAGAGAAGCCGCCGCCTCAGCATCCGCCGAAGCGACCCGATTGTATCAGCTTGCCGGTCTTCGCGTCCTTCACCATGATCTTGGGCGACTTCGCGTTCGGCTGGAAGGTGTGATACTCCTCCCCTGCGTTGCCGAAGAATTTCAAGTCGCTTGAGACCGAAATGGATTCGCCTTTCACACGGTAGGAGAACTCCATTGTGACAGGGCCACCCCACTGCACTTCGTGCTTCGCGTTTGCGGCGAGATCGACTGCGGGCATGCGGCCAGCGGCGATCCTGACGGACTCGCCACCTTTCTCCGCATAGCCTGAGGTGAGGCGGTACTCGCCAGTTGGAACCAGCATGCCACCCTTCTTGGCCGAAGCGGCGTCGAAGGAAATGTCCCTAGACTTGCTGACGAAGATTGCCGCGGCAAGGGTGCCGTTGCCATCCCAGTTCTTGTTGACGTCGAGGCGGGCAGTTTCGCCGGCAAAGGGCTCGCTTGTGATATTGGTGCCGTCGGTCGACACTTCGACTTCGTACAGCGAGTCGCCGATGTTGACGATGCGACTCAGGAAGCTGGCAGCCTGGCCCTTGCCGATGACGATAGCGTCTCTACCGAAGTCATCGAATCGACCGTTTCCGTTCTGGTCGATCAGCGTCAGCTTCTTCCCGCGCACAGTGCCGGTCATGACGCCGCTCGTGCTCCACTCCCAGTTGCTACCTGTGTTGCGGACCCGGACGGAGTAGTTGAAGCGCTCACCCTTGGAGTTCTTGTCCGACAGAGTCAGGAAGCCGCCGATGCCTTTTACCTTGGCGTTCAGCTTGCCGTCACCGTTCGTATCGACTTCGAGCTTCGAAACACCGGTCTTCTCGGTCGAAAAGTGGAATCCACTCTCAAGATCGATGGCTCCACCAACTTTGCTCCACTCTTCCTTGGGGAGCACATAGGACCACTTCTCGACGGGGCGGAAGCTAAGGGAGTCGCTGGCGCGATCCGAGTTTCCGGACGTAGCTGGATCAGCCTGTCCGAATCCGGCTAGCGCCAGGATCGATAGACTCACTAGCGAGCCTGTGCGATACCGCATGTCTCGTCTCCTGATCGACGTTGTGTTGGGGAGGAATCCCCGTGTGGAACCCTCTATAAGTAGAGTACACCTCTCTTCGACGAGTGAGGGCACCCAGTCCGGTCTGCTTTGTGCAAAGAAGCCCATGCCTGTGTGTCAGCGACTTTTGCGTGAGAGCGGCATAGCCCGTTCAGCTACTAGGTAGACCATCGAAGCTAGCGCAGCACTGCCCAGGTGCAGTTCTCGCCGGTTTACGGCCTCCAGGGTGTCGTTGGCCGAGTGGTGGTAGTCGAAGTATCTTTGCGAATCGGGCAGCAGGCCGATCAGCGGCACTCCACCTGATTTCAGGAAAGAAATGTCTGCGCCGGCGGATCCCGCCCGCAGCCCGGCTGCGCCGAGCGGTTCGAGGTAGCGCGCTAGGCCTCTCAGCTCGAGCAGCGCCGAATCTTCGACATCAGCCGAGAAGCCACGCGGCGTGAAGCCGCCGCGATCGGACTCGAAGGCAGCCACATGCAGCGCGAGCTCGCCCTCATGATCTTTGGCATAAGCACGTGCGCCGGCGGTCCCGTTCTCCTCGTTCATGTACAGCACGAGTCGAACCGTTCTGCGCGGTACTAAGTCGAGCACCTTCAACAGGCGCAGCGTCTCGAGCGCGTGGCAACTGCCGGCTCCGTCATCGTGGGCGCCTTGGCCGACATCCCATCCATCGAGGTGTCCGCTGACGAGCACGATCTCGTCGGGCAGCTCACGACCGCGTAGCTCGCCGACGACATTGCCTGAGTCGGCCTCGCCCAGACTGCGGCAATCCAAGCGCAAGCGCAGCTTGACCTGCTTGCCACTCTTGATCATGGCGGCCAACCGGTCAGCGGCATTCGTGCTGATGGCGGCTGTCGGAATCTTGCCGACTTCATCGCTGTAACTCATCGTACCGGTATGGGGTACATCGTCGCGAAGGGTCGTCATCGAGCGTACGAGTGCGGCCACGGCACCTACCTTGGCCGCGGCGGAAGCGCCACCGCTGCGTTGGTTCACAGCCCCGCCATAAGCTGAAAAGGTGTCGAGTGATGCGTCGTCCATCGGGCGATTGAAGAGCACTATTTTGTCGCGCGCGCCGGCGATGCCGATTTGTTCCAGCTCATCAAAACTCTCGACGACGATCACTTCGCCTTCGACTCCGTCCGGCGCAGTCGCGATGCTGCCACCGAGTGCGACTACGGGCAGCGTTTGGCCTGCGAGTTCGCGCGGTTCGAGCGCTGTTAGTTCCTCGATGTCGCCGCGCACCCAATGCGGGATGCGACAGGCTTCGATGTGCACATTCTCGAAGCCGTCCGCCAGCATAGTGTCGCGTGCCCATTCGACAGCTCGCGCCGCGTCATCCGAGCCTGCCAGGCGATGGGGCGCACGCGTGCACAGCTCGGTCAAGCGCTCGAAGGTCAGGCCGCGGGCGAGTGACTCTTGCGTGATGCGATCTATGGCTTGCACCCATTCTGGTCGCAGCGTGAGGGTCTCTGCTGTTGGGCCCGCGTGAACTTGCGCGTCTTGAGCCGCAGCTTGCGCTTCGAGCAAAGCGTGTTGTGCTTTCAGATCCCTCGAGCGCGCGGCGTCGTTGCAGCTAGCGCTAATTAGGGGCAGGCAGAGAGTGAACGAGCGAGTCCATCGAGATAGAACGCGATTCGATGCCATGGTGCTTTCCGTGCCGGGAGAGGAGTGAATGCCGAATCCTAACCTCCAAGTGCACGTGAAGGCCTAGGTGAGTCTGCCGTTCCGAGAGCCTCTGGGGTCAGCTTCGTCGCTCTCTTGAGACACCGTGTTTAACTGCTGTATTCGACCCTGGAAAGCGGTGATACTGCCGGGCCTAACTCGCATAGGGCTACTCGACGGGGCAGGCAGGCCTGGTCGTTGGCATCTCACTCACTGGGAAGGGAAGGCGCGCTCGCGTCATCTTGGATCAAGCAGATGTCGCGTTCTCGATCGGCTCACGCCGCTTGGGGGCATAGGCGCCTCACCGGGGAGGAAGGTGGGGCGCCATCTTTGTGCCCATGGTGCCGCTTGCCGAGCAGCGCACTGCGCGAGTGTGGCCATTCTCTACCCTTCTTGCCGCGCGATGATCCCTGGCAGCGGACTCGAGCATGGCGTCAGTCGTCGAAGCCGGACCGACTGCAGCGCGTCAGCCGCTGAGGCTGGGCTGATCAAAATTGCGGAGGGCGCCTGCGCAACCGGCGGGCCTACGCACCTTTCGTAAACACACCGGCTCAGTGCGACTCGGCGAACGCGCCAGGAGGAGCCGTACCTAAGCGGCTCGGGCACAGGTCGCTGGGTGACTGGCTACTGGGCAACTGGCACCTGGATGATTGGCACCTGGATGATTGGCACCTGGATAATTGGCGACGGGGTTGCTGACGGCACATGCGCGCTCACCCTTCTTATGTTGTATCGCGCAGCGACATCAGCTCTTACCGAGTCAGTGCGCGGATCTTTGACAGCACCGCGCACGGTTGCAGCTCCTCATGGCCGATACCGACACAGCGCGCGTCGGTATCGCTTACCCGCATGAATCTTAGTCCCCGGCCGACTGTCGTTCTTGGCGGTCATTCCACCAATCGACCCAATGCTTGCTCGTGCCTCCGGGACGCTCGCCGGTGATTTTTTGCAGCGATGCTCGGATCGAGTGTGTCTCGCGCACATACAAGTTGTGCTTGATGCCCAGTACGCCTGCATCCGTCGTCTGCCCTTCGAAGAGCACGTTTACCGAGGGGTCCGCGATCGCTTGGAACTGTGCGACTTCGACATCGAAGTCCTGCACGAAAGCGAACTGGCGCCCGACGAAAATGTTCGAGTGCGGAACGCTTCCAGATCCGCTCGACTGGATTGCAGCCAGGCGCGACACCATAGGTCCGACCGCGGCCGCATAGCCCATGTTGCCGAGGCTCTCGGCTGCATTGCTGCGCAGCTCGGAGTGCGGAGACTTGATCATTACTCGCAAAATCGGCGCTGCCACGGCTGCGTCTCCAACCGAGCGCAGAGCGAAGGCTGCTTCGCGACGCACGTTCTCAGAAGCATCCAGCACGGCACGCGACATCAATCCACGCAGCTGCTTACCGGGGAACAGCCGGCGCAACGCGATGGATGCAAAAGTGCGGCGGCGCGGTGAGCTCTGGAATAGCTCCTCGGCGAACAAGGCTTCGAGCCCATCCTGATCGTCGATGGTTCCTAGTGCGCTCGTCGCCAATTCGCGCGAGCACGGACCGCGGTCCATGGCCCACTTGAACACCGGCGCGATGCTCTCCCAACTGACCGACGCTTGCGGGTCCAGCATCGGAACGCGGAAGCGATAGGCATTCGCGTGCAAAATCTCGATCGCTTGTTTGCTGTCGGGTTCGGTCGTCAGCAATTGGTCGAGGGTGCCGAAGCCTTCCTTCAAAAGACCTTCATCGAGCATCCAGCCGGCGAGCAGGGCTGTCCGAGTGACATCGCCTTTCTCGACGTCGTCGCGACGCTTGCGCATGTCGCGCAGCACATCCTTCTCGAGTGCGATTCGCTCGACGGCAGCTGTCGGCAGAGCCTTCCACTTGCTCTTCACCTTGTACTCCCAGCCGTTCTCGCCTTCACGTGCGATGGCGCGCATCGTCGTACCACCCGCCAAATGAATGATGCGCTTCAGCGCCTTGTCATTCGCATTACGGGCCTTGGCCATTGTCTGCGTCGGGCTGCTCTCGGAGGCCTCCTGAGGCGCGGCGAGAGCAAAGCCTTGGAAGGCAACCATCAGGGCTGCGCCGGTCCAGAAGGGACTCGGCCGGTGGGATGCGTTCGACATGGCATTCATCCTAGCGATCGTGGGCTGATGGAGGGGACGCGCGGCTCGATCGTCGCGCGGGCCCGGTGTGCCGCCGATGTGCGCCGCTATTCGGGCGCTCTCGGTAGGCCGCTGGCGGGTATGAAGGAGGGTGATGAAGGACGGGGGTCAAGAGTCGGGTGGAGCAGGAAGCGTGCCAGGCGTCCCGGCATGAGAGCCTTCGGCTTGGATTCGCAGCCAGAGCGCCCCATCCCGGGCGGTGAAGCGCAGCGGCGTGTCGCCCAGCCAGCCTCGACTGGCAACGGCCCCGATCTCCGCTGGTACTGCAGCCGAGCCTCCTGATTCGTCATTTTCAGCCCCTACAACCCCAAAGAAGCGCGTCGCAGTACCGGCAATCGCCGGACGGGCCGCGGCGCTGACCCAGACTTCTTGCGGAGCTGCCGCCTTTAAGAGGGCGCCCCAGAATAAAGAATCCGATCCGTGGTGCGGCGCGAGCAACAGTCGATGGGGTCCATCGAGTTCACCTCGATGCAACATGGCCTCCAAACCGGGGCCCTCGGCGTCTCCGGTGAGGAGCAAGCTCTGTCCTCCAAAGTGGACGAGCACATTGCGCGAACCTTCGTTCCCAGGCAGCTCCAAACCGCGGATCAACTCGATCTCCAGGCCTGATTCAGCATCTGCCAGCAGCGGCAGGCTGGCTCGCCCTGACGGGATGTCGAAGTGCATCATGTCAGGCGGGAGATTGGATTTGAGTTCGTCAGGCAGCGCGCCAACCCACAGCGAAGGAGACCAGCGCTCGATCACCCAAGGCAGCGCGGATGCGTGGTCGCGGTGCTCGTGACTCAGAACGATCCACAAGCGATCCACTTCCCAGCGGCGTAGCACGGACCCTATAGCGCGCGAATCGAGCGAAGCGCGATCCCTCGATCCCGCGTCGAACAACAGCGCTGGCAAGCCCGGGGCGCGCATCAGGACGGCCGTGCCATGGCCGACATCGCAGACGACGAGCTCCAATGCTTGTGCCGGTTGTCTCCATGGCAGGAGTGCAATCCCAAGCATGATTGCACCGGTGCGTAACCAGAGGCGCGAACCAAAGGGGCCGCGCACGACTCCGATGATCACGAAGGCGGAGGCCGAGATAACCCAAACACTCGGGCGGGGAGGTAACGGCAGGGGAGTCCATGGCAGCAAGTCGGACCACTCCAGGCACAAGATCAGCGCGTCGGCTGTGTGTTCAATCCATTGAGGTTCGACCCACCACGGAAACAGCAGCCAGCTCCAGCCCGCCAAGATCATCAGACTCAACAGGGGCACGACACAAGTTGTCGCCAAGATGCCGATCGGTGCCAGCTCGCCAAAGGTCAGCCAACAGATCGGAACAGTGACGATCGTCGCCAAGGTAGATGCGGCGAGGCCTTCGCGGATCCAACGCACCAAATTAGTTGCCGGAATCAACCAAAGAGGGCTGCGCGTGCGGCCGAAACGGTCGACTGGCGCAGGTGCGCTAGGCGCCATGCATAGGTGCTGCATCCACGCCTTCATGCCTCGCATTCCAACCAGCAAGGCAAGCGTTGCGCCGTACGAGAGCTGAACGCCAACACGCGTTAGCGCACGTGGATCCAATACGCATTCGAGCAACAAAGCCATGCCCCATAAATTGCACGCATCGACTCCTCGGCCCACAGCCGCCGGATTACCTGCGCGGCTCGGCAGGATCGGCGCGAGTCGCGCAAGCGCGAGCGCGACTGCAGCTCGGGCGACTGGAGGTGAGCCGCCACCGAGCGGAATCATGCTGATGATGATCACTGCGGCGAACGTGATCGATAGCACCGAAGTCCAGGAGCTCTTGCGACTCGTGATGCGCAGGCTCCGCAGCAGAAAGCCGATCAACTCCGCAGCGATGCGACCGATTGGGATCGCGATCAGCGCTGCAATCAGAGACACGTGTAGCCCGCTCAAGCTCAATAGATGTCGCGTGCCCGTGCGCGTGAATAAATCTGACAGTGCCGGATCGAGGCCGGATCGATCTCCGAGCAATAAGGCTGCGGCCAGCGAACCGCTTTGCTGCGGTAGCTGCGTGAGGCAACGTCGTTGAAAGCCTCGTCGCAAATCCCGCAGACCGGCGTTCCAATCGGAAGCAGGCGCACGAATTCGATGCAGTGCATCGACATCGAGTGCGATTGATTGGACTCTTGGCGGCAGGCCGACCTCGATCTGCGAGCGCGCACTCAACCAAGAATTTCCAAGCGACAAGAGACTCAGCTCTCCTTGCTCCTGAGCCACGAAGTCTCGGCTGGTTCCGGATCGAACACGTATCGGCACTGCGTTCTTGGCAATGCGGCCTTGTCGTCCATCACTCCGGCGATGGTCGATGCTCCAATCACCTTGCAACCAACTGCCGCTACTCCCTTCTAAGTAGGAGCTCAGTGCAATATGCATGGGTGCCGCGAGGGGACTCTGCCGCGTGTCGGTTGCGATGCCTCGCAGCCCCAATACTGCGCACCCAAAGAACAGGGAAAGTAGGCTCGCTCGCACGGCTCGCGCCTTGCCCGCGTGAATTGCAGTCCGAGAACGAATTTTCGTAGGCGAGCCGAGCCAGTGCCACGCCAAGCAGGCACAAGTAATGGAGGCTATTCCGAGGCCGGCAGCGATGGCCAGCAGCAACTCGTGCGTCAACTCCGTCGCTCCGTGGTCGGGTTGACCCAGCACTCGCGCGGGGAGGTCCAGCGCCTCGTCGACGTGGAATCGAATCCAGAAAGCTGCAGCGCCTCCAGAGGCCAGTGCGAGGCCTATTCCTACGAGCGGTCCGAGGCTCGGCGTATTCTCCCTGCCGGTCAATGGACTCTCTCCGTCTCGAAGGCATGCGTGGATGGAGATGCGGGCACAGCCAAGAGACCGACCTTCGCTAGGGTGGTTGCAGCCGAGATCGGAAATCTGCGCGCCGGCCTTCCCTCCATGCTTGTGGTGCGTGAGCGGCGCCCTGTCATCCGGAGCTTTGATGCCGGGATTCCTTTCCTGGGGATTCCGGCTCGCGGGAGAGGGACCTCGCTTTGAACGATCAGATTCGCTGCACAGAGGTCAATACGTGCATTCTCGGCGGCACGCACCCAAGACCCATGCATTAAGCACACCGCCAGCGCTGCACGATTCGGTGATCGGACTGACTTGCGAATGATCGAGCGCTACAATGCTGCCATGGCCGAGCGCTCCGATCGCGATACGCATGCGTTGTTTCCTGGATCTTTCGACCCTGTGACTCTGGGTCACCTCGATGTCTTGGAGCGAGCGCGACGCATGTTTGCGCGTGTGACCTTGGGCGTCGCAGCACACCCCAGCAAGCACACGATGTTCAGTGTCGAGCAGCGCATCGCCATGCTCGAGAGCGTCACCGCCGCTATGCCAGATGTGTCGACGGTCGCGATCGATGGCGTCCTAGTCGACGCTGCCATTCGCATCGAAGCGGGCTTCGTCGTGCGCGGTTTGCGCGGCTCGATCGATTTCGAATATGAGCGCACGATGGCGTTGACCAACCGCGACTTGAATCCGCAGCACGAGACCGTGTTCGTGATTCCGAAGCCTGAGCTGGCGCACATCTCGAGTACTTTCGTGCGTCAAATTGCGCAACTCGGTGGCGATGTCTCAAGCTTTGTTCCACTGGCGGTGCTCGAAGCTCTCGCTTCGCGCGCAGCTTCAGATTCCGCACAGAGCTGACTCGCGCCAGCGCCGCTTCGAGCAGCGACTCCACGCTCGAGTTCAGCAAACCTCCACCTAACTCGGTCACTCCGATCAGCCCCCTGACCTCTGCGATACGATGAGCACCACGTCCGCGAAAAGGATCGTTTCCACGACCGAAGCCCCTGCAGCTATCGGCGCCTATAGCCAAGCAGTTGTCGCCGCAGGTCTCGTGCATTGCTCGGGACAGATCGCACTCGACCCGGCCACCGGCGAGCTCATCGACGGTGGCGTCCAAGAGCAATGCGCTCGCGCGCTCGACAACCTGCGCGCCGTGCTCGAGGCGGCGGGCTCCAGCATGGAGCGCGTCGTGAAGTGCAACGTCTATCTGACCGACCTGAGCGACTTCGCCATCGTGAATGAGGTCTATGGCAGCTACTTCGAAGCTGAGCAGGCTCCTGCGCGAGCTTGCGTCGAGGTCTCTCGGCTCCCGAAGGATGTGCAGGTCGAGATCGACTGCGTCGCGCTGGCAGGGGACTGAAGCAGGGCGGAATCCTGATCGGCGCGCTGATTTTGGCTCGATTCGTAGACCTTGAGGGTGGAAGCCTAGATTCCTACGCAGTCCTTAACTATTTCTCAGGCTGCCAAACCAGCATTCTGGGCCTCTGAGTGCGGTTCATCCCGCGTACAAGCTCAAAACGGGGTATACACCCCATTCTAGCTTCATGTACTTTCGCCGATAATACTTTTGCTGCGGCGGGGTCCTGGGGGGAACCAGAAGATCTCACCGTAGCTCCTTGTGAGATGAGCAGGCAAGCTGGGATGGGGGTGCCCTTTGGGGTGCCCCCATTCTTTATGCCCCTCGAGTGGGTGGGGAAAGGGCCCAGGCAGACTCCAGCTCCCGGTGGTGCCGGCCCGAGAGCGTGTCCCAGCCAGCTCGCCCTGAGGAATGAGCGCGTTGCACCAGCTCCAATCAGCTTGAGTGAGGATGCACTCCCATGCGGCCGGCAGACCTGTGGGCGGCCATCTAGCTGGCGCTGATCAGCCGTTCCCGCTCAGAATGGGCGAAGGTCGACCGAACTCAGCCGAGCTGCCGAATCAAGCACTCGACCAAGCGGTCCGCCGCGTCCTCAATCAGGTCGAGCCCCATTTGGCAGCCCGCCGTCTCTAACTGGATCACGCTCGGCGGTCCGTCAATATCTCGAATCAAGTCGACGCGCGCGAAGCTGCAGTCTCCAGCCAACAGGCTGACCGCGGCGTCCGCAATCTCAAGCTGGGAGCCGTTAACCTCTGCTCGTTCGATGCGCGATTCGCCTGCTTGGGTGCGCCAGTTTTGGCCTCCCGGGAAGTGCCGGCCCGCATGCGAGAATTCGCCGCCGATGTAGTGCATCGCAAGCACGCCCTCTTGCGCTACTTGGCTCAAATAGGGCTGTAGCAGCGCGTCGCCGTCGATTTCGGCCATATGGCGTTGCGCGATCTCACATTCATCCCGATCGAAGCGGAGCACACTTCCGCCACGCGCTGACTTCAAGACAAAGGCCTTCCAGTCGACCCGCGCGGTCAAGAATTCGACCGTGCTGCCGCGCGTTTCGCACCACATGCTGGGGACCGTCGGGATGCCGGCTTCATCCAGATCCGTGAGGTATTTCTTGTCCCGGGAACGGCGGACGGCGTCGAACGGGTTGACCAGCTGGCTCTCGGAGCCAGCATGCTCGGCCCAATGCTGAAAGCGGTCGGTGCGCACATCGCTCTCGTATAAGGACCACAAGAGGGTCATGCGGGCAGGTAGTGGCGGGGCAGGAGCACCGCTCACATCCGCCCACAAATAGCGTTGTGCCTCGACGCCCTTGCTGGCAAGGGCGTCCATGAGCCCTTGGCTCTGTAATTCGAACGACGGTGTGGGAACACTGGTGGCGACAGCGACGTCGATCATCGAAACACGCTCCGGGTTGGGGGGATACCGCGGGTGTGAGACTTGGGGAAGGCTAGGGAGGCTACTGCACGGCCAAGTATACGGTTCGAGCACGACTTGCGCAGCCTCTGTTCGAACCTGGGGTGAGTTCTGGATAGACTCCTCTCCCTTTAACTGTCCCTGAACGGAAACGCAGAGCATGTATCTGGGCAGGTATCTGCGTTCCAACGACACCACGAATTGAGTTAGACGGACCCATGGCTGTTTCTTGCGGAATCGTAGGCTTGCCCAATGTAGGCAAGAGCACGCTGTTCAATGCACTCACCGCTGCACAGGCGGAACAAGGCAACTATCCGTTTTGCACGATCGAGCCCAACGTCGCTGTGGTCGAGGTTCCTGACGCGAACTTGCAGACGCTGCGCAGCTTTATCGAGTCTCAGAAAATTCTGCCGGCTGTCGTCAATGTGGTCGACATCGCTGGCTTGATCGAAGGCGCATCGAAGGGCGAAGGCATGGGGAATAAGTTCCTGGCCAACATCCGCGAGTGCGACGCGGTCATGCACGTCGTTCGTTGCTTCGGAGGCTCGACCGTCGTGCGTGAAGCTCCCGTCGATCCGACGCGCGACATGGAAGTGATCGAACTTGAGTTGGCCTTGGCCGACTTGGATACGGTCCAGCGCGCGGTTGATCGCGTATCGAAGAAGGCTCGTTCCGGCGACAAAGAGTCGCTCTTCATGAAGGATGTCTACGAGCGCGTGGCGAGTATGCTCGAGCGCGGCGTGACCCTAAGAACCCAAGAGTGGAAGGTGGACGAGCGCGAAGCGCTGAAGCCGCTCTGCTTGATGAGCATGAAAAGCATCCTCTATGTCGCGAACGTCGCTGACGACGATATGGATGGCGAGGGACCGTTGGCGCAACAAGTGGCGGCGCGCGCCAAGGAGACGGGCGCGGCGTGGCTTCCGATCTGCAGTGACCTCGAGAGCGAACTGCGCGGCATGAGCGACGAAGACCGCACGTCGTTCATGGAAGACCTCGGGGTCGAACGGCTCGGCTTGGAACGCCTAATCACGAGCACCTATAAATTGCTCGGGCTGCAGACCTTCTACACAGCTGGACCGAAAGAGATCCGTGCCTGGACGATTCGCAGCGGCGCCACCGGCCCGGTTGCCGCCGGCGTGATCCACACGGACTTCGAGAAGGGCTTCATCCGAGCCGAGGTCTACAGTGTCGCCGACCTGGTCGAGCACGGAACCGAGGCTGCGATTCGCGCCGCGGGCAAGTTGCGTACCGAGGGACGTGAATACGAGATGCGAGCAGAGGATGTGTGTCACTTCCTGATTGGGAAGTGAGTCCAAGCTCTCAGTTCCTCTGGGCTGCTGAGCCGCCGAAGCGCGCGCACTCCGCAATCGTGGGTGCGGCGCCCGCTGGAAATGCTCAGCTTGAGCGAGCATGAAGGTAGGCGCGTTCGCTATCGTGCTTTTCAACGATGAAACGCGTCCTTCTGCTTGTCGCGCTCCTGCTGTCGATCGGGATCGCCGTGACTTTGATCCGGTCGACGCAATCTTCGTCGCGCCAGTTGAGCTCGGCGCAGCGCAGAGAGTTGGCGGACGCCCTGGATGTCTTCGCGGTCGATGCGAATGCTGCGGCACTTCGCTTGGCAGCTGCGATTCAAATCCCGACCGTCTCGGATACCGATTGGAGCGCAGCGAGCCGCGCCCGCTTCGAACAGCTACACGCATTGCTCGAAACCTTCTATCCGCTCGCTTGGAGTGAACTCACGATTGAAGTCATCCGTGAGGGCAGTCTCTTGCTGCATTGGGTTGGCGAAGATCCTGCGTTGGAGCCTGTGCTATTGATGGCGCACTTGGATGTGGTTCCGATCGAGGCCGAGACCGAATCACAGTGGGAGCACGCGCCCTTCTCTGGCGCGATCGCCGATGGCAAGGTCTGGGGCCGTGGCGCACTCGACGACAAAGGCGCTGCACTGGCTTGGTTCGAAGCGATCGAGTCGATGTTGGCCGCGGGAGTTCGTCCGCAGCGCGATACTTGGTTCGCCATGGGTCACGACGAAGAGATCGGCGGGCATCAGGGCAATGGAATGATCGCGGCGCTGCTCGCGCAGCGTGGACTGAGATTCGCGTTCGTGCTCGATGAAGGTGGCTTCTCGACTCAGGGCCTTGTGCCGCTGACTGATGGCCCGCTGGCGTTGATCGGCGTGGCGGAGAAGGGCTGGATGACGGTGCGTTTGCAGGCGACTGCGCCTGGCGGCCACTCTTCCGTACCGGAGCATCCGACCGCGATCGAACGTGTGGCGGCAGCCATCGCGCGCGTGGAGCAAGCGCTCTTCCCACCCAGGATCGACGGTGCGACGCACGCCTTCTTGGAATGGCTCGCACCCGAAACGGACTTTGCGACGCGCTGCGTGCTTTCGAATCTTTGGTGGAGCGAGTCGATCGTGACGAGCATGCTCGGCCAGAACGCGAAGACTGCGGCCATGATTCAGACGACCTACGCGACGACCACGATCCAGGGCGGCGTGCGCGAGAATGTGTTGCCCAGCTTCGCGCAAGCTGCGATCAATCTGCGCTTGTTGCCAGGCGATAGCGTGCCGTCGACGCTCGAGACATTGCGCGACGCGATCGATGACGACCTCATTGAACTCGTGTTGGACAAAGATGCACGCGAGGCAAGTGCCGTCAGTTCGGTGGATTGCGGCGCCTTCCAACTGCTGCAACGTTCGATCGCGTGCATCGCTCCGGAGGCGATCGTGGCTCCCTACCTCGTCGTCGGTGGCACGGACTCGATACACTACCGAGCCTTGTCCGATCGCATCTACCGCTTCCAGCCGTATCGATTGACAGCGGGCGACGTTGGACGCTTCCACGGTCCGAACGAGTTCGTCGCGATCGAGCAGCACGCCGATGTCATCCGCTTCTGCCAGTTGGTCTTGGGCGGCTTGGGCCGCGAGCTTTTGGCCTCGCCTACAGTCCTGCGCTGATCTTGAACGCAGTTGACGGCGGCGCCTTGCGGCACGCGTCTTCTGCCCTTGAACAGTTGTGCGCACAGCGCACGCTTGCGCGCGCGGGAAGGCACTCCTCTATTCTGATAGCCATTCTCATGCCCGCTAGAGCTTCTTTTATTCACAATGAAGGCTTGGTACGGGACTTGCCATAGGGAGTGCGTCGGCGTCACCGGCAGCAGCGGCGGACCCTCGGGTTTGCTCCTGCAAGGCGGGGACGCTACAGACATTTGGAGCCGTGCGTCATTGGCGGGCAAAGCTAGCGGCCGGCTCCTGGACGGGCGTGGAGATACTGGGCAGGTCTCCCGTCCGTCCTCCCTTTTAACATAGGGCGGGGCGTTCGCCCAAAGCACCCGGTAAGGGCGTAGCCCTTGCGCTGCGCCCGGTGCCCACCAATGCCACATGTCGACTTTCACTACATAAACGGCAGCGAGCAGCACCTGTTCGAATTGCCGATTCTCGCAGTAGTTGTCCGAGCTACTAGCGTCGTCATCCTCGATGCCGTCCATATCACTGTCGATGCAGCCGTTGCCTGAGCCACCCGTGTCGAGGTAGAGCGCGGTGCCTTGGTGACCGGATGCGGCGTAGCGCTCGATCATGGTCTGGTTCATGAACCCGGTGCCGATCGATCCCCAGCCCATCGTGCCCGATATGCTGGCGGCGAAGTCGTAGTGGCTAGGGGATCGATGCGGGATGTGGAAGGAGATCAATCCGCCGAGTGAGGAACCCATGAGTCCGCGCTTTGTAGGCTCGCCGTAGTGAGTCGCGATGAGCGGGCGGACCGTGTGCTGAATGTATTCGGCGTAGGTTTCGTCTGCTCCACCCATCAGACCGGCTCCGAAGTTGTCGTGTTCGTACCAGCAACTAGGGGCCGGATCGGATCACAACTCACATAGAGGTAGCCACCAGCAACGGGAGTAGGCCAACCCAAAGAGTCAGACTGCATCTACAGCGCAGCATTCTTGTTCACGCGCAAGGCGTGCAGCAACTGACCGAGACTTGGCTTCCATAGCAGTTCTCGTCCATTGATGGGGGGCCGCCGAGCCGTGTCGTACCGAGTGTCAATTGCGCGAAGCTGCTCATGAGAGTACCGGCGACGCCGAGGCTCAACGCAAAGGCAAGTGTCACTCGCAGAAGGACACGGCGCACGCGACCGTGCGTTTCAGACAGTGCTTCAGTCAGCATCTTGGAGAGGGGACAGAGGCATCGCGGGGCCCAGCAAGGACTCCGTAGCGGAGCTGCAAGTCGCCGATCCAACAATCAGCCGGACATGCTAGAGGCCGAGCTGTCGAGCCTTACCTAACTGACCCTCCAATCGAGAGCATTGTGCGTTCCCCTACTGCAGGAAACGTGAGGTTCCAGGCCGGAAAGAGTACAACCCGGCCATGATTCTGCTCCTGTACTTGGCTCTGGGCGCCGTCGCTGGAACGACCGCGGGCCTCTTCGGTGTAGGTGGGGGACTCGTCATCGTGCCCGCGCTGATCTGGTCCTTTCGGGCGCAAGGTCTCGACGAATCGGTGGTGACGCACACCGCCGTCGGCACTTCATTGGCGACCATCGTTATCACGGCGATCTCTTCGTTGCGCGCGCATAACGAGAAGAAGGGCGTGCGTTGGGATCTGTTCCGCTCGCTCGCACCAGGCATCATCATTGGTGTGATGTTGGGCGTGATGGCGGCGTCCTTCCTCACTGGCCCAAGCTTGCAAATCGGCATCGGCCTGTACGCGTGGATCACTTCATACAAGATGGCCTTCG
The DNA here is from genome assembly GCA_047611405.1 of Planctomycetota bacterium. Classification (GTDB taxonomy): domain Bacteria; phylum Planctomycetota; class UBA1135; order UBA1135; genus JBLFWN01. The sequence goes on along the minus strand of JBLFWN010000008.1, from coordinate 17,833 downwards.
GCAAGCAGCCCCATTCATCACGCACTTTGCCTAGCTCCGTCGGCTTGTCGGGCTGGGGCGCTGGGATCGGATCCGTCAGTGGACTATGCGGGATCGGGGGGGGATCGCTGACGGTGCCCTTCCTGTTTTGGTGCAACGTGCCCATGCCTCAAGCTGTGGGGACCGCGGCGGCCTGTGGCTTTCCGTTAGCTTTGTTTGGCACCGCGACCAACGTCTGGACTGGGTGGGGGAATTCATCCTTGCCGGAGTGGAGTACGGGCTATGTGTTTTGGCCGGCCGTACTGGGTGTGGTCTTGATGAGCACTCCCTTTGCTCGTGTCGGCGCAAAGCTGGCGCACAAGCTGCCAGCATTGGTCTTGAGGCGCTCTTTCGCGGCCTTCTTGTTCGTCGTCGGGGCGCAGATGCTGCTCCCGCCTTTGCTAGGAGACTGAGAGAACAGGTCACGCTCGGCCAGACCACAAAGGATAGGTGTGACCCTCCGTGCCCGTTCGCCTACAGCAGGGCTCCAGAAGAATGGAGGAAGCCTGCGCACTCGTGCGCGACGAACGTAATGTAGAATTGATGAGCATCCGGGGAATCATTGGTGGGCTCCTTGTTGGAGGCGTGCTCACAGGCAGCTTTTTGTGGTTTCACCACAACCGGCAGCGCCCAATCGATCAGCTCGCCCAGGCGCCAGCGGAGGGAGCTTCTGTGCGAACAGGCGTCGAACAGCAACCAGCGCGAACGAGCGGGATTGATCCGAACGCACTCGACGCTCCTCCTGGTGCGTTCGAAGAGTCAAATGACGGCTTCGAGATTCGCTCACCGCAACAGGTGGATCGCTGGGAAGACGAGCGCTCATCGGAAGCCGGTCCCGACTTTCTCGGCAGTGTGATCGACGACGAGAACGGAGGTGGGGTTCCTGGTTGCACCGTCAAGTTGTGGTCAACGAGCGGCATTCTCGAGCGGGCGGTGACGGATGCCGCTGGGGGATTCTCCTTTCGCTTGCCCGAAGGTCTCGTCAGATCCGATGCTTGGCTCGAAGCTGTCGCGCCCGATGACTGGCTGATCGAAGAGAACACGCTCGACTTGACCATGTCGCTCGCGTCGATGTTGGATGCCTCCGATGGCTTCGTCTTTCGCGCGCAGCGCGACCTGCTTGCAGCGCTCGAGTATCGACTGGTCGATGCAGAGAGCGGGGCGAGCGTTCCATATTACCAGCTAATTTTTCGTCGTCCGGATGGAGGCTTCGAACGGCCGCGGTCGAACAGTCAGGGAATCCTTCGCACGCACACGCAGTTCCCTCCTGGCCCCGTGCAGTTCTATGAACGCGACCATCCTTCGATGTCCTCGCGTCCGTTCGTGCGTGGCGCCGAAGCGTCCGTGCGAGTGTCAGGCGCAGAGGTCCCGACTTTGGCTGTCCATCCCGGTCCTACCTTCAAGTTTGATTTGACGCTGCCCGAGGACATCCCACAGCACCGCTTCGAAGTGTTGTTTAGCACGGCAGCGGAGCATTCGATCGGAGGAGAAGTGCTCGGTGTTCGCACTCCCTTGCGCGGCGGCGAAGGAGCGTACTGGGCGCGCTTCCCTCCGCTCGCACATCTATATGGTGAAGACGAGGGGCCCTTCTCCCTTCAAATCATCGATTCGGCCGGCCGATGGCAAGGAAGGGTGCGAGTCAAGACGCGCCGGGGGCATGCGCCGGAGCCCGTCTCGATCGCATTGACCGGGCGCGCTCGCTTCGAAGGCCTTGCTACGCTTGTCGATGCGATGGGCGTCACGCAGCTTGTCGGTGATGTCTTGGTCAGGCTCGAGCCGCTCGATGCTTTGGAGCGCGGACGGGAATGGAGCTGGCCGAAGCAGGTCACGGGATCGAACGGAGTCTTCGAGTTCAAGGGCCTCAGGCCGGGTCGCTACCACATGCGAGCGCAGTCCGTGAATGGCTTGATCTGCAATGAAGTCGTCACGCTCGCGGCGGGCCCCTCCGATCCGGGCACGATTGTGATGTCAGTTGTGGAATGCATGCGCGTCCAAGGCATCGTCACAAGTCAGTCGGGCCGCTATCGCCGGCCGACCTCCATCGAACTGCGACCCGTTGTTCCGGGTGGTGCTGCGATGCTGTTGCGACACACCGTGCGTTGGCGTCGGCAGGATGAGGTGACGAGCGGGAGCTTCGACTTTGGCCTGGTTCCGCGCGCGGACTATCGCCTGCAGGTGCTGGGGGCGACCGACGAGGATTCATTCGAACCCGAGTCGCTGCGTCTCGGCGCCGATGATACTGCGGCCGATACCGAGCAAGCGGCTATAGGCTTTTTGGCGCTTGATCTCGATCAGCTTCAGGGGCGACAGGAGTCCACTCCCTCCGACGCAGCGGCCATCGTTCGGCCGCGTCCGTTGTTGGTCCGCTACCGCATTGGCGGCGAGACACGTGAGGAGTACTTCGAGGGCGACAGTTTCTCGCTCTGCGATCGAGTTCCGGACGACCACGTGCTGCGCTATGCGGTCTTCGCGGAAGGCTCGCGACCTGTGTATGGCCGCGAGCAGGACTTGCGCCGCATCGAGCCGCAGGGACGACTGGGAGTGCACATCGAGCGCGATGAACTCGAGCCCGGATGGGGGCGCATTGTCTTCGTGCAAGACACGGAAGGACGGCCGCTTGGCTTGGTCGACATTTTTATGGATGGCTCGCCCTGCGGTCGAACCTGGGCCGATGGTCGAGTCGTGATCGGCGCGGACAAGCGTCCTTTGCGCCTGCGTGCGCAGATCCCAGGTTGGCACGAAGTTGATCGCTTCCCGACCGGCCTGACGATCCAAGTTGTGATGGGCCGCGATTGAAGGTGGCGCGAAGCGTTCGTGCGCCACGCGCTCCGGACTGCTATATCTGAGCGCGTGTTGAACGCTCTCTACGTCGGTCTGGGCGGATTTATCGGTGCGATCCTGCGCTACGGGATCGGGCAGTGGATTGCGCGCGCCGGGGCGCGAGCCTTTCCGCTGGCCACGCTGGGGGTCAATGTGCTCGGCTCCTTCTTGATTGGCCTCTTGATGAGTCTGTTCCTCGAGCGCCAGAGTTTCAGCGAAGAGATGCGATTGCTGCTAGTGACCGGCCTGCTCGGATCGCTGACGACTTTCTCGACCTTCAGTTGGGAGACCGTCGAGCTGTTTCGCCAAGGGCAGTTGGGCGGAGCGCTGGGAAACGTGCTTTGGAACCTCGGCCTATCGATCGCGGCGGTCGTGCTGGGGATCCTAGCTGCGCGCAGTTTCAGCGGCGCCTGAAGACGGTCGGGTTCAGCAGGATCGCGACTGCCACGAGGCGCGAAAAATGGGCGAAAGAGGGGCGCGAAACCTGCGGATCGACGCGAGCCCCTACATGTCTCGAACATCTGTGTCTCAGGTTGGGCGAGTTTAACGCAAAGTCGCGCGGGAACTGACCATTAGGAAAACACTTTGGCTGCAACTACGTAGGTAGTAGAAGCGCGATCGAGCGCGGCCGCGAAGTGAGGAACTCAACGCCCGGGTCCGATCAGGCTACCGTAAGCCAATCCCGTTTCAGCTTTGGTGTGCAGCGACACTTGAGCTGTCCGCACTCTCGGAGACCTCTATGCCGGCGTCCTTGCCCTTCGCCCTCGTCGTCCCCTGTTTCACGCTCTTGCCGTCCGTGGCAGCGAGTCGTATTCCCGAAGCGCGCTCAGCGCCGCTTGCTATCGAGGCGTTCGCCGCGCTCGACGATGCGGAAGAGTCGTACCAATTCATCGTCGGCCTCTCCGAACGAGGCTCGGATAACGATGTGTTGATCGGTGAAGCGCTTCGCTTCTTGCAGAAGCATGCACGGCATCCGAAAGCGAATCAGGTTCGTTATCGCATGGCGACGGCCCTGTTCGACGAGCAGAACTTCGAGAGTGCGCGCACCGAATTGTCGCGGCTGGCGAAGATCAGTGGCTTTGCTTATGCGAGCGAAGTCATGTTCCGCTTGGGCCAGTGCGAGTTGGAACGCGGAGCGGGCGCTCCGGCGTTGACGGCCTTTGAATCTGTCTTGGCTGGCGGTAGCGAGTACCTGACTCTGCCGGCAACTTTCCTGGCCGGGGAGGCTGCCTTCCGAGTCGAGGACTATGCCAAGGCCGAGGCGCGCTACTCCGATCTGTTGCGATTGGGCGAGTCCGAGTATCGCGTCGATTCGGCCTTTGGAATGTGTTGGTGCGCCTACAAGCGCGGCGAGTTTGATTCGGCCGCGTCGCGTATCACGGCATTCTTGCGAGCGCACTCATCGGACGAACGAGTCGACGAGCTGAACTTCTTGCTCGGCGAGTGCCACCTGGAGTCCGAACGCAACGCGGAAGCGTTGGCTGCCTATCGCAAGGTACGCGGAGGTCCCAGCGCCGATGGCGCGTTGCGCGGTGCAGGCTTTGCAAGTGCAGCCTTGGGTCAACACGCCGAGGCCGCGGCCTACTTCAAGCAGCTGCTCAAAGATCATGCGAAGAGCCGCTTCGTCTCCGAGGCAGCCTTGCAGGCTGGTATCCAGCTCTTGCGAGCGGGAGACGCGCGTGCCGGCTTGAAGGCACTTTCGCACAAGCAAGCGCCGAAGGGACCCGAGGCGTTGTATTGGGTCGCGCGCTGTCATACCGACATGGGCGACGCGTCCAAGGCGCTCGCGACCTTGGAGGGTGCGCTCGCGGATCGATCGCTGCGCCAGCCCGACTCGAAGCCACTTGAAGCTAGGTTGCAGGTGGCGCGTGGAGACGCGCTCTTCGAGCTAGGGCGGGGATCCGATGCAGCAGAGGCCTATCGAACGGCGGGATCTGACTATGCATTGCATGCCGCCGCAGTCGCTCGTCTGAACGACGGAGAGGCTGCCGAGGCACTGCGCTTGATTGCTCCCGTTGCCGCGAAGGTGGACAGCGAATACAGAATCGATGCGCTACTGACGCAGGCGGAGGCGCTCTTCGCGCTGAAGCGCTTCGACGAAGCTCTACCGAGTTTCGAGCTCGTCGCGAGTGAGGCTGATGTCGAAGACGAACGCGCGCGCTCACTGGCTCGCAGTGGTTGGTGCTTGTTTCAGCTGGACCGACACAAGGAAGCTGCCGCTCGCTTCCGCAAGGTTGAACAATCGTACGCTGACAGCCAGTTCGCGGCCGAGTCGCTCTTCATGCAAGGGCGCGCCAACGAGGAGTCTGGGCAAAAGGCGCAAGCCAAGACGGCCTTTGCCTCTTACTTGAGCAAGCATGGCGAAGGTGCCCATGCTGTCGAAGCAGGACTGCGCTTGGCGCGCTTCGAGCCGGGCAGTGCGGGAGAGCAACGCTTGGAGGAACTGTTGCGCAACGCGCCGCAGTCCGAGCTCGCGACACAGGCGCGCTTCGACTTGGCCGAGCGCCAAAGCGCCGAAGGGAGACACGGTGTGGCGACGCGAAACTATCGCGCGTTGCTCGAAGCCGCGCCGCAGGATGCACTGGCAGGACCGGCGACCTATGGCTTGGCGTGGGGCTTGTACTCTCAAGAGCAGTATCAAGATGCGCAGGATACTCTGGGCACGTTGCTTGCTCGCAGAGATGTGACGCCCGAGCTGCAGCTCGTCGGACTCGAGTTGAGTGTCTATGCCGGACGCCGGACTGGGGATGTCGACGCTACGACGAAGGCCTTCGAAGGCTTCGCGACCCTTTGCAAGGACGAGACTCGGCGTTTACGAGCCGCCAAGGTTACCGCCGCGGCACTGCGCGAGAGCGGTGCATTGGCACAGGCCCAGCGCATGTTTGCGGATCTATTGAAGGACACCAAGCAAGGCGATGTCGCGGTCTCGATCTGTGTCGAGCGTGCGTACTTGGCCCTCGATCAGGAAGATCCGACAAGCGCCGAGAAGCAACTGCGCGTCGCCTTGCCTTACGCCGAGGAAGACGCAGACTTGACCGAAGCCTTCTTCTTCGTCGGTGAAGCATGGTTCGCGGCCGGCAAAGACGAGCAGGCGATCGGGAGTTATGCAGTCGCGGAAAATTCGCCCACGGCGGATGTCGCGACCCGCGCGCTCTATAAAGGTGGCTTCTCGATGCTACGCAGTGAGCAGAACCAGGCGGCAGCAACCTGTTTTCGCACGTTGAATGAGCGGTTTCCGACCTCCTCCTTCGCCGGCGAGGCTTCCTTCCTGACAGGCGAAGCCTTGTATCGCGACGGTTCGTACGCGCAAGCTATCGAGCCCTTGAGCGCCGTTGTGCAGAGGCATTCGCGCCATGCGGTGTTGCCAAAAGCGCTCTTCCGACTCGGGCTCGCGTACGCGCGCACGAATCAATGGCAGCAGGCGCAATCGCACTTGGCCAATTTGATCCAGCGCTATCCGGACTTCCCCAGTCGAGACGAAGCCGACTTGTGGCGTGCGCACTCGCTGGCGGAATTGGGCAACAGACGTGCGGCACGCACGGCATATGAAGGAGTCACCGATCGCGACGACGGTGTGCTCTCCGCGCGGGCACACATCGGACTTGGCAAGTTGTCGAAGGCCGAGGGTGACCTGAAGAGTGCGTTGTCAGCCTTCTTGAAAGTCAGCGTGCTGTACTCACTCGAAGAGGAGGTCGGCGAAGCGCTGTTCCTGGCGGGCGGAGTGCTCGAGGAGCAAGGCAAGCCGGCGCGCGCGAAGACTCAATACGAAGAGCTACTCGAGCGAGCGCCGAAGTGCTCTCACGCGAAGAATGCGCGTGAGCGAATCGCGATCTTGCCGTGATAGCGCTTGGCTTGGAGCGGCTCCAGCGCCCGAGTTCGTTCTGGCACCTGCGCCTGCATGCCGGCTTGCGTCCAGCACGTGACGTGGCCTGAAACTACCGCATTCGGTCTAGCGTGAATCCGACCGCCACGCCCGACACACACCACTCGCTACCAACCCATCCGCTGAAGCTACACGCGTCATGTCCCTGTATCTAGCCACCGTCTCAACAGTTCGCTCCGGACAAGCTTCGAGCGAAGTCGTGCAAGCCTTCGATACAACTGACTTGGGATCGCTGTTCGATCTGATCTTGAAGGGCGGGCCCTTGATGATTCCTATCGCCCTGTGTTCGATCGTTGCGCTCGCCTTTGCGACGGAGCGCTGGATTCGCTTGCGGCCTTCGCATCTTGGTACTGGCGGCGCGTTCTCGCGCAAGGTCGTCGATACGGCGCGTGAGGGTGGGGCGGAGGCCGTGCTGAGTGTGTGCACCTCTGCTCATTCGCCATTGGCTCGCATCTTGACTTCGGGAATGAAGCGCGCGGGCGGGCCCTTCCTCGAGCGTGAGAAAGCGGTCGAGGATGCGGCTGCCAGCGAAATGAAGCGTCTGGGACAGAACTTGCGGCCGCTGCTGCTGGTGTGGTTGATCGCTCCCTTGCTCGGGCTGCTGGGCACGGTCTGGGGCATGATCGAGGCCTTCAGCGAGATCGCTATGCAAGATGGCATCGGCAAACCCGAGATGCTGGCAGCCGGTATCTATCAAGCGTTGACGACGACGGCCGCCGGTCTGACGGTCGCGATTCCGGCCGTGGTTGCGCACCACTACTTGAAGGGGCGCATCGAGCTGTTCGCGCGGAAGTCGGAAGACATCTATCGCCAAATCGACGAGCAACTCAGCGCTCGCTCCTGATCCTCGGAACGGAATCGATTCATGCAGATCCGAGATACTGACGGTAGCGAAGAGCTGGTCATGAACCTGGCGCCGATGATCGACGTCGTGTTCCTGTTACTGATCTTCTTCATGGTCGCGACAACCTTTGTTGACCAAGAGAAAGAAATGTCCGTCGATTTGCCGTTGGCAGAGAGCGGAGAAGCGGCAACACCTGCACCGGAAGAAGTCGTGCTGAACCTGATGGCGGATGGCAGCATCGTGATGAATGGCGTAGCCGTCGAAACTGATGACTTGCGCGGACACCTAGAGCGCCTTGCGCGTGGCAATCCCGAAACGCCCGTGACGATCCGAGGGGACAAGAAGGTCTTCCACGAACACGTCGTGTCTTTGATGGATACCTGCCGTTTGGCTGGCCTCGTCAACTTGGGGCTGATGACGATCGACAGCTAGCTTCTGTTCTTGGCGACATCATGAGCATTCGATCATTCTTGCGCGGTGAAGGCGAAGTTGGGGCGGCCGATGGCAAGCGCCACTTGGGCAAGAATATCGTCATCATCGCCGCGCTGACGGGACTGGGTTTCTTTGTCGCATGGCTTCGTTTCCGTCCCTACTTGGGCAATGAAGGACGTTTCACAGATGGCACGCAGACCTACGATGGCGTGCACGATGGTGATGTGCGCTATGCGGTTTGGGATCGGCCATTGCGTCTGCCCGAGGGTGTCAATGGTCCAGAGGGTGAGAGTCGCCCGACGCTGTCGCCGGACGGCCGCTTCTTGGTGTTCTCGGTTGGAGAGCGTGGGCTGGGCAGCGATCTGTACATCGCCGAGATGGTTGGTGGCGTTCCGGTCGATCCGCGCTCCTTGGCGACTCTGAATACGGCCGCGGACGAGATGGCGCCCTGCTTCAGCGGCGGCGCTTTGTGGTTCGCTTCGGACCGGCTCGGCACATCGGGCGGGCTCGATTTGTACCGAGCCGATTACGACCGCGGCGTGTTCGGCGACACAGAACGCATCGATGGCGGCATCAACTCGACCGCTGACGACACAGACCCCGCTCCGATTCCCGGATCAGCCGGGGTCGTCTTCGCATCGAATCGCAAGAGTCGTGGACTGCTCGAGGACTACCAGCTCTATGAAGCTCGGCCACGCACAGAAGCGGAAGTCGCGCAGACCTTGGATGCGGAAGCCACGGCGACAGTTGATGCCGCGCGAGAGGCGCGCAAGTTGGCAACGGATGATTCGGGGTCGCAGTCCGAGCTCGAGTCGGTTCTGCCGGTTGACGCGGGAAAAGTCGCGCGCGAGCGAGCGGCCCGCAGTGCTGTCTTGCACCGTACTTGGATCATCTCCGCGATCGAAGCACTGAATACTGCCTATCACGAACGCGAGCCGGCCTTCACTTCGGATGGTCGCACATTATTCTTCGCGTCCAATCGTGAAGGCGGCGCAGGCGCCTACGATCTGTATCGCAGCACCTACGGCAAGATCGAGGAAAGCGAATGCTGGTTGGAGCCAGAGGCTCTGACGGGCGTGAACACGGCTGCTTCGGAGCGTGGGCCGAGCCCGTCACGCGACGGTTTCAGTCTGATGATGTCGGTTGGAGAGGTTGGCGAGTCGGCGGCCACGCTGATGCCACCCGACCTGTATCGCGCGCGCTCGCTCGAGTTGTTCCGTAGCCCGGGCCCACCTGTCGGATGGGTCGAGATCCTCGTCCTGCTCGCGCTGGCTCTGCTTGCGTTGCTGGCATGGCTGGCCAAGCGTTGGGAGCAGCTCGAGGTTGTATACAAGTGCTTCCTGATCTCGGTCTTCGTGCACTTCTTGATGATGTGGTACTTCCGCGAGGTCTATCCGGAAGGCGAAGAGTACGCCTTGCATGATGGAGGCGACCGCATTCGTGTACGCCTCGTCGCGGACAATTCGGCCGCTAGCCAAGCGCGTAACTCAGATCGCAGTGGCGAGTTAAAGGCCGAGCGTGCCAATGCCGAGCCGACGGAAGCGCCGGCGCGTGAGGCCGAGTTCGCTAGTCAACAAATCGAATCACAAGTATCGCCCGCCCAGGCTCGTTTGGAACGAGCGCAGCGCCTCGAATCGGCCATGCCGGAACGTGCGGATCTTGGCAAATTACAACGCGATGAGAGCGTCGCGGCTGTGTCACGTGAGCGAGCGGCGCAGACAGATGTCCGCCACGAACAAGAGAGCTTCGAGACGCGCAGCGGTGCGGTACCCAGCCTGAAGCTCGACTCCACAGTGACCGAAGCGCCGGGCGAACGGGAAGCGGGAGGGAATCCTGAACGTGAAGCTCAGCGGACGGCTGCGTTGCGCGAGGCCGCTCCGTCACAGTCGGAACTTGAGCGCTCCCGATTGACGAAAGCTGTCTCGGCGCCTGATGCAAAGCGCATCGAGCTGGCGCGCTCGACCCGGAGCGAAGCGACGCGAACGGATTCTGTTGAGATTGCTCAGGCGCAAGAGAGCTTCGAACGTCGTTCGGGCGAGAGTCAAGACCTCTCGGTCGAAGCCGGCTTCACCGGCGAAGCTCTCAAGCGCGGCGAGCTTGCGCCACGGCAAGTGTCGATGGCGACTCCCGATGCGCTCGAAGGCCGGCGCGCGCAAGCTACGGACTCGAATCGCCCGCTGACTCGCAGTGAAAATCGCGAGACGGGGCAGGATCCTCTAGCAGGTAGGCAGAGCGTCGAGTTGGAACGTGAGACGACGCGCTCTGACGCCGTCGCGATGGCACAAGATCTTGACACACCGACGGAAAGCTTCGAGAGGCGTCGCGGCGGGCAGCTGGCAGAAAACGAACTATTGGCGGAGGCACCTGGAAGTCACGCGCCCGAAGCTCGTGTGGTGGGTGACCTGGCGCAGTCTGCGCGGGGAGAACTTAGCAAGCCGGAGCTCGACTTGGAGCTGATGCCGAGCGTGACGGGGCTCTCTCGTCTCGATCGACGTGAAGCGGAAAGTTTTGCGGGCCCGACTCGACAGCAGTTTGATCTCGATCGAAAGCCTTCGGCTCCCGAACGCGCAGTTGCATTGGATGATGAGGCACCTTCGCTTGCGCGGCAGACACGTCCGGCGACCGAAGAACCAGCGGCATGGGAGAACGATCTGATCGCGGCCATGACGCCAATGACGAGCGATACGCGTGCGACCGCGCGCGAGGCACGCGCCGATGTCGGCTTGGAGATGCCCGAGCGCTTGAGCGTCACGTCGGCCTTGCCTGATCGCGGACCGGAGTTCGAGCCCTTGCACGCGCGCGCTGAAGCACCGCAAGTAGAGCCTCAGGGGCGCATCGCGCATTGGGATCACACGCCGTATCAATCGAGAACCGGTGACCGCAAGACGCATGCGCTCGAGCTACACGGCGGCACAGAAGAGACCGAGGCGGCCGTGGCAGCTGGATTGGCTTACCTGGCACGTCGCCAGCATCGGAACGGCTACTGGGGCAGCTCGAGTGATCTCGACGAGAAATACGGTCATGTGACGATCGGCAAAACCGGCTTGTCGCTGCTCGCTTTCCTGGGCGCGGGTCACACACAAGAGACGCCCAAGACGCCGACCAGGACCGAATACTCGCACGTCGTCGAGCGCGCGATCGAGTTCTTGCTTGCGGTTCAGAACGAGGTCAACGGTCACTTCGGTTACACCTCTTCCTATGGACATGCGATCGCGACCTATGCGTTGGCCGAGGTCTATGCGCTGACTGAGGACGAGCGGCTCAAGCGGCCGCTGCAGCGCGCGGTTAGTCACATTCAGCGCAAGCAAGTGAGCTCGCGTGATTCGCGCCTCGATGGAGGCTGGGGTTACTACTACCCCGACGGGCATACCTATGATCGCTGGCCGCGCGCGTCAGTCACGGCATGGCAAGTCATGGCGCTTGAGTCTGCTCAACTGGGTGGCTTGCGCGTCGACGAGGATGCCTTCGCGAGTGCAAAGAGCTTCCTAATGAAGGCATGGGACTCGGGCCATGGCGCATACCGCTACAGCCATGATCCTTCGCGACTGAATGGTGACTATCCTGTGCTGCCAGGATCGACACCTGCGACGCTCTTTGCGTTGTCACTATTGGGCGAGGATATTGCATCCGCGAGCTATCGACCCGCTCGTCGCTTCGTGCTCGAGCGCTCGCCGCAAGAGTACTCCTTCACGGGCAACAACGACTTCGTGTTCAAAGCCCAGGGCAACTTGTACTTCTGGTACTACGGCACGCTGTCCTTGTTCCGTGTCGGAGGATCGGCCTGGGAAATCTGGAACGCCTCAATGAAAGAATGCTTGCTGCCGGCGCAGCAGCGCGACGGCTCATGGGAACCCATTTCGATCTATTCGGAGTATGCCGCGGATACGGACGAAGACCGCAGCTACTCGACAGCGATGTGTGTACTGACGCTCGAGGTTTACTATCGCTACTTCACCCCGCTTCTGCGGGTGAAGTGAAGGGCGTGCGCCATGCACTTCACATCCATGTCCGAAAGTGGCGAGTGTGTGCGCGCGCTCGCACTACACTCGGGGCATGGAGCTCGACGACACGCTCTGTTATCAAGCGCTGACGAGCCGCGATGCGCGCTTTGACGGCCGCTTCTTTACGGCCGTGAAAACGACAGGAATCTACTGCCGCCCCGTTTGTCCTGCGCGCAAACCGCTGCTTAAGAATGTCGCCTTTTATGCCAGCGCGGCGGCTGCCGAGCTATCCGGCTTTCGCGCCTGTCGCCGTTGCCGGCCCGATGCTGCACCGGGTTCACCCGAGTGGCGTGGCTCCTCCGCGCTGCTGTCGCGCGCGCTGCGCATGATCCACGCAGGGGCGCTGAATGAAGGGAGCGTGGAGGATGTCGCGCGGGCCTTGGGTGTCAGCCCGCGGCATCTCGATCGCATCTTTCAGCACGAACTCGGCGCCGCGCCAAAGGCCATTGGCCAAAGCGCGCGTGCTCACTTGGCTAGGCGCCTACTCGATGAGACATCGATGACGATGACCGAGGTCGCGTTGCACTCTGGCTTCCAGAGCGTGCGCCGTTTCAACGCCTCGCTGAAGGAGCGCTTTGGTGCGGCTCCGCGCGATCTGCGTAATGCGAAGGGAAAGCCAGCTGCAAAGCATGCGGGTCGCGCGTTCGAACTGCAGTTGAGTTACAGGCCTCCCTATGACTGGAACGGAATGCTCTCGTTCCTGGCGGCACGTGCGATTCCCGGTATGGAGCTTGTCGAGGGCAACAGCTATCAAAGAGCCTTGCTGTGGGAGGGACACGAAGGTTCCCTAGAATTGGCTCCAACCGTTGGTGCGAACGCGTTTACGATGCGCTTGGATTTAGCTGCGCCGCGTGGCTTGCAAGCATTGGTCGAACGTGTGCGTGACTTGTTTGACTTGAGCGCGGATCCGCTTGCGATCGAGGAGACGCTGAGTCAGGACGAGCCAATGGCTGCTTGGGTGCGCGCTTTACCCGGGGTGCGCGTGCCAGGTGCCTTCGATGGGTACGAGCTCGCGCTGCGTGCGATCCTCGGACAGCAAGTCAGCGTGAAAGCTGCACGCACTTTGCTGGGCCGGGTTGTGCAAGGAGCTGGACCTGCTGTTGCGACCGGGATCGAAGGATTGACGCACGTCTTCCCTTCTGCCGAAGATGTGATCGCTGCCGATTGGAGTCAACTCGGTGTTCCGCGCTCACGCGTAAGCGCTCTTTTGGCATTGTCGGAAGCTGTGCGTGATGGAACTGTCGATCTTTCGCCAACTGCGGATCCTATCGCGACCCGAGCGTCATTGATCGCGCTGCCCGGCATCGGCGAGTGGACAGCGGACTACATTCTGATGCGGGCTCTGCGCGACCCGGACGCATTCCCCGCCGGAGATCTTGGGCTGCGGAAGGCGCTGAACATCGAGGCCGGGTCGTCGGCCAAGCGTCAACTCGAACAGCGATCAGAAGCGTGGCGTCCTTGGCGCGCGTACGCGGCCCTATTGTTATGGAGGCAACTCGGATGACGAAGATGGCAGATACGATTCCTACGTACCGCTTGCTGAGCGCACCCTTTGGCGAGCTGCTCGCCGTTGTAGCTGATGGAAAGTTGCTTGCGCTGCGTTTCGAGACGGAAGGCGAGGCCTTTGAGATCGATCCTTCTTGGTCAGATACGGCCAAGGCCGTGGATCGTGAGTTGCTCGATCGAGTCGAGCGCGAACTCGACGAATACTACACAGGCAGGCGGCGCGACTTTGACTTGCCGCTCGATCCGGAAGGCACCGATTTTCAACATCGAGTGTGGGACGAGTTGATCCGAATTGAGTGGGGCGAGACGATCTCGTACGGAGAACTAGCGGCGCGCATCGGCAAACCAACGGCGTCGCGTGCCGTCGGAGCAGCCAACGGCAAGAATCCGATCCCGATCGTCATACCGTGTCATCGCGTAATCGGCAGTGCCGGCAAGCTAACGGGCTTCGGTGGGGGACTCCCTATCAAAGAGGCCTTGCTCGGCATCGAAGGGCATCAGCGCAGCTTTGGCTTCTCTTGAACCCCTCTTGTTATCTACACAGGCGCGGGCAGTGAGTCCTGCAACAGGCGACACCGCGCATCGCTCTTCACGCTATGCTCAGGGAATGCGACGCCTGCACTCTCTGCTGCTCCTGCTCTCGATCACTGCCTGTGTGAATGCGCCGGAGCGGGTCTTTCACTCCAAGGAAGCAAACCGACCTTCGTACCTGGCGCGTCTAGGAAAGGCGGAAGGCGACGAGGGTGGGTGGGCGAGCTTGTGCGCTGAGTTTGAGTCGGGGAATCACGGCTACTCGCTGAGCTGGATTCCGGAAACGAAGGAGCTGAATCCGGGCGGGAAGGGCGTGTGCTTCTTCGTTGGCTTCGGGACGGCCGATGGTCGTATCGGCGAGGCACGCTCCCGTGTGACGGGCGGAGACCTGGTGTTGCTGCGACCCGGCGAGACACTCGTCCTGGACGCTCCGCTCTCGGGCTTAGTTCTCACGATTCCGCGGCCCTTCCCTCCGGATCTACCGCACTGGATTCATCCCAACTCGGATCCGCGTCTCTCGCGGTCCGCGATGATCAGCGCGAACGCTGCACCAGCGAGTTCTCCCGACACAGACTACGTCCTCGATCTGCTGGCCTGGAATGCGGAGAGAAGCCCCTACTTATGCCATTCGGTCAATGCTCACCGAATCCGCGTGAGCGAGAGCGCGGCGTATATGCACCCGCTCGAAGGTGGGCACGATCAGCTGTACTGGATTCGCGAAGCAAGTGCTGGCGCCGAGTTGTGGATTGATAGCGCTGAAGCCGCTGAACAGGGTCTGTCATCCGCAGCGCAGGCAGCCGGACCTGTGTTGGAAGCTCATGCGCTGCAGATCCATGACCTGATCCTGGTGCCGCGCGGCCGGGTGCACAAACTCAAGGGTGTGTCCGCGATCGCGATCAGTGTTCCCGGAACACGGCCAGGCTCCTTTGTGAGGGTCACGGAAGCCTCTGTAGGCACGGCGGCTGCCGAAGAGTTGGATGAGGCGTCTCTGGGACCCAAGGAACAGCCTTAGTCGAGCTTCTGAGCGTCACCAGCTGTGATCGAGAGGCGTCTTGTGACCGCTGGGGCCGTGGGGACTACATGATTAGGGTGCCTATCCCCGGCGCTTTCGATGGACCTCTATCCCATTTGCGGTGAGAATACTCCGTCGGATTCGTGTTGTGAACCGCTGTCGCAAAGGGCGGCCTCACTGGCCAGTCACGATCGAATTTCATTCGATCCCCAGACGCTCCCATGAGATTATTGTTCCGAGCAACGCTCTTCTTTATTGCTTCGACCCTCCTGATTGCAAGCGGCCATGCTGCTCAGGATTGGCGTAGTTATTCGATCTCCGAAACAGACCAAGCGGCTGCCACATCCATTCAGTGGGAACGCAGCCTGGACGATGCTCTGGCCATCTCGAAAGAGACCGGCCGGCCGCTGCTTATTGCTGTTTGCGTCGACGGGGAATCTGCCAGCGAGGTGTTCGCGAACAAGCTCTACAAGGATGCTGAATACATCGAGTTGATGCGGGGCTTTGTGCCGATCGTGCTCTCCTACGATCGCCACACCGATAGTGACCACGACGAAAGCGGCCGGCGCGTGATCTGCCCGAAGTTCGGCTCTGTCACTTGCGGTGAGCATGCTGCCGATGAGCTTGTGGCCTATCGGCGCTGGTTTGGCGGCGTGCGCTACTCGCCGCGTCACATCGGCGTCGCGCCTGATGGCGAGACTATTCTGTTTGATCGCTACCTCGATCAAGATCTCGCCAACGTACGTCGCGCCTTGAAGCGGCATGGCGTTCGCCACGGAGCGCTCGCCGCTCGCATGGATCGTCTCGATTCGGCTTCGCGCACAACGATGGAAAGAGACTACGTCGCTGGCTCGCCATCCTTCCGCGTCACCGTGTTGCGCGAGATCCCGCGTTCCCAGGTCGAGCACGAAGCGATCTTGCGCATGGCCCTGGCTTCGGTCGATCCGAACGAGAAGTACTATGCAACATTAGCCTTGGCGCAGTGCGGAGGGCCGAAGTGTGTCGATCTGATGGCGAAGTTGTTGTTTGAGCAACGCGGCGCTTCGTTTACGAGTGAGCTCGAGCAGCGCTTGGCGAGGTTGGCGAAGAGCGATCAAGGTGCCAAGAAAGCTTGGCGTGTGCTGCAAGCCTTGGACAAGACGGGCGAATTGGCTACTGACTTGAATGTCCCGGCTTGGACCAAGGTCTTGCGTTCAGCCAGGCAGGCTTCGATTCAGTCCGCTGGCGAAGACGAGATTTTGGCGCGTCTCGAGACTATCAGTTCGGCGCTCGATGCGCAGCCTGACGATGCGACGCTGATGCTTGAGCTGGCCGAGGAAACCCTCAGGCTAGCCCGTGCGAAATTGGCGCGCGGGGCATCGCCGGGCTTCTTGTTCCAGGACGCGCGCGACGGTGCCAGGCGTGCACGCCTCGCCGGAGCCTTTCCCGAGGAAGTCGCGATCGTCGATACGCAAGCTGCGTATATGACAGGTGAGCGTGAGGTTGCCATCGTGCTGGCGCTCGACGCTCTGCCCGCGCTACGAAACACGCGCACCGCAACTTCCGAACGAGCGGCCCGTGTGCTCGAAGTCCTGGCGCGTGCACGCACTCAACAGATCTACGAGGCGGAATCCGGACTCGAGGACTGGCCCGCGAGCTGGTTGGCCGAAGCGCACGCTGCGTACACGATCTTGGCACAACATCCCGCGGGCAAGGAAGCCGAAGCCATCGCGCATGCTGACTTGCTCTCGCATCTCAAGGGGCACCGCTGGTTGAACGATCTATTCGATCGTGCCGTCGCTCGTTGGCCACGCTCGGCTGACTTACATGCGCGCCTGCGCAACCATGTCGGCCAGTCCAGCGGGTTGTTGGCCCTCGAATCCAATTACGACCAGCGCGCCAGTGCCGCGACGGATCCCGCGGCCTTCTCCTGGTTCCACGGCTATGCATCGATGATGACGGCCGAAGCGCAGATTCGGAGTGAGGACTTCTTGGCTGCGCGCGAGACATACACGCGTGCCATTGCCCGCTTCGAACACAGCAGCTCGCTCGAGCCCGCGTTTGCCTCGACTGCCGCCAGCTATGCGGCTTTGGCTGAAGTTGGTCAAGCGCGTCTGTATTGGGACGAGCAAGTCGAACAGGCCACAGACCTGGTAATGAGAGCCTTCATTCGCTCACCTACTTGTGGTGAGTGGCGTGACGGCTTCGGGAACACGCCGATCGATGCTCTGGGCCTCTTGCGCGTGAAGATTCGCAAGTCCGGTCAAAAGGAGCTGCTCGAGACGCTTCGCAGCGGGATCGCCGAATCAGCGCCCGGAGCTTGGGCCGAGAGCGACCGTCTGCCTGGTTCATTCTCTGCTGGCGGGCCAAGCCGCTAAGTCCGGAGCCTGGGGACACTAGCCGATGGCGGCAAGCCAACGAGGAGCAATCACGTCACGCTGTCCTTAGTGCGTAGGCCGGCTGAATTCAATTCGTGAACTCAGAGGAGCGGGAGCATTCCGGGGCCGCTACGAATCGGCATGGCGACTCCCTCGTGCCCAAGCGAGAGCCTTCGCATTCTGCGCAATTGTCTTAGGGCCAGGTAAGGCCGCGCACGCTCGTGCCGCTCCGAATCCGATCCGATCGCAACCCCACTCGTGCGCGTGCGAGTGGGGTTGCGCCTGTGGCCGCTCTAACCTTTCTGAACTGCCATGCTTCCGTGTTGGAAAACACTATGCCCTCATGCCGCCTGCGCCTGGTGGTGTCTGAATGCCTCGATCGTCTGGCCATTGCTAGACATCGGATGGACGCTGCGCCGGCCCCACTCC
>JBLFWN010000007.1:0-108036 GCA_047611405.1 Planctomycetota bacterium | reverse complement strand
TCGAGGCATTCAGACACCACCGGGCGCAGGCGGCATGAGGGCATAGTGTTTTCCAACACGGAAGCATGGCAGTTCAGAAAGTGACTGACGCTGGATGACCCTTGGACCGTTTGTTTGCGGGTTCCATCAGAGGGACCTTCTCAGCGATTTCCGGAAATCGGCGCAACAGTCGGTCCTGACGCCCGATGATTGAGCCGTTCCCACCAAGAACAGCGAGTCAAACGCTCGGCGACACTAGGGCCGCAATGGTCCTCGCTAGGCACCTCGATCGCTAGGGGACGAATCAATCCAACCGAACACCTTCACGTCATTTAGACGTCAGCAGAGAGAACAAAATTATGCCGATCTACTTACAAATTGATGGAATTGCCGGGAACGTCGAAGCCGCTGGTCACGAGGGTTGGGTCGAGGTCAACTCCCTTCAATGGGGTGTCGGTCGTGGCATCATGACGACCACTGGCAACGTCAAGGACCGTGAGTCGAGCGCTCCCTCCATCAGCGAAGTCAGTGTCACCAAGGCCATGTGCCCGGCCAGCCCGCACATCTTCACTGAAGCCTGCGTCGGTAAAGGTAAGAAGGTCCTAATCCACTTGGTCAAGACGGACGCCAGCGCGCTCGAGACCTATATGGAGTACACACTCGAGGATGCGATGCTGAGTGGCTATTCGGTCAGCTCCGGTGGCGATCGTCCGAGCGAGTCGCTCTCGATCAACTTCACCAAGGTCGAGATGAGGTACATCCCCTGGAAGGATGACGGCACGAAGGACTCCCCGATTCCGGCCGGTTACGACCTGGCCAAGGGCGGCAAGATCTGAGAGACGGCGCTAGATCATCCAATCGCCCCGATCGGCCTTCTGTGAAAGCTGATCGGGGCGAGTTGCGTTAACCGATGGGAGGTGACTGACGCGGTGTGCAGGATTCGAGGGGGGGGGGGCGAGGGATTAGTACGAGCGGCGCTGGCTTGAGGAGGGGATTTCCAGGGCCTTGCGGTACTTGGTGACGGTGCGGCGGGCGATGCCTATGCCGTCCTTCTCTTCGAGGAGCTTAGCCAGCTGGTCGTCGGACAGAGGGTGCTTCTTGTCCTCCTTCTCAACGAGTTCGCGGATCAGCTCTTTGATGCTGACCTGGCTTGTGACTTCGCCGGTAGCCTTGGCGGTTCCGCCGGTGAAGAAAAACTTCAGCGGGAAAATGCCGCGCGGTGTTTGTGCGTACTTGCCGGATACGCCGCGGCTGATGGTCGAGATGTGTACGCCAATATCGTCGGCGACTTCTTGCATCCGCAATGGCTTGAGGCCACTGACACCGCGCGTCAGGAAATCGTTCTGATGCGAGAAGACGACGTCGGCAATGCGTTTCAGCGTCGACTGTCGTTGCTGAACGGCATCAATGAACCAACGTGCTGATTCGACACGCTTGCGTACCCACTCGCGCACGCCGTCGCCGCGCTTGGCTTGGGCCAGCATTTTACGGTAGACGGGGTTTACGCCCAGGTCGACCTGGCGTTGACGTTCCAAGCGCACGACGAAGGTGCCATCAATCTCCTCGACGATCACGTCGGGAATGATCACGGTCGCGCGAGCGTCTCCGAAATCAGCACCGGGGCTTGGGTCGAGCGTGCGGATCGCGAGGATGCCCTCTTTGATTTCTTCGATCGTGTGCCCCGTCGCCTTCGCGATGCGCGGCAAGCGGTTAGCTTCGATGTCCTTGAGGTGGTCCGAAATCAACGCGCGCACCAAGTTCGAGTCAACTTTGTTTCCCGCGAGTTGCAGCAGTAGGCTCTCGCGTAGACCGTGCGATGCAATGCCGGGATGAGTCACGCGGCGCAGCGCATAAGCCGCGTTCTCGACCTCTTCGAATTCGACCGCAGGCTCGAGTTCCACAGAGAGTTCTTCGGCAAGTTGTTCTTCGGTGGTCATCAAGTACCCGTGCTCGTCGAGCGACCAGATCAAGTATTCGATAATTGTTCGCTGGCGCTCGTCGAGCGTCAGGAAGGCGACTTGATCGAGCAAGGCTTGCGGCAGCGATTGCGGCAAGCTGGGCGTGTTCTGCATCGCCTCGTACTTGCGATCGCCTTCTTCAGTGGCAACCATGCGCGGCATCGGACCATCGCCAAAGTCGCGCTCGTAACGCTCGAGCTCGTCGAGCATGTTCTCGAGCCCATCAGTCTCGGGGCCACTCGCGTCGGCGTCAGCTTCAGAGCTCGAACCTTCAGTTGCGGATAGCTCGGCTTTGTTTTCTTGACCCGCTTCCGCATCACTGGCCTCTTCACCGGACTCACCTTCGTCGACTTCGAGAAAGGGGTTTTCGATTAGCTCTTGTTCGACGCGGCTCATCAGCTCCAAAGACGGGAGCTGTAGGATTTGCATCGCTTGGATCATCTGCGGCGACTGAACGAGTCGCTGCTCCAAACGTGCTGATTGATGTAGGCCTAGTCTCAAAGTGGTGTGCTGACGGAGGGGTGCGGGGCCGTCGTCCGTTTAGGTTGGTTAGCGTAGAAAGTGTAGGCTGATTGGATGCTGGTTCCCCGGGCACGGTGCCCGGCCTTCAGAGCTGCTAGGGAGGCATACAAGTGTACGCTGCTTAGCAGCCACTGGACGTGTTCCTTGCTGTTTACGCTGGCTCAGGTGGGGAGTTGCGTTTCGTCTACGATGAGATTCACAGGCGGGCCCGTCGATTACCCTAGCGTGCTTCGAATTCCATAGTGAGCATGTATCACGACCCGAGAAGCATCGCCCGCAAGAAGGTGGTTCTCGCTGAATCTTCATGATCACGCGTACCGGGCTTTCCGGCCGCATTCGACGAAGCCTCTTCCAACGTTGCCTGTTCCATCGAATCCTCACTCCGCTTGGATGCCACTAGAGCCGTTGGAAGTAACTCGACGAGTACGCCAGGTTCAAGATTCGCGTGCATCGTCCGCACGCTGCGCTGGGGTAGTTGGATGCGACCAAGACCCACCTCATGCGCAGCGAGTTCCGTGGTGTAATCCGAACGCGAAATCCAGCAAGAAGTTTCGAAGGTGCCGCGTTGGACCCTTCCTTCGAGCGCGAATCCGTCAAAGGCCCACTCGACGATAGGTGCCGCAATCCAGGTCTCCGGAGCTAACTCAGTTTCGTAGTCCACCAGCGCGAGTCGCTCGGTACCGACGATCGCTCGCATGCGAGCCGCCCCAGCTACGCAACATTCGATACTGCCTCGGTCACTTTCGATCCGCAATCGATGTGTGGTCAAGGCCGGACGCTCGAGCGCAGCGATCATTGTCGAAAGGACTTCCACAGCGAGCGGCGTGCCGGGTGGCACAAAGATCAGACGTGGCGTCCACAACAGCTCCGCTTCGCGCCCGAAATCTTCCGATGCGATGCCGATCAAGCTGCCCGGTGTGATGCTCGACCGCGCGCGCCCGCGCTCGTCGTTTCTGCGCTGCTCTTGTTGCTCCAACATCCAACCCGGACCGAAGTGTGTCGGGTCCATGGAGGTCGATGTTATCTGCGCCGCATCGAGCACGCTCCAACCAGCGGGTTTCCATTGAGCGATGGACTCCGCAGTCGCAGCAATTGTCAATTGCAAATCCTCACCAGCTAGAGCACCAGTCAGCGTCACGACCAGCGCTCGATCGGGAGTTGCGATCCCGGAAAAACTGATCTGGACAACGTCGCAGACAGGCAACTGAACGATCCCTAAATCGGGGTTTCCGGTATCGATTGCTCCAGTCGTGCGCGTGGTTGCCAAGTCGAGCACGCCTTCGATGTGGGTCGCGCGTCCGCCTTGCATGCGCTTCGCAATGACGTGAAGACTATGCCCGCTGTGAACTTGACCGACGAGCGGGTCTGCGACGGCAGAGTCCGAGGCGACATCGACGCCATATCCACCGAGGAAGGCCGACACCTGCCGCTCTCCAAAGGCAGACCTATCGCCGCTGTGAACACTACGGCGCGAATCGATCCAGCTTGCGCCGCCCGCGGTTGGGGCGAGTCGCACGTGCAGCTCAATGGCCAAGGCGCGCTCAAGGGCCGCGAGCTCAGTCAGAATCTGCTCGAGTTCGGAGATCTCCGCCTCGCTGCCGCGCACAAGTAGGGGTGAGGTACCCGGCAAAATTTTGGCGTTTGATCGAGTGCGTCGAACGGTCTCATTCAGGAGGCTCGTGACGATGCTTTCGGGCAGCAGCGCGCTCGCATCGACGCCGTCCTTAGGGGGGGCATCCTCCGCTGCACGTATGTGACGGCCGTCGCGTAGCAGCCGCACTCTGGGCTCCAATTGAGAGGCGACAGGCCCCCGCGGGAGCTCCAGCCCGATCCATACGTCCTGATTCGGTGAGACTCCGGCCAAGATAAGGGCAACCGAGAGGTGGCAGAGAGGTTGAATCATGCGGAGTCGCCTACTGCGAGGAAGGGGGCAAAAAGGGGCAAGAGCGATTGCCCGACGAATCAAAGTAGTGCGACAGGCACCCCGAGGCTACGTCCATCCTGAACGGGGGTGCATCCCGGGATCGGATCGAGTATCACCTGAGATATGTCCAAGATGTGGGTCGAAGTAGATTGGAATGGAGCCAAGCGTCGCTTGGAGCTGAGCAGCGCGCTGACTCGAATCGGCGCGCATGGCTGCGACATCGAGATCGGTGGGATCGGAACGGACGAACTTCACGTCTGGTGCGATCCACCGAAACTGATTCACGTGGGCGCTGAAACCACGCCCGTGTGCAATGGCCGAGCCTTCCAAGAGGTCAGTTTGAACAACCTCGACACTGTGCAGTGGGGCGACAGCGTCCTGGTGTTCGGGGTCGAGGACGACATTTTGGTTGAACTGGACGATTCCGAACCGCCTACGGCCGCAGCGAGCGCGCCTCAGGCTCCGGTTTCTACGCTGCCCAGCTCTGTGGCGCGGTCCGCAAGTCTTCCGGCGGCGCCCGCTGCAATTGCGGCCGAGCCGGACCGGGCCTGGAATCGCGTGGCCGCCGGCATGATCGTCGAGATGGGGCTCAGCAAGAAGGCGAATGCGAAGCGCTGGCAGGATTCCGTGATCCGCGGCGAATTCGACCCCGATGCGTGCGCCCTAGACATGCTCGCTTCGACCGGTATCGAGACCAGCGATCCGCGCCTGCTCGAGCGCGCGGGTCGGCTCGAACGCGACTTGCTGATGATGCCCCTGCAGACCGGCGTGCGCTCGGCCGGTCGCAAAGCGCGCCGAGCAGCGCGCGGCGGATTGGCTTACATCATCGCCCAATTCGTCGCGGTCGGTATCTACACGTTGATCTTGATCGCCATCGTGCTGCTCCTGCGCGTGAAGAACGACTACAGTCTGGACGCGATGCTGGACAGCTGGCTGAACGCCGTCACCCCCTCTGATTCATGAGTCAATCCTCTTTCGATGCCACCGACAGGTATCTGTTCTCGCTCGCTCAGATCCAGCATCTGATGCGGGTAGAGTTCAATCGCGCGCAACGTTATCGCTATCCAATCTCGTGCATGTTGATGTCCGTGGATCGGCTGGGTCACTTGCGCGACCTGTACGGCTACGACTCCAAGGAGGAAATCTTGGAGGCCGCCATCAGCTTGTTGAAGGCCGAGACGCGCAGCTCGGACTTCTTGGGCCGGCTCGCGGATGATCGCCTGCTAGCGGTTGTCCCGCACACCGGACAAGTAGGTGGGCGTATACTCTCGGCGCGCCTGTTGGACGGTATCCGCAAGATCGACTTCCAGTGTGATGGTCGGACGATTCCGATCACGATGTCCGTCGGCTTGGCCTATGACGACGATGGCGACTCCTTGTTCTTTGATTCGATGCTCGAGCTTGCAGAAGAAGCTTTGGCAGATGCAAACGAAGCTGGCGGTGGCCGCTTTGTGGTGCGTGGGCCCGGCGAAATTTCAGCCTCCTGATCATGCGCGTTTTGCTGGTCGACGATGAGGTGACGATCTTCGTCACATTGCGTGATGCACTGGAGGAAGCGGGCCATCAAGTCGCCGGCGCGACCGACACACGTTCGGCGTTGGAGGCACTCGAAGAAAGCCCCGGCCCCGAATTGGTCATCACTGATATCCGCATGCCTGGCGAAGGCGGCATGAAAGTGTTGCAGCGTTCGATCGAGTTGGACCCGGAGCGGCCCGTTTTGCTGATGACTGGCTTTGGGACCATTGATCAGGCGGTTGAGGCCATGCAGATCGGCGCTGTCGATTACATCCAGAAGCCGTTTCGCAACGATAGCGTGGTCAACCGCATCTCAACCTTTGCTCGCGTTCGCGACCTCGAGGCCGAGAACAAAGCATTGCGTAAGGAGTTGACCGCAACGCAAGGCTTCGAAGGCATTGTCGGTTCATCGAAACCGATGCAAAAGGTCTTCGATCGGATCCGTACGGTCGCCGGGTCGGATGCGACTGTCATGATCGAAGGCGAAAGTGGCACGGGTAAAGAGCGCATCGCGCTGGCGTTGCACGCGGCAAGCCTTCGCAAGGATGGACCCTTCATCGCTATCTCGTGCGCGGCGCTGCCAGAGAATCTGCTCGAAGCCGAGCTCTTCGGTCACGAAAAGGGCGCCTTCACTGACGCTCGAAAAGAGCGCAAGGGGCGCTTCGAGTTGGCGGATGGCGGAACCTTGTTCCTCGATGATATCGATGACATGCCGCTCGCTACGCAAGTCAAGTTATTGCGCGTGCTGCAGGAACGATCCTTCGAACGCCTCGGGGGCGAGAGTACGCGCACGATCGACATCCGTGTCGTGGTCGCAACGAAGATCGCGCTGCGGCAACTCGTGCGCGAGGGCAAGTTCCGCGATGACTTGTTCTATCGCGTCAACGTCGTGCCCGTGCAGCTGCCCGCGTTGCGCGAACGTACCGACGATATCCCTGCCCTGGTACAGTTCCTATGCGAACGGCACGGTGGGGGGAAGGCCTTCAAGACATCGCGCAAGGTACTGCGCATGCTCGAGCGCTATCCGTGGCCGGGCAACGTGCGCGAACTCGAGAACGCAATACAGCGTGCGATCGCGCTTTCGGGCAGCTCGAACGAATTGGACGCTGAAGACTTGCTGCCGCAAGACTCGCGTTGGCGTGGTGCAACGGAAGTGCCCGAGACGGTCCGTCCTCTGCGCGAAGTCTTGCGCGAAGCTGAAAATGAGCATGTCGTGCACGTACTCGAGCTAACGGGTGGGCATAAGTCACAGACGGCCGATTTGCTCGGGATCTCGCGCAAGGTGCTGTGGGAAAAGCTAAAGGAAGCCGGTCTCGACACCGGCTCATCCGACGGATGAGCTCACCTTCGGATTCCGTCGCGCGGGAAGCCACGGTCGTGCTTGAGCCAGGTTGCCGCGTTATTGCCGATCTGCACCTGGATCCGGGCGGGGACGATCGACTCGATCAGTTTTGCGCTTGGTGCGCCGATTTGCAGGACTGTCCGCGCCTGATCGTGCTGGGCGATTTATTCGACGTCTGGGTCGGACCGGCCCAAGCGGATCTGGCCGGCTCGGCTCGGGTTCTGCGTGCTCTCGCTGACTTGAATAGGCGTGCCTGCCGCATCGATGTCGTTCCGGGGAACCGTGACTTCCTGATGGGAGAGCGCTTCGAGCGAGAGTCGGGCGCCGTGCTGCGATTGGACGGTTTCGTTGGGGCCTGGGCAGGCGCGGGCTCGCACGAGCTGGCGCTCTTTATTCACGGTGACGAGCTGTGCACGCTGGATCTGCCTTACCAGCGCATGAAACGAGTGCTGCGATCGCGACCGATGAAGCTGATTGCGCCTCGCCTGCCATTACCTGTTGCACGCTGGGCCGCCGGCCGCTTACGAAAGCGCTCAAAGACGGCAGTGGCCCAAAAACGGCCAGAAACGACCGAAATTCAAGAGTCCGCGTGTCGTGAGCTTGCGCTCGAGAGCGGTGCCAGCACAGTTATCTGTGGGCACGCACACCTCTGGCGCGATCAGCAATTGCCAGCTGGTCCGCGCTGGATTGTGCTCGACGCTTGGGGCGGTGCGCGCGATGTGCTAATCGGGACTCAGAATCGAGATTGGTCAGCTGTGAACTCCCGCTCTTGACCGCTTGGCGGGCTGCGCTACGCTGCCCAACTTCGAATCGGCCGCTCGAGATTGCTCGAGATGCTCGAGTAGTGTCTATGCAGCCCCAATCCACTCACCAATCCGTCGACCCGACCCGGGAATATGACCCTCGCTCCAGCGACTCGGCTCGAGAGAGCTATGCAAATACAGCGTCCGGAGCGCCAAGTGAGAGTCGCTCGCAATCCGATCACGTGCCCGCTGAACGGACTGGCGAGTGCACTGCTGACGAGGCTGAAGAAGATGGTGTCCGAGTCGGTTTTGAGGATATGAATCAGGGCGTCGATCACGATCAAGCCGTACGCGTCATCGCTATCGATGGCCCCGCGGGTTCTGGCAAGAGCACGGTCGCCAAGCGTCTCGCGGCAGTTTTGGGCTCCGTCTTTCTTGATACCGGAGCGATGTACCGCGCGGTCACCCTAGCCTGCCTGGAGCGCGGCGCGGACCCTAAGGATGCCGAGGCGTGCACCGCAGTCGCATGCTCATTGAGCTTGGACTTCGATGACGAAGGTCGCGTGTTGATAGACGGATCGAGTCGTGAGGATGAGTTGCGCGGCGACGCCGTAACCGAACGAGTGTCCTTCGTCGCGGCCCATTCCGGAGTCAGGCGAGCGATGGTCCAGAAGCAGCGAGCCGTTGCAAAAGCCGCAGGAGCCAGTGGCGTTGTCGCAGAAGGACGCGACATGAGCTCGGTCGTTTTCCCCGAGACCCCCTTTAAGTTCTACCTGTTGGCCACGAGCAAAGAGCGTGCTCGACGACGCGCCGAGCAGGCGGGTCGTTCTGCCGATGTTGACAGGATCGAGCAAGAGCTAGGGGAGCGCGACAGGCTCGACAGCACGCGCGAAGACTCACCATTGATGATGGCGGCGGATGCACGTTCGATCCTTACAGACGAACTTAGCGTCGATCAGGTGGTCGAGACGATCCGCTCGGCGATCGACGCGGCTCCCGGTTCACAGGAAACGACGGACCATTGAGCGGGGCGTCGACCGAGGATCCAATGGCTGAAAGGGATGCCAAGGCAGGCGAGGTCGAAGCCGAGCAGGATGCCACCCAGGCCGATCCACTCGCAGCTGAGACTGCGCGGCACGTTAAGGGCATCTGGCAATACAACGTCATCGTCAACGCACTGTGGATGTGGTACTCAATCTGGTTCAGGCCCAAAGTTCGAGGCATGGAGCATCTGCCGAAGGGCGGTCGGGCGCTGATAATCGCGAATCACGCATCATTCCTCGATATCCCGCTCATTTCGGTCGCCCTCAGAGGACGGCACGTGGCTTTTATGGCACGCGAAAGCCTGTCCAAGAGCCGCTTTCTAAGCCTGATCATGCGCCTCTGCGGGGCCATTTTGGTCGCACGGGGCAAAGGAGACCGGACCGCTCTAAGGCACGCCTCGCTTTATTTGAGAGCGGATGGGCTGGTGACCATCTTCGCGGAGGGCACGCGTACCGAAGATGGCTCTATCGGGGAATTTCGCAAAGGAGCGCTGCTAGCAGCGCGCATGGGGGGGGCTCCCTTGGTACCCTGCGCTCTTCGCGGCACCTTTAGAGCTCTTCCGCGAGGCAAGATTTTCCCGCGACCCACTCGGCTCGAGGTCGAGTTCTTCGCACCCATCGACTCCGCAGACCGTAGTTCGCTCGGCCAAGCGCACGCGATCCTCGTCGCCGCACTGGGAGCGCCGTCACTGGGAGCGCCGTCACTGGAGCCGACTCCCGGGAAACCGACAATCTGAGAAGAGGGCGTGTGAGCCTCTTCGAACTGAACCCTCAACTGCCTGCGCCGTCGATCCGATCGACAGCCGTGGGCTTCGAGTTCGTCCGCGGGGACGACCTCACCTCATTACCTTTCCGTACCGACAACCCGTGTTCACACGCCCGCGCGCCTGAACCACAGAGATTCCCTCCCCATATCCATGGCAATTGCCTCCAGACGTATTCGCAGCTACGAACTCAGCCCTGAAGAGCTCGAGAAACGCCTCAACGACTCCTTCGAAGGTGTCAGTGATGAGATTCTCGAGGACTTTTTCGAGGGCAGTGTTCGCGACATCCGACCGGGTAGCATCGTTCAAGCAACCGTCGACTCCGTCGATGAACGTACCGGTCAAGTCGTGCTGGACATCGGCGGCAAGGCCGAAGGTCACATCGCTATCTCCGAATTTGGGGATGACCTGCCCGCCACCGGAGACACCTTCGAGGTCTTCTTCGAGGGTTTGGACGAATACGACATGTCGATTCTGTCCAAGCGCCGCGCAGACCGTTTGCGCGCTTGGGAACGAGTTTCGACCTCCTACTCCGAGGGCGACGAGATCCAAGGCGTCGTACAGCGCAAGATCAAGGGTGGACTGCTGGTCGATGTGGAGGGCGTCAACGTCTTCTTGCCGGCTAGCCAGGTCAACCTGCGCCGTACGCACGATATCTCTGACTTCATCGACGAGCCGATTCGGGCCCGGATCATCAAGATCGACCCGGAGCGCATGAACATCGTTATCTCCAGGCGCAAGCTGCTCGAAGAAGAGCGCCAGCGTCAGAAGGAGACTCTCCTCAAGGACATCGAGGAGAATCAGATCCGCATGGGTGTCGTCAAGAACATTGCCGACTTCGGCGTGTTCGTCGACCTGGGCGGTATCGACGGTCTGTTGCACATTACCGACATGTCTTGGGGTCGTATCAACCACCCCTCGCAGATGGTCGAGCTCGATCAAGAGATCGAGGTCAAGGTGTTGCGCGTCGACTTCGACCGCGAGCGTATTGCTCTCGGCCTGAAGCAAAAGACTGCCTCGCCTTGGGATGGCGTCGAAGAGCGCTACCCGATCAACTCGAAGCGCAAGGGCACGGTGGTCAACATCATGTCGTACGGTGCTTTCGTCAAGTTGGAAGAGGGCATCGAAGGCCTGGTCCACATCTCCGAGATGTCTTGGACACGTCGGGTCAATCACCCCTCCGAGTTGGTCAAGATTGGCGACGAAGTCGATATCGTCGTGCTTGAGTTCAACCATCAGAAGCAAGAGATCTCACTCGGCATGAAGCAAGCCGAGACGAACCCTTGGGACTTGGTGGAAGAGCACTATCCCGTCGGTACCGTCATCGAAGGCATGGTTCGCAACCTGACCTCCTACGGTGCTTTCGTCGAGATCGAAGAGGGCATCGATGGCCTCTTGCACGTCTCCGACATGAGCTGGACCAAGAAGGTCGCGCACCCCTCCGAGATGGTCAAGAAAGGCGATCGCATGCAGTGCGTCGTCCTCTCGGTCGACAAAGAGAAGAAGCGCATTGCCCTTGGTCGCAAGCAGCTGACGCCCGACCCCTGGCACGAAGAGATTCCCGGCAACTACCACGTCGGCGATCTGCTCTCTGGCTTCGTTACGAAGATCACCAACTTTGGTGTGTTCGTGAAGCTGGAAGACGACCTCGAAGGCCTGCTTCACATCTCGGAACTGACCGACGACCGGGAAGCCAAGCCCGAAGATCTGTTGCAGCCCGGCCAAAAGGTCGAGGTGCGAGTGATCCGCGTCGATGTCGACGAGCGCAAGATCGGTCTCTCCTTCGTTCACGCTGAATTCGACGAGAACGAAAACATGAGCCCGGAAGAAGTCGCTGCCGTGCAGGCTTCGATCGTGCTGGAAGACGGTGAGACCGAAGCACCTTCTGCTGATGCGTCCGCAAAAGCTCCCGCTGCTGAGGCGACTGAAGCTCCCGCTGCTGAGGCGACTGAAGCTCCCGCTGCTGAGGCGACTGAAGCTCCCGCTGCTGAGGCGACCGAAGCTCCCGCTGCTGAAGCGACCGAAGCTCCCGCTGCTGAAGCGACCGAAGCTCCCGCTGCTGAAGCGACCGAAGCTCCCGCTGCTGAAGAATCTGCGCCCGAGGCGCCTGCTGCAGAAGCAGCGCCGGCTGAGGCTCCCGCCGCGGAAGAGCCGAAGCCTGCGGACGGCGCCGACGCCTGATTGATGAGGTGAAGGACGGGCGCGGATAATCTCCGCACCCGCCTAGTCCTTCAAGGTCCCAACGTCAGCAGCGAAAGAGCATTCGTGCTGGCCCGTAGATAACGCCCACGTGCCCTCTCATCGACGATCGATGGGGGGGCACAATCCGTTACTGGGGTTCAGTCGCTGGCGAGAGTCAATCCAATCAGCCTAAGGCTGCCTGACTGCCCTCGCGGCTCGTACACTGGGAGTGCGCCTTCCCACGATGATTGACCATGACTGATCCGAAGCTGTCCTTCTTGATCCACGAGCCCGGAGGATCACCGAGAGAAGTCCCAATCGAGGCCAACCTCGGCTTGGGCCGCGGCGAAGCCTGCGAGTGCACTCTTAATGACCAGGCGACGTCCAGCTGGCATGCGATTGTCAAATTGGTCGAGGGACGCTTGGCGTTGATTGATCTGGGCAGCACCAATCACACCAAGGTGCGCGGCGGTCGGACGCTGGGACGCGGCGACTACGCATTCCTGGAGGCGGGCCAAGAATTCCTGATGGGCCGCACCGCGTTGACGGTACAGCTAGTCACCGAGGAAGCCGGAGAAGGCACGCTTCATCTCGACGATGCAGCTTGGAGCATCGAAGAGGAGACGGCGATCGAAGCATGCGTCGACCCTGAGTTCCGCACTCCTGCCGAGGCAGCTATTCCCACTCCGGCGCAACCGGAGTCAAACGTGCTTGCGCAAGCCAGGCCAGTTGCGCAGCAGGAACCAGTGGCCCTCAGCGCTGGGAGTGAAACTATCCAACAAGCTCCGGATGCGGGCGATCTGCGCGATTTGGTGAACGAATCACCAGCATCGGAGACCGTTGGTCAAGCGCTGGCGACGAGCGCAGAGATTGGAGCGCAAGCCGAGGCACGAGCACGCAGCGCGGAGAGCGGTGCTGCTCAGCCACTCTCCGATCGAACAGCCCTTGCCAATTCAAGTGCTGGGCATTCGGTAGCACCGCCTCAGCCTGTGCCTCCCGCCCTGAATAATCCGCTGGCCTCGGCCCTGGGCGTCCCGCCCTCTCCTGCCCCGTTGCCTGCAGTTCCCGACGAGGGCGATGCACAGGCCACGATCGACGCGCCAGATGACGCGCTCCCGCGGATCATTCGCCATAGGGTGGTCCTAGGTGGAGCAGGTCCGAAGCCTGTGCCAGGACGTGCCATAACGAATCCGCCAAAGTCGGATTCGGATGGGATGCCCGACGGCGGGCTGCCACCAGGCGAACACCCTTGAGTGCACCTGGCCCACGCTGCCCTGTCTGTCCTGATTCATATTGCATCTGCCTGTTCGCCCCCAACCCTAGTTAGGCATCGGAATGGCCCAAGCCAACGCACTCGAGCTGGTCTTGCTCTCACAAGTCGAGCACGAGATCACACAACGCGGATCTCGCCTAGCGGACCGCGACAAGGTATTGGGCGCCATTGCCCAGGTGATGACTCACGCGGAGCTCGGTGAGGAAGAAGCGGACCGTCTGCTGCACAACCCAGATGCATTCCGCGAGTTGGTGTCGAAGCGTATGGAAGCTGCGCTGAAGGCGGGCATGGTAGAGGGTCTACGGCAAGCTGGAGTAGAGGCCAACTATGACGTGCCGCGCATCGTTCTCTTGCCCGATGGACAAGATACGCAGGAGCTGCAACAAACGCTGATACATGCCATTCCTGCTGGAGAAGACCAGACACTGGCGATCGAAGGCACGCTGGTGCTGGGTGACGACGAGGTAGCGCAGCCTCAATACGGAGGCACGTTGGTCATTGCGGATCGCGAAGGCATCACGCAGCTTGCGGGAACACCGGGCTCGAACGATCTCAACACCCTTGAGTTGCCTTTGGTTGCTCATCCCGAACTCGAGGGTCAAAACATAGACATCTTGGGCGCGGAAGGCCTGACGATTGAGCTGGCCAATTTGGAGCAGACACTGACGGTCCAAGCTGCGCAAGCGAGCTTGCGCGCTCCTCAAGAGGCGCAAGCTGTTCCGGACCGCGGCGGTCGGCTGCCCAGGCCGCGACCGGCCAAGTCGTGGCTGGGCGAAGTATTTGGCGGGCAATACGAAGTGCGCCGCGTGGTGGGCGAAGGTGGATTTGGCGCGGTGCTCGAAGCCTTCGATCGCCAGCTGTTGACCTCGGTTGCGATCAAAGTGATCCGGCCTTCGGCCGTCAACTCGAAGCGTGACTTGGAGGCCTTCAAGGAAGAGGCGCGCCGCGTGACGCACCTCAAGCACCCGAACATTGTCGAGTGGAAGGTGCTCAGCGAAACCGAAGATGGCAACCCCTTCTTCGTGATGGAGTACATCGAAGGAGACCTGCTCGAAGACATCTTTCAGCGTGACAATTCGATGCCGTGGGAGCGCGCGCAGCAAGTCTTGCTGCAGATGCTCTCCGCATTGCGCGCTGCGCATCACCTGGAGGATGGCCGTTCGATCCTTCACTTGGATCTGAAGCCGCGCAACATTTTCGTCAACAAGAACGGGCAGGGCGAGGATGTCGTCAAGATCATCGACTTCGGCATCGGGCAGTTCGCGAGTGGTGGCGAGGACGATGGAGAAGATGATCAGACCAGTGTCTCTTCTGCTAGCCTGATTGCTTCTGGGGCGCTCGATGGCGACGTGGGGTCCAGCGATTCCAGCAAGCGCAGTCGCGACAGCAAGAGCGGCACAAAGGGCAGGAAGTCGAACACGAAGGGGTCGAAAGGCACTAAGGGCTCCAAAGGCAGCAAGCGCGGTGTCACGCGCTCTTCTGGTTGCACTCCGGAATACGCGTCACCGGAGCAGTGTGCACACATGATTCCGGGCGTGCCGATCGTCGCGCTTGATGCGCGTTCGGATCTTTACTCCTTGGGTGTGCTCGGCTTCCAAATGCTGACGGGCGAATTGCCGTTCGTGACTCCGCGCAGTGGCAGGCGCCGCGAGTACCTGCGACTGCATCGAGAGGAGCCGCCGCGCAAGATCGCCTCGATGAACGTCAAGGTGCCGCGCCCGCTCGCGAACTTTGTAGATCAGTGTCTCGAGAAGGAACGCGACGATCGTTGGCCCGATACCAATGCCGCATACGAAGCGTTGGAAAGGATCGTCAATCCGAAACTGACGAAGCCAGTTGCAGCCTTACTCGGGAGCTTGGCCGTCATGCTTGTGCTAGTCGTCTACTTCGCGATGAGTCGCGAAGCGGGCGGCGATATTATGGATGTCCGTTGGCACGAACCTTCGGCGATCCATGCAAGTGCCGTGGGAGAAGCCGGTCTGTTCTTTAGCCAGGAGCGACCCGAAATTCAGCTTGAGCTTGGGAAGAAATTCGACCCCCAACTCTTCGAGGTAAGCCTGACCGGCGCAGGCAGCGACGGTTGGATAGTCGAGCCTCGGGGCGCGTCTTATTGGTTGGTTGCCAATGCCAGCTTCGCACATGCGACCGCCACACTCTCCTTCGTGGGTCCTGATGATCGCTTCTCGACTCGCATACTGACTCTCAACTACTTGCAGAGCGATTCGATTCAATTTGGGAAGATCACGATCCCCGAGAGCGAGCCGGGCAAGGTCTTAGATCCAAACGGTGCGAGCCTGCGCATTCCGATTAAGAAGGGCGATGCAGAGTGGATCTCGGAGGTCATCGTTCAGAACGAGCATCAAGTTGCCGTGCTCGCAGCAGCACGCAGGTCTGCCACTGGATTGATCTACGAAGCTGAGCTTGAACCGTTCAGCTGGGAAGGCTTCGGAAAAGCGGCATTGACCGTCATCACTACGGACATTGCAGGACAGAAGCATCACGCTGCAGTCGACCCATTCTTGTATGACGTCCGGAACCTGGAAGTCGAGATCAAGCCTGCGACGCTCACCAGTTACGAAAATGTGTTTCGCGGCCCGAACGACCAGACGCATATGTTCGATGTCAGCGTGAATCGGCGGGCGGTGCTGACGGGTAAGTACTTCCCTGATGGTGGAGACGCGATTCCCTTGCGGCAGGAACTCGAACCCGGTGTCCTTCAGGTTCCGATGGAAATTCCGATCGAGGGCGGTGCCTTCTCGGGAACTCTCGAGTTGAGAGTGGTGGATTCTGTGACTCATGCTGATGAGAGTCGCGGGTTGCTTAATCTACCGGATTTACGATTAGAGGTAGATGGCGAGAACCCGCAGATTGACGGCATTTTCGTCGAGTCACTTCCGCTCGAAGAAGGTCGGCTCGTTCACTACCTAAGCCGATCGTCAAGCACGCGGGTGGGAGTCCTCGTCCGGCGTATGGCCGACAACTGGGTTCCCATGCGGGCCAAAGTCTTTGGTGATCCTGAAGCAGAGCCTCTCGCGGTCGGAAGTGACGGCGCTAATGGAGACATCAAGCTAGATATAGATATAGCTCCCGAGGACCAACGCGTCGAACTGACTTTGACCATCTTCCGGCTATCGGAAAGCGGGGTTGAAGTTGGTGAAGTCCAATCATACCCACTCACTTTGGTCAGGGACCGGACGGCTCCGGTGATCGAGGTCGTTCGCCAAGAAGGCGTCGTTGAGAACTTCGAAGACCTCACGAGTGCAAGTATCGCTTTCTTGATCCTGTCGAATTCGGTTGCCCCCGAGGTTCTAAATCGCGTGCCTGTCAGCCTCTCGTACACTTGGTCATTGAATGACGGTCAGGCCAGGAATTCAGGTGACCTTGGAGAGCTACTGCTGGATCCAGATGGGGTAGAGCAAGCAATCCCGACGCCATGGGCTAGTGGCTCGCAAGCGGTGCAAGCAGATGGCAGGTGGGAGCTCTCACTCTATGGGACCGATGCGTGCGGCAATGAGATCGAAGCAGTGAAATCTAATATCTATGTCAATCGGCTGGGACCGAAGATCGCGCGTAAGAAACCAGGCATCGACACTACGTGGTCGCAGACCGACGAGAAGCACTGGCTGCAGGTCGAAGTGACCGACGGCAATAAGGTCGGTGATGTTCTAGCTACACTGAGCTTCGAAGATGGTCAGTTGCCGCCCGAGGACTTGGAGCTACTTCCCGTCGGGTACGATTTGTACGAAGCCGGGATTCGCTTAGGCGAGCAGCACTCACAGCGCGTCGTGAACATCAAGGTGACTGCCTTCGATGTGCTCGGCAAAAAGCAAGTCCTCCCTTACTCCGTATCTCTCGATAAGATTACGCCGACCTATCCGCGTCGAATTCAAATCTCACGCTCTTCGTCCGACTTCGATGGCGCGACAATGTGCATTGTCTATGGAGAGCGGCAGGACACCTACCGCTTCCGGGGGCGCGAGACGCGAGAAGAAAACCAGACGCGCGCACAGCACGGTATGGAGTTGCTCGAAGTTAAAGTAACCGAGCCGGGTGGTCTGTATCCGGTGCCGGCAGGGACGATCCAAGACTTCTACTTGGATCAAACTGAAGTGAGCTGCGCGCAGTTTCAACGCTTCCTTGAGAGCGGCTACATGAACTCGGACTTCTGGCTGGATGGCGCCCACAAACGTGACAATCAGAAGCGTAGGGAGCTGCTCGATGACTGCAGTCGTACCCCAGACTTGCCGATGACCAATGTTACATGGGATGAGGCCTATGCCTATGCCAAGTGGGCAGGCAAGCGGCTACCGACCTTCCTCGAATTGGAATATACGATGCGGTCGGGTCTCGAGTACTTGCCGTGCTCCTTTGCGGCCAGCATGCCCAAGAGCGGAGGAGCCGCGAGCCGAGCCCTCGAGGCAAATTTCAAGCGGGACGGTCACGAGGTTGTCGTCTGGGAGATCGACCGGGGTGTCGACCTGATGGCAGATAGCGGCCTGCGCAACCTGTCCACAAATGTCAGCGAATGGACATCGACGCGCGATCCCTATGATCGTAGGGACAAGACGTGGCAGGATATTTTCCTGGATCCCGAGCCGCTCGCAAATATGAGTAAGATCGAGCGTTTCTATGCCGTAGGCGGCAACTTCGATCGCTTCAGGTACAGCTACGATGCCATCGAAGCGCAACCGCGCTTACTGCGCCGGACCACCTTGGGTTTCCGTTGCGCGATCAGCCGCGAGGCAGCAGAAGCTTATCAGTCGAACAAAGACTCAGAATTCGCCTATAGTGAGGCTCAAGAAAGCCGTTGAGTGCGAGCGAATCGCCCCAGTGGAACTTCCTCGGCGGCCGTGCCCATTTTCCTGATCGAGACCCCATGAACGCCCCCTCCCGTTTGCTGCTTATTTTGACCCTGATCGCCTCGGTCAGCTGCCAGAGTTCTCAGAAGGTCTCATCGGAGCCGTTACCGTTTCGGGTTGCTTTGATTCCGGTTGCTACAGGCAAAATGTTGCCGGGTGAAGTCAACGAGGACTACACGCAGACTGAGTTCAAGCTGGCGCTGAATAGCGAGCGCATCTCAAAACTGTTGAACGAGTCACTCGACAAGCGCGCGTTCACGAGCAGTATATTGCTCGACATTCCGGCCACTCGGGACGCATCGTTCTCGACGGGCAAGGACAAGGGGATCAACCGGGCTCTCGTGCAAGCTGCAATCGACGCCGGAGCCGATTTGATCCTGCGGCCTGTGCTTAGGTACGACCCGACCATCTACACGGCGACCAACGATCGCTTTTGGCCCAATGTGTTGCTCTTCCTGATGGGGGGGCCGATGACGTGGACGTTGAATGATCGCAGTTACTACTTGGATGCTCAGCTGGACACAGAGGTCTATGACCTGGGACCGTTTAGGAACAACCCGGACACTACCGAACTCGGCAACCTAAACTTCCGCATCGCCGATGGGCGAGGCAAGCTCAATGAGGTCGCGTTGGATTTCATCGACCGTGCGGATGGCAACATTGGGTCCTACGCGCTCTCCATGTTGATCCCTTCCGGCTTCCTCTCGAAAGAAACCGAAGCTGTCAAGGCGCGCTTGGAAGTGGAGGCTGTTGAACGGCTCAGTGAAGAGATCGTCCAATCAATTCACGAGAACCGTGATGTGATCATTCGCGCCGAGAACATTGCGTCCTGGTATATGCCGGAAGTCAACCGCAAGGCAGGCAGGCTCAGTGGCTACATAATGTTGGAGACCGGCGCTGATGTAGACAGGATGCAGAGTGTCGCGGTCTACGATGGACAGAATCGAACGCCGATCGACATCGATACGCTTGAAGCCGGTGGAACGGTGATGAGCTCTGGCAAGTATCCTCAGTTGCGCTACGAGTTCTCCCTACCGATCCCGGCCGAATATCGAGGCAAGGATCTGCGTGTCGTTGCCACGGACTCGGCCCAACGCTCGCGTGGTCAGACGGTCGCGGCCAAAGGCATTCGCGAAGCTGTGTTCAAGGCTTCGGATCAGGAGTAACTCGGCGCCTGCGCGAGGTAGCCTCTGGGATGGACTTCATACGCCAAAGAGCCTCCGCGTGGAGTTTGCTGATTCTGATCACCCTGCCCAGCTGTCTCGGGGTGGGGCACGAGTTGCGCTCCAATTCCATGCCCGGCCAGGATGTCGTCGCGCTCGAAGGCGTGGCTGCTAGATACGAGCCTAGTCTTTCGGCTCTCGGGCAGGCAGTGGCCGAAGGTGAGAATGGGCTCGCTGGGACGATCCTGGGCAGTCTGCGCATTCGAATCGAGACCGAGCGCAGCGCGTGGCGACTGAACTCCGGCAAGGATAGTGAGGACAACCTCGGCCGCATCCCTGGCACGCGAGCACTGCAGATCGTTGATGGCTATGAGCGCATCCTGGATGGCCGCGAACGGATGGCGGGACTGACACTCGAACTGCATGCGGTGCGTGTCGCTGAATCCGCGACGATCGAAGTCGAGTTGTGGGCACGCTCCTCGTGGCCGACCGCTTTGGAATTTCATCCTGGGCCAGCGACGCTGAGCATGCAAACGTCACACGTGGCTGCTGACGGCAGGCAAGCTCATCATGCGCACTCGATCGGATTGACCAGCATTGATCGATTGTTGGTGAATCCGGGGGCGGCAACTGTGATCTCACTCGGACGCTACGACGTGATTGTGCCGCCGCGCATGTTGGCGCAGCGCGAGCGCTGGATGTTGTCGCTTCGCTCGGGCAATGTCGAAGAGGAAGGACGCGGCATGCCCGTTGGTCCACTCGAAGCCAGCCCCTGCTATTGGACAGAGCGCGCGAAGTTCTTGCCGACTAGCGTTGTCGAACCGCAAGACCTGCTCGAGTATGTGACGCGCAAGAGAGGCGCTGCCGCGGCGGGTGATCAGACCACGAATCTTGCGGAGTACGATCGCGAGGTATTCCGCTACACCGCTCCCTTGATGGAGCGGGCGGTGCGAATCGAAGAGCCGAGGCGAGCTGAGGCCATCGATCTGTTGCGGCCGGTGATTGCACGTTCGACGGATGCCGTGATTGAGCGCCTCCAGCCCGCGTTGCGTTGGCTGATGCGCACGAGCCGGCCTGGCTCAGATCCCGAGTTGTGGCGGCGCTGGGCGCGCGGTGAGTTGGCCGCCGGACAAGAGGCGCAAGAGGTCTATGAAGGGCTCGAGCTCCCGGCTGCTGGGCGCTCGCCTCGTGGCCGATCTCGGTAATGGCGGGCACGGCCTCGAGATGGGCTACCGAGATTGACCACTCTGAATCCCGGCGGGCCATACAGAAGCTCTCCAGAGCCTGAGACGATCGCGTGCTGGCCGGTTAGGATTCCAGATATTCTCGCCGAATGCGGCGTCGATCCCTCAGCCAACAGCGCACGAATCCATGTCTGCGAACGGAAGCGACACACCTACTCCGCCCAGTGCCAAAGCGAGCGAATTCAGCCCCGAGTGCCTGCGCCAACTTGAGGTCTTCAAGCGCGGCTCGGTGGATCTAATCGAAGAGAAGCAACTGGCACAGATGATCGAGCAGAGTCTTGCCAGCGGCAAGCCACTGCGGATCAAGTTCGGCATGGATCCGACCTCGGCCGACTTGCACATTGGCCATGGGGTCCAGTTGATGAAGCTGCGCGCGATTCAGGATCTGGGACACCAGATAGTGTTGATCGTCGGCGATGCGACCGCGATGGTCGGCGACCCCTCTGGCCGTAGCAAGTTGCGCCCGCAACTGACACGCGGTGATGTCGAGGCGAACTTGAAGACCTACACGGATCAAGCCGGTCTAATGCTCGACCTGGAGCGTACCGAGATTCGTCGCAACTCTGAGTGGTTCGAGAGCATGAACTTCTTCGGAGTGCTCGAGCTAGCACAGCGCATGACGGTCGCTCAAATGATCGAGCGCGACAACTTCCAGCAACGGATGAAGGACAGCGAACCCATCGGGGTGCATGAGTTTTTGTATCCGCTCGTACAAGGCTGGGATTCGGTCCAGATCGATTGCGACTTCGAGCTCGGCGGGACGGACCAATTGTTCAACTTGCTGGCCGGCCGCAGGTTGCAACAGCAGGAAGGCAGCCGCCCTCAGATCTGCATGACGCTCCCGCTGATCAATGGATTGGACGGGCGCAAGATGAGCAAGTCGTATGGAAATGCGATTGGCTTGACTGAATCTGCGCGCGACATGGTCTTCAAAATTATGCGCATCGATGACGAGGTCATGGGCGCATGGTTCGAGCTGTTGACAGGTGTGGCTACCTCCGAAGTCGAGACCCTGCTCGCCGGCCATCCGCGCGAGGCCAAGGCGCGCCTCGGTGCTGAGATCGCTGGCTTCTTTCACGGTGCTGAGGCGGCCGCCGAAGCGGGCGCGGCTTTTGACCGTGAAGTGCGCGACAAGGCTCTTCCTGACGACATCCCGAAAATTCCGTGGCCCAGTTCCGAAGTGAGCTTGCCGCTGCCGAATCTGTTACGTGAACTCGGCTTGGCGAGTTCGACATCGGAAGCGCGTCGACTCGTCACGCAAGGTGGCGTGCGCATGAGCGGTGAGGTCATCAAGGACCCCAAGGCCATCATCGAACCGCCGATGGAAGCCGTGCATGTGCAAGTGGGCAAGAAGCGCCACGCCATGTTGCTACCTAAGCAGTGAACCGGGCGGAGCTCCACTGGCTATGTGTCTTAACTCACTAAAGCTGACGGCTGCCTGCCGCTAGGCCGGCATGCCGTGACGGTCTCAGCTCAGCGCATGAAGCCGGAGTAGTTCACCACGACTTCCGGTGTCTGGCTGTCATCGAGCAATACGCGCAGCTTGCCGTCGAAGCGACCTGCGGGCACCTGGTCATCAAGATGTAGCAGGATGTCCCACTGATGGCTCGCGCCATTCGAATCGGGACCAATAGCCACTGCCTCTGCGCGCAAATGCTTGGCCGCATCGCCTTCGATCTCGATTGATTGGACGAGGACGCGCGTGCCTGGAACTAGCGCACGCAAGACGCCTTGTGTCAGGGCCGCGCTACCCAACGGTTTGCTGCCGAAGCTTAGCAGTCGCGGATTCATCACGATGTCACCTGTGATCTGCGCCAAAATTTCGATGCGCTCGCGCCCCTCGTTGCCTTCGCCGTTCTCGTCGGTCGTGGACAATACGATCTCGTCGATGATCGGTCCCTTGGACAAGAACTCGGGCAGTCGCACGCGCACGGTCCACAAGTGTTCGCCATTGAGGAAGCCCTGCTCGAGCACCGCCTCGCAGTGCTTGCCCGGGTCGATCACCTCGAGCACCTTGGCCTGGTCTCCGAAGCCTGAAGTCACGATGCGCGTCATGCTCTCCGCTCCGGATGACGAGGGGACATCACCGAACAATAAGCGCCGCGGCGAAAATTGGAACAGCTGCTGTGACTTCACGTGCAGCTCGAAGGTCGGGTAGGGCGTCACAATCGATGTCGTCATCATGCGCAGGATCTCGAGCTTCTCCTTGTTCGGATTGCGCAGCTGAGAGGTGTCCATACGTACGGCTAAATCAAGCTGAGCTCCAGGGGGGATGACAATCACGGATTTCTTCGAGCGCGGATTACCTGTCGTGGTCGTCCCGTCCTGGGTCGTGCAGCTGATGCGGCTGACGCGGATGCACGCGCAGCCGCCTTGCAGGGACTTGATCGTGATGGGCTCGGGGTCCCCATTGCGCATCTGGAATACGTGCGTGGCAGCGTCGCCGAAGGGCACATGTCCATAGTCGTGGAAATGCGGACGGGCGTCGGGCCCCGGATTCAGGATGTACAGGCCAGCCGGCGTCTCGGCCGCTTGGCTGCCGCATCCTGAGCTGAACAGCGAGAGACAGCAGGCAAGCAATGTGGCGCATTGCATCCCAAGCAGTCTCAAGTGCCGTGATAGTGCCTCACTAGTAGGCACCGGAGCACTCCGGAGAGCGCGTTGCGTGCGCGGATGGTGGCGGTGAGGGGGCGAGAGCATACGTCGTGGCAAAGCGTTTCAGTGCAGGAGGCGGTGGGGAGGGTGAAGACCAACATTCCTAG
The DNA here is from genome assembly GCA_047611405.1 of Planctomycetota bacterium. GTDB lineage: Bacteria > Planctomycetota > UBA1135 > UBA1135 > JBLFWN01. The sequence continues at coordinate 84,764 of JBLFWN010000007.1, read as the reverse complement.
CAAAAGCTGGGCCATTGAGTCGACAAGTCCGAGTCAATGAGCAACCAAGGGCAGCCAGGTCTACTTTCCTTGAGCCTAGTCCTCATCGGCCTCCTCATCGGAATCGTCATCGGAATCGTCACCGTAGCCCAAGCCTTTCAGTGCTGCCTCGCTGGGACCATCACCACCGTCATCGCCCGGCTTCTCGATGCGCCAGGCATTGCGCTCGTCCAAGAAAGTCTTCAGGCGTGCGATGACCTCGGGCTTGTCGCTGGCCACGTTCTTAAGTTCGAGCGGATCGTTGCGCAGATCGAAAAGCTCGTGCTCCTCCCTTTCGCGGTGGAAGATCATCTTCCAATCGCCATCCGAGACCATGTATAGGTTCTCGTTCCGCGAATGCTCGGGCATACCGCGGCGCGGCGCGTGATCGTCGTACATATTCAGCGCCTCGGCATAGGCCAGGCGTGCTTCCGTCTCGACCTCCCCACGGATGAGTGGCAACATGCTCTCGCCCTCGACAGGCTTCTTGGCCGGAACGTTCAACGCCTCGAGCACGGTCGGCACGATGTCGATCGTACGCACCTGATTTTTCACACGCTGGTCAGGCTTCATGCCGGGCACCTTGACGATCATCGGTACGTGTAGGCTCCAGTCGTACAGCAGGCGATGCTTGGCCCAGCCGTGGCGCTGCATGCCGTCCTTCAAGCCTTGGCCGTGGTCCGCCGTGACGACCACGATCGTGTTGTCGTACAGGCCCTTGTCGCGCAACCACTGAAATATGCGTCCAACTTGTGCGTCCTGGAAACGCATCTCCGGGTCGTACATTTTCTCGCGCCACTCGACGCTCTTGCCGTCGACTTCGCCGCGCGGATAGGCATTGATCCCAAACTCCTTGGCGTATTCGAGCGGCGGCACGAGCGAATAGTCGTGCACATCGAACAAGTGCACCCACATGCACCAAGGCCCTTTCTCGCCTTCCTTATCGAGCCAGCTGATGGCATCGTTCACGGTCAGGTCGCCGCGACGCTGCGTGTTCAAGCTGCCACCCTCGACCCAGAACTCAGCGTGCTTCTGCTGCGTCTTCAGGTCGAGCGCCTCCACATCGATGCCCGTAGTGAAGTGCTCGAAACCTTGGTTCAGTCCGTACTCCTCGGACACGGGATAGGAGCTGACGCATGCTGCAGTCTTGTAACCGCGCCGCGCGAGGATTTCGGGTAGCGTGTCGACCGAATCCTTCAGTTTGTGGCTGACCTCATCGGAATAGAACACACGCATGCCGTGTGAATAGTTGTTCAGTCCGGTCAGGATCGACGAGTGCGACATGGGTGTGATGCCCGCAGTCGAGATTGCTCGCTCAAAGAGCACACCGTCCTCTGCTAACCGATCCAGATGGGGTGTCGTCTGCACCTCATACCCGTAGCAGCTTAGGCGGTCCGCTCGCGTCGTATCGAGCGTCACCAGCAATACGTTCCAATCATTGCCGTCGGCCGGCGCTTCACCTCCGCCGCATCCAACAGATGAGGCAAGCACCGAGAAAGAAAGGAGCAGAGAAGGGAAAGAGGGAATCCGGGTCTTCATGACAACATCAGCCTCCATTCGGCTGAGTGGGGGGGGAGCTATCGCCGCCTTCGGGCGACTCCGTGTTTTCCTCGACCGGAGCGCCATCGCTGGCACCGCCCGAGTTGGGATAGAGCAAATTTCCGGCTGCGTCGATGATGCCTCTACGCTGAGCCATTCCCGTCTTTCGAAGTCCGATGTGAAACCAAATATCACCCTCGGGCAGTGCGCGCCCCGCGACTGAATCAAGGAACCAACGGAACTCGTCGAGCTGAAGTTTCATACCTGCGCCAACGCGTGGACCGCCGACCTTACGGGCGTTCAAGAAATAGCAGCGGATGCGATGACCGACAGTACCTTCGAAATTCTCACTGTAGTAGGTCGCCTGAATCTTCGGCGGCCGAATCTTGGTCATGTCGTAGGAGAACCCGAACTCACGAATGCGCAGGTCGTCATCGGCCAGTAACGCGCGCATGAAGGCGGGATCGAATTCATCCGGGTCCAGCTCGCCGCGATTGGTCATTACGTGCAACGCCCACAAACGCTCAAAGCGATCACCCTCGTTCCAGTCGCGCCGAAGCTCATCATCCGACTGGTGACCCGCGACGAAGGCTGCGCACTCGGCAACGACCAACGCTAGCAACGCGAGGTGCGGCAGCCAGCCGCGAAGCAATCTGTGGGGGGTCATAGAACCGCATCCCACGTTACCCGGATGAATTGCAAGGTCTCGGGCAGGTTGACCCACCATAAGAAGCCGAGCGCGAGCAAGCTGAGAGCCGCACCTATCTTCGCAGTGATGGTCTTCCTGCGCGTTGTCCCCGCCAGAAGTCCCGCAGCGAGAATGATCAGAAAGGGCACCATCGGTATCCGGAAGCGCGACATTGAGACAAGTAAACTTGTCGCACTGAAGTACAGCAACACGCTTCCTATTACGGCCCGCGCAGCTCCACCAGGTAAGATCAGTGCGATCGCTGGTAGAGAGATCAGGAGCAAGAAGATTGGACAGAGGAAGGCCCATATGACCAATATGTCACGCAGCCAGCCCATGCCAAGGGCGCTACCACTCTCCGCATAGTGCCCGAGTCCTTGGTGCCGATTGAAGAAGGTGATTGGTGCGACCAAATCCGCAAGCTTTTTCAAGCGAGTACGAACGAACCACCCGGGGTGTTCGCTGGCATAGGTCAAGCCCCGCGCAGTGTTCTCCTTCAGTCGATCCGCGGTGTTCAAGATCTCTTCAGCGCGACGCCAATTACTGCCAGGCACGGACCTAACGGTCCAGGGCCGCGCCAGGTCTGAGGGCGGTGTTACTCCGAGGGTGCTGCGATCGAGGGCGGTCAGGTCGAAGTTCTTGTAACTCTCGTTCATCCCGACATAGACGTTCTCGCCCAAACTACTGCCGATAGGAACGACACGACCGTAGACCTCGTAGTTGCGCAATGTCCACGGCAGGATGCATACGAGCGTAGTCATCAGGAAGAGAGCGCCACGTCGGATTCCTTCTTGGATCCCCAAGGGGCGCGCCATCCATATGGTGACGATTGTGAGAATGGGCAGCAAGTAGAGCGGCGCATCCTTCAAGTAGAGGATGCCGGCCATCAGGAGTCCCGCCAGCACGAACTGCCGATCCCTCGCTCGTTCTGGCTCCTGGCAGGCGCGCAGCAGCAAGTAGCAACAGGGCAAGAAAAGTGCGAGGAAAATCGTCTCGGACCAGAGGAAGTGTGTGTATGCGATCAACGGCAAATACAGAGCCCACAATAGCCCTGCAATCTTCGCTGCGCGATCACTGAACAGCCTGCGCGCGAAGAGCATCGTCGTCATGCCGACCGATACTGACATCACGACTTGTACCCACTTGAAGACTTCCGTCGCCGAGGTACCGGCTACCTGAATTGCAGTCTTCAGGAGGAACGGATAGCCCGGCGGCCAGTAGTAGCGATAGCTGTCGCTATAGAAGCCGAAGTGCTCCCACGTCATCGCCAAGTAGACGTAGTTGGCCTCGTCGGACTGGTATTCAAGCTCCGATGCGAGCAGTAGGAACGCAGCTCGGAGGCCCACACCGAGTGCGCAGATCAGCAGGAGGGGGCGCAGGGAGCCCGATTGTTCTTGCACGGTCAAGCGTTCAGGTGGGGTCGGTGGTGGTGAGCCTTGCTCTCGTGATGCCGATTGAGTCGGGCACGAGGCGGAGTGTTCCGGGGTCGCTTGTCAACCGCTGTCGGAAGGCTCGGGGCGAGGGCGAATACGGGCTCTCTCTCCGGTCTGCAGCTCTCAACGAAGCAGAGAGGGTCGTGTCGGCGGAGGATGAGAGTTTGAATCGGCTTCGGTGCTCAGATCTTAGGAGGCAGACATGATAGTGGAAGGGAACGGCGGCACCAGCCCCAGCCGCGACAGGTCTTGCTGACGATTTTACGTGTGCGTACCAAAGGGCCTTGGCTGAGGGCTCGCGAAGCACGGGCTGCTAGCTCTGGGCAGGCAGGTCTATAAGCAGCTTCGTGCAAGGTGCGGGCGCCGGTGGGCTCCGCACTCTTCATCGAATCAGCGGGGAAGAGGGCTGGAACCAACTTGGAAGCAAAAGCAGCAGATCCGTGTCAGGGGCCCCGGATAGACTTCATGCTCCCGTGGCATCAAGCCCCCGTTCTGGGCCATCGCAGCTTAGAAATCATGCCTCGTGTCAGGTACGCCACCGGCCCCGAGCGCGCGCGTGATGGCCCGCGATGGCCATACGATGCTTACTGACAGCAGAATTACCTATGAGCACAGCACGTCTGCACCTGCTCCTGACACTCATTTCAGCCCTCGCTCCCGTAGGGCTTGCTCAAGAACCCAAAGATGACATCGGGTCCAAGGATCCGCTAGTGCGTCTGACTGCGGTCGAGAGGTTCGCTAGCGGCCAGTACGAGAAGGCCGAGAAGGCGCTGCAAAGGGTCCTGAAGGATAAGGACTGGGAAGTGCGCGAGCGGGCGATCGAGGCTCTGGGGGAGGTCGGAACCGTAAAGGGCTCGTTGAAGGCCTTGGTGAAGGAAGCGCTTGAAGCTCCCGTCAAGCGCATGCGTCAAGCGGCGTGCCGCAGCTTGGCTAAGCTCGATGCGGATGCTGCCAGTGATGCTATCAATAAGAAACTTAGCGGCAAAACGGCATGGCGCGCGACAGAGGCCCTGGTCGAGTTGGCGCTTGCTGACATACGCGCGAATGGGGAAGCGGCCACGGCTTTGCCGGATAAGCGCAAGCTCGAGAAGATGCTGCGCGGCAAGGAAGAGTTGGAACGCGAGGGGGCTGGCCGCGCGCTCGCGACTCTCGCTGCGCTGCAAGAGGTCGACGCGCTACTCGAGCTGACGCAAAACGCTGACCTCCTGGTTCGTTGCGCGGCCCTCGAGGTCGTCGAACGGCAGCCGGACCCCCGTTTCCTCCCGAACATCCTGCAGTTTTTGGCACAACCGGAGCTGACCGATGTGGAGGAGCGGCGCGCGCTCGGTGCGCTCGGAGCAATCTTCGAACGGCGACTGACAACCGATACTGACTTGCCAATCGACTTGCAGGGTTGGTTCGAGAGCTTCATCGGGCCGCGCGACAGGATGGCGCGAGCTTTATTGGTGTTGCACGAGTCAGGGCTGGCATCTCGCGCCCTGGGCGAGGACGGGCTCGATCGCGCATTCATGGAACTCTGCGGAGACGAGTTGGCGCGCGTGCGCAGTGCGGCCTTGCATGCTTGGGCCCAAGCTTCGCCGGCTGCGGCCGAGACCGAATTGCTGCGAGCCGGTCGCGAAGACGCCTCTGATGAAGTGCGACGTGTCGCGCTGCGGGCAATAGTGCGCGAGCTCGGTATCGCTCCTGATCCTGAAAGCGAAGAGGGCGCGCAGGTGAGTGAGTCCGAGGACACGAGAGGTCCGGAGAGAGTTGAAGTACAGAAAGGGCGCGCTGAACGTGTTGCCTTTGTGATCGGCCGGCTCGGAAAAGATGCCAGTGTGGGGGTGCGCGAGCAAGCGGCCGTCGATCTGGCCATCGCCGGACTTAAGATTGCGGCCAAGCCACTGACGCGGGCGCTTGAAGACACTGCGTGGGAAGTGGCCGTGTGCGCGGCTGTCTCTCTCGGGAGGACCCATGCGAAAAATGGTGTCGAGGTCCTGACGAAGTTGGCCGGCCACGAGGACTGGCGCATGCGTGGAGCTGCGGCAGTCGGGCTTGGCGAACTGAATCAAACGGGCATTATCGAAGCGCTGCTCGAATTGCTCGAGGACGACGAGCCGGCGGTCGCGCGTTCCGCGCACGAAGGCTTGTGCCGGGCGACTGGCCGCTCCGATGTCGAACAGAACAAGCGCAAGTGGAGTGAGTGGTGGTCCGAGAATGGGAGCCGCCACGTGTTTCGCGATCGACGAGCTATCGCAGAGCGGCGCAAGAAGTTTGGCTACTCCGTACCCGAGTCACAGATCTACGAGGGGTTGGACGTCGTCGTCCTGCAGAGCCGTGGCGATCACATCGAGACTATCCTGGCACGCCTCGGAATCGAACATCGCCTGACAGTCGGTGCTCAGATATCGGAATGTGGACTTCATTCAGGAGCCATTTTTGTGTCCAACTGCACCGGCGAGGTCGAGTACGAAGACATCGAGAGGCTCGAATGGTTTGTGCGCGTCGGTGGCTCACTTTTCGGCTCGTGCTGGGCCCTCTCGCAGACAATCGAGCGCATCTATCCGGGCATCCTCGCGAAGTACGAGACGAGTTCAGAGGTCATGGGCGAAGTGCGTGCCAAGGTGCTTGGTGACCCAGGCGAGCACCCTTTCTTGCGCGGCGCCTTCAGCGAAGGAGTCGAGCCGATCTACCACCTCGAAGGAGCTCACTTGATCGAAGTGCTGGCGCGTGAACGTTGCGAGGTTTTGATCGACAGTGCGGAAGCTGCTACCCACCATGGGGAAGGCAACTTAGCCGCTTGGTTCGAAGCCGGTCATGGTGTGATTTTGGACTCGGTCAACCACTTCGACTTGCAGGGACTTGGCTCGACGATTGGCTTGAAGACTCCTGAAGATCGGCAAGCCTACGCGATCGATCACTTGGGCCTCGACTACGCAGGCCTACGCGAAGTCCGGGGTGAGAGCTTCTGGAAGAGCAACAGCCGAGCCTCGGAAGTTATCTGGGACGAGTCCGCCTTCAACCTCGTCACGAACTTCGTACGTGCAAAACGCCTTCGCGACGGTTGATGTCGCGAAGGCGTAGTCTTGTTCTCCGGTGGCGTGAAGCTCGCCCAGAGGCCCAGAGGCCTCGCTATCCCTGGTTGCTTGGCTTACTTGGAGATCTTGTCGCTGACTTTGCCAGATTGGGTGCGACGGGTTAGCGCGCGGTCAATGACCGCTTTGGCTTTCTTGTTGTCGCCCTGCGCCTCGATCCCACGTTCGGCGATCGCTTTGGCCAATTCAAAGGAGTCGGTGCGCTTCGCTCGCAACACGAACAGTGAATAAGCGCGTGCGTTCGGAAGGCTTGCCACGACGACCTCAAGCAGCTCCGCTGCTGATTTGCCAAGGCCGGCCCCAACATAGGACTCATAGAAATCAGCTGCGTCCAACAGAATCCTGGCGCGTACATCTTTCGTCAGATTCAACACCCCCACACTGTCATCCGCTTCAGTCAGAATCTTGCGCTCCGCCTCGTAGCTTGCCAGGCGGGTGCGCATTTCGGTGACTGTGTCCACGCCCATACTGACGACAGTCTCGTAGCGTCGCTCTGCAACGAAGCGCGATAGCGCTTCACGGAAAATTAGATGCCTGATTGGCTGGAAGCTCGCAGGTGTATCCTGAGAACCCTCGACGAATTTGATCGACTTATCTAGCTGCCGCAACCAAAAATTGAGCCTCGCAAAGAAGTGCGCATCGCGCAGCGAACCCGCACCTGCCGCCAACTTCCTTTGCAGCTCGTTGCGCGTTTGTTCCAGCATGCTGTTGGCGTCGCTATTGCGAACTCCGATTTCACGGCAGCGCGTAACTATGAACTCGAAGTTGTCGTCTAGGAAAGTTGGATCGACTAGGTCAGCCTTAGTCAGGCACCACGTGTAGGCATTAATGGCAGCACCAGAACCGACTTCCTGAATGTGACTGTAATTGCCCCATGCGAGCCAGGCGTGAGGATCCATGGCGAACTCGCCCGTCGGAAGCTCGACAGCCTCTAGGCCTCCGCTCAACATGACCTCGATCGTGCGCCGAAGCTTGGCCGGGTCAAAGCTTCCACCCGACTTGAACTTCGCGATTCGTTGGATCTCGCGTTGATTGACAGGATCCAGAAGCGTGACTACGGGGCAACCAACGATCGAGTGCCGTGACGCGAGCTGAGCGCGCTCCTTGGAGTCATACTGGAGGCAAATCGAGACTTCATTCAACCAGGTCCGCAAAGCCGGATCCTGCAGGGTCCGCAACAGACGGGCCGAATCCGAATCTTCCGCGCGCGTCCAGAACACGAACACAAGCTTATTGTCTTCCGCGGCCTTCTCGATTGCCCTGTCGAACTTGAGCTTCGAGAAGAGAGAATCCTTCGACTCGCTCTGCTCGTTCTTGCCCTTTTCCTGCTTCTTGCCCTTCTCTTGCTTTGCGGGATCCTTGGAGCCCTCCTGTGTCTCGGGCACAGGTTCCTGCGCAGGCACTTCTTGCGCGAGAACGCATCCAGCAAGCGCGATCAGGGTCAAAGCTTGAAAGGTAAGGGTCTTAGCAGCGGACATGATTGGATTTTGGATACAGGGATCGGTGACGCAGAGTTTTCTGCGGAGTCAGTCCACGATGTGTTGGTCTCGGTGGCGAGACCCAGGTACGAACGGGGCTCCGGACGGTTAGCGGAGCTGTGCCGCTAATCTCGTGATACTGACTCGGTCTCAGTCGGCAGGGAAGTGCCGGGAGCTGGAAAAAAAGCCGCACTTGACGTGTGTCAATCTGTTCCGGTGGGGTGAAGAGTTCCCAAATGGGAGTGAGTGTGAACTTCGCTGGTTGCGAAAAGCAGCCGGGCTGAACTAGCCACCAGAGCGGCACCTTCAAGGATTCCATGCGCAGGGATCTGAGTCTTAACCTCGTTGGCTGGAGTTTGCAGGGGTGGGACGCGTCCGGAAAGTCAGCCGTTCCACAGGATCCAGGAACCTGAGGCTGATCCTCTAGGTGGGACCCCAAGTTTGGTACGCCCCCTCGCCAGGGCGGCTACTGGGTGCCGAATCCAGACCCGCACGGGGCGATGCAAGCCCTCAGTCGGGTACCGTGGCGGCATGCGAGACGATAAGCACGTAGAGGTGGCCGAGGTTTTGAGCCCTCAGCCGGAAGCGAGAACTGCGTCCGAGGAGGGCTCCAGCAGCGCAGAATTGCTAAAACTCGCGATCGAGATGGGCCCGTTGTTGGCCTTCTTTGTCACCAATGCCATCACTGGGGATCCTTTTTGGGCCATTGGTGTCTTTATGGTCGCAGCTGTCATCGTCGTACCCATCTCTTGGAAGAGGGAGGGACGAATGCCGGTCGTTCCTGTCGTGACAGCGGTCTTCGTGCTGATCTTTGGGGGGATCGCGATCTACTCGCAAAATGAGCTTTTCATCAAGCTGAAACCGACCGTGATGAACGCGCTCTTTGGTTCGATTCTGCTGGCCGGTGTGCTGTTCAAACGCTACTTCCTCAAGATCCTACTGGGTGGTGCCATGCAGCTGGATATGGCTGGCTGGCGCAAGCTCTCGCTGCGTTGGGGGCTTTTCTTCTACCTCTTGGCGATCGTGAACGAGGCTGTGCACAGGAATGTGTCCTTCGACCGATGGGTTCAGTTCAAGACCTTTGGACCCCTCGTGCTGACGATCGTTTTCACAGCCTCCCAGCTGAAATTGATGCAGGCTCATTCGCTCGAATCGGACGCAGATTCGGACCCCTCGAAGGACCCCTCAGGCCCAGGCAAGCGCGATGCCGGGTCAGAGAAGGCGGATTCAATGGAATCAGGCACATAGTTTGCTGTGTCCTGGTCGCCAAGATTGAGCAAATAGGCGCCTGATAGACGCCGTTCGCGACCGACTTCACTCTGGCTATGATAAATGACACGCTGGCAAGCCCGTCGAATGGGCCTCTGGCGCTGTAAGCCCCGATGAGAACCGCACTCCTACTGACCCTGCTCGTACTACCCGCCCTCGCAAGTGGACGGGGTGTGCGCGATCGTGGACGTGAAGAAGCTGTCCCCGATCGGATTCAAACGGTCTCCGGGAAGACTCACGAGGGGCGTGTGCTGAAAATCGGTGAGGACACTGTCCTGATGCGAATCGGCAGCAAGGAACTTAGCTTCGATCGCGAAGATGTCGCCCATATCGATTCCTCGCTGATGGCCCTGCCCGCAGCGCTACTGCGCGCCGAAAGGATCGCGCCGAGCGATTTTGGGGGACATGGCGTCGAGGCTCTGCGTTTGGGCGAGCAAGGATTGCCGTTCGAAGCTGACCTGCACTGGTGGCAGGCGCTGATGACGAACCCCTCCTACACCCCCGCGCACGAGGCGCTGGGTCATCGCAAGCGTCGCGGCAGCTGGGTCATCCCGCACCGTGGACGCTCCTATCCGCTGGATCGCCTGCAGGAAGAGCGCGCGGACTGGGGCGGTGCTTGGGAGTTCAGCACGACGCACTTCGACTTACGCAGTAATCTTGAGTTACCTGATGTTGTCGAGAGCTGTTGGGGAGCCGAGCGAGTCTATCGTGCGTTTTTTGATCTCTTCGGTACTGAGCTCGAGCTATACGAGATCACAGAGCCCATGTCGTTGTGGCTGCACGCAGACTCCCCTTCCTACCGTGACCCCGGTAGTGGACGTAGCGCGTATTTCTCTGATACCGAGAACCGCGTATCAATTGACGCTTCGCGCGGATTGACGCTGCGAACGGTCGTGCGCGAAACAACTCATCAACTGCTGTACAACGCTTCCCGTTCCAAGGGCGGCTCGGGCTCGATCCCGGCGTGGGTCGATGAGGGTTTGGCGCAGTACATGGAGACGGTGGTGGATGTGCGCCGCGGCGCGACTTCCCTGACTCCTGCACGTGCCAACGGCCGCTTGTTTGCGACTCACGCGTTGTCTGGTAAGCCCTACAGGCTCAGTCGTGTGTTGACCTTTGCCAACGGTGACTACTGGTCATCGACGAGGTTGGGCTTGAAGTACGCGCAGGCCTATACCTTGGTTCACTTCTGCCTGCATGGCGGCGGCGGAGCCTACCGCGAGGCGTTCATGAGCTACTTGCGCGGCGCTTTCCAAGGCAAGGGATCTTCGACTCACTTCAAGAAAGCAATCGGCATCAGAGAGCGTGAGCTGGAGAAGGCCTGGGTCGCATACGTCGCAGCGTCGACGGGCCGTCGCTGAGAAGACTGTTCGCGACGGGCGCAGCCTGTTTTTGAGACACGCTAATCGCCGATATAGTCGGCGGAAAACAGCGTTGCCCAAGCCCGCCCGCGATTGCAAGAGGCCCGTCGCTCATCGGTAAAGCGAGGCAGACTTGATAGTCTGATGCAGGGAAGGCCCTTGGCGGTTCGGATTGGTAGCATTCGGGAGCTTTGCCTTCCGGCTTGGCATAACCATCCTCCGAGCATGAAGAAGCCTCAGTTCCATTACGGCACTTCGAGTTGGTCCGAGAAGGGCTGGGTCGGGCCGTTCTATCCGCCGGGCACACGCCCAAGTGACTTTCTGCGCGTCTATGCCGAACAGTTCGGAACAGTCGAAGCGGATGTTACTTACTATCGCATTCCTGATGCAAAGCTAGTGCGCGGTTGGGCCGATAAGACCCCGGCCAACTTTCGGCTATCGGCTAAGTTTCCCAGGTCGATCGTGCACGCCGGAGAGGGTCGAACTCCGGACGGCAGTCGTCTGTTGTTGCACAGTTATGTTGGCAAAGACGTCGATCGCTTTCTGATTGCGATGGCGCACATGGGCGAGCGTTGCGGACCGCTCGTTGTGCAACTTCCGTACTTGAACAAGGCGGCCTTCGCGAAGGCCGAGGATTTCCTCGAGCGCTTGCACGGATTCTTGGAGCGCTTGCCGGCTGACTTTCGCTACGCGGTTGAGGTGCGCAACAAGAATTGGCTGACACCCGCTCTTACAGATCTACTGCGCGAACAACGCGCTGCACTGGTTCTGTCAGAGCACAGCTTCCTGCCGCATCCTGTGGACTTGGCACAACACATAGATGTGATGACAACGGACTTCACTTATGTACGGCTGATCGGCGACCGCAAGGCGACGGAGGCGAAGACCAAGACCTTCGATTCCCTCGTCCTGGACATGTCTGCTTCGCTACAGAAGTGGGCCCAGTTTCTGAGACCCGCGATCGCACGCGGAACCGAGACTTTTGCCTATGCGAACAATCACTACGCTGGTCACGGTCCGGCGACGATTCGCGAGTTGGCTGAGTTGGTCGCTTCGGATTCCACGACCTAATCGCGTCCCCAGCAAAGGACCTTCCTGTCCTCAAACCAGGCATGCTCGTCGGCACGGCCAGTCTGACTGGCTTCTGCTTTCGTGGCATCAGGCTGCTTCGATCGAATCGACTGCCTCAGCACTTGAAATGGCCATCAACCACCGTTGCGGGTGCTTCAGCATGGCTCTTCGTGGTACATTTCAATGTACCGAGTAGTGCCCCTAAGGGTTGCGCTCGGCCTTCGACCGACAGAACAGACACGACCGCTTCAACATTCATCATCCATCATGGGCCTGTTTGGCTTTTTCAAAAAGAAGGGCGCCTCTGCCGAGATGCAGAAGCGCGTACAGCAGCACATCGCCGAGCTAGATAGTCCGGATGCAGCCGTGCGTCTGGCTGCCTGCGAAGGGCTGCGCGACCTGGCACCTCATTCCGAGCCTGCTACCGAGAGGCTGCTCGAGATGATCAACGACCCCGATGGGGACGTCTGCAACATGGCCTCTCAGGCCACAACTGATATTCAGGCCAGCTTGGGCTAATACATGCGGGCAATCAGGGAAGCTGGGAACCTGAATGCGATGCCAGCCGTCCATATTTGACTTGGCGGGCCTGCATGGTTGGAAGTTGGACAAAAGAGAACCACCCGGAAATAGGTACCCCCCTTTCCTGGCCCGTCAAGTACCTCCAGCTCTCCTCACGCAAGTCTCCGAAGTGCATTAGGACTCTGTCGCGGGCGATGAAATTGAGCCGGAGCCGCGTTCGCCCCTTAGGGAGCGAGACGTGCAGGACTCCATGCGCGGCGATCGGAACATCGACTTGAGTTCTACCTGACCGGAAGCTGACCGGAGCTTCCGAAGATCTTAGGCTGTTTGCCACCCGCAGCTGGTAGAGCCAACTCGTTCAGCTCTCGTGCGTAGGAATACCCCATGCCCATGCGCGTCCCCCAATTGTTTGCTCTCCCGCTTGTCCTTTTTGGCAGCTCATGTGGTCCTGACTCCGCCCTTAGGGCCCCGGTCCGGACTCACGATGCTGAGCCCGCCATGGCTGCAGACGAAGATCACGAGGATCTGAAGACAGAGAGCTCGGGACATAGCGAGAGCGGTGTTGATTGGGAGTCGCTGGTAGAGGGCGCGAGTCCGGTTGACAAGCGTTTCGGTGAAGGCTCGGATTCCGGTACGGGATCGAATTCGAGTGCTGCAAGCTCGCAAGCACCACCCGCCGTTGCTGGTAGCCCAATCGGCTGGCAACCACTGAGCGAGTACCTGAGTGTGCCGGTCGAGACATCGCGTGAGACTCACGATCAAGATGGCCGGCTGATGAAAATCTGGAGCTCCAACAGCGCGGGGGTCAGCCATGGGCCGGAGGTCGCGTTGCACGGCAACGGCATGGTTCGTCGGCGCCAGCACTTCCGGGACGGGATCTTGGACGGAACCTTCGAAGCCTTCTTCGATACTGGCATGTTGCGCGTCACTGGCGCTTACAAGGACAACAAACAGGACGGTGTCTGGGAGCGTTACTCCTCCGAAGGCGCCCTGCTGTCCAGCAAGTCTTATAGCGCTGGCAAGCTGCAGGGTCCGTACATAATCTGGTACCACAGCGGCAGCCCGAAGACCGAGGCCGAATACGCGGCAGGGCTGCAGACGGGAACCGAGCGTCAATACGGAGAATCCAGTCTGGAGCGAACGTATGAGTGGCGTACAGGGGAACGGCATGGCCCCTTCGTCGAGTACGACCCGTTGCTCGGGAGTATCACGCTGCAAGGATCTTACGAAGACGGCTTACGGGTCGGGACCTGGACTCAATTCTCGCCCGAGGGGAGCATTCTCAGCGAGCAGAGTTTTCTGCTGGACCAGCTCGAAGGCGTGAGCAAGAGGTGGAACGCCGATGGTCGCCCCGAGCTCGAAGAGACGTATTCAGGTGGCGAACTCTCAGGAAGCAGCTTCGCTTGGCATCCGAACGGCCAGATGCAGATGCAAGGCGAATTCGTGCGCGGCCTGCGTGAAGGGGCATGGTCATTCTGGAAAGCGGATGGCAGCGTGGACTCCACTTTCTCCGGGACATACCGCGAAGGATCGCTCATCCCTAATGACGAGCAAGAACAAGATTGAGTCGCGATGTCTCAGTTTCCGATCAAGTAGGACTGCATTGAGTCTTTCGAGCGGGGCGGCTAAGTCCGCCACGAACCAAGGGCCTTCGAAGCGCAAACGTAACCAGAACACGAGCCAAGGATTTGGCCGTAGAGTTCGATGAACGCACTCATTCAACTGACTTGCCTTGCCTCTCTCATCGCCCCGCGGCATCAAAGCGAAGCTCTAGGAGCCAAGGTGGCCCAGGGGACAGCCGACGGCGCTGCTCCTGAGACAAGCCTTGTCCAATCGCAGGAGGCCGACCCGACATTGAGGGGTGAGGTCGCCGCCGACGGCCATGGTGCGACGCCTGCGGACGGCATCGACCAGAGGGCGATCGAGGAGGCCGGCGAATTGATGGCCTTCTTCTACCGGCGCGGTAGCAAATCGCGTGAGGGCTACATCGTCAATGGACGTCGCGCTGGGCTGTGGACCGGCTGGCATTCGAACGGCGCCCTTTCGTATCAGGGCGGCTACCAAGATTACGTGCGAGTCGGGAAATGGTCGATCTACCGCAAGGATGGTTCTAAGCGAGCCGAGGGACCGTACGCTAATGACAAACGCCATGGCGTATGGGCGATGTTCCACGAGAACGGCGAGGTGCATCAGCGTGGAAGCTTCGACGAAGGCTTGAAGAGTGGCGAGTGGCGAACTTGGACTCTCAATAAGAGCCTTTTTGACATGAAGTCTTGGGATAATGGTCTGCGCCACGGGCCCGCCGAGGAATTCGATGAGTCCGGCTCCATATCCGTTGCCGGCAAGTACAAAAACGGGTCTAAGCATGGGAAGTGGACGACGTGGCACTCGGCCGAGGTAAAGAAGTTCGAGGGCCGTTACGTGCGCGGCAAGGAACAGGGGCCTTGGCAGCGTTGGTTCGAGAACGGAAACCTTGAGGCCAAGGGTGAGTACCAGGAAGGCAAGCAAGAGGGGCCGTGGAAGGGCTACCACGACAACGGCAAGTTGAAGTTCGAGGGCTCCTTCAAATCCAATAAGCAGATCGGTCACTGGAAGATCTATTGGACCAATGGACAGAAGCAGTCCGAGGGCACCTACCGAGACGGCAAACTGCAAGGTCGCTGGAATTTCTGGAAGCGCGATGGCGCCGTAGATTCCAAGAACTCTGGAACCTACGACACCGACAAAAAAATCGACGGATGAGCATTCGCTCAATCAGACGCGCCTTGTCAGGCGATCGCGACCGGCTTCAATCGCAAACGAACACTGATCCGATGAGAACCAACAAACTCCAAGCTCTCTTGCCGGCGGCTCTTCTGCTGTTCAGTACTGTAGCGACCAGCCAATCCGGTGAGACCAAGGAAGGGGAGCTGGTCGAGCTCGCGTTCCGTCCTGCAGAGGACCTCGTGCTGCGCAAGCGCTGGACGAGTCGTCAGAACCTGCGACCGGCGATCGCGTACGTCACCTTCGGTAGCGAACGCGAAGAGCAGAACCTGAACATGAGCCTCGACGCGACACAGTGCCTCGTCGTTTCGGACAAAACTCAAGGCAGCCTCGACGGACGACCAAGGAGTGTCAGGCGCCTGTACGAGAGGGCGTCGATCGACACGACGCTAACTTATACCGATCAGAAGCCGATCGTTATGGAGCAGGTCTCTGCGCTTCAGGGATCGAGTGTTGTCTTCACCTGGGTCGAGGCCGAGCAGACCTATGGCAAGTACTACGATACGCGCGAGGCTCCCGAGACGATGCTGGCAGGGTTGTGGCAAGACATCGACCTACGCAGTCTGCTGCCCGAGGTAGGCACAGCGCGAATTGGCGATCGCTGGTCGTTGCCCGCGGTCGATCTGGCTCTCGCGCTTGCGCCTGGCGGTGACATTCCGCAACGGGCGCCGGAGAGCTCCGAGCCGATGACGCTGCGATCCTTGCGAGCCGGTGTCGGTGCGCACCTGTTCCGGGTTTTCGAGAAGGTTCAGGGGACGGGTTCAATGGACCTTAGCTTGACGAAGGTCGAGCAGCGGGACAGCGGCAACATCGCGATCATCGACATCGTGATTGGTATTCGTTTGTCGAGTGATCAGACGCACTATGTGCGCTCCCAAATGAGTGGTACCGAAAAGAGCATGGGGGCCGTGTACCACGGATCGGACTTGATCTTCGAACTGCGCGGATCGGGCCGCTTGGAGTGGAACGTCGATCTTGGCCATGCAGAGTCTTTCACGCTCAATGGGGAGCAAGAGACGAGCTATCGCATCAGCAATTCGTATCGCCGTGACGGCGATACGGTGCGTGAGCAGTTCATGCGCATGCGGGGCCGATTCGAGCTGGATTTGGCCGTCGAGCAGCTCGCGGACTTCCCCGATGCTGTCGATGATGACGAGGGATTCTCTGTCGATCCGACTGCAGGTGCCGGTTCAGGTGCCGGTGACGCAAAGAAGGGCAAGAAAGGCCGCGCCGGCAAGGGCCGCGCCGGCAAGGGCCGCAATAAAACGAAAGATGACGTCAAGCCGGAGGACGACGCTGTCGGGCAAGAAGAGCCGCAGGCTGTTGGCGGCGGTTCCGGAGATGGGCTCGAGGACTGATCAGTTCGAGTCAGTCACGGCGTAGTAACCGCGCCTGGCGTAGAACTCGATCGCGTATTTACCTCACGCCTCTACGATACACTCGCGCGCTGGTCCGGGTGACGCGGGCAGCCGGTCGGCTACGCGATCCGAAAAGCGGGGGAGTGGAAAGTGCGAAGCTCTGCGAGTTGCCCGTCAAACCCTCACTCGCAGAAGGTGATCGCAATACCGTTCGTCAACCCGAAGCCGAAGGCATCGGCGGGGTCGCTGTACCACATCTGGTAGTAGCGCGTGATGCCGATCATGCTGGGGTCGATCGGGATGTCGACGAAAGCTTCTCCAAACTGCAGGCTGAAGTTAGCGACTCGTGTGAAGGGAGGCCCCGCGTACAAGGTGCCACCTGCGTACGGGATGCTGGCCTGGACGTTGCCGCTGAAGACAACACCAGCCCCAAAGATGCTCGCGTTTCGAATCGAGAGCTGGAAGCTACCGGTCGACGCACTCGCAATACCAGCGAAAGCCATCTCGGCCACGAACCCCTGAGAATTGACTTTGCCGACTCCGTAGCTCACCGGCCGCTCACAGGGCAGCATGCCGGGACGGATAGGAAAGGCGTTCGACAGATCTGAGTGATTGGAACCCGGTAGCTTGACCAGGACGTCGCCCGATCCGGCATCCGCTGGGATGTCGACTTCGAGCCGAGTGCCAAGGTTGCTGGATGCGAGGCCGATGACTTTGACCGGCGTACCGTCGCCACCAGCGGTAACCCGCGTGAACCAGATCTCGTTGTCTAGTGGGTCGAAGTTTTCGCCGAGCAACGCGATGCCAGTCGCCGTCAACTCGTAGGTATCGATGCGCGGCTTCGTGGGCGAGGGCAAGCCATAGATCGCTTGCACCCCGGCAATGTCGTCGGCCTCGATCGATCGAAGGATGATCCCCATCTGTGAGCTGCTGCTGACACCTCCAGCCATCGTTGCACCGATGACGTTAGTGTGGCCGAGACCCAACGCATGCCCATACTCGTGCGCCATCACTCCTTGGATATCGAAGGTATTCGGCCCTCCTGAATTCAGACCCGGGCCATCGTGCCACTCCGTCGGATTCTCGAAGAAGCGAATGCGCCAACCGTTGTTCGATGGAGTTTCCGTGAAGGCCAGGATGCCGCCTCCAAAACCATCGAGTTGCGAGATGATGTTCTGATTCGGCATGCCCACGACTGGCGACGCGCCTTGGAAAGAAGCGTCGAAGTCGGACTGACCAGAACCGATGCCATCCGGCTGCAGGGGATCGGAGAGGCCTGTGCCATGCAATTGGCTGCCCCATTCGACGACGCCCTTCCAGATCGCTAGGTCTGCGCCGAGTGCACCCGGAAAGTCAGGATCGGGGATCTGGTTGTCGTTGGCTGTTGGATCCGTGAAGTTGTTCAGGATCCGAAAGTCGCGCTGTGTGAGATCCAGCACATCGCCAGTCAGCACGAACCCCTCTGACTCGACGCCTGTGCAGAGCACAAGAGCGCAGGTCATGGCGGTGACGGGAAGGCTGAGGCGAAGACTGAGTCGGAGAAGGTTGGTTCTGGGCGAAGTCATGCGGTGTCGGGCTAGCAGCCCATTGGAAAAGACCGGTTCCTAAGTTGGGTTCTCCGGGTTGACTGGTTGGACGCCAGCTTGCGTGCTTAGTTGGATGCCATTCGCGAGTTCTGGCAGCGCAGTCAGTCGATTCGGAGATCCCGAGGCATGGATCGGAGTTTTTTTGGCGGTCTGCTAGATGAAGAGGGCATGCGGGCTCTTGCATGCCTCCTTGCCTAGAATGGATCGGCTATCTCAAATCTACCCCATTTCGAGGATCCGGGCTGTCCCGATCGCTCACAGCCTTCGATCATGACCCAGGTCTCCCCTGACTCGGCCGAGACTCTAGCCCCCGCAAGTGATCCGGGGCTGCCTCGGCGTGCAACTGCAGATATGAGTCCGATTGCCTACGGCGTCGGGCTCGCTTTGATCGTGACGCTCGGGTTCGCGCTACGGGCGTATGCTTTGGGCGAGTTCTCGCTGACGCACTGGGACGAAGGTCTGGCCTGGCGGGGGGCGCAATGGTTTGCGAGCGCGGGTGAGCTGGGTCACTACAGTCCGACGCACGCGCCACCGCTGGCTAGTCTGGTCTTTAGCATGACAAGCTTCCTGGGGGATGGTCCGCAGGTCGCCGTCTGGGCCAGTGTCCTCGCGAGTTGCCTCGGGATTCTTGCGGCAGCACGGCTGGCGCGTGAACTCGCCGGCCGCGTGGCTGGCTTGCTCGCTGCAAGCTGCTTGGCAGTCAGCGCGTTGCATGTGATGTACGCGCGCAGCTTGCTTACGGAGTCTCTGTACTCGCTCTTTTTGTTGGCGATGCTGGCGTCCGCACTCGCAGGCCTGAGAACCTCACGCATGCGTGACTTTGTCTTCGCTGGTTTGGTCGGGGCTGCGTTGCAAGCTACCAAGTACAACGGTTTCGTTGCAGTCGGCGTTGTCGCTCTGTTCATGCTGGCGCAGGGAAGAAGAAGACAAGCGGAGCTTCGCCCGCTTTGCGTGCGCACGGCGCTGGTCGTTGGGCCGACTCTACTCGTGATGGTTTTGAATCTGGCGCTGATTCACCTGACCGGAGACCTATCCGCCTTCTTCGAGCATTACGGTCGTTATGTCGGTCAAGCGGCGGATGCTGGCGACCTCGTGCGTAGTTTCACTTGGCTGTGCGTCGATCCGTTGACTTGTACTGTGGCGGTGATTGCTCTGATACTCGGCATGCGGCGAGAGCGTGCACGCATGGCGCTCGTCGCGGCGCTCTTGCTCGCCTACGTCCTATTCGCAGCGCGCTACGCGCTCTACTTACGACTCTTGCTTCCGATCGCAAGTCTCTGTCTGGTCATGGCTGGCACTGCGGCGGGCTTTGTCGCTGAGCGCTCTCGAAAAACAGCTATTGGGCTGAGCGCTGTCGTGTTGCTTTCACTTTCACAGGCCTGGTGGAGTCCGCCCGTCCCGCATGCTCTGTACTCTGACTTCGGAGGCTATGCGAATGCAGAGCAGAGCTTGGGCTTGACGACACGCAAGGAATTGCCGCTGTACGCGACACAGGCTTTTGTGTGGAGCGAGGCCGCGACGCAGCGTGCTGGACATGCTGCTGTGGTCGCCAATCCTTCCGGCACGAAGGCCGCGGCCTTCCTTGAGGAGCGCGGTCGCGAGCCGGTCTTGTTCCTCTACGACATTGGTGCCTTCTCGAGGCAACGAGATTGGTCGCTCTGGGATTTACATGACAGGTTCCGCGAGCACGCGAGCTATCGCCGTTTGGACAATTCGCTCAACTTGGATTGCATCCAGAACAACCTCAGCCTGCGCGATCTCCAGCGACTCGAACGCTCGCCCGAATTGATCGATGCCGTGCTCGGTATCCACGCTGTGGAAATGCCTGCCGACGAGCTCCTGTTGTGGGTGCAAGGTGCCCGAGTCGCCGAGGAGTAGGCCCGCTAGAGCCGTTCAGGCGTGGAATCGTGACTGTTGATCACAGCACCCGGCCCAGGGCCTTGCAACCCAGGTCTTCCTCCGCACAATGTCTCGCCGAAACGGGTCCCGGATTGGCCGGCCCCCCCCCTATATATATGACAGCCACCACCGAAACACGCCCCTTCGAAGCCGAGGTCCAGCAGGTCCTCGAGCTCGTCATCCACTCGCTTTACGCCAACCGCGAGATCTTCCTGCGCGAGCTCGTCTCGAACGCGAGCGATGCGCTGGACAAGCTTCGCTTCGAGGCGTTGACCGATGCAGACTTGATGCCCTCGGACGAGATCTTGGGCATCGCGCTGTCGGTGGACAAAGGAGCCGGCACGCTGACGATTGCCGACAATGGCATCGGGATGACCCACGATGAGTTGGTCGAAGGTCTAGGCAAGATCGCCAGCTCAGGTACGCGCCGCTTCCTGGAAGCGCTGCGCGAGCAGAACTCTCAAAACAGTCCCGACCTAATCGGCCGCTTCGGCGTCGGTTTCTACTCGGCCTTCATGGTCGCGGACCAGGTGACCGTCGAGACGCGCAAGGCCGGCACAGACCAGGGCTGGCGTTGGAGTTCCGCCGGTAATGGTGAGTACACGCTAGAAGAGGTTGAAGGCATCGGACGCGGAACTGTCATCACGCTGCACATGCGCGCGACGAGCAGCGACACCGAGGGAGACGCCGAAGCGGACGAAGACTCGGCCGAGGCTGCCGGCAAAGACGCGACCGAGTTCCTGGACGAATGGAAGCTGCGCGATGTGATCAAGCGCTACTCCGACTTCGTCGAGTACCCGGTGCAGATGGAAGTCGAGCGTAGCGAACAGCCTAAGGATGACGAAGGCAAGCCTGATGAGGATGCCGAGGCGATCACCAAGAAGCAGACCGACACGCTGAACTCGATGCAGCCGCTCTGGTCTCGCCCACGAAACGAGATTGAGGAGCAGGAGTACAAGGATTTCTACAAGCACATTGCCAAGGATTGGCAGGACCCGCTTGAGACGATCCACTTCCGTGCTGAAGGTACGCTTGAGTACACGGCCCTGCTCTACCTGCCGTCACAGCGCGGCATGGACCTGTTCGATCCGGAGCAGAGCAAGTCACGCATCAGTCTGTACGTGCGGCGCGTCTTGATCATGCCGGAGTGCGCGGACTTGCTGCCAGGTTGGCTGCGCTTTGTGCGCGGGGTTGTCGAGTCCAGCGATCTCCCGTTGAACGTGTCGCGCGAAACCCTGCAAGCTAATTCGAGCGTCGGACAAATTCAGCGCCGCTTGATAAAGAAGGTGCTCGAGTCGATGGAGAGCCTGCTCGAGTCCGACCGCGAACGCTACACGCAGTTCTGGCGTGCGTTCGGTCAGGTGCTCAAAGAGGGCATCTACTACGGAGAAGACAACGACCAACGCATCTCGTCGATCTCGCTCTTCGAGACGACCCAAGGCGAAGAACTTACGACGCTGGCCGAGTACATCGAGCGCATGCCCGAGGGGCAGGATTCGATCTATACTATTGCTGGCCGCGATCGCGAGACGGCTGAGGCTTCACCGCACTTGGAAGCGCTTCGCGAGAAGGGCTTTGAGGCTTTGTTGCTGGTCGATCATGTCGATGAATTCGTGATGGAGCGCTTCACCGAGTTTGGCGGCAAGCAGATTCAGGCGCTCGAGAAGGGCGAACTCGATCTTGAAGACGAGAGCGAGAAGGAAAAGCGCACTGAGAAAGAGGGCGAGTACAAAGACCTCCTCAGCGCGATCCAGAGCGCTCTCGATGAAGACATCTCCGAGGTGCGCTTTTCGAGCCGTCTGAAAGACAGCCCGGCCGTGCTGGTCGCTGGGCAAGACGGAATGACACCGCAGCTCGAGCGTATGCTTCGCGCCCAAGGCCAAGCGGTGCCGAAGCAGAAGCGCGTGCTCGAACTCAACCCGGATCACGCACTGATCGGCGGTTTGAAGAAGGTCTTTGATGTCGACGCCGCTTCTCCTCGTGTGGGGGATTACGGAATGCTGTTGATGGGCCAAGCTCAGCTGGCCGAGGGTGCTGTTCCGGCCGACCCGGGCCGTTTCGCGAAATTGTTGACGCAGCTGATGGTCGACGGAATCGGCGGCTGAGCTGACTTTGCAAGCATGACTCCGCAGGAGCTAGTCGCGGCCGCCATGGAAGTACGTGAGCGCGCGTATGCGCCCTACTCGAATTTTCGAGTAGGGGCGGCGGTTCTGACGAGTGCGGGGGAGTTGTTCGCTGGCGCCAATGTCGAGAATGCTTCGTACGGATTGACGATCTGCGCGGAGCGTGTGGCGATTGGATCCGCCGTAGCAGCCGGGGCGAGGAAGGTGTCGATGCTGGCCGTGGTTTCAAAGCCAGGAGCCTGCATGTGTGGCGCGTGTCGTCAGGTCCTATCCGAGTTCGCTGAGCCAGATGCAATGGTCATGCTGGCGAGTGAAGACGGAAGCTTCGAGACGGTCAGCTTTGCCGAGCTACTCCCACGTGCTTTCGACCCGAGAGACCTGGAGAAGTAGCGAGTTGGACGCTGCCTTGCGGTAAGTGCAAAGCAGCGCGTGAGTACGGTGCCAAGCTCACATTACCCCGATTGCTTGAGGTGCAACGGGAGAAGAAGAGCGAGTGGGCTATCCGGTTGGCCTGAGGTAGGCACCTACGCGACGACAACGCCTGTTGTGCGGCATTGCTCGCCGTACAACTCTGACAAATGTCCAGTGACCTTGCCGCGTTCGCCGTCGCCGATTGTTCGGCCATCGACGCGTATGACACTGGCCAGTTCGCCCATGGTTCCGGTGCAGAACACTTCGTCGGAGCGATAGACCTCTGCTTGGGTAAGGTCTCGCACTTCGAAGGCTTGGCCATGCTCCTTGCACAGGTCTAGCACGGTGGCGCGTGTGATTCCTTCCGGACAGGCCACGAGTCGCGGCGTCCGTACAACGCCACCTTCGACCACGAATACGTGCGTCGCGTTCGTCTCGGCAACGAATCCCTGGCGGTCCAGCATCAACGCGTCATCGGCGCCGGCTGCGTTGGCTTCGATCTTGGCCATGATGGATTGGATCAAATTCGCGTGGTGAATTTTGGGGTCCATTGCATCCGGCGGGAAGCGGCGCACAGAACTTGTCATCAGCGTCAATCCTGTCTTGTCGTATACCGGAGCCTTGTGCTCGGCCAACACGATCAAGGTCGAACCACTTTGGTTCAGTCTTGGATCCATGCCGGAGGTGACTTTGACGCCACGTGTCAGGGTCAGCCGAATGTGCACACCGTCCCGCATCGAGTTTGCTTGGAGCGTCCGTCGAATCTGATGTACGAGTTTATCTCGCGCCGGAATGTCGGCAAAGGCGAGAGCCAAAGCCGAGTGCCTCAACCGCGCGAGGTGCTCGTCCAACTTGAAGATCTTGCCGTCATACAAGCGCAGTCCTTCCCACACGGCATCGCCGCCTTGCACCGCGGAGTCAAACGGACTCACACGGGCTTCGTCACGGTGCGAAAGAACACCCGCTACGTTGACAATTAGATCTCGATTTCGCTCGTCGAAAGTTTGCAGCATGATTCAGTTCGCTTGGATGCGATCGGCTCGCAGTTCGTCGTAAATTTCTTGGCAGGTGGACAACACCTCGGTCAGTTCGTTCGGCACTTCTTCGCTTCGTTCTCTCCATGTCCCAAAGGCGGTGGTCTTGAAGACGTTCGCGTACCAATGGTCTGCCCAGCAGCCGTCTGTCTCGCGCGTACCGGCAGGCCAACTGAGCATGCTGTCGCGGTATTCGATGTTCAGCGCACGGCACAACGAGGGAAGCACACCCGCAGGATCGTCCAACACATCTTTGGAGTCGATCACAGGCGGCTTCGAGCCCGCTTCCCTGAGGCTGCGATAGAGCTCCAATTGTTGCGGCAAGCCCGTATCCTCGACACGTGGCATCGGAATCACCTTGTTGAGCGAGATCAGCATCTCGGCCGGGTCGCGAATCAAGAAGGCGTGATCGATCGTGTCGATCCACTCTCGCCCGACCTCGGGGATCAAGTGATGCGACATATGCTTTTGGTAGTAGAGCGTCGTGCCCTCATCCAAGGGCGCAGTTAGCTCGCTGACAACCTTGCGCCAATCGCGCTCGTGTGTCGCGATGATCTGGCTGGCGACTGGATGATCGAGACCGGTCGTCGCCAGGTAGTGCGAATAAAGGGGCTCGTCGCAGACCTTTGTGTGGCCGCGGCTTTCGAAAGACCGCATCAGCGCCGTCGAGATGTTGCGAGGGCCGGACCACATCGCCAGGTGCGTGGTCGTTCGTTCGGAATCAGTAGAAGACATCGGGCGTGAGAGCTGACGGTGGCGAGATGGAAGTGTGATGGGGGAGCTGCCCGTCTGAGGATGCTCCGCGGGCGAGCCGCGTTCATCCGAACCTTGACAGGCGCGCGAAGTGCAGCAGCTTGCGGGGCCGCTAACGCTTCATTTTCAGTGCCTGTAGTCGACCGGCCAATCCGACCCAGTTGCCAGAATTGTCCGATGAAGGGCGGGCGGTCTGACCGAAGAGTTCTTCGAGCAGGAGCGCATGATTCCGTGGCTGCGTCCAACACGCCAGCACTCGCTTCAGATATCGGTTCTGAACTCCCACTCCGCGCTTCTCTTTGGATATCAAGTATCCGTACTCGAGCGCGCTCCAGCAGTGGAAGTCCTCGACCCCACCACCGAAGCCATCCTCGGGCAGGTGGGCCGTGCCCCAATACGCCTCCTCGCTGAAGGGAGGCGTGCGCCCCGCATCGGGCATCCCGACCGCAAAAGCTTCGCGCGGTCCACCACGCGTCAGGATGCGCTTGCCGTCTTTGGGCTGATACTGCTCCTTGAGTGGGATTTGCTCGAATACCGGGCCCCAGTACAGGTACTCGAGCGTGCGAATAAACAAATTCTCGAGTTGCCGATTGTTGCTGGGCCTCACCTCGCGAAAAACGGCCTCATTCATTCCACGCATCGCATGCAGCAGGAACAGAGACTGGTAGGTCTGCGCCGCCTCGTATTTGTCGTGCCCCAGGATCTTCGGGTTCGGGTTGCGCATGATCACGCCACTGGGCATGGCTGCTTCCGTGAATAAGCGTGCCACGCGGGCGAACCAGTCGATATGCCGTTCGCGCCACTCGAGCGGCGCAACAGAGTAGGCGGCGACCATGGCATCGATGCCCCAAGCATGGTCACGACCGAGGTTGGCCCCTTCACCCGGGCGCTCGGCAACCTGCTTTTCGTACACCTGCAGCGAAACGCCGGGTGACCAGGTGACCTGACTGTGGCCGGCCTCGTGAAACTGCAGGTGAAAGGTTTCACCCGAGACCATCAAATCGTCCTTCGCGAGCGGGTCATTCGCGAGCCACACGATGGCCTTTGGAAACTTCGTGTAGCGAATCATGTGCTGCCCATCGTGCGGGGCCCATGACCAGATGTTGTCGTCCCGCATCGGGACCTGCCCGTCCGGCTTGTGCGGATCGCCCTGGTCATAAGGCGGGCGGAGCTTCTTGTTGTGAACAAAACGCACTTGCGGTGAAGGCCTAGGCCCACCCTTGCACGGCAGTCGGAACTGAGGCGCGACCATGCCGCCATTGGTTCGAAAGTCGAATGGAACCACACCTGATTCGTCCATCCACTGATGGAAACCGACGAAGTCGCCAGCCTTATCGAACATCGCCTGAGGCTGGCGGCTGACGTTCATGCGGTGATACAGCATCAAGCGCTCGACGCCATCACCGGAGGCCGCCGCGGCGGCCATATGCCCCTCGTAAATCTGAATGCCTCCTCCGCCGGTTCCACCTTGGGTCTTGACGAACCATGGATGCGCCCAACCCATCGCGCGCCCAATCACGTCGAGGCCATTCGCGGCACCCTTCTCGATCAGTTGCCGCAAGGCGCCTAAGCGAGAATTCAATTCGGCTGCAAGGCCGCTGCGGCCTCGTAGGGATCCACGCACATAGTCATCCCAGCGCGCCAACATGCCGCGATGTGTCAGGAATCGTGCGGTGCTGGGTTCGTACCAGGACCAGAGCCCATCGCCTTTACCGGCGAACGCAAGCCCCTCAAGTGCGACATGGCCACGCTCGTCATCAGTAGGCGAAAGAGTCCAGCGGCGATGCATCTGAGCCTGCGGACCCATCACGTGCAGAGGTCCCTGCTTCTCTTTGCCTTTGTCCTCCGCCTCTTTGTCGTTAGCGGGTGTTTCCTTGGTCTTGCCGGCTCTGCTTTTGCCTTTGGCATCTTCAACTTGAGCAGGTTGCTGGTCGTCTTCTTCACCCTCCTTCTTGGGTAACGGGATACGCTTCACCAAAGGGTGTACCGTGTACCCGCGTTCCGAGAAGGCCTTGCCGAGGTAGGGGTCCTTGACCAACGGTTTCCCAAACCAGCCGTGGGGGAGCACTAGCTCCAGCGCATCGAAGTACACGATGCCAAGCGTCTCTTCGAGTGGGTCAGCCTTGTGTGAGCCCGCACACGCTCCATTGTTGATGCGCAGATCCAAGCCAATGCGCGTGTCGCCTGAATACTGTGTCCAATACGCGTGCACTCCAAACAAGTGTGGCAAAGATGGTCCACCATTAGCGGGGCCCGCCAGGAGCCTCTCTTCGCTACCTTCCTCGAGCTCCTCAGCTATTGGCACCATCGTCGCGTAGGTTCGGATGCGACGTACCCAGCGGCCATCTGCCAATGTGTGTGAGCTGCCATGACCCGCTGCGTCAGGTTCGCCTGTCAGTTCCGCGCCGTACAGCTGTCCGTAGGCATCGCGTGCACGCAGCAAAACGTGCGGCGCATCGCCATGCTTAAAGAAGTCTTGCACAGGTTGCGGCAAGTCGATCGTTGGTTTGATTTGGCCTTCCTCACCAGACTGATCCAACACCGCACTCACCGATTCATCCGGGACGATGTCGAATCCAATCAGCCGCCCGGTGCGATCCTTGTCGCTCTTCGAGACGCGCGCGATTACCTCGACCACGTCGGGTTCGCCGGTCGGGTAGCGCGACACGACTTCCACTTGAGCGGGGATCCGTGCTCTGGCATCCGCGCGGCTGATGACGGCCAATGCGGGCGGCCGAGTACCGATCGAGGCTTCTTTGGGTAGCGGAATGGTTCCGTGCAGAATGAACTCGTCCTTGGCCGGTGCTCCGAGTTCGAGTCGGGCCAAGGTGTCGGGTTGCAAAATGGCGGATGGATCCATGGTCGGAGCCCGGTAGCTCTCGATCGGAGCCCGGGTTCGCGCAAAACGATCCGGTACAGGTCGAGGGGCCCGGCTGCGCCTCTGAATACAGGCCGAAACGCATACGATCAGGAGGACCGAAAGCGCCCAAGCGGCACGCGTCGAGTGCTTCATGATCGAAAGGGGGCGTTGTGTGTGGCTGACAGTCATGGGAGGAGCCCAGTCGCAGCATCGCCCGCACCGCGTGGATTGCAAGGTCCAGCTCAGGAGGGCTCAAGTTCGTTAGGGCTCGAATCGTTCGTTTGGCCCATTTTGAGTCTCCGCTTTCTCGCAGACTTGAACACGCGAGCGGGCCTAAGGTGCCGATGAGCGAGAGATCTCTTGTCGCACCTCGCGAGCCGTAGGCTGCTTCCGTAAAGTTCAGCAATGGCAATCTCGGAACGAATCAGCGGCTTCGTCCAATCTCCGATCAGGGCGATGACGCGCGAGTGCGAGCGCGTCGGTGGCATCAACTTAGGCCAGGGGATTTGCGACCTGCCGACCCCACCCCTCGTGCGCGATGCGGCGATTGAAGCGATTCGAGAGAACCGCAGCATCTACTCCTATCCCGAAGGCTTGACTGGTCTACGTTCGGCGATTCGTTCGAAGCTGGCCAGCGAAAACGGAATTGATGCGGATGAAGACCAAATTGTCGTGACCACAGGCTCTGCAGGAGCTTTTGCGTGTGCACTGCACGCGCTCTTTGATGTTGGGGACGGCTTGATGGTGCTCGAGCCGTACTACGGCTATCACGTCGGAGCGGCCAAATTGGCTGGCCTCGATGTCCATAGCCTGCGACTCGAGGCTCCGCAATTTCGATTGACCGCCGAGGGCCTGCGCTCTGCCATGCGCCCTAACACACGCGGGCTGGTCATTTGCACGCCCGGCAACCCGTCCGGCCGCATGTTGGACCAATCCGAGATTGACGCTGTCGCAACGGTCGCGAACGAACGCGACCTGATCGTGATCACGGACGAGATCTATGAGTACATCCGCTACGAGGGTCGCGCGCACATCTCGCCAGCATCCGTACCGCAGCTGCGAGATCGCTGCGTGACTATCATGGGTTTGTCGAAGACCTTCAGCATCACCGGCTGGAGGCTCGGGTACGCGGTGGCTCCCGCCGAATGGGCGCGGGCCATGACTTTGGTGCACGATTTGTACTACATCTGCGCACCGACTCCGCTGCAGCACGGCGTCGCTGCCGGCTTCGCTTCACCGCCTGAGTTCTTCGAAGATATGCGGGCGGACTATGCGCGCAAGCGCGAACGAACCTTGGGTGCCTTACAGGCCGGCGGGCTGACGCCAATCGCACCTGAAGGCGCTTATTACATTTTGGCCGATGCGAGCCGACTGGGCGGTGCAACGGCAACTGATAACGCGATGAGATTGCTCGAGAAGACCGGAGTGGCTTCGGTCCCCGGAAGCGCCTTCTTCAGTGCTGGTGGAGGCGAGGAACTGCTACGTTTCTGTTTCGCGAAGAAAGATGACGAACTCGAGCAAGCTTGTAGGCGACTGGAGAGCCTCGATTCGTAGCCATGAGTTTAGTCGAAGACACAACACATCTCTCTGGAAGCGGGGGCGGTGCGCCTCGGCTTGCATCCTCCGCACCTGATGCTTCAGGATCGAGTGACGTGACGCTCCCGCAGTCTCTCGACTCTAGGTTGAGGCTATTAGGGATCGGTCTCGCGCTGCTTCCATTGGTGTGGATGGCATGGCGCTTCTTGTTCGTCTGTGATGATGCGTACATTTCTTTTCGCTACGCACTGAATCTGACGGAAGGCCTGGGGCTCGCGTTCAATGCTGGCGTCGATCCTCCTGTCGAGGGCTACACGGAGTTCGCTTGGGTGCTGCTGATGGCGCTGGGCATCCTGGCCGGAATTCAGCCAGCTGTTCTCTCGCTGCTCGTGTCGGGCGTCGCGGGCATTGCACTTGTACTGATTTGTCTGCGACTGATTGAGCGCGTGGTCGATGGCCGAATTCTTCCCTACCTGAGCGCTGCTCTATTCTTGGGTTGCTTGCCTTCGTTGGCGGTCTGGGCTTCAGGCGGACTGGCGACGATGCCGTTCTCGCTAGCTCTCTTGTTGTGCTTTCATGCGCTGCATGCGCGTACGGGCACAGCAAGGACTGTTATCGCCACGGTCTCGGCCATAGCACTTGTCTTGTTACGTGCCGATGGAGCCCTGTGGGTGGCTGGCTGTACAGGCCCAGCTATTCTGGTCGGACTCCTGAGCAAGCGGAGTGAACTGATGCGAGCCGCGCTGATGGCGGCAACCGGTGGTGCTCTCACTTTTGGAGCCCATGTCGCGTGGCGCTTCAGCTACTACGGCGACTGGCTTCCGAACACGGCACGCGTGAAGTTGGGTTTCTCACCACGAGCATTCGACCGGGGTTGGGACTACATAGCTCACTACGGCTTGACCTTTCCTGGCGTCACGCTCGCGCTGGTTCTTGCGCTTGTTCTGGTCCGGCCTTGGCGGCGGCCGATGGTTGGTTATGCCTACCTGCTGGTGTTTGCCACCTCCGGCTACGCTGTGCTGGTGGGTGGAGACTTCATGGCCTTTGGCCGCTTCCTCGTACCGGCTCTGCCATTTGTGGTCTTGCTTTGGGCCGCGGCGGCTACAGAGCTCTCGCGCATTCCCGTCGCAGGACTGGCTCTGGCGCCTATTGTTTCGCTGATGCTCGCTATCGCGAATGTATTGCCGGTGCAAGACATTCACGCCGTCCCGGAGGCGTGGCGATCTGCTCATGAGTTCCGGCACAACAAGAAACCGTTCCAGACTGAGGCGTCCAGCTTCCGCTCCGAACTGGAGCAGTGGCGGAGAATGGATTGGCAGGCGCGCGAGTGGGCCGATCAGGGAAAGGCATTGGCAAAGTACGTGCAGCCGCAAGATACTTTGGTACTCGGAGCAGTTGGAGCAGTCGGCTATTACTCCGGCTTGTTTATCTATGACCTGAATGGGCTGGTCACGCGCGAAGTTGCGTTGCGAGACCCGCTTGGCGTCAGGCGTTCGCCCGGCCACGATAAAACAGTGCTCCCAGCCTTCTTCCTGAAGGATTCACCCACTTGGATGTACGTCTTCTTTCTCCCAGGCGGCAGGCAGATGCCTGACGCCTACATGACTGACAAATTCCTACGGATACCGCTCGAAGAGGACTATGACCGGGTCAAGGCTGGAGACTTGCTGGTCTTGCAAAAGGGCCCCGGTTTCAAACCATAGCGAACTCGGGGCAGTCCGATCATGCCGAACTCAAACGTGAAGATCCTGATTGCCTCGCCCGCGCCTCCCGGTACTCAACTCGGCAATCGGGTGACGGCAGAGCGTTGGCGAGATCATTTGAACGGGATTGGTCACACCGCATCGATCAAGTCGACACACCCTTCGGATGCCGAGCTGGAGGAGGCGGATGTCTTGGTCGCGTTGCATGCACTACGTAGTGCGCACCTGATCCGGCGGTGGCGCGACTCGCGCGGTACCGCGCCGCTGATCTTGATCATGACCGGAACGGATCTGTACCGCGATCTGCTGGCCGATCCTGCGACGCTAGAAAGCGTTCGCCAGGCAGACCGCGTGGTGCTGTTGCATAGGCTTGGGTCTCGCGTGCTCCCAGTAGACCAGCAGGACAAATGCCGTGTCGTGGTTCAATCGCAACCCATCCGCGAGCGCGCTGAACTGCGCGACCCGGAACACTTTGAATTTGTTTGTGTTGGACACCTGCGCTCCGTCAAGGATCCGTTGCGCGCAGCCCATGCCCTCGAACAACTCATCGAGCTGAGTGAAGTGCGCCTTACACAAATTGGTAGAGCGCTCGACGCGGAGTGGGCTGAACAAGCACGTGCGTTCGAGGTTCGGGACGGCCGTTATCGTTGGCTTGGCGAGTTGCCACGTGAGCAGGGCCTGGCGACGATGGCCGGGGCTCGCATCGCATTGTCGACTTCGCAGATGGAAGGCGGTGCGAATATTGTTATCGAGGCCCTGGCGCATCAGGTGCCTCTTATCGTCAGCGGTATCGATGGCAACCTTGGCCTGCTGGGTGAGGACTACCCCGGACAATTCCCGGTGGGCGATACACGAGCGCTTGCGCAGTTGATGGAACGTTGCGTCACGGATACTGATTTCGTCGCTAGCCTCGAGATGGCCTGCGCTCGGCAGCGTGATAGCGTCGAGCCTGAGACCGAGCGTGACTGCATCCGGAGCTTGCTGGCGGAGGTCACAGAGCACGATTTGCTCTGACCGGCTAGGCTGCTAAACTGGCTTCATGAACCAGTCCAACACCGAACTGTCGCGCTTCAAACTGGAGTCTTCTGCTGGGGAAGAAGAGCGCGATCTCTTCGCATTTGCCATTCGCGAAGGGTTCTCCCGCGAGCAAAAGTCTCTGCCGTGCCGTTATCTGTACGACGACGAGGGCAGCCGCTTGTTCGAAGCGATTGGTGAACAGCCCGAGTACTATCTCATGCGTTGCGAGCGAGAGATCTTGGATCTGCAGGGAGCAGCTATTGCGGAGTGCCTGACTCGTGGATCTGATGGCGTCGAATTCGTCGAGCTGGGTGCAGGCAATTCCTCGAAGACCAAGGTGTTGCTGCAGGCACTTCACGGTCAGATCGCCGCGCTGCGCTACGTTCCGATCGATGTTAATGCGGACGTGATGCGTCGTGGAGTCGGCTCCTGGTCGCACGAGATGGAGCACTTGCAAGTGCTAGCGCTCGCGATGGGTTATGACGAGGGGATCGCTCGTTTGCAGCAAGTGCCTGCTGCGGGACGTCGTGTTCTTGCCTGGTTGGGTTCGAGCGCAGCAAACATGGGGCGCGACGAGACGGCATCTGCTTTACGCTTCTTCGGTTCCTGCCTCGGAGCCGGTGACCGAGTGTTGCTTGGAATCGATAAGCGTAAGGACCCCAAGCGCATAGAAGCGGCCTATGACGACTCCGCTGGTGTCAGTGCGGCTTTCGCGAAGAATTTGCTGACGCGTGTCAACTCCGAGTTCGGTGCAAACTTCGATATAGAGGCCTTCGATTACCTGGCCGAGTATGACAACGAGCTTGGCCGCGTTGGGATGTATCTGGTCAGTCGCAAAGCGCAGGAGGTTCGACTCGCTGCACTCGATTGGACCGTCACATTCGCCGCGGGCGAGAGACTGCATACCGAAGACTCGTACAAGTATTCGATTCAGGAGATCGAGGAGCTGGGCAAAGCGTCGGGGCTTACCCTCGAGCAAAGCTGGCTCGAC
Organism: Planctomycetota bacterium; assembly: GCA_047611405.1. GTDB lineage: Bacteria > Planctomycetota > UBA1135 > UBA1135 > JBLFWN01. The sequence goes on along the minus strand of JBLFWN010000007.1, from coordinate 52,277 downwards.
ACAGAGAGCCTCTACGCAGTGGCCTTACTCCGCCGCTAGGGGTAGCGAGCGCCTAGCAACTGGACCGCCCGGCCCGTATGCGGCTCAAGCCCGTCGGCAAAGAAGATGGGCCCCCAGAGTTAAAGACTCCAGGGGCCCTCACCGTCCGGGTCCCCATCACCACGCCCGGCTCGGCGTTGTGCCGCAGGCACGGGTGATGGAATGCACATCGCGTACCACACACGATTCCAAAGTGTCGAAATCGAAGAAGGCTGCTGTGCGGGTCGCAGATCGCCTTTCCCGAAGGTCTGACCCGAAGCCCACCTGCGTGCAGCTGCACACGCGGTACTGCGCCGTAGACACTGCTGCCCCCAAGCGAAGCCAGCGACGCGGGACTGGCGCGGGCGACTCTGATGCTGGGCTTACGTGGCGGACAGCGCCGCACGCATGCAGCGGATGTCGCAGACGCACTCTCGGTTGCGGACCCAGAATCGCTAAACTGTTGAGCCCGCCACCTATTGACCCCACCGCAACACGACATGAGTCAGCAGATCGACAACGTCCTGCACGAGGAGCGCACCTTTCCTCCCAGCCCCGACTTCGTATCCCAAGCCAACGTCTCCGGCGAAGAGGCCTATCAGGCTGCCTATAAGGAATCGATCGAGGATCCCGAGGCATTTTGGGGCAAAGTCGCGCGCGAGTTGCCGTGGATTCGTCCGTTTGATCGGGTCCTAGATTGGTCGAATGCGCCGAAGGCCAAATGGTTCGACGGGGGAAAGCTCAATGCCAGCGCCGTGTGTCTGGATCAGCACTTGACGAATGGTCGAGCCGACAAGGTCGCCATTTTGTGGGAGGGCGAGCCGGGCGACACGCGCAGCCTGACCTATCGCGAGTTGCACGCCGAGGTGTGTCGATTCGCTAACGGCTTGCGCGCGCGCGGCGTCAAGCGCGGAGATCGAGTCGCGATCTACATGCCCATGATTCCCGAGCTTGCCATGGCGGTCTTGGCTTGCGCGCGCATTGGCGCGATCCATTCCGTGGTCTTCGGAGGTTTCAGTTCGCAGGCACTACGCGATCGAATCGATGATGGCGGGTGCACTGCGGTGATCACGGCCGATGGTGCTTGGCGTCGCGGCAAGGTGTTGCCGTTGAAGAATGAAGTCGACGCGGCGCTGGAAGGGACGGATTCGGTCCACACCGTGTTCTGCGTGCGTCGTACCGGGAACGAGGTCGAGTGGTTCGACGAGCGCGACGTCTGGTATCACGATCTGGTTGAAGGCTTGCCGGCAGAGTGCGAACCCGAGGCGATGAACTCCGAGGATGTGCTCTTTCTGCTGTACACCTCAGGCTCGACCGGGAAACCCAAAGGCATCGTGCACACGACAGCCGGCTATATGGTCGGCGCGTATTTGACGACTCGTTGCGTGTTCGATCTGAAGGAAGACGACGTCTATTGGTGCACCGCCGATGTGGGTTGGATTACGGGGCACAGCTACATTGTCTATGGACCGCTCGCGAACGGTGCGAAGATCGTGATGTACGAAGGCGCTCCCAATGCTCCGCACGAAGGACGCTTTTGGGAGATTTGCGAGAAGCATAAGGTGACCGTCTTCTACACCGCGCCGACCGCGATTCGCACCTTCATGCGTTGGGGCCGAGAGCATATTGACAAGTACGACTTGTCGAGTTTGCGCTTGCTCGGAACAGTGGGGGAACCGATCAACCCTGAAGCTTGGATCTGGTACCACAAGGTCATCGGCGGTGAACGTTGTCCGATCGTCGACACTTGGTGGCAGACCGAGACGGGTGGAATCATGCTGACTCCTCTGCCGGGAGTGACGACGACCAAGCCGGGGTCCGCCACGCGTCCGTTCTTTGGCGTGGACGCTGTCATCCTGGACGAAGAGGGCAATGAACTCGGGCCGAACGAGGGTGGTCTCTTAGCAATTCGCAACCCGTGGCCATCGATGCTGCGTGGACTGTGGGGCGACGAGCAGCGCTACAAGGAAACCTACTGGTCGAAGTGGCCGGACTATTACTTCCCTGGCGACGGCGCGCGTCGGGACGAGGACGGCTACTTCTGGATCCTCGGTCGCGTCGACGATGTGATCAACATCTCAGGCCACCGCTTATCGACGATGGAGGTCGAGAGCGCCCTGGTCAGTCATGAGTCTGTCTGCGAAGCCGCAGTCGTGGGCCGACCCGACGATATCACCGGCCAAGCGATCTGCGCCTTCGTCACCCCGGACACCAGTGCCAATCCCGGCGACGCACTGAAGGCCGACTTGCTCGAGCACGTCGCAAAGGAAATCGGCAAGCTAGCGCGCCCGTCCGAAATCATCTTCACGGACGCATTGCCGAAGACACGCAGCGGCAAAATCATGCGCCGTCTGCTACGAGATATCGCCGCCGGCAAAGAAACAAAAGGCGACACCTCCACCATCGAAGACGCCAGCGTCCTAGACAAGTTGCGAGGGGAGTAGCGTGCCGGAGACAAATCCTAGCGATGATAGATAGGCAACGGAGGAAGGAGAGATGGGGGGGGCAATCGAGATGAATGGTCTCCGGTACCCTATTCCCGCCACCAGTCGCCTTGGGCGACATCTTTGATTCCTTGAGCGTAGGGGCGGGGTTGCCAGCCCAACTCCATTTGGGCGGCGGATATGTCGTGGTCGTGGTGCAGGAAGAAGTAGCCGGCTCCGCGGCGTTCCTTGGTGACATCTTTGAACAAACCCTTGAGCAGAATCATGCGATCGACCCAACGGCGCGGGATGTTCCTGCGTCTCACTTTACCGTCGGCGGCTGCGATGGTGACGTCGACGAAGTCGTTGAACTCGATACCTTCAGGTCCGGCGATCTCGTAGACACTATCGACTTCGAAACGACGCTCATAGTCGAAGAAGCGCAGCACAACATCTACGAGGTCCTCGACGTGCACGGGGTTGATCTTCGATAGGCCTTCGTGGGGAATCCAGTACGAGCCCTTGTTCGCACCACAACGGCGCAACAATGGCGCGGTGTGGCGTGCATCGCCAACGCCGTACACCAGGGTGGGCCGGAAGGATGCCCACTGCAGTCCGGATCCGCGAACGACCTTTTCCTGTACGCGCTTCGAGTCGCGATAGTAGCTGTAGACAGGTACGCCGATTACAGCGGACGAGATGATCAGGAACTGGAAGTTGTCGTTCGCGTGCTTGTGCACATCGTCGACCAAGATCTCGGTCCCGGCCACGTTGACGCGTTGCATCTCCTCTTCCGAGAGGTGATCGTGGGCGCCCGCGATGTGAAGCACGATGTTCGAGCCCTTCGAGAAGCCCGCCATCGATTCGGCCTGCGTCAGGTCTCCGATGTGAACTTCGACGTTGGCGCCATCCGGAAGCTCGAGTGCGGATTCCCGACCCGGCCGACACAATACGCGCACTTCATGCCCGGCGGCACATAGGCCGCGCACCATGTAGCGGCCAATGAAACCGGTAGCACCTGTCAGGGCAATCTTCATGCGTCGGGTGCAGCATCGGATGCCGCGTAGGGGAATCGTTTGGAAGTGAATTCGTGGGCGGAAAGCATACCGCAGCCAGCCCGAGAGGCCAGAATGGGTGCGTGCCCTCTGATCGAACTCAACTGACTATCGGAATCCTGTCCGCCCTTCCCGAAGAGCTGGGGAGTCTGCCGACCCTGTCAACAGCCTCGCGTCGGGTGCAGGGATTGGATCTGCAGCAGCTCACCATCGGTCGCCATCCTGCGATCTGTACCACCTCCGGCGTCGGCAAGGTCCACGCTGCGCAAGCGGCGACACTGCTGATCGAAGCTGGCGCGCAGCACTTGCTGATCGTAGGCACCTGCGGTGGCCTTCGTCGATCGCTCAGAGTGGGGACAATGGTTCATTGCACCACAGCTTTCCAATCGGACCTGGCTGTCCGCGATGGACGATCGAGCGAGGCCGACGAAAGGTGGCGCGCTACATGGCGAAAAATCGTTCCGGGTCCAGAGGGCTGGTTTCTAACCGCTGATCGTCCGGTACTCACTCCATGGCGCAGAATGCGGTTGGCTCGTGCTTTTTCGGGCCCTTGCGTCGCTGATATGGAGACTGCAGCGGCCGGACGAGTCGCGGACGCAGCCGGCATAACCTTCAGCGCCTTGCGTGCTGTGACCGATGGAGCAGGAATCTCCTCCTCCCTCTCTTTTCGAAAGAACTTCCTCGAACAAGCTCCCCGCGCCGCCAATTCTGTGTCTGAGTTGCTCGATCACGTCGACTTGGCGTGACTTCCATAAGTAGCTGAGGCAACTCTCGGTTGTCAACGGCCCGCGCGGGGTAGAATCGGGCTAGATGCACAGCGGATCTTCACCCAACGATCTGCACTGCAGCGGTGCTTTGTCCGTCACACCATGAGCCACTTCGGCACCTTCGTACGAAGAAACTTCGAGCCGCTAGTGCTGTCGACCCAGGTTCTAATCGACCTGGCTGTCGTGGTCTTGGCGTGTTTGGCTTCGTGGTGGTTGCGCGAGTCGATGGCTCCGGCCGAGACGGCCACCCCGCTCGAGACCTACCGCGAGATCTTCTCGATCACAGCCGCGGTCTGCCTGGTTTGCTTCCACTGGTTCGGGATGTACAGCCCGATGAAGAGCCTCCTCAATGTCGAGGAGTTCAAGGCGGTCACGAAATCCAGTGTCTTTGCCTTCTTCGTTGTCCACGCGCTAATTGTCTTCCTGCGCGGTACTACACAGGAAGTCACGGAGGAGGGGCTGTACCGCTACATCGTCCCGCTGCATAACGCGATCGACCTCGAAGTCAATCCAGCCAGCTACTCACGGATCACGCTGGTGCTTGCGTTCGTGATTATCCACCTCTTCACGATCGTCAGCCGCTTCACCTCGTTCAAGGCGATTCAGGCCCTGCACCGGCGCGGCATCGGCAACCGCAACGTGGTCGTGATTGGCACGGGCCACACGGCTCAACGGCTTCAGCGCAAATTCTTACTCGTGCCCACGCTGGGTTTGAATTTCGTCGGGTTCATCACACGCGACAATAAGAAGGTTGGCGCGATGATCGAGCACTCGCGTGTGCTCGGGAGCTTCGACGATTTAGATGTGGTGCTCGGTCGGCATAAGGTCTCGGAAGCCTTCGTGGCCCTGCCCGAAGAGGAGGAAGAAACCGTCATGGAGATTGTTGCCAAGCTCGATTCGCTGGGCGTCTCCTACTACGTGGTCCCACGCTTCTACCACTTGATGTCGTACAAAGTGCGCATCGAGAACCTCGATTCGATTCCGCTGATCGCGCGGCCCGAGCGGCGCTCGAGCATCGTTTCAACCGTTGCAAAGCGTATTTTGGACATCACGGTGTCGCTGATGGTGCTGGGCTTTGGAGGCATGGTCTTCGTCGTTTCCGCATGGTTGATCAAGCGCGAGTCGGCCGGTCAGGTGTTCTTCAAGCAGAGCCGGATCGGCAAGGACGGCAAACCGTTCGACATGATCAAGTTCCGAACGATGCACGTTACCGATTGTGGCGATGCACCGGCACCAACCACTGGCAACGACCCGCGCGTGACCCGTATCGGACGCTTCTTGCGCCGCTACAGCCTGGACGAACTGCCCAACTTCTTAAATGTGTTGAAGGGCGAGATGAGCGTCGTCGGGCCCCGGCCTGAGATGCCCTTCATCGTCGACACCTATGGCCCACTCGATCGAGAGAGGTTGCGCGCGAAGCCTGGCGTGACCGGGCTGTGGCAGATCTCCTACGCCCGCGAGCGGCAGATCCACGACAACCTGGACTACGACCTCTATTACATCGAAAACCAGTCCTTCCTGCTCGATGTCGTGATCATCGCTATGACCGGTTTTGCAGTCGTCAAAGGTACAGGCGCTTACTAATTCGCATGGGCCGTGATTCTCACGGCCGGCCCTCGTGTGCATAATCCTCGATCGTGCGCGTTCTACACGTGATGGAAGCCACCATTGGTGGCACACGTCGACATCTGGTCGATGTCTGCGCGGGGCAACTCGCACGCGGGCTGGATGTGCATCTGGCCGTTGCCACGAGCCGGGACCCCGATTTTTCCGGTGATCTGGAGCAGCTGAAGAGCCAGGGCGCTGTCGTTCACCTGCTTCCGATGGTGCGTGAGATCCGGCCTCTGCGCGACGCGGCGGACTTTCGCAGCTTGTGCCGGTTGCTGCGAGAGACGCGTCCTGACATCGTTCACACACACAGCTCCAAGGCTGGTGTTCTGGGCAGATGCGCTTCTATTTGGACCCGCATTGGGACGCGAGTGCATACGCCGCACACTTTTGCATTCCTTTTTGGCGCACTATTCGGTCCCGCCAAGCGCGCACTATTCCGCAACCTCGAGAAGACCCTGTCGCGCTGGACGAGCCGTGTGCTGGCCGTCAGCCCCACCGAGGCGGAGACCTTCCGAGCTTCAGGCGTCGTCCCGGCCGATCGCATTCGGGTCGTCTCGAATGGGATCGATCCAGGAAGATTCGAAACGGCTGCCGCTCTGGATGTTGCCACACTAGGGCTCGACCCTGCCAAGCCGCTCGCCGCGGTCATTGGGCTCGTCTACGCAGCCAAAGGTCAGGACTTGGCCTTGGATGCATTGACCGGTGAAGGCTGCGAGGATGTCCAGCTGTTGCTGGTGGGCCCCGGTGAACTTGACCAATTGCGCGAGCAGGTCGAGCGCAACAGCCTGGGGTCGCGCGTCAAGATCCTCGGCGCTCGACGCGACGTGCCCGAGATTCTTGCAGCCGTCGATTTTCTGATCCTGCCATCGCGCTGGGAGGGCATGCCGTACATCGTGCTGGAAGCAATGGCGAGCCGCCGCCCCGTGGTTGCTACTCCTGTGGATGGAGCACTTGACCTGGTAGCGGACGGGGTGACCGGAGTTCTGTGCGCAACAATCGATGCGCCCTCTTTGAGCCTAGCGATTGCCAGCATGCTGGGCTGCAGCGAGGCCGAGCGCCAGAGCATGGGCCAACGCGGCTTCGATCGCCTGATTGCCACGTATACGATCGATCGCATGGTCGAGGCCATGATCACGATCTATCGCGAAGCCCATGAGGCGCCTGAGGCGAAGCAAGCGGAAGGAGCCTCGCTCTAGTCAGATGTAGCTGCCCGGCTTCGCAGATGTGTGCAGGGCCACGCCGCCTGAGACTGAACTACTCATGAAGATCCAACATGTGATCACGACGCTGGATGTCGGCGGCGCGGAGATGCACCTGCTCAGCCAAGTCCGGGGTCAGTGCGAGCGCGGTCACCAGGTACGCATCGCCTACCTGAAGGGCGACGGGCGCTTAACTCAGGACTATCTCGAAGCGGGTGCCGATCAGATCCTGCCGATTGGGACCGGACCGATGACTCCGTTCCGGCTCGCCCGCGCTGTGGGTTGGTCCGATATCACGCACTCGCATCTGCTGAAAGCGGATGCGATCACTGCATGTGTCGCGACCATGATCGGTGCTCGCAAGCGCTTGATTTCGGGCAAGCACAACGATGAGCGCGCATTATTGAACCCATGGGTTTCGCGCATCCATGGCTTCCTCGGTAACTTGCCGGTCAAGACCATCGTGCTGTCTGATCACGTCGGACGATTCGTCGAAGAGCACGGCCGAGTCAAGCCTGCCAAACTCGAGCGGGTCTACTACGGCATTGACCCTCAGCCCTTCGAGCGCGCCGCTGCGACACCCGCTTCGGACAAGGAGGCCCTGCGATGCGAGTTCGGATTCGATGCCGCAGACGTCGTCTTCACCTGCGTCGCACGCTTCGCTGCACAGAAGGCGCACGATGTTCTGCTACGGGCATTTCGCCACGCGATCGATACTGCCCCCGCCGAGTGCCCGCGCCTGCGGCTGCTCTTGGTGGGGGACGATCCATTCGGGGATGGACGCGAGAAAGCCGAAGCCGTCGCGCGCGAACTCGCACTCGGCGATGCAGTCGTCTTCGCCGGTATCAGGCGCGATGTGCCGCTCATCTTGGCTTCCTCCGATGTCTTCGTGATGAGCTCGTTATGGGAGGGCCTGGGGCTGGTGTTCCTGGAAGCGATGGCCGTCTCCATTCCGGTTCTCTCGACCCGGGTCTCTGCCATCCCTGAAGTGGTCGTCGATGGTGAAACTGGACTCTTGGTAGCCCCAGGCGAGGACCTACCGCTGGCCAAAGCAGCGCTTCAACTGGCTCTGCAGCCTGCACTTCGTAAAGAGTTAGGCTCGGCTGGTAGGCAAAGGGTGCTCGAGCATTTCGGCCTCGACCGGATGGTGGACGAGACTCTTGCCATCTACCGCCGGGTCTCTGGCATCGGGTCGCCGGCCTCGATCGGGAGCGCTTGAGCCCTTCTCGACCCCGTCGGAAGCACTTCCCGTGACCGAAGGCTGGAAACATGGCTGCCACCCCATCGCTGTCACGTCTCGAAGTCTGTAGAATTGTGGCTCGGCTCTCGGATTTCACTCATCGATCCAACACTCGCTCCCCCCTCCTCTAGGAGCGTTTCTCGAAAGAGAGTGCATGCCTCCTCTGTCTCTTCTGGCAGTCCTTCCGCTCCTCTTCGGACAGACTGCAAGCCTTCCCATTAGTCCGGATTCGGACCACTACGAAACCTTGGCACCCGCGCTTGTGCCTGGTAGTGGTTGGGTTGCGCCTACGACGGAGCAGGTTCGGAGCGGATTCTTTGCCGAACTAACGGCCATTGCGCATTGGACGCGCATGGAGAATCAGATCCTGTGGCGCGGGAACAATCGTGACTTCCAACTCGGTGTGTTGGCCTACCATCGATCCTTGATCGATCACGTCGAGTTTGCTGTTGACGGCGGGCCATGGTTGTCGCGCAGCTGGACATCCATCTCTTCTCAAACAAACTTCTATGAGTACGGAGTTCGGCTACGCCCCGAAGACTTCGGCCTCGGTTGGCATGAAGTTCGGGCACGAATCGTTCCGCGACAGGGAACCAGCTCTGGTGGGATCGATCGCATCCTGAGCTGGCGTTTCTTCTCGGCCCAAGGATTGATACCTGGCGTTCACTACGGTGAGCGCTGGGTCGATTCGGTCGCGGGCAGCGATGGAGGGACGGGCGAATGTCACGACCCCTTCCAGAGCTTTCGGCGCGCTGTCGAGGATCTGAACAACTCCGCTACCGGAGCCAATGCCGCGATCATCCACCTGCTCGGTCAGGACGAGGTAATTCCAATCGGCGGTACGACTCCTATTGTCAACAACGTCATTCCGCTCACGGTTCGACCTCAGGATGGACACAACCCGTTCTTCGCGCCGCAGTCGGGCGGTGTGCTGGAAGAGCTGCCGATTCGCCATTTGCGCATTGAGAATCTTCGGATTGATGTCTCGTGGAACGAGATGTTTCGCTCTGGATCGATCCAGCCCGACGCGCAGCTCTACTTCTCCGAATGCGAGTTTGTCGGACATACGGTCCCGCGGCAGGTTCCTTTCGGTAGCGTCCCTACCGTATATCGGCTGACAGAACTCTTTGACTACGCGCATGGCGCCAACGTCTCAATGGCGGACTGTCGCATGCATGACATCGACGGTACGTGCCACAGCTTCGTCGGCTGGATGCGTGGTGTTCATATACGAAACGGGCTTGTGGGAGGCTTCGCTGGCAGCCATTGCATCATTGACTGCAGCGTGCAGGACTCACCCGAAACGCAAAACATCACCTCAAGTGGTTTGTGGGTCGGCTCATGGGGGGGCGTTCGCTCGCTTGTCCAAAACGTGCTGGTTGACGGATTGCGTGTTCTTGACCACACCGGCCTCTTGTTGGACGTCAAAGAGTCGTGCAATGGGGTAGCGATCGTCAACAGCACCTTCGATGGCATCAATGGTGCCGTCTTTAGTCAGAACCAAGTTGGCTCGGTGTTCGAGAATGAGCAACGCCACATCCTGTTGTTTCACTGCACATCGCCGCAGCGCCTGGAAGTGGACTACTTCCCGGGCTACCTCTTCCGCCCCTTGTTGGGTGGATGGGTCACCTCCTGCATCTTTGGCGACATCTATGACCGCCAAGTAGCGGGTCGGCCTGCGAACGCGAACCTAGGAGGGGACCCAGCGAATGACGGCTTTTCTGGTCCCGTTGTCGGGATGCAGATTGATCCGTTGAACATGCATGTTCATGGAAATCGGCCTGCTTGGAGTTCTTGGAGCCAGCAAGGCTACTTTCCAACCTACGTCGATATCTGGGCCAACAAGCTGCGCGTGCGAGCGACGGCTCACGCGAGCTTGACCGTCCCACCAGCGGATCAGGTGGTCGCCTTTGATACCGCAGGTGTTCGCCGCGGCAACATGGCGGGCATGACGACTGTCGGAGCCCGCATCGGCATCGCAGAGTAAGCGCAGGGTTCAGATAAGGGACTGTCGTCGCTTGACGTAGATTCCGTGCCCGAGAGATGCGGCTCGGACACACCAGGGACTTACGTAGGCTTTGGATGCGCGCTCAATCCACCATGCCAACAGATCCGAAATACGGGGTATGTGCCCCAATAGTAGTGATCATCAATCCCCCCGAGGGTCCGCTCCTTCTAACCCGCGAGACGAGGGCTATTCGTCACCTCCCCATTCGAATCAGGCCAAGGGTGCCACCTTTTTGGTGGGAGCCTCGGTTCTGACCGCAATGCTTGTCGTTGCCTTCCCGTGCTCGGGCGGTGGCGGCAAGAAGAAGTCGAGCACACCGGGTCCCACGACTGGCGGCGATGGGGGCTCTCTGCCCGTCAACGAAGATGCGTACGGAGTGATCCAGGCATCGAGTGATGTCTCGGTCCAGCCGAGAATTCTCTCCGACGGTGTGACCATCGACGAGTTGGGTGGCAGCTTTGAGTTCGTACAAAGCGGTTGGTACGCCGAGTATCACGAAGGGGGAGCTCGGATGTTTGGCGCGATTCAATCCGTGTCCGATCCCGATCTGCGCATGATGCTCGACGTGAGCTTCAGCGATCACTTACCCGAGGGAGAGCTGGGAATTCTCACCTCCGTGGCTGATCGAGAACTGACGGCCGGTGCCTATGTCGATCAAGGCGGTTCGATCGATCCAAACAGCTGGACGAAGTGGGAAGGCTTCAGCGGAACGCTCGAGGGCATGGGGACCTACCGCGGTTTGATCTATGAGATCGAACTGGACGAGTTCCCGGTCCAAGTTGGCAATGGAGCCAATGGGCGCAACACGAGCTTCGGCATGTTCTCGCAATTCTCGGGTACGAGAGTGCAAGACGCGCCAGGTGCTCCCGCCTTGGCTACGAGCTTCTCTGCCGCCAAGATGCATGTCGACCTTCGGACCAGCACGTTGTTCTGTGCTGATGGATCCGCGGATGGACGCGCGCTGACAATTGGCGGGCTCGACGATGTCTTCGTCAGCGTTTCGCGTGCCTCCTTTGTCGAAAACATCGACGGCACCGCAGTGTTGCGGGCGACCCTGGCCCAACGCTCCTCGCCGAAGCAAGGCTTCCAGCTGACGTTGACGCTCAACGGTCGCATCAGTGGGGGATCAAGCGCCTACCCTCCGACGGGCAGCCCGATGTTTGATATGACACCGAGCAGCTATGTGAGCGCAGGTGGCGATGTCGACACTGAACAGTGGCGCTACTACCGCGACGCAGTGGGGCAGCTCGAAGGGCTTGGCGGTTGGGAAGGGGCCGACTTGACGCTGAACCTTGATGGGCCTGCGGCTCAGGTCGGCTTCGGCGCGAGTGGGGATAACACCAACCACGGCTTGGCCGCTCGTTATCAAGTGACCATCGTCGACTTCCCCACTGGGGATGTCGACTTCCCGGCAAGCTTGGGTGAGGCCGTGCTACGACTGGACCTGCCGCTCGATTGCGGAGCCTGTCCAGGCGGAGGCTGCGCATTCTTCACTATGGCCGCCGAGGATGATGCGTACGGAACATCCAATGATTCGTGGACGTTCGAGCTTCCCGGAATCGGAGAGTTCACGCCCTATGCCGGTGGAACCTTTACCACCCAGCTTGACGATAGTGCCCGCTTGACGGGCGTCTTTGTTGACGTATTGAATTCGGACCGTCGCTTCCATTTCGATGTCATACTCGGCGATAAGGTCGAGTCCTCGAACCCAAACCACGGCGATCTGAATCCGATCCTAAATCTAGATCCCAGTGCCTACGTCGAAAATGGCGGGCCGGCCGACCCCAGTCAATGGACGTTTTGGCGAGATGCCGATGCCGTAGTGACGGGCCTTGAGGACTTCGCGGGGGCGCTCTACTTCTTCGAGGCTCGCGGTTTCGGAATGCAGTTTGGCGTTGGAGCCAACGGCAGGAATGTCGAGGTAGGCGGATTCGCCCGCTTTACAGCTGAGCTTCAGAACCAAGCGGCGAGCGGCCCGGCTTTGCCGCTGACGATTTCTACGGTCAAACTGGCCTTCGAATCCTCAGATCAACTTCTCAGCTGTGCCAATCCTTCGATCCCTGACGCATCGAGCGGTCTCATCCGTGGAGCCAGCGTGCTGAGCCTGGGGTCGATCGGGGCAACTTTTGTCCTTGAGGGCGACCTCGATCTGCGCGAATTAGACACGGGTCGGGCCAAGCTGACCGCGACCTTTGTCGACTCGCAAGATTCGCACCGTCGCTTTGTCGGCAGGATCGATCTCGCTGGACGCGTCGACCCCGGAACGCTTGGACACCCGCCGCGTTCGAGCCCGGAGAAGAACCTTGAAGCTGGCAGCTACGTGGATGCCGGCGGCCCGGTCGATCCCGCGAGTTGGACCTATTATCAAGAGCTCTACGGTTCGCTGCACGGAGAGGGCGACTTCGCTGGAGCCCACATTGTCATCAGCCGACAGGGCCCATCCTTCCAGGTCGGCCTTGGCGCCACCGACGAGAACCTTGAGTTCGGCGGGAGCGGCGGCTTCCAGATCGAGATTGTCACGCAGCCCAACAGTGGCCCAGCTTTCGACGAGGATCCTGGCCTTGGAAGATTCCGTCTCGTGCTGAGCCCGGAATGCGATTGATCTATTCGCACTGAGCTTTCACTTCCAGCACGGCCCGGACTCGCACTGCGAGTTCGGGCCGTTATTGTTGGCGTTGCATGACCATTGAACCGGATGAGCCTGCCGTCAGCACCGATAGCTTGAGTCCCATTTGGGCGCCTGGCTATCGCCACCTAACTGGTGATGTCACGGGCGTTGACTTCAAGTATCGCGTACAGAGCGAAGACTTTGAAGTTGAAGAAATTCCACTTGAGGAGCCAGCTAGCGAGGGCACTCATAGTTGGATCTGGATCGAGAAGCGCGAGATCGGGACGCTCGAAGCCATTCGTGCGCTTGCGCGCGCGCTGCAGTGCGACCCTGAATCTTTCGGCTACGCGGGCCGCAAGGATGCGCGTGCTATCACTCGCCAATGGCTGAGCGTCGAGCACGTCACACTCGACAGCATTCGATCGCTGCAGCTGCCGTCGCTGCGCGTGATTGGCTGCGCGAAACACACCAAGAAGCTTCGCATCGGCGCTCTACGCGGCAACCGCTTTAGTCTGCTGCTGCGTGAGCTGCGCAAGGAAGACGCGGATCGAATGACGCAGGTCTTGTCGCGATTACAATCGGAAGGACTGCCCAACTACTTCGGCGCGCAACGATTCGGTCGCGACGGTAGAACCTTCGAGGCCGGTCGCATGTTGCTCGCGGGCGATTCTGCCGGATACCTGGAGCTGCTCACGAGCGAAAAACGTAACGCGCCGGAAGCCGCTCGCACGCAATTGGGCGAGGCGATTCGATCCGGCACTCGTGGCGATCATCGTCGTCTGAAGGAGCTGGTTCCGCTCTTCTCGGCCGACCCAGATCTGGCGGCTGTCGCGCAGCAGTTGGCACGTCGGCCTTTCGACCTCGAATGGGCCGTGCGCGCTATCCCATCATCAACTCGAAAGTTTCACCTATCCGCGCTGCAGTCGCGCATCTTCAATCGAGGTCTGGCCGCCAGGCTGACGTCGGGCGAACGAATCGAGCCTGGTGACCGAGTGATCGAGTTCGCAACTATGAACGCCGGACGTGGCGGGGGAACACCCGTTCCGCTGGATATTGGACAAGCAGACCTTGAGTTGCTGCGCGGCCGGGCTCGCGGCCTCGAGATCAGCGCGTCGGGTCGGCTTCCTGGTCACAAAGTTCCTCTGGCGCAGGGCCGACCGGCAGAGGTCGAAGATTCGGCCCTGTTGGCGGAAGGCCTGACAGCGAGCGATTTCGAGCGGGGGGCCGCCCGCGATCGTCCAGTTGGCACCAGGCGCCCGTTGTTCGTTCCGGCCGAGGAGCTCAGCTGGAGCTTCGTCCCAGGTGGCTGCCAGCTGAAATTCACGCTCCCGCGCGGTTCTTTCGCAACGACATTCCTAGAGGAGCTGCGCAAGGACTTCGCCGCAGGCGGCGCGCAGGGTTAGAGATCGCCGCGGGATCGTCTCTCATCCCGTCGGCAGCGCGAGAACAATCCGCTTTTCCAGGCCCAGTAGGCAGTCCAAAAAGAACGCTTCGCGAGCTGTCTGGCAGCAGACGCAGATCAAGCAGCGCGGATCATTGTTTTGAGGCAACCTGCTCGGGGCCCCGGCGGCCGCCTCGCGCCTGGCAAGCGCCATTGCTTGGCAGGGCCTTGCGGCTTGTCAGCCTTCTCTGGCCCACCAGGGCCTCTTTCCTGACCCTGCATCCGTCTGTCAGGATCAAGTTCACGTCCATCTTTGGTCGAAGACCCGAGCATGGGCTTCAACCAAGGTCTCTTGCCGAGCGCGGGCTACCAACGGGAGGTTCGCGATCGTCGCACCATCCCGACCCCCAGATTCTCGCGCTTCTCCTTCTTTGGAGGCCGCAGGATGGGGACGCGACGTGGCGTGGAGGCTGAAGGCAGCTTCGTCGATCGCTACAGAGGATCCGTTCTCTTCGTGGTCGTGTGGGTGGCGTTGATGAACATTGGCGACAGTTTCTTCACGCTGCATCATCTGCAGGCGGGTGGAATCGAGATGAATCCGGTCGCTGAGCGGCTGCTTCAGACTGGCCGATTGGGTTTTGTGTTGTGGAAGAGCGTGATGATCGCCATGGCGCTAATGGTGCTGGCGATGCACAAAAACTTCCGTTTGGCACGCGTGGGAATGTGGACAGCTGCGAGTGCGTACACGCTTCTGCTGGCCTACCACATTTACCTGCTCGGCATCTGAACCGGGAAGTCACGAGCAGGACGGCTCGCAGCCGGCCGCGACGAGGCGTAGACTGCAGGCGCCTGGGAAGAATGCCCGGGCACGATCGTCGAACCTGCCGTGATCAGCCCTTTCCCTCCGAATGCATCCCGCCGCGGTTCTGCCGCAGGTGGGGTTCGAGCACGCACTGCCCTGGTGACCGGCGGTGCTGGATTCATCGGTTCGCGCCTGGTTCACAGCCTCTGTGAACAGGGTTGGCGCGTTGTCGTTGTGGACGACCTTTCCTCAGGCTGGCGCGAGAGCGTGGATGATCGCGCGCACTTGCACCTTGCCGATGTCGGTGCCCGAGCAGTGCTTGAGGATGTTATCCAGGCCGAGTTGGATGGCGGCGGTCGGTTGGACGCGGTGATTCATCTAGCAGCCAAAGTCGGGGTGAGGCGCGTACTCGCGGATCCAGAGGGATGCCGAGAATCCAATCACGCCGCTGCGGACGAGCTTGTCCGAGCCTTGGCGCCGCTCGATCAGAGGCACAGACCGCTGTTGCTCTCTGCATCGACAAGCGAGGTGTATTGCGAAAAACGCGGGCCGCTGCATGAAAGCGATGCCGTGCGACTTGGGCACGGTGCGGGTCGTTGGGCGTACGCTGGTTCGAAGCTCGAAGCGGAGCGGAAGCTTGATCACGGCCTTGCCAATTGGGGGCCCGATCACCGGCCGTTGCACCTGCGCTTCTTCAACGTGGTCGGTCCCGGGCAGGACGCCGACTCCGGCATGGTTTTGCCGCGCTTTGTGGAGCAGGCCGAAAACGGCATTCCGCTGACGGTGCATGGTGACGGTTCTCAGGTGCGTACTTTTGCTCACGTCGACGAGATCGTTCACGCGCTTTGTGCACTCCTCAATCGTTCGTCGATCCACGCTTCCGCCATCAAGACACGCCTGAATTCCGTCGAATCGGGTCGCCCCGGAGGCCCGCTCAACTTGGGCGGCAGCGCGCGTGCTTCGATACTCGATCTTGCCCAGATGGTGTTGAGAGTCAGCGGTGCCTCGACCGGCATCGAACATGTCGATCCACTGCGCAGTCTCTCACGCAGTTTTGAAGAGGTCATGTATCGCGAACCGTGCCTGGATCGTGCGGACTCGCTGGGGCTGCCCGCCTGTGAACGAGATCTGGAGTCGATTGTGCGCGACACGGTCACCCGACATCGCCGCCTTCAGCGCGGGATCCAGACCGCTGCTCGCTGAAGCAGAGAGTAGGTCACCCATCGACGGGGTCCGCCGCGTAGAATACATGGCCTCCCAGCCCTCTCCTGACGTCGTCGGACCGCCGACCTGACCGTGGCCCTGCCGCCCTTCGTTCCCTTGCGAATCGCACGCGTGATGACGCGCCTGAATCTGGGCGGCCCGGCCCGTCAGGCGCTTGCCTCGGACCCGTTGCTCACGCAACGCGGTCACGAGATTAGGCTCTATTGCGGAGCTCCCGAAGCAGGTGAAGGTGATCTATTCGAGACCTTCATGGAGCGCGGCCACGATGTGCGCCGCATCCCTGGCTTGGGGCGCCGCTTGTCGCCCTTTGCCGAATTGCGCGCCGGGAAGAAGCTGCGGCAGGAGCTGCAGGGCTTTGGACCGGACATCGTGCACACGCACGCCTCCAAGGCGGGCCTGCATGGACGCCGCGCTGCACTAGCCTTGAATCGGCGCGGAAGTCGCATGGGCCTGGTGCACACCTTTCATGGTCACGTGCTGGAGGGCTATTTCCCCGAAGGGGTTTCGCGCCTGTTGAAGTCGGTCGAGCGTCGGCTGGCGCGCAAGACGGATCGCATCGTTGCTGTCTCGCACGCGACAGCGGATGATTTAATCCGGCTCGAGGTGACCGAAGAGCAACGCTTGATCGTGCTGCAACCGGGCATCGAGCTCGACGAATTCCTGGCACTGCGCGAGCGTTCCGGAGTTTTGCGCAAGCTGGTGGGGGCGGCTGACGATGCCTTCTTGGTCGGCATCGTCGGACGCTTGGCAGAAGTCAAATGCCCCGAGCGTGCGTTGGAAGTCTTTGGCCAACTCGATGCGCGCTTCCCCAAGCTCGAAATGGTGTTCATTGGCGACGGCGAGATGAGGCGGGAGCTCGAGAAGCGCATCGAAGGTGGCGGCGATTCCGTACAGCAACGCGTGCACATGATTGGCGCGCGACAGCAGATGCCCGAGCTACTCGCAGACCTCGATGCTGTTCTACTGACTTCGCGTAGCGAAGGTATGCCGGTGGCTTTGATCGAGGCGGCTGCCGCAGGTCTGCCGGCAGTTTCGACGCGCGTCGGAGGCATTCCGGAATTGATCGTGCACGAGAGGACCGGTTTCCTGGCTGAAGACGTCGACGAGTTGGCCTATTACTTGGGCCAGTTGATGGAGAAGCCAGAGGATGCACGTGGGATTGGGCAGCGCGCTCGATTGCGCGTGCAGAAGCAGCACTCGGCCGCTGCACTAGCGGATCGGCTCGAGGCGCTATACTTGGCCGTCGCCGAGGAGATCGCATGAAGCTGTTGATGGTTTCGGGCGATCGCCAAGTCAGCATTGGCGAGCGTGGACCCTTTCACTCGATGCAACGCGAGTTCTCGCGCTACTTCGAACGCATCGATGTGATCTGCCCCCGGCCAGATGCGCCGGTGACGATCCAGACGATCCACGACAATGTGCATTTCCACCCGGCCAGCTGCAGCCGACGTCGAATGGTCGCTTACATAGCACAACGTGGCTCCGAGTTGATTCGCGAGCACGGCCACGAGCTGATCGTCAGCCACGACTATGGTTGGTTCTACAATGGCATCGGCAGTGCCAAGCTGAGCGCGCTGACGAGCGTGCCTTACCTCTCGGAAATTCACCACGTGCCTGGCGTTCCGGTGGCCGCCGACATGCGTGAGCGCTTCGATCGCTTCGTCGCGCGCCTTTACGTCGGTTGGGCACGCAGTCGCGCGCGCGCCTTCCGGGTTGTCAACCACGAGGAGATGCCTGTTCTCTTGCGGCGTTGGGGAGTACCACAGAACAAAATCCTGGTGCTGCCGTCTCAATACATCGATTTCGATGTATTCCATTGCAGCGAAGGCAGGCCGGAAGCTGAGCGCGACATCATTTATGCGGGGCGCATGGTCAACAACAAGGGTGTGCGCCAGATTATCGACGCGATCGATATCAGCCGTCGCAAGGGGCGCACCTTGACGGCGACGTTGATCGGCCGCGGCCCGAAGTTGAAGGAGCTGCAACAGCGTACGGTCGACAAGCAGCTGAACTCTCAAATAGAATTCATTGAGTGGGTCGATTCCCCCGATGAATTGGCTCGTTTGTATCGCAGCAGTCGTTTGTGCGTCTGCGCCTCGACCTGCGAGGGCGGGCCGCGTTTCACGGTCGAAGCAATGGCATGCGGAACTCCTGTCGTTTCGACTCCAGTTGGAGTGATGGGGGAGTTGCTCGGTGACGGTCTCGCGGGCGCGTTGACCGGCTTTGACGCGGATCGATTGGCTGAGACTATGGGGGCCATCTTGGCTCAAGAAGATCGCCGCGTCGAGCTAGGTCGCGTGGCGGTCGGGCGCGTACAGCAGTTCGAGTACGCGCGCGCGTTAGCCGGCTATGCGAACGGATTGCGCAGCCTCGTCGGGCACGAGGCTCTGGAGTTGGAGCCGCAGGCATGAAGCTTGTATTCGTGACGCAAGTCCTCGACGCTGAGGATGCTGTTTTGGGTTTCGTGATGCGTTGGGTGCAGGGACTTGCACGCAATTGCGAGAGCCTGCGCGTGATCGCGCTCGAAGTCGGTAAGACGGATGGCTTACCTGCAAATGTTGACGTACGCGTGCTTGGCAGAAAGGGACGCATTGGGCGTTACTTCCGCTATCAGGGATTCCTGAAGGAAGCCTTTGGCGAAGACGGGTTCGACACGCTGTTGACTCATATGGTGCCGCGTTACTCAACGATGGCGGCTCGGGCAGCACGTCGTCATGCCGTGGGCCATTACTTGTGGTATACGCACAAAGGCGTCGACGCCCGGCTTCGTAAGGCCGTGCAAATCGTGGAACGAGTCTTCACGGCCAGTGAGGAGTCGATGCGCGCTGAAACGAACAATAAGACCGTGACGGGTCACGGGATCGATCTGGATCACTTCGCGTGTGAAGGCAGACCCAGCGAACCGCCCCGACTGATTAGCGTTGGCAGACTCACGCCATCCAAGGATCCGCTGACCCTAATCGAGGCTTTGGCGCTTGTGCGATCTGGCGGCCGGGACGTTTCCTTGGATTGGGTTGGCGGCGGACTCGCCCCTGGCGATGCTGACTTCCGCAATGAAGTTGAAGCGCGCATTCAGTCGGCAGGTCTAGGTAATGCCGTTCGGCTCGTCGGTGATATTCCGTATCGCGAAATTCCAAGCTGGTACGAACGTTCCACGATGCTGGTCTCGACGAGCCTTACAGGAAGTGTCGACAAGGTCGTGTTGGAAGCGATGGCCAGTAGGCGCGGCGTCGTGACCTGCAATGAGTCTTTTCCTCCGATCTTCGCTCCCTTGGGTGATCGGGCTTCGTCGATGATTTTCAAGCGGGGCTCTTCCAAAGAGCTCGCGCGCTGTATTGAACACTGGCTCGATATGCCGGTTCGCGAACGCGAGGAGACGAGCGAAGACCTGCGTCGCATCGTCGCCGAAGAGCATGAAGTCGAGCGCTTGATGGCACGCTTGGTTCAGGAGATGTCGACTTGAGCGTCAGTACCATCGATCGTTCGCAGAACGATATACGACCCGCTGACGCTTTCATCGAGCCGGTGAGGCGTGTTCTTGACTGGATGATTTCGCTACGCGACAGCCAGGGGCGCATCATGTGCCCGTGGCATCGAATCGAGCATACCGGTAAGAACGCAGGCGTCATCGTCATGGCCAGCGTGCTCGCGGATCTGACCGATGGTTCAGATCGAGACGAGTTGATTGCGGTAGCAGTTCAACAAGCACATCGCTTGTGCGCACGACTCGAGCGTGAAGACGACAGCACGTGCTTCACCTTCAGGCCGGGTCGTCACGATCCCTATAACTGCTCGAACAACGTCATCGACGGTGGCGCATGTTCGGACGCATTGGCCGAGTTAGTCCTGCGCCACGGAGACAAACTCGCTAGACAGGATCGCGAGCTATTCCAGGCAGCATCTGTTCGTCACGCGCAGACATATTTGCGTTACGCGATTATCGACAAGGGCGTTCCTGCACAACGTGCTTGGGCTATGACGGGTGCAGCAGGTGCCTGGAAACTGGTTGGGCACGATGTGCTCGAGCTGGCGGTGATGGAGGGGGCGGGGATTCTGGCTGGGGTCCAGAATCCGGATGGGGGCTATCCCTATCATCCGATCGAGGGCGGTGCGGGGCACCCCGGTGCTAGCGATGTGTCGGCCTTCTATCAGTCACGCGTCACAGCCTTCTTGATGTTTTCGCTCGAGCGTATGGGCCGAGATCCAGTCTCGCCCCTGCATCGTGCTCCGATCATGCGCGGCCTGACCATGCTCGAAGCTTTGTTCGGACCCGACGGTATCAAGGTCGGCACGCTTGAGGCCAAGCCTTGGTATTGGGGGGCTAGCTATGAAGTCGCGGCACACCCCTTCGATGTTTACGCGCTGAGTCGTGGCGCGGTGCTCTACAACAAAGAGCACTTCGGCCGCGCCGCCTTGCGCGCCTTTGAAGCTTGGAGCCAACACCTGTCGCCCACGGGACAACCCAGTTCGCACCACCCAGCTCCGGGACGAGAAGCAAGCTACCAATGTCCGGTATTTTGGGCTGGGCACGCGAGCTGGATGGCGCGCAGTCTCGAATCCTTGCAGCGCTGTTCACAACTCAATACCGCGACGTGCACCGCAACGGAGCTCGCGATCATGCACTTCCCCAATGCATCACTGACTCGCCTCGAAGATGAGTGTGTGGTCGCGTGGGTACGCGGCAAGCGACCGGGCTACAACGTTTCACATGGCAGCCCCTTCGGTGCCGGGCTCTTGCGTGTCTATTCGAAGAGACGCGACGAAGACTTGCTCGTGCGCTCGCGCTTCGCGCAACAGATCGAGGGCGAGTGGAGCGCAGAGGCCGGTGCCTCATCTCTGCAACGTGGGTGGGAGAGCTGCGGCAAAGAGCTGCGCTTCTCGCTCTGGTTGGCGCGCAACGAGCTGCGTCGCCGCGCGCCGCTCGAGGCAATCAAGGCGCCTTGGCACGCGCTCAGTCGTGGCCTATTGCCCTACGCCTCGGCGCATCTGAATAGCTCTTTCGACCTGAACCCGGAGGCTGCGCTGCTGCCGGATGGCGTCGAGCTTCAATCTCAGCTGGCCTGGCGTGGCGGCTTGCCATTGAAGGACAGCCGGCTGGTGCGTCGCTTTCGAGTCGACGGAGGCGGTCTGATTGTCGAGGATCGTCTCGCATCGGCGGATGACATTCGTAAGTTGCACTACACCTTGCCAAAGGCTGCGACGGAGGTTGAGCGTGACGAACGCCGAATCCGATATCGATTGGTCTGAAACAACTACGGCCGATGGGCCGAGTGCAGGCGGCATGCGGGCTTGGAAGCGTTGTATACCTCGCCTGCGACGATCCGAACGCCGAACCAGCCACCGGTTTCTCCGAAGCAGTGTCTGCCTTTCTTTTGTCTCCGCGCAGGCATGAAGTAATCTTTCCGAGCTTCCGTCCCCAGCCACGACCTCCCCATGCATGCCGAATCCCAAAGCTCCGCCCCTGCCAGCCTGCTAGCCTCGCTGCGCGCCGGCTTGGTGGCCGGTTTGCGTGTTGGAGTGCTGGCTGGCTTCGTCGACGGCATGGCGGCGGCGATGGGTTTAGACTCCGAGTTTTTCCTAATTCATGCCAGCCTCGAGGGGGTCGGGGCGGCCCTGCCAGACTTCAGACCGGCGTTGGCGGGCATCGCTTCGGAATTCGGACCGCTGCTCGGTAGCGCTTTGGTCTATGGCCTGATCGCTTCCAGCGCCACTTGCCTGCTGGCGCTGATCACGCATCCTTTGCTGCGCAGGCTCGACGCACTACGCCGCTATCAACTCTATTGGGGCGTGAGCCTCGGCCTTTGGCTGGGCTTCGCCACTTGGTGGTGGACCCGTCCGGTCGTGCTTGCAGGCTATTCATCGATTCATCCCGCACGACTGATAGCGATGGCAGGGATCCTGGCCGCAGGGGTCGGTGTGGGTCTCTTGCTGGAGCGGTTGTCGCGAAGAACGTCGGAGTCCGTACAACGAGCTGGTCGCATTGCGGCGACACTGGCCGCTCTCGGCGGTGCTCTTTTCTTGGCGACGGATGTGCCGTCCGGAGCTGAACGCGGCGTCGTGAATGAGCGCAATCGGGATCTGCCCAACGTGCTGATCGTTATCGTCGATGCGCTGCGCAGTGACGTCTTGTCGTGCTATGGCTCGCAGGATGTCAAGACGCCGGTTATCGATGCATTGGCTGAACGTGGTGTGTTGTTCGAGAACGCCTTTGTGCAGGCGCCCTTCACTTGGTCCAGCTTCGGTTCGATCCTGACGGGTAAGTACCCACGCAGGCACGGCCTGGTCAAGATGGAATCAGGCGTGCGCATGGCGCCCAACATAACGCTGCCATTTTATCTGCAAGGCGCGATGCGCAAAGATGGAGTGCAACTCGAGGAGGGTGACTTCATCGGTGCCGCCTTCATGACGGGCACGCTCTCGCATGGATCCGGCTTGCTGCGCGGCTTTGATACCTACTGCGAAGCTCTTGTTGGTCATGACCTCGTCGACCTACACAGCGAATGGAGCCGCTTCCGCTCCGGTTTGTTGCCGTGGCTGTTCTGGAGCAAGCTGCAACAGCGCATCGATCCGCAACGAGTCGCGAGCACGGCAGTTGACTGGTTCGATAGCAACTCGGACAAGCGGTTCGTGTCGATGGTCCATTACTACTCGACGCACACGCCCTACGCCCCGCAAGAGCCGTGGCGCTCCGAGTATCTCGATGCTTCCTACGAAGGGCCGTTCACTACATTCGAGGCCTATCACCGAGAGGCGATCGAGGAAGGGCTCTATGAGCCGACCGAGGCGGACATCCAACAAATCAAGGACCTGTACTACGCAGGTACGGCTCAAGCGGACGCCATGATCGGGCGTGTGCTGGACGGATTGAAAGCGAATGGCACGCTCGACGACACGCTGGTAATCATCACGTCGGACCATGGAGAGGAACTTGGCGAACACGGTGTCTGGGAGCATAACTTCATGTACCAGACCAACCTCTCCATCCCGTTGATCATGTCGTGGCCCGGGCATTTGCCCGAGGGCGTGCGTGTCAATAGCCTGGTCGAGACCGTGGATATCGTGCCAACCGTTTGCGAACTCATGGGGCTCGATCCACCGAACCGCAGGGCGAGAGACGGTGACAAGAACACTGCGGACGAAGCGCGCGACTGGCTCGATGGACACAACATCGTCCCGTTGATCGAGGGCAAGGTCGACAAGGTGCGTGACTTCTCTTTTGCAGAGAACGGGCGATTCCGATCCATTCAGAGTCTGGATCAAAAGCTCGTCGTGCGGCGCATGCTGCTCGAGCACGGCCCAGATTGGCAGACATCGGAGGCGGCTGGACAATTAAAGGCGCTGCGTTTCTACGACTTGTCAAACGATCCATTGGAACTGAACGCCTCAGCAAGCTCCGATAGCGAGGCGGTCTTGTTCATGTTCAACGAGCTCAAGCGCTGGAGCGACAGCATGCCCATCGGCGACAACATGCTGCGCCAGTCGGCCCACGACCTAAAAGCACAAGCCAAGCTGAAGGCTCAAGCCAACCTAGACGCACTCGGATACGGCGGAGATTTCAACGAGGACGACGAGGATGAGTGAGTCGGACTCGACTCATGCTTCGGCTTCCCTGGACATTGTCGCGAATGCCCGCATGCCATCGCAGCGTGCACAGTCTCTTCAAGTTGCTCAGACCGCTGCAGCTTTTGCTCGCGTTGGTATCGATGTCACGTTGTGGTATGCGCAACGTCGCGACACGCCAGCGCTGCCGCTGGGAATTGACTTGTGGAGTTATTACGGGGTAGGTGCTGGAGCGCGGCCCGAGGCGCAAGCCGTGCCGTGCCTGGACTGGATCGACGTCGTGCCGCGTCGGCTGCAGTTTCTGCCGGCACGTATGCAGGAGTTGAGCTTCGCATCGGGCGCAGCCAATCGAATCCAGCGAGCAGGTCCTGAGCGCTGGACCCTGTCGCGTGAGCTCGAGACCGCCTCGTCGCTCGCCAGAAAAGGCCGAGCGAACGTCTTCCTTGAGTTGCATCGCATGCCGGGTGGGCGATTGCGTCGATACTGGTTGATGCGCGCTCTCGAACGACTCTCCGGCATCATTGCCATCTCTGGCGGCGTCCGAGAAGACTTGCTGGCCTTCGGTGCGCGTCCCGATCAGGTCCTGGTGGCCCACGATGGCTTTGAGGTGAATCGCTTTGCCAGCCTTCCGACTCGATCCGCTGCTCGCGAACTTCTTGATCTGCCGCAAGACCGCCCGCTGGTCGTCTATACCGGCGGTCTGCTTGAGTGGAAGGGGGTGGACCTATTGGTCGCGGCGGCCCGCTCGCTGCCCGAAGTTCAGTTTGCCATCGCAGGTGGAATGGATGCCGATGTAGCCATGTTGCGATCACTGGCGAGCGGGCTCGGCAATGTCCGCATCGACGGATTTCAAGCGCCGGAGAGAGTCGCGCTCTATTTGGCCGCGGGCGATCTCGGAGTCGTGCCAAACCGTTCCCAACCTGCCATCAGCTCGCGCTACACTTCCCCCTTGAAAGTTTTCGAAGCGATGGCCGTGGGGCTCCCATTGGTCGTTAGCGACCTGCCGAGTATGCGCGACATCCTGAGTGATGAAGAGGCTGTCTTCGTCGCTCCGGACAATGCGGATTCATTGGCGCGTGGGATCAGCGAGCTATTGGCCAACGAGGTGGGTCGCGCTGAGCGCGCGCGCCTGATGCGAGAACGCGCCCCGCGACACAGCTGGGACGCTCGCGCCAAACTGATACTGGACTGGATGGGGGAGCGGGCTCGATGAAGGTGCTCTACCTGACCGATTCTCTTTCGGACCTGGACGGAGTCGGGCGCTATGCCATGCGTCTGATTGCCGAATTGGAACTCGCGCAGCCTGGGATGCAGGTTGAGGTGCTGCTGTCTCGCAAGCATCGTCCGACGTCCGATCAGGTACCTAAGCATTGGAGAGTGCGCGTGGCCTTGCCGCCCGATTACTTCTTCTACATGCCGCCGGTGCGCTTTAAAATCTGGTACTTGATCGGGCTTTGGAACAGTTGGCGAGCGGCACGTCGCGCGGACATCGTGCACGCGATCAAAGACTTCCCGCACAACATGGTGGCCGTTGATGCGGCCCGCCTGGCCGGCAAGCCGTGCATCGCGACGGCGCATGGTACCTATACCATCCAGCCGCTTTTGACACCTCGCTACGCAGCGCGTGCACGCAAGACCTATGCGCGCTTCGCGCGCATGATCACAGTCAGCCGCTATACCCTGAAGCAGCTGCGCAATATCTTGGGTGATAAAGGCCTCGAGAACGTCCAGGTCGTACCCAATGCTGTCGCCGCCGAACACTATCGCGACGTGCGCGACGTAGGCGAGCAGGTGTGGCACACGCATCCCTTCACGCTGGGCATCGGCGAATTGAAGGAGCGCAAGGGACATCACTTGGCCCTCGAATCATGGTGCCGCGTCGCCCAAGATCACCAAGACCTGCACCACTACATCGTCGGCAAGCAATCAGGCGACGAATATGAACGTTCGTTGGTCAAGATGGCTGAAGACGCCGGGCTTGGCGACCGAGTGCACTTCCTTGGCAACATCAGTGAGGACGAGAAGATCGATCTGCTGCAGCGCGCGGAGATCTTCATACACACGCCGGTGACGGCCGCGGACGGTGGCTTCGAAGGCTTCGGCATCGTCTATTTGGAGGCTTCTGCGGCAGGTACAGCGACGATTGGTACGCGGGACTCCGGTGCGGAAGATGCGATCGAGAACGGAGTCAGCGGTCTGCTTGTTGAGCCGATTGTGGACGAGGTCGAGAACGCTTTGCGACGGCTACTGAAGGACCATTCGATGCGCAGCTTGCTGGGCAGTGGCGGCCGCGCACGAGCCCTCGAAAGTACCTGGAAGAGCAATGCGCAGCGCGTGCTGAAGATGTATCGCGAGGTGCTTGCTTGAGTCTCGCGTGGAGCCCCTTCAAGCGCATCAAGAATAAGTTCTTGCGCGACACGGCGACCTTGCAAGCCACCGGCTTGATCAACCAAGCCAGCCAGATTCTGTCGACCGTACTGATCGCACGGATTTTGGGCGCCGAGGGACAGGGCCTGTTCGTGTCGGCCATCGCGCTGCAGGGTTTGTTCTACTTCTTGCTGAATATGGGCCTGACACAGGCCACGATCAGCCAGCTTGCCGCTGCGCATGCGCGCAACAATCGAGTCAAGGTTGCGGGTTGGCTGGCCTTCATGGCCAAGTGCCTGATTCTGTTTGGAATAGTTTTGGCCGCGACGGGATGGTTCATCCTGCCAGCGGTGGGCGAGTTGATCTTCGACTTCTTCGAAGATGGTGCTGGCGGCCATGGCCATCAGATCGGGATCTGGGCCTGGCTTTTATGCCTGCAGCCGATCCTCGAAATGCCTCGCATCGTTGCCGGCGTGGCCTTTCAGGGCACGCGCCGCATGTTCGCGCTTGGGACTATGGAGAATGGCCAGGAGGTGACTCGGCTGTTCTTAGTCATCCTTGGCGCTGCGATCACGGACAGTCCCCAAGGCGCCATTATCGGATACCTCGGTGCGTGCCTGGTCGGATCGGTACTAGCCATCGATATGTATACGCGTGTGCGTGAAGACGACCCTGGCCTCTTGCCGAGCGTGCGCGAGATCTGGACCGGCATGCGCGGCATCCCGATCATGCGTGGCCTGCGACTGGGCATTCGCGTCGGCTTACTGAAGAACGGCCACAGCCTATTCATCACCGTCTTTCCGCGCCTGATTATTGGCGGCGTTGCGGGCATGGGTTGGGTCGCGTATTTCCACATCGCGCAGCGCATCATGCAGGTGCCGATGATGTTCACGATGGGGGTTACGCGCACGGTTCTGCCAGCGATGAGCGAACTGGCAGGTTTGCGCGACATGAAGGCCTTGCGTCGGCTCTTCATGAAGGCCGCTCTCATCACCGGGAGTGTCGTCGGCGGCGGCATCGTGATCGCCATTCCGATCATTACGCCGCTGGTCGATCGGCTCTTCCCGGAGGACTATGCGGACAAGGTCTACGTCTACTACTGCATTCTCGCGCTCGGCTATGTTCCGGCGGCCTTCGCTTCGTGCATCGAGTCCTTCTACATCACGACGAACCTGGTCAGGTGGTGGATTGGCCTGACCATCGTCGGGGCGATCATCACTATTCCGACCAATGTTTGGCTCGTTCTGAATGTGCCGTACACCGGCACAGCCTGGGGCCATTCGCTGTATCAGTCCTGGGTCATCATCCACTGCATCTTCATTCTTATCTGGTTCACTAGGAACGATGAGTCTCATTGGGATCAGGAATCTGATCCACCCAAAGTAGCTGCCTGATGCGTGTTCTCTTCCTGACCGAGGTTTCCGATCCCGGCGTTGGTTCCTCTACGCGCCAGATGTACCAAGTGGCTCGCCAATTACGCGAATTGGGGCACGAGACGCACTGCATCGGTACCACGACGAAGGCGGACGAGGTCGGAGAATTTGTGGTCGAGGGAATGGGGCTCACCCGTCTTCACTCGAGCTACCCCCTCAGGCTGCGTGGTGTCGTTTCGCTGCGCAATCCGCAAATAACCAAGGGCGTAGCGCAGACGATCGCTCGCTTCCGCCCCGATGTCGTGCACGCGCACTTGATCCACACGCACCTGGGTTATCACTCGCTGACGCAAGCGCGCTTGGCCGGAGCCGGCGTGGTCTTCACGGCGCACGACGTCATGGTCTTCTGCTATCAGAAGCTGACCTGCTTCCACGGTGGGGAAGAGGCTGGTGGCAAGCTGCGCGACTACGAAGCACGCACATCCAAGTGTCTTCCGTGCCAACGGCTGCGCTTCGCTCCGGGTCGTAACCGGCGCATCAAGCGCGTGCTTCGCCGAGACGTGCATCGCTTCACAACAGTCTCGGACGCCTTGGCCGAAGTGATCCGCGCCAATGGTATTCGTGTCGATCGGACGCTGCACAACGCGATCGAAATCAAGACCGAGCTGCCCTCGGCCGAGTCCATGCAGGACTTCCGCACTCGCTTTGGGCTGGTCGGCAAGCAGGTCATCGCAATCGGCGGACGCCTGCACGAACAGAAGGGCGTCGCACAACTGATCAAGATGCTGAAGCGCCTGGCTCCCGAATTCCCCGAGCTACGCCTGATCGTCATGGGGAAACGCGAGATCTACGACGGCGAGTTTAAGGCGCTGGCGGAGTCGCTCGGAATCGGAGACAGAGTCGTACCTACTGATTATCTAGGCGGTGAGGACCTGGCCTGCGCCTATGCGGTGACCGATGTCTTCGCGATGCCCTCGATCTGCTTCGACACCTTCGGGCTCGTGAACTTGGAAGCGATGGAACACAGCAAGCCTGTGGTTGCGACCGAATTTGGCGGCAGCCGGGAGGTGATCGAGCACGGAGTCAGTGGTTTCATCGAGAATCCATTCGATGTCGAGGCCTTCTCGGAGCGCATCGCCGAGTTGCTCAGGGACCCAGAACGCGCCGCGGCCATGGGGCAGGCGGGTCGAGAGCGTCTTGAGGAGCGTTTTCAGGTCGCGCGCCTGACCGAGGAGTGCCTGGAGGAGTACGAGTTGGCTCGAGTTGCTAGCCGGGCGTAGCTCACCTGATCAGGCTCGCCCTCCAAGCATAGTAGATGATGGACTCTATTTGTCTTGATACGGTTTATCGCCAGATTCATAAAGCCTTGATATTGCACAACTTGCTGGAATCTGACGCCCACGGTAAAGTGAACGTCGTAAGAACACTCTTTCTTCTCAATTCTCCCCCCCCAATTGTCGGATAGCCTTCCTGTAGGACACTCGCTGAAGCCCCTCCAGGCTCTGGCGAAGCCGACAAACCAGCCTGCCTCCACAGCGGCCGCCTTCATGCTCGAAGGGCCGGCCAGGAAGTCCGAGCCGCGGGCCTCCGAGCCAACCGCAACCTGACATCACACCAATGCGCAAAACCCTGCTCACTTACACCAAGCCGCACGTCCAAGAGGATCCGCTGTCGATGATCCTCGGCATCGGCTACATGGGTGCCATGCTCGAACGCGAAGGAATTCCGATCGAGCTCGCCGACGAGCGCATCGAGAATGACCAGTCGATGAAGGCTGCGATCGAGCGCAACGACGTAATCGGATTCAGTGCGCTGACGCCGAACATCCGTCGCTCGATTGCTTGGGCCAAGTACGCCAAGGAAAAGGGCAAGACCACGATCATGGGTGGCCCGCACGCTTCGGTTGACCAAGGGGTCTTCCTGGACAGCGGTCACTTCGACTATGTGCTGAAGGGCGAGGCGGAGTACACCTTCCCGCAGTTCCTCAAGGGACTCGAAGGCAACGACGACAACGCTCTCTCTGAGGTTCCGGGCTTGGCTGGTGTTCGCGATGGCGAACTCTGGGTCGACAACCCCGCGCCTCCGTTGATCAAGAAGCTCGACGACATCCCGATGCCGGCGAGACATCTCCTTCCGATGGAGACGTACTTCAAGAACAACCCCGAGCACCTGATCTACATCTTCACGACGCGCGGATGCCCCTTCAAATGCATCTTCTGTCAGAAGGAACTCACCGGCCGCGGTTTCCGCGTTCGTTCGACGGAAGCAATCGTCGATGAGCTCGAGCACATCATCAAGACCTACGACCCGGGCGTCATCCTGTTCGTCGACGAGATCTTGACGCTGCGTAAGAAACGCATCCACGAGATGTGCAGTGAGATCATTCGCCGCGGTCTGAAGTTCGAATGGGTCGCCAACACGCGCGCCGACTGTGTCGACTACCCGCTGCTGAAGCACATGCACCGCGCAGGTTGCCGCCGTATCTATTACGGGTGGGAATCTGGAAGCCAGCGCATGCTGGACGTGTTGAAGAAGGACCTCACGCCCGAGGTCATCATCAACGCCGCCAAGATGACGCGCCGTGCTGGTATCTGGGCCAAGGTCTACTTGATCGTCGGCTCACCCGGCGAGACTGAGAAGGACGTGGAAGAGACCGAGAAGGTTTTGCGCCTTGCCGGTCCCGACCTGATTCGCGTCTCGGTCTTCAACCCGTTGATCGGCACCGAGTCCTGGGACAACTACCAGGCCGCGATCGATATCAAGGACTTGTCCGAGAACTACGTGTCCTCGAACCGTTCGAACTACACCCACGAGAACTTCACGCAGATCGAGCTCGAAGAGCTGCGTAAGCGCATCGTGCGGACGTATGAGCGTTGGTACTACTCGATGCCTCAGCGCGCGAAGCGCTTCTATGAGCGCGCGATGTACTACCTCGAGAACCCGCTGTACGGACGCAAGCGCATTGGTCGTGCGGTTGGCATCGTCCCGGCACCCGTGAAAAAAGTCGTCGTCCGGCACCACTAGGCCAACGGCTGCGAACGTCCCAGCGCACCGCTGATCTCTGATCAGTGGTGCGCTGGCAATTTGGGAGTCTCGTGCTGCCTAGGGCCTTGTAGTGGTGCGTCTATTGCACGTCTACGAGCGCACCGTTAAGTGGGAGCCCACTTGGTGGTGGTTCGGTACGGACGAGCACGGACACTCTCCGGCTCGTGAGTCTTTCCAATGCGTCGGCCGCTTAGATGTCAGCCGGATCGCCGACTCTCGTGTTCTCGTGCCCAATCGCTGTTGGCTGAGCTGAAAATTCGAGGGTCTATCCAAAAAGCATGGCGGTGAAAGGCTCGGGTCGACGGATGACCGACAGCCCCCTCGGGCTCCAAAGATGACGGTAGCAGTCGTTTTGCTCTGACGGGGATGACAGTGCCTACGACGAATACTGCCAATGAGACTTCACCAATTGCTGTATACGGTCCCTTCAAGCTGACTCCGCTCCTGGTGAGTGCGCCGGCAACCAGCAAAGCAAAGCCATCTAGTTGCTCCTCTTTATCGGGGAGGCCAACATGGCCGGCATGGGGACGGATGCGTCCGAGAGCGTCGACTATCCACTGCCCTTTGGTTGCGGAAAGAGCAGAAAGGACATCCGCTATTCATCCCTAAACGGAGATGGTATGGAGCCTGAACGAAAAACGCGCGGATCCATTCGCGCACTGGGTAGCAAGCTCTCATCTCGCGTTCAAAGTTCAGATGGGCGGTAGGCGCACTTTCACTTCGGAACGCAGGTGATACTGCAATACGGGGAGGCCTTCGCTGATGCCTACTTGGAAATAGTCGACCATGACCAAGTGCGAGATCAGATCAAGCGCATTGCTGCTGCGCGGATCCCCAAGCAGAGGAGAGCCAGGATCTTTCTCATCGCTGGAGGCCGGTGCATCGAGGGTGAGGAAGTCTTCATTGCCCAGCTCTCTGGCAAGCACAGGAGACTAGGCAGGGGGCTAGCATCCGTTTCCTATCGTGCAATTCTGGGCGGGGGAACTCATCAATCGATGACTGGGAACCACTGGGCGCAATTGGACATTTCTCGGCAGCCTTGGTCTGGTGCTGACGCTTGGTGCTCGCTTGGAGCATCGTCAGAAGGCACCCATTGCATTGATCAAGATTAGTGACAGTGCCTCACTCCTCACGAACAAATCCACATTGGAAGCGAGGGCACCTTGGAGCTGGTTGAACTTCTCGAGAGAGAGTTCGAGGCTTAGTTCCAGACCTGAATCAAACGACCCCGGTGATCGGCTTGCACTGAGTTCTGAGTCGTGGTCAGCAAGCTTCCACTCGAGCAGCACGGCGTTTCCTCAAGCGAATCTAAGGACCGGAGGACCGAGGAGGACCGAGACCTAACACTTCCCTCCTGCCACCAGCATATAGGCGTGCATTCGGCAGCCCGCATCGGCATGCGGCGCGACGTAGCTTGCTTGAGTTGTGCGGAGCTTCAGCGCAGGAGTGAAGGAAGCCCCTCGCGTGTTCAATGACGACCGAGCTTCGGTGGAGAACTAGCCTGCCTATGTGAAGGGTGCTGGGGAACTTGCGGCGGAAAGTGTGGGAGGGTGGACCGGAGGAAAGTGTTCAGTCTCGGTACTTCTTCCCTTCGCCTCGAGTGAGCCTTGTTTCTATCACATTCACGAAAGCCAAGGAGATAGATGCGCGTATCAGACGTAAGGGTGTATTCGTTGAAACCAGTAGCTGCCGTCGGCAAACGCAGACATTCGCCATGACCATGACAATCAAGCGGTACTTCGCGGGCGCTATAGCGATCATCTGCGCCGCAAACATTGCTGCCTCGAGCGCATATGCACAGTGGACGCAATTCGGTGGACCGCAGCGGAACTTTCATGCTCCCGCAGAGGAGTTGGCCGAATCCTGGCCGCTCGGAGGACCTCCGGTAATTTGGAGGCGCCCCCTCGGGGATGGGTATTCAGGCGTGCTCGTCGATGGCGATCGTCTCTACACGATGTATCGGCGCGGGGGAGATGAAGTCATCGTTGCCATGGCACGCGAGAGTGGGCTCACGGTCTGGGAGCACATCTATGCTGTCACCACGACGGATTCCGCTGACGACTATGGGGGAGGACCCTCGGCAACACCTGCTATCGCCGGCGACTTTCTAGTGACTGTTGGCATCGGAATAGATATCCATTGCCTTAACAAGGAAACTGGCGAGGTCATCTGGAGCCGGGACATCATGGAGGAATTCGAGATGCCTATGCCCGGCCGTGGTTTCTCTGCCAGCCCGGTCATTATCGAAGACCGTAACCTCGTCATTTTGCCAATCGGAGGCAACTCGGAGGTTCTGGCCGTCAATGACGTGCGCAATGTTGGTGTTCCTGACGGTGCCGTGGCTGCCTTCGATTTGGAGACGGGATGGATAGTCTGGGCCACTCAGGACTTTCCGGGCTCCAAAGCGTCGCCTCTGTTGATCGAATTCGATGGACGCCAGCAGGTCGTTGTGTTCATGGGCAATGAACTGGCAGGCCTAAATCCATCGGATGGCACGCTTCTCTGGCGTCACCAGCACTCCACGGACTACGCGTTCAATTGCTCGTCGCCCGTGTTCGATGGAAAGGACACCATATTCTGCTCTTCCGCCTACAGTAACTGCACGGAGGCCGTGCAACTGATTGCGACAGATAACGGCATCGAAGCGAAGGCCAAGTGGAGCAGCCGAAGGCTTCGTATTCACTTCACGAACATGCTGCTCGTTAAGGGCCGACTCTACGGAGTCAATGGCATGGGGCGGCCCGGCATGCTAACCAGCATTGATGCCGCGACTGGAGAAATGCTCTGGCGTTCACGTGGCTTTGCCAGGGCGAACTTGGTGTACGCGGACGGCAAGTTCTTGATCCTCGACGAGGATGGCCAACTAGCTCTCGCTACTTTTGGAGAGGATGGCCCCAAGACTCACGGAAAGCTGAATGTCTCCGACTCCCACGCTTTCGCTGCTCCAACACTCGTCGGCCAGAGTCTCTACCTCCGTGACCGCAAGTTCTTGACCGCTTTTGACATATCTCCTGTAGCCGTCGCCGAGTTTGCAAAGGGAAGGGGCCGCGCCTTCGCAGCAGAGATACCCGAGCTGCCCACCGGAGTCGCCGCGTTGCTCGGGGAGTTCGTGACCGAATCTACCGGTAACGAACCCCAGCAAGTCCAGGTGCTTATTCAGCAAGGCTGGTTGATGCTGGAGTTGCCCGAGCAAGGAAGGGTTCGACTCGCTCCGCAGTCAGACTCATCGCGCTGGGAGTTCGTCGAGGATCGCACCTCGGGATCAGACCCACGCACGATCGAATTTTACCGCGATGCGAAAGGTACGGTTGCCGAGTTGGTACTTCGCTCTGCACGGCAGGCGAGCAGGACCTACCGGCTTGTCTTTGTGCCTTGAGGCTTGTGTACCCGAAGCAGCCACGTACCGGCAAACTTGAGTGAAGCATGAGCTTTGCGCCATTAGTTTCGGGCACGACAACTCAATGATGCAAGGCCGACTCCGCCTATCCGGCTGGGTCGGTCAGCCCGCTTGCAGACCCGGCCCTTGTTGACGATTGGTCTCGCCTACGATTCAGATCGAGTCCGCGTCAGATCGAGTGCGGCGACAGCTTGACTGTCCAATCAGCCAATAGTGCCCCGCACCAGTAGGTAGGCAAGCAATCCAATTGGGTAGACGATACCCACATTCGCCATATTGGATCCAGTCAAGTTGTCGAGTGCTTCTTGCGTGTCTTCCAGGCTCTGCAAGCGGCCCGCTTTCTTGGACGAAGAATAGACCGAGAAGAAGCTGACCATCTCCGGGATGCTGGTCACGAGGCCGAGGATCCAACCGGCAAGCGCGGGATGAATCCCAAGCTGTTCAACGACATTCGCAGTGGCATTGCCAAGAAACACGCCCAGCACTCCGATCACAGCCAAGGCCGTGACGACCAGGATCAATCCGGTGCGCAGGTTGCCGACCGTCTCGCTCGCCGGGGCTTCGCTGACGGCGCGCGCATTGACTCTCTTGTCCGTGAAGCGATAGATCGCGAAGAAGCCGAGCAGGATCGGAATGACTCTCCAGTCGGTGTCGAGTTCAGCCGTCATCAGTACTATCGGCACGGCGATCGCGGCAAGGGCAAAACCCACCTCGTCCACAAAGCGGCGGTTCCTCAATTCGGAGGACTGCCGGTAGTAGAGTACTGCTCCCGTCATCAAGAAAGCATTGATGATGTTCGAGCTGGCGATGTTCCAGAGTCCAGCCTCCCAGACGCCAGCCAGGCCTGATGCGACAAGGCAGACGAACTCCGGCACGGAGGTCGCGTAACCGGTGACCTGGCCGCGCGTCTTGGCCGTCCACTTCATCGCGTTCGCGATGCCGTCGATGCCGCGCAACAGACCGAACTTGACCATCAGGATGATCAGTGCGGCCGAGAGAATCATGATCAGGGATGCCATAAGGAATTCACCGGCCGCGAATGTATCAGCACGGGCGCGCTGGTCAGAGAGCCTCGCCCCAGTTTCGAGGCTAGATGCTCAACGCCGCTCCCCGATTCGACTGTCGTTGGCGACGGGCTGCCAATAGAAACAGTGGGCCATCAGGATCTCGGGGCAGCGTGGCGGCCGTGGGCACGTATCCGGCGACCCGACTTGCCGCCCCTTTCCACGCGACTAGCCTTCTGGCCGACGAATGCCGTAGCGGGCGACCAATGAAAGACGGGACGTTGGTAGGCTCTGCGCTATGAGCGCAACAGGCCCTGAAGACCGAGCGAGTCAGAGCGAACGGAGCACGGCTCTCTGCGGACCGCCTGACCGATCGGAACAAGCCGCTCTCTACAACCTTTGCTTCGACAAGCAGGATGGGGAGCGCGTCCTCGGTTGGCGCTACGACAAAAATCCCGCTGGCCAAGCGGTGAGCTTGCTGACGAGAAGCGATTCGGGGCAGCCCGTATCTGGCTATGCCTGTTCTCCTCGTGCCGCTTGCTCACGCGGGCAACTCGACACCTTGGCATCCATCGGTCAGACCGGTGATGTTATGACTCATCCGGAGTGGCGCGGGAAGGGGATCTTCTCCGACCTCGATCGAGCCGCCATGGTCGAGACGGGTAGACAGGGTTGGCCATTCGTACTGGGTTTGCCGAATCGAAAATCAGAGTCCATCTTCACCGGCAAGCTGGGGTGGAAGCTTGTTGGTCGCATTCGGCCGTGGACTTTCGTCTTGCAGACAGACGAGATCACCCTGCGCGAACGTATTCGCGTCAGTCGCTGGGCGGCTTTCGTCGCACCCTTTCACCAGCGCAAGGGCATCAAGAAGCGTGCGGATCTCAAGGCTCTGGGTGATGGGAGCTATGCGATTGAAGCCATAGAGCGCTTTGATGATGAAGTCGACCCGATTTTCGAAGTGATCGCTCCCGCATTCCCGCTCATCGTGCGTCGCAACGCGGCCTACTTGAACTGGCGCTTCATCGATGCACCGTCCGGCTTGTTTCGGGCCCTCGGCGTACGTGACGAAACAGGCATGCTGCGAGCATGGTGCGTCGTGCAACTTCCGAGTACGCGTCAAGGCGTCGGCTATCTGATCGATCTGCTCGCGAGCGACGAGGCGTCCGCAGCGCATGCCTTCGAGGCAGGCTTCGCATTCCTCGAGAAGGCGGAGTGCTCTGTCGTTCGCTCGCATGCCATCGAGAGTTCTTCGTGGCAAGCGCAGCTCGAGGGCGCAGGTTTTCTGCCCGGAAAAGCCGAAGACTATAAGGCCGTGATTGCGTACATCCATGATGAACAGCACCCTCTTGGCCAAGCGGCATTGAAACCAGAGAGCTGGTTCTTCACGGACGGCGACCGTGATGATGAATTAGTGAGCGGCTGAACTCGGACCCATGAAGCACCGTCTCAAGACTCTCCTGCGTGATGCCTACGCGGCATGCTTGTACTACACAGGGCTGTACCTGCTCTTCAGCAGGTTCTGCAAGCCGCGCCTGACGATCCTCGCGGGTCACTGTGTGCGCGATGCTAGCAACGATGAACTCCCAGAGGACATGAAGATCAGCTCTGAACGTCTGGAGCAAATTTTGAAGGCTCTTGGCAAGTTCAGCAGACCGTGCACCGTGGCAGAGGGCCTTGCCGCGTTGGATGGGGGAGCGCGAGGTTCACACGTCGCGTTGACCATGGACGATGGATACAAGGACAATGCAACCGTACTTCCCGCGCTACTGCAACGCGTCGGCGCGAAGGCGACGGTCTTCCTGGAAAGCCGTCCGCTACTCGAGCGTCGCGTCAACTGGTCGCATAAGTGGTTCTGGATGATCTCACGCTTCGATGTCGAAGAAGTTACGCGCCAATACATGTCTCGCTCGAGCGATGCGGCGACCCTTGAAAAGCTACGCAAGCGACTGGAGTCGGCGCATGAAGAGGGCGCAGACCTCGCCTATGAGGTGAAGCGCGTCTTCAAGTACGACGCGCCTGCCGCCGAGCGTGATGAAGTCATGGATTCGATCTACCTCGAACGAGGCGGAGATGAAGCGCAGCTGTGCGAACGCATCTACATGACTCTTCAAGATGCGCGTGAGATCGAGGGCAAAGGAATCGAACTCGGTGGACACACGGTCAACCATCATGTGCTCTCAACCTTGCCTGCAGAGCAGGCCGAACGCGAGATCCATCAAGCCCGCGAAGAACTGACTGCCGCTATTGGAGCGTCGAGCGGACAGAGCTTCGCGTATCCCTTTGGCAGACACTGGGATTACAACGAGGCTTCGTGCGGTGCCGTCACTAGCGCCGGTTTCCAATCAGCAGTGACGACACACTCGGGATGCAATGAGCGCCAGACCGATCGGACCCGATTGCGGCGTTGGATGATCGATGAGGAGACTCCAGTTAGCCACTTGGTCGCGGAAGCATGTGGAGGCTTTGCGTTGCTTCGCCGCTGCGGGATCGAGTTCGTTCAGTAGGGACCAGGTCGTCGCCACGCTCG
Source organism: Planctomycetota bacterium (assembly GCA_047611405.1). Lineage (GTDB taxonomy): Bacteria > Planctomycetota > UBA1135 > UBA1135 > JBLFWN01. The sequence goes on along the minus strand of JBLFWN010000007.1, from coordinate 14,668 downwards.
GACATTCAAGTACCGACTCGATGCCCTGACGACCCCATTTCACGCTCGTGGTCGCATCGATGAGGTTACTGTCATGAGCGCTTGACCATCGGCTGTTGGCACGGGAACTCTGTCTAGCGCACCGACCTTGGCGTTTGCCTTATTCAGGAACCACCTTTGGAACTTTCACTATTCTGACTGCTTCCAGGGGCGCGCTTCGACACTTGCGTGATGTGACGCAACTCGGATGACCATTGAATTAGATTCCGATCTGGCACACTAGACACACCCGATGCATGGGGACAATCACTTCGGGTCTTGTTCTGGGATTTCTTGGCACCTTCACAAGCATCGATGGTGTCTGCTTGCCACCGGATGTTGCTTGCAAGGGAGAGACCCCATAGGTTGGCTGCAGTTGGTTTGCTTCTAACTTGTCGGTCCTGCCAAACTCCTTAACGATAGCTATATGTCCAAGACTCTCGCATATGCAGCGCTCACAGCGGTCGCATTGTCGCCTCTCGCCAGCTCTCAACTCCTTCGCCCGGCCCGAAACCTGCGTGCTGAAAGCTTTATCGGCTACGTCGAGGACGAATTTATCGTCGTGCTCAAGTCTGAAGTCGCACACGCTCTCGTTGTCGCCCAAAACCTCCAAGGGCTTCCTTCGATTGGAAACGCAGGCTTGCAAGCCATCGTGAATCAGATCGGAGCCGTTCGATTCGCCAAGCAGTTCGAGGGCTCCAAACCCCAACCTTCAAATTCTCCGTATCCCGATCTGACCGGACACTTCAAGGTCCAGCTAGCTAGTGGACGCGATCGCGTAGCTGCGATGGCTTCCTTTGCACTAAATGCCGATGTTGATCACGTGGAGCCGATCGGCATGCACGCGCTCTACAACGAGCCGGACGATCCTTACTACAAGGGCTCACCGAACCCGAGCTTCAACTACGACCAGTGGCATCTGTGGGGCACGCACGGAATCGATGCGGAACTCGCGTGGGATGCCAATACTGGTAGCGACCAAGTGCTCGTCGGCATCTTGGACAGCGGTGTTCGCTACTTCCACATTGATCTAGGTGGCAACAGTGCGCAGTGGGGGCCCGGCAATCCTTTCAGCGGCGGAAACATCTTCATCAACCCTGGGGAAGTCCCTGGTAATGGATCCGACGACGATGGCAACGGCTACGTCGATGACACGATCGGTTGGGATTTTGTCCAATCGACGGGTGGCGGCGGAGTGAGCTGCATCGATGATGATTGCTCGGGTGCGGACAATGATCCGGACGACTTCAACGGACACGGCACCCATGTCGCCGGTACCGTCGGTGCGATCACGAACAACGGTGTTTTGGTCTCGGGTGTAGCAGGTGGCTTCAGTGCTTCCGGTGACGGTGTTCGCCTCGTCCCGATGCGGATTGGCTATCACGCGCGCTACCAGGGTCGAACGACCGGGATTGTGCGTATGGATTATGCCGCCGAGGCGATGAACTACATGGCCGGCTTGGTCGACCAGGGTCACAACGTGGCATCGATCAACTGCTCTTGGGGCTCCTCCAACTCAGGTGGTCTCGATGCCGCGGTGGACAACCTGCTTGCACATGATGTGATGATCGTGCATGCGGCGGGAAACTCGGGCAACACGAGCGCTGGTTACCTAGGCAACAAAGCCGGTGTGATGAACGTCGCCGCGACAGATATCAACGGCAATGGCGCGAGCTTTTCGAACCATGGTAGCTGGGTAGATGTAGCCGCACCGGGCGTCGCAATTTTGAGCACGTATCGGAATCCGGATGATTCCGACCCTGCGGCTAACTACATCGCCTTGCTTGATGGAACGTCCATGGCGAGTCCGCACGTTGCGGGGATCGCAGCTCTGCTCGAGTCATGCACGCCTGGCCTGACAGGGCCGCAGAAATTCGCACACATCGTTGGTAACACCGACCCCTACACCGATTCGCGCAACCTCGGGTCCGGGATCGCGAACATCAAGAAGGCGATGGATGCAGCCGGCTGCTCGGGTACTCCTTGCGACTTGACATCGTCGTTCATTGCGAGTGCAACCAACGGGTGCGCTAGCTTTCTGGTCAACTTCACGGACCAGTCGAGCGGCACGGGGATTGTCACTTGGACCTGGGACTTTGGTGACGGTAATGGTTCCACGGCTCAGAGCCCGAGCCACTCTTATGCAGCGGCTGGAAGCTACACGGTCAGCTTGACCGTTGGTGATGGTACTTGCAGCGACTCGGAGACACAGGCTGGACTGATCTCTGTCAGTGCTAGCCCCATCGCGGACTTCAGCGGCTCTCCCACTTCGGGTGGCGCCCCCCTCAACGTGAACTTCACGGACCTGACCAGTGGCTCACCCTCGAGTTGGCTGTGGGACTTCGGAGATGGAAATAGCTCGACGGCTCAAAACCCGAGTCACAGCTATCTGAACCCCGGAACGTTTACGGTGAGCCTGACTGCCAGCAACGCATGTGGTTCCGACCTTCATACGAAGGCCGACTACATCACGGCATCAGAGCAAACAGGCCCCACCGAGTGCTCGGTCTTCGATATTGTCGTTACGAAGGTCAACCTTGGCGGTGGCAACAAGCAGGGCCGCGCAGTCGTCACAATTCATGACGACAATGGCGACGCTGTGCAGGGCGCGACCGTGATGGGGGACTTCTCCGGAAAGACGAGCGACCTGAACTTGACGGGAGTTACCGACGCCAGTGGTCAGATCATCTTCCTCTCAAGCGTCGGGCGCGGCGGCGGAGAGTGGTGCTTTGAGGTAACCAGCGTGAGTCACGGCAGCTTGACCTACAACTCTGGAGCCAATGGCGTGACGCAGTCCTGCGAAGGCGGTGATGTCTTCTAGGTGCTTTGACCTGACGACACAATAACGCCACCCTCCTTGCTGGCGTCATGCTGAAGGGTCATTGCCACTAGGACCCCGACTGAAGAACAAAGAGGCCCTCCTTCATTCGAAGGGGGGCCTTCTTGTTATACCCGAGCCCGCATTCATCTTTGGGTCAGGAGGCCGCCGCAGGCCGGCTTTCAGCAATCCCAAAGGACTGCGTTTCGATCAAGGTGTCAGAGTGATCTCGAGTCCATTCGAGAGGTTGTACCCAGTCCCGCCAGGTCCACCGGGATCGCGGTACCAGTACTGAACATTGACGACCTGTCCGCCCACAAAGCCTTCGCCCGCGCAACTCACTACGCGTGAGAATTGCCCCATTCCGTCGGCAGCTTGAGGCGGCCCTAGCCGTAGAGTCGAGCCTCCGACACATCTAGTGCCATCACCAAAGGGAATCGAGATCTGATTCGGGCCGTAGTAGCAGAGTCCGAATTGACCGCTAACCGCGCCCGTCACAAGTAGTGTGATGTCGTCGGTCGCAACGCTGCTGCTTCCGGCTGCAGAGAGGAGGGCTCCGCTACCGGCGCTATTCGGTGATGTGTGACAGTAGGCGACTCCCAAGTCAGTCGACGGATCCAAATCGCCGGAGATGGTGCCTGGTGCAGTGACGCCAGTGCTGGTGCTCCCGTTGATGAAGTGAACCGTGTTGTTCGGCCCGTCGGTCCAACCAGGCTGAGTATCCGCCATGATCTCTTCCAGGTTCGTGAAACCGCCCGGGTCGCCATCCGCATCTATGTTCTCGACGGCCATGATCGACTGTGCGATCGACATTCCGCCATTGATGTTCTGCCGAATGCTCCAACCGTACGAGTTCCATGGTTGTGAACCCTGAGGATCTTCGTGGCACATGAAGCAGGAAGCGTTCGATACGGACAAGGAGTTGGGATACAGGGTGACGACCTGCAAGAACACGTCTTGGTTAGGCGCAGCGTGCCCAAGAGAGACGAGTGAGAAGCTCGCAATGAGTGTTACGAGACCCGATCTGAAGGGTAAGGACATGGCAGAAATGGGCTGGTACTGAGTGGAGGAAGAGGCCTTCATTATAGCTTGGACTTCGGGACGCGGGCTGCGAATCACTTGTACGAGGGAGAGGAGTGGCAACCGTTGCCGGCACTGCTTCATCGCATGCCCCCCCCTACTCGCATTGAACCCCTACAATGGCCCCATTTCGCCGGCAGGCGAATCTGTATTCCTTTCCAATACAGGCTTTCCATAGCCGAACCAGTGAACGGACTATTCGACAAATATCTTCTCGAGATAGCTGGAGCCTTTCAAAGTGGCGACCTCAGGGCGGAAGATGGGGACTTGGGTCGGCATCGCTCTCTGAGCATTCCTGAAATATCGATACGCACCGACATGCGCTAGATTCAGGACACTCAACTAGGGATTAGCAGCAGAGCCATCGCCAGATGCAAGCCCGTGAACATCCACGTACCCAATTGACTGTGCGCGAATGAGCGAGCACGTCACAAGCAGTGCAGCGGCACGGCAAGTCATAAGGGTGATGGGGCCGGGCATGGTTGGCTCCATGGGGATGTCGAGATTCGTGGGTTCAGTTGGAACGCCGGAAGCATCTCTTGCTGCTTCAGCGCTACCCAGTCGATGGAGGAATGCCCGCCACATGGACGAAAGCGAAGGGGCGTACGGATCACTGCGCTGTCGTGATGGAAGGACTCTCTTCAGGCCTCAGGCTTTCCGAAGGATGAATCAGAGACCGTGCATTCACAGCTCTAGTTCCTCCGCGACAATCGCCACGAGTTCTTCTAGCAACGCTACTGGGCGCCGTCCCAAAAGGCGCGCATCATCAATGTTGGTTTGGATCGCCGCGCTCACACCGATGTCCGCGAAGAATCCCGCTGTCGTTAGATAACCCGGCATGAAGCCATCGTGGTAGCGCAGCTGACCCAGCTCTCCTTCGCGCAGCATGACTCCCAAGCCATAGCTCGTTCCTTGACCCAGCATGGGCGCAGGCACGGCATCCAGGATTGCGTCGAGATAGTCATCTTCGAGTAGCTCGCCGCCGTACAGGACAGCGAGCCAGCGCGCTAAGTCGAGCGGCGTGCTTGCCCAGCCGCCACCGCACCATTCGAACTGCACGTTGAAGTGGAATTGGCCGTCAACCAGGGTCAAGTCATCGACGCCCATACTCTTTGCAGCGACGACATAGCCCTGCGACATCTTTTCGATACGACGCTCATCCGTCGGGAGTGTGTCTGCCAGCTTCAGTGGTTCGAGCAGGAGCTCGCGCGCCAACTGATAGAACGTCTTACCCGCGACTGTCTCGACAATCATTCCCGCAAGGATGTAGTTCGTATCCGAGTACGCCCACGCTGAGCCAGCTTCGAACTGAGCATCCATGCCGACGACGTACGCGAGCCGATCCTGGGCAGTCCAAACTCGGTCGGGTTCGGCCACCATCGCACGATTGAACGCAGGGTCGAAAACGTAGCGCGGCAAACCGCTTTGGTGTCGCAGCAACTGATTCAGGCTGTAGCGGCCGCCGCCGGGCAGACTCTTGACGAACTCCAGGTCCTCGCCTTCGAAGTAGGTGCGAGCCTCACGCTCCAGATCGAGCTTGCCCTGAGCGAGAAGGTGAAGGACCACCCCGATCAAGTAGGTCTTGCCGGCACTGCCAGATAGCAGCCGCATGTCGGGCGTCATCGCTGTACCCGCAGCAACATCTGCCTGACCCGCACTCAGTGCCAGGGTCTGGCCGGAGGGCAACACTAACGCGACAGACACACCTGGCACGCCGGCCTGCACGAGCGGTTCGATCAGTCCAGAAGCTCGCTCGCGGATGAGTGCGATTTTGGCTTTGTCTTTGTCCGGTTCGGGGGTCTCATCTTGGACGTGCGCCAGACCTAAGGCGGGCAGACCGAAGCGAAGCAGAGCGAGGGGAAGCAGCCAATGGATACCGTGCATCCGCTCATTCTGCCAACTGGTCCGACCTCTGGGCGACAGGCGCTGGTACGAGCTTGGTCAAGCCCGCGAAAGAGGCGGGCCGACTCGGAGGAGTCCGCCGCCGCAATATGCCGTCGCTAGCTTCCGAAGAAGCGTGCGGATGCCTAGCTGAGTTCCTAAGTAGCCAAACTAGCCGGCACTTGAGCCCGCTCATTTGCCAATCGAGGTAGCGCGCTTAGAAGACGTTGTAGATGAAAGGCGCCGACGAGTCGCTCTCGCTGGTGACCAGCAGGTAGGCCACGGCCCCGAGTACGAGGACGATGGGAGCGAGGATCCAGAGCCAGTTTTCGCGTAGAAAGTTCATCTTGATGTGTGTCCGAAGGGTGCGTCCCAAGTCTACCCCGCCATCTGAATTGCGGCGGGAGAAGGCCCGGGGAATCGATCAGAACAGCGTATAGATAAAGGGAGCGACCAGAGGCGAGCTCGCCGCCACGACCAGCAGGCTTCCGATCGTCATTAGCACGACGACCAGCGGCATCAGATACCAGTGGCCGCGGGCAACGAAGGCCACGAAGAGCTCCAGGATGGTGCTCGTGCGACGGCCCAGCTTGAAGACGATGAAGCCGACCAGGCCCACGACGAAGGCCAACAGAATTAAGCTGCTCAGGGCCGGGGGCAGAGTCTCGATCAGGCTACCGCCACCAATCACGATCGCAAAGATCACGGACAACAGAACGCCGACCTTCAATATGCCGACGACAGGGTTCTCCTCTTTACGGTAAGACCAGGCGTAGCCTGTACCGAGCAGGACCCACAGGATCGAGAAGAAATACGGCCAGCGCGCTTCGCGTCCACCGCTGATCGTCGCGGAATCGGGCTGAGCAACCGCTGTGCCAGTAGCCGGCGGTACGACGCCTAGTCCGTCGAGCTCCGTCTTCAGGAAGGCTGTCAGCGCGTGGTTACCTTTGGGCGTCAGGTGGAAGTCGACCTGGTTGTAGAGGGCGGCGTCCGCAGCCTTGGCCTTCAAGTGTGCGCGCGGGTCGAGGCTCTTGATGCCAAGCTCGTTGCAAGCCGCGATCACGAACTCGATCGGACGATCCGGGGACCACTCCGAATTGGGCAGGTTGCCCATGAACGTAGGACCGAAGGTGTTGTCGCGGTACTCGCTCGAGATCGCGCTATGCGAGGGGATCGGCACGACGACAAGTTCGGAACCGAGGTCTTCACAGGATTTCTTCAGCGCCTTCAGCGCTCCCTTGCTGCGGTCCAGAGCATCGCCCAACTCGGGCGGCGCGCTGTTCAACAACACGGAGAAGTCAGCCAGGATTGGCCCCTCTGCGCTTGCCGGGCTAGTCACGAATATAGGTGACGGGGAGCCCTTGAACAGACGACCCACAGCGGTGCTGTCGCGCCACGAGCTTTTTGGCTCAGCCGCATCCTCACGCTTACCGCTCACGTCGAAGCGCGGCTTGGGCGTACCGAGGTACGTGGCCTGCCCGTTCCAGTACAAGTCGTTCTCGTAGACGAACAGCAGCACCAGATCGGGCGAGAACTCTTCGCCATGCTCCTGAAGCCAGGCCACCTCTTGGTCGGTGGCATAACCTTCGGTGCCAGTGTTGATCACATCGACCTTGCGTCCCTCTGCTTGCCACCAGCCCTCGAGCTGATCGACGAACAGATCGGAGCGGTCGACGGTGTAGCCAAGCACGAAGGAGTCACCCAAACAGACGACACGGTGCGTGCCTTCGGGCTTGGCTGCCGATTCCATTGAGTCGTCGCGCAAGCCTAGCTCGTTCGTGCTGAGCACGACGTCGAACTCGGATGTGCGGCGCGAGAACTCGAAGCCGGGCTTCTTGCTCCAGCCGAGTGCGGCGTCGGCTTGGTTGATCTTCTCGTTCGGACCTTTGCCCATCAGCCGCAAGCCGCCTTCCATGGCGAGCAGGAACAGCAGCACACAGACGACGATCGATAGCAGTACGTTGATTGCTTTCATTGCGCGAATTCAGTCCTAGCTAACCATCTGCGTGACCGAGTCACCTTCGTGCCGCAAGTGGAAGACCGTGTCGGCGATCTTCTTCTTGGCGTCGGCGCGAACGATGAAGTTGTTCAGGAACAAAAGGTCCATGCCCGACAGACTGAAGGTGTTGAAGGCGTGCGCCGGTGCATTGACGATAGGCTCACCCTTCAAGTTGAACGAGGTGTTCATGATCACCGGCACGCCCGTCAGTTCACCAAAACGTTCGATGATGCGGTGGTAGCCGGGATTCGTATCTTTGTAGACGGTTTGAAGACGGCCAGAGCCATCTTCGTGAGTGATGGCCGGTAAGACCGAACGCTTTTCTTCGCGCACAGGAGCGACGTACAGCATGAAGCGCGCCGGGAAGTGCTTCTCGGCTTCGTCGATCTCGAAGAACTCAGCCGCTCGTTCCTCAAGAACCGAGGGCGCGAAGGGTCGGAAGGCTTCGCGGAACTTGATCTTGGAGTTGAGCAACTCCTTCATCTCTACCTTGCGCGGGTCGGCGATGATCGAACGCGAGCCCAACGCACGCGGACCCCATTCCTCGCGACCGCGGAACCATCCGCAAACCTTGGAGTCGACCAGCTGTTCCGCGACAAAGTTGTAGAACACCTCGTCGTCCTCGATGTACTCGTACTCGATGTCGTACTTCTCAAGGAATGTCCTGATCTCTTTGTCTGTGGCCTCATCGCCCAAATAGGCGTGATCCAAGGCCGGTCCGCGGGGTTGATCCAGCAGATGGTTGTAGGCCCAGTAAGCCGCGCCGACGCAGCCGCCATCGTCACCCGGAGCCGGGTGGATGTATACGTTCTCGAAGGGCCCATCGCGCAGCACCTTGTAGTTCGCGACCGAATTCAACGCCACTCCGCCAGCCAAGCAGAGACTCTTCAAGCCGGTCAGCTCGTGCAGGTGCGTGACCATCTTCAGAAGGATCTCTTCCGTGACCTTCTGGATGCTGGCCGCCATATCGCAGTAATAGGGATCGAGCGATTGGTCCTGCAGCTTCGGGTCCCTGCGCGGGCGACCGAAGTGTTGCTCGAAGGCCGGCGTCAGCGTGTCATTGGTCGAGTAGTGGTACGCGAAGTACTTCATGTCGTGCCAGAGACTGCCGTCTTCTGCCACTTCAAGGATCTCGTAGATCTTGTCCACGTACTGCGGCTTGCCGTAGGGGTGCATCCCCATCAGCTTGTATTCGCCCTCGTTGATCTCGAAGCCGCAGTAGGCCGTGAAGGCCGAGTACAAGAGGCCGAGCGAGTGCGGGAAGCGCAGCTCCTTAATGATCTCGATTTTGTTGCCACGACCGATACCCATGGTCGAGGTCGACCACTCACCGGCGCCGTCGACGGTCAAGATGGCTGACTCCTCGAAGGGCGAAGTGAAGTAGCTCGAGGCCGCGTGCGACATGTGATGGTCGGCGAACAACAAGCGCGAATTAGGGATCCCCATGCGCTTGCTCATCATCGACTTGATCCACAGCTTGTCCGAGATCCAGCGCTGCATCGACTCGCGGAAGACCGCGCCCGAGTGCGGGAAGGTGCTCATCGCCGTGAGCAACATGCGCTCGAATTTCACGAAGGGCTTCTCGTAAAACACGACATGATCGACGTCGTGAATCGTGATGCCGGCCCTTTTCAGCACGAACTCGATCGCCAGCTCGGGGAATCCGGAGTCGTGCTTCTTGCGGCTGAAACGCTCTTCCGCGGAGGCGGCGACAAGTACGCCGTCCTGCACCAAGGCGGCTGAAGAGTCGTGATAGTAAAAGGAGAGTCCGAGGATATTCATCAGTCCTGCTTCCTGGCTCGTTCGAGAGTGTTTGGCGTCTCTTGCCAGGTAGACCAATTACCGTCGGGCCGAGGCCGCAGGTGCAGCGGGTCTGCAAAGAGCCTGTACACAATGGCGAAGGGGCCAAGTACCACGAAGTAAAGGACAGTCAGAAGCGCGCGGGACATCATGTTCCCGAAACGTTCTGTGAACTCGATCAGGCCTTTCATGGGCGGGGAGGCGACACCGGGTTCGCGGCGCAGAGCGGTCTCGGCAGGACGAGAGCTGGGGGGGAAGGGCTTCCGATCCGACTACCAACTGGGCGGCATCCGGTCGAAATTGGAGCAGGGGAGTATACGGACCTCTATCGACTCGTGAAGGGGGCCGCTTGTGGACAGCTGCGAACTTTCCGCCCATCGATGGGGCAAGGAGCAGCCGCGACGGTGGTCGCGGCTGCTCCTCGATTGTTCCGATACGGCCGAAAAGGCCGTCAGCGCGCGATAATCGGCTACTGGACTACCAAGGGCCCTTTGTAGAGCTCTTCACGATCGTAGGTACGGTTGTCGTTGTCGTCCCGGTAGATATCGACTTCGAGACGAGTTCCGCTCGGCAGCTTCTCCGCCAATTGCGCCAGCGCCCGGCGGTTACGGATCTGATAGGGGAAAGGCTGGCCAGGAACCTGAATCGCTGGAATCCAGTCATGCGAAACGAGACCGAGCTGGTCCCCGGGTCCGTCGCTACGCACTCGATCGATTACGACCCATGAGTTTCGGCCAACCACGATTTCCTGAACCGTGATGCCAAAGCGCTCGAACAACAAGCCATCTAGCTTGTCCCAACTTGCGATCTCAACTTTTGCCTGCCCATCGGAACTGCCGATGCTGAGTTGCACGTCTTGATAGGGCTCGAGCTCGAGACTGGCGTGCACGAAGTCATCCACAGACTCGAGCGCCTTGCCCTCGAGGCCCAGCACGTGATCGCCTTCGCAGATACCAGCCATAGCCGCGGGACTTCCGGGCCAGACCTTATTGACCACGAGCGGGTTTCCGTCTGCGACATCGAAGCCAAGCCAGGTCTTGCGAGCCATTGGGAACAGAATGTCAGTCAGGACCTGATCCAAACGGTCAACCGGGATCGCGAAGCCTATGTTCTCGGCCTCGCGATTCACAGCTGTGTTGATCCCGATCAGTTCGCCATGAATGTTCAGCAGCGGGCCGCCCGAGTTGCCAAAGTTGATCGATGCATCTGTCTGGATCAGATCCTTGAAGGCCAGGCCGCGTTCCGGAATCTCGACATCTCGGTGGAGTCCCGAAATGATGCCTTGCGAGACCGTGTGCGTCTGGCCCATTGGATTGCCGATCGCAACGACGCGCTCACCCGGAAACAGATCAGAACTCTGCCCAAGTCGGACGGTGGGGAAGGGTTCGTCAGTTTTGGACTCAATCTTCAACAGCGCCAGGTCTTCCGACGAAACGTACGACACGAGTTGCGCCTCATAACGACCCTTACGATCGTCGAAGGAGACGTGAATCTTCTCGCTGCCTTGTACGACGTGATAGTTCGTGACGACATAGCCAGTCGGATGAACGACCACACCCGATCCGCTGCCTGAAGTCTTGCGTTGGACCATGCCCCAGAATCCGCTACGCACAGCTTCACGGGCTTCTGTCTCGATGAAGACCACCGTCGGTTTCACGGCCTGCACGACACGCACGACGGGCGTCACTCGATCTATGGACTCTAGCTCTCGATAGGCCTCCTCTGTCGTCAAGTCTTGAGGAAGAGCAACTAACGAGAGAAGGGCAACGGATGCATGCAACATGGGAGTTTCGCTTCTCGACTGGGAGGCGCGCATGGCACCTCCGTTTCCTTTCGGGCCGCTTACATTCTGCCTCTTGGCACCGCCTCGAGTCGAAGTCCAACCGAGTATGCCAGGCAGAATATTCGTGACCTGCACCAGAGTCCCGAACCCGCTAGCGATTGGCGACTAACCGATTGGTAACGAGTGGGACAGCATCATGTACGTCAGACTGCCTCGTCTGTTTGAGTCCTTCGTGATTGAGGAAGGAGGGGATTTCTCCGAGGGCGAACTCGCCCGCCAAAATCCCGATATCGGGGTTTATGGCGATGCGCAACTCATGCCTCAGCATCGAATTGATTCTCAGCGGTGACGCTTCGCGAGCCCAGAGATCATCTTGAAAAGGAATTAGGGGATCAAGGTGAGGCCTGAATGGCGGCTACCAAGGGCCTTGCAGGTAGCGAACTCGGAACAGCCTGAGAAGGAGTCGCGCCCTCCGGGAATAAGACCGAACGCTCGGGTTGTGCTCAGTCTGCACCCCGAATAAATCTGCCGGCTGCCTGAAGGGTGGCGTTGCTGGCACCCTCTCCACGCCCTAGCTGGAGCCGAACCTATACCTGAAGATTGTCAGGGCAGGGGCGCGCGTTGGCCGGAGGCGAAGCCCGCCATCTTGGCGCGAGCACCGAGCCTGGGCATCGTCTAGCAGCCAGTTGGGCCATGAGCGGCGCATTTCAAAACGCTCAGCTCGGGAAGCAAAATCCCAAGGCGCCTCAAAGGCGTCGGTGCGGCACCAGGATCTCAAAGTAGCTCACCCGCGTAGGCTGTGGAACCTGGATCGCCGCGCCCCTCGACGGCGGATGCCGTCGAACCAGAAAGATGGTGGGCCGTACTGGACTTGAACCAGTGACCTCTACGATGTCAACGTAGCGCTCTAGCCAACTGAGCTAACGGCCCTTTCTGGGTCGATCGGAGGAGCTGATGCAGCTCTTTCCGGCCGGGCCGCAGACAGTAGTGCGCCGAGCGGGCCATGCCAATAGCTTTTGGCGAGCTTTTCTGACAGAAGGTGACTGAAAGCAGCGCGGACTGATCCGCATGCGTGGCTATAGTGCGCGCCAGGATCAGCCGGGAAAGGTAGGGGCGCGCACGCGTCACGGGCGAGCCACGTGATCTCGCTCCCGCAATCCGAACAGCAGCCAGCCCATCCGGAGCGAGTTCTCCGGAAGCCTCGAGGAGTTCCACGTGAAGATTGGCGTCGTCAAAGAGATCAAGACCCACGAATATCGAGTCGCCCTGACCCCCGCGGGTGTCGACGAATTGGTCAAGGCCGGACACTCCGTCCTGATCGAAAGCAGCGCCGGCAACGGCAGTGGATTAAGTGACGAGAATTATCTCGAGGCGGGGGCGCAGCTCGCTCCCGATCCCGAAGCTGTGTTTGCGGACAGCGAGATGGTCTTGAAGGTGAAGGAGCCGCAGCCGCAAGAGTGGACGATGATGCGGCCGGATCAAGTGCTGTTCACCTACTTCCACCTCGCCGCCGATCGCGAACTGACCGACGCGGTCGTCGCCACCGGCTCGCACTGTTTTGCCTACGAGACTCTCCAACAGAACGGCGGTCTGCCGCTGCTCGACCCGATGAGTGAAGTCGCGGGTCGCCTGGCGATTCAAGCCGGTGCCAAATACCTGGAGCGCCCCGCGGGCGGAACCGGGATCCTCCTGGGCGGTGTGCCCGGTGTGCGTCCGGCAGAGGTGCTGGTGCTGGGTGGCGGAACCGTCGGCACCAACGCGGCACGCATGGCTGCAGGCTTGGGCGCGAATGTGACCGTGCTCGACATTAATTTGCAGCGTATGCGCTACTTGGACGAGATCCTGCCGGCTAACTGCCAGACGATCTATTCAACGCCGATGGCAGTGCGTGAGCACCTGTCGCGCGCCGATCTGGTCGTCGGAGCCGTATTGGTCCCCGGAGCAGCAGCGCCGCGATTGGTGCGGCGCGCGGACTTGGCGCTGATGCGCGAAGGATGCGTCATCGTCGATGTCGCAGTCGATCAGGGCGGCTGTGTTGAGACATGTCGTCCGACCACGCATGAAGAGCCAACCTTTGTGGTAGACGGCGTGGTGCACTATTGCGTCGCGAACATGCCAGGTGCCGTTCCGCGCACCTCGACCTTTGCGTTGACCAACGCTACTTTGCCTTGGGTTCATAAACTCGCGAAGTGGGGCGCTGCAGACGCAGTCCGCAAGAGTCCCGAGTTGGCGACGGCGGCAAACACGATCGGTGGCAAGTTAACCTGCCAAGCGGTTGCGGACGCCTTCGGCATCGAATCGATTTTGCCCATCGAAGCACTCTGATCCGAGACGCGGTCATCTCAACTTAGCTCCGTGATTCTACCGATCGAAGACCTGCCTGCATCCGAAGCTGGCTTTACAGCTCTCGTGTTGCTGGCCGTTCTTCAGGGCCTGGCCGAATTCCTGCCGATCAGTTCGTCAGGGCATTTGGTTGTCGCGCGCTTGATGCTCGAGGTGCGCGATGCCGGCTTGGCGCTCGACGTCGCGCTTCATGTGGGCACGCTGGCCGCAGTGACCTATGCCTACCGGCGCGATGTGCGTGCGTTGTTCAGCGACCTATTCGCTGGCCGGCCGCGCATGATTCTGTGGTTGATCATCGCAACGGTGCCAGTTGCTGTGGTGGGTTTGACAGCGAAGAACTGGATGGAAGAGGTCTTCCACAATCAGCAAGCCGTTGCGGGCGCACTCCTCACGACGGCCGTCATCTTGCTGATTGGCGAGAGAGCGCGGCGCAAGAATCAGGCGAGCTTTGGCGAAGAGTCAGTGCTCGGCGACGAGGTTGAGTTGCAGCCGAGGATGTCTGATGCAGTCTTCATCGGCACCGCACAGATCCTCGCTTTGATCCCTGGCATCTCGAGATCAGGGACGACGATCTCGGCTGGATTATCGCGCGGCTTGTCGCCTGCCCAGGCAGCTCGGCTGTCGTTCCTGATGAGTCTGCCCGCGGTTGCGGGCGCTGCCATCGTCGAGATTCCGAGCGCGTTGACAGAGGGCTTCGGTGAGTATTCCGGCACTGCCGTGGCGGCGGGCGCTGCCATCGCAGGTCTTGTTGGCATTGTTGCGCTGAAGACTTTGCTGGTGGTCCTACGCAAGGGCGCCTTTATTTGGTTCGCGCTGTATTGCGCGTTGCTGGCGATAGGGTTGCTGATCTTCGCTTGAGCTGCCTCGCTTAGCTCACGAAGGCTTTGGCTACTTCCTAGGACCGATGACCGTGCGGGTAGCCACTGTGGGCCTGACTTTTTTTGAG
>JBLFWN010000006.1:0-110601 GCA_047611405.1 Planctomycetota bacterium | reverse complement strand
GCCGCCTTCGCGTCCTCCATAGCGATCAGCCTCGCTGCCTCTACGAGCTTTGCCCAACTCGCCCCCTACAGCGAGGACTTCGAGGCGCTCGTCCAGTCCGACCCGGACGCTCTCCTCACCACCGGCTGGCTAGTCTTTGGCAACGTCTTCGATAGCGGTGGTGGTTACCTCTACGGCTATGGTCCTTTCGGCGCCCCGAACGGCACCCCCGGCTTCTGCGCCGTTTCCGCTGGCGAGGGTGGTGCCCCTCAAGGTGCGCAGGGTCTTGTCGTGTATAGCGACTACAACAACGGCGACCACGCCAACGGCCACACGATCGAGGCCAACACCTTCCAAGAGCAGATCATCGACGCGAGCGATGTCGGCAAGACATTCAAGTTCCAGTTCGACGCAAAGCTGGGCGACATCATGCCTGCCTCGACCGCCCAAGCCTTCATCAAGGTGATCGACGGCACTGTCTTCTCGCTGGACGGCTACGTGACCATGGACACGACGGCGATCCCGACACTGTGGGGCACCTACGAGCTGTCGCTGACGATCGACGCCAACCACGTCGGTGACTTCTTCCAGATAGGCTTCTCGAACATGTCGACGGCCTACACTCCGTCGGGCATCCACTACGACAATGTGAGCCTCTCGGAAGTCAGTGCGAGCCTCGGAACGAACTACTGCACCAGCGACATCAACTCGACTGGCGGCGCTTCGGTTATGTCCGCGACCGGTTCGGCGAGCATCGCTGCGCAGAATCTAACGCTGTCCGCGAGCAGTGCTCCCAGCCAGCCCGGCATCTTCTATTACGGTCCGAACCAGCTGAACTCACCCTTCGGTAACGGAGTTCGCTGCATCGGTGGCGCCACAACTCGCTTGCCCGTCGTCTTCAGCGGTGGTGGTAGCTTCGACTTCGTCGTCGACTTTAACGCCCCCGGCATCAACTTCAGCCCCGGTACGGTCAACTTCCAGTGCTGGTACCGCGACCCCGCCGCCGGTGGCGCATCTTACGACTTGTCTGACGGTTACTCGATCGTCATGGTCCCCTGAGCGTGTCTGGCCAGAGCAAGCTTCCCACTCCCGCTCTGGCCGCGTGAGTCTTTGGAATGGATGATGGAGCCCATGCCAGGATCTGGCGTGGGCTCCATTCGTTTGGCTGAACGAGAGCGAAGCCATTCAGGATTCGCTGAGCTGGTCCATCAGGGCAGGAGGAGATCTTGCGTTCAGCGCGAGCAGCTCGTCTTCGCTGCACTCGGAGACATGTCCGTGTCGCACTCAGCCTGCTGAGGACTTGCGACGAGTTGTCTTCAAATACAACAGGCGGAAGACCCACGCGGTAGCGCGGACTCGGAGTTCCTGATAACCGCCGGTGCTGCAGCGGATAGCTAGCCACACTGCGGACGACTCGCAGCTTCACGACTCATATATCAACGCACCGTCCCACGAACAGCAACCTCTGGCGCAATCAGGAAGCGCGGGTTGAATGAGTCCTGGACTCCGCCCTCCCCGCCAGATTCGACCCCGCCGAACACGGCTCACGCCGACACGATGACAACGCCTCAATCCAGCTCTTCCTACACCGTCTTGGTCTCACTGGTGGTCGCTCTCGGCGGCTTCCTGATGGGATTCGACAGTGCCGTCATTTCCGGCGTTGTCGACCCTATTCGAGGAGAGTTCGGTCTTGACGCGGATCAGATTGGGTGGACCGTAGCTTGCCTGACCCTGGGAGCGACCCTCGCCATGGCCATTGCTGGGCCGTTGGCCGATCTTGTCGGACGGAAGCCGGTGCTGATGGGCACGGCTGCCCTATTCACCGTGTCGGCTATCGGAAGCGCACTGGCTCCGAGTTATCCCCTGCTGGTTACCTTCCGGATCCTCGGTGGCTTCGGTGTCGGCGGTGCTCTACTGATCGCACCGATCTACATCGCGGAGATCGCACCACCGGAGCAACGTGGCAAGCTCGTATCGTTCAACCAGCTCAACATCGTGCTGGGCTTCTCGGCCGCCTTCTTCTCCAACTACTTCCTGGAGGGAGCGGAGATGAGTTGGCGTTGGATGCTTGGAGTCGAAGCGATCCCTGCAGCGCTGTACTTCTCTCTTCTCTTCCTTGTTCCTCGCAGCCCGCGTTGGCTGGCGGCCCAAGGCAAGGACAGCGAGGCATTGGCTGTCTTGGTGCGAGCGAACGGTCGGGAGTCAGCCGAGGCCGCTATGGCATCTGTGCGCAAGAGTTTGGCGTCAGCAGCCGAGCAGGCGAGCGCCGGCCTGGGGGATCTATTCAACACGCGCATGAAGCGCGTCATGATCATCGGCTTGGGGCTTGGCTTCTTTCAGCAGATCACCGGCATCAACGCGATCTTCTACTATTCGACCACGATCTTCGCGATGGCCGGAGCCGCACGGGACGTGGCGCTCGGTCATGCAATCCTGGTCGGATTGGTGAACCTTGGCTTCACGGTGCTCGCAATGCGCTTGATCGATCGTGCGGGGCGGCGGCCGCTCTTGCTGGTAGGTACCGCATTGATGTCGGTCGCACTGTTTACAAACTCAGCAGCCTTCTCTGCTGCTGAGTACACCTTGACTCCAGAGATCGTCGAGGGTCAATCCGAAGGCTTGGGAGCCGAAACCATAGCCGCCCTCTCAGGGCTGACTGGCACTGTCTTCGACGATCAGCTCGCGTTCAACTCCGGCCTACTTGATGCGGTTGCCGATCTTGGTGCCGAGGCTTCCGCTGCTGTCGATGGCAAGCTGGAAGGTCTCGCGAAAGATGCACTACAGATCAATGGTTTGCTGGTGCTGATCGCAATCTGTTGCTTCATCGCCGGCTTCGCGATTTCGCTTGGGCCTGTCATGTGGGCCATGTTCTCGGAGATCTTCCCGATGCATCTGAGAGGCATCGCCATCTCCGTCGCCGGCTTCTTCAATTCGGCCGTCTCCTTCGGCGTTCAACAGCTGTTCCCACGAGGCATGGAACAGCTTGGGCCTGCCGGAGTATTCGCGATCTTCGGATTCTTTTCTGTGCTCGCATTTTTCTTCACGATGTTCGTTATCCCCGAGACCAAGGGCCGCACTCTCGAGGAAATCGAAGCGGAACTCGTTCGAGGCTGAACGACTACGACATGCTCACTACCTTCACACGTTTCGCACTCGCTGCGCCCTTCCTCTGTCTTTCATCGGCGACTGCACCGACCGTAGAGACTCGATCGGAAGCGCCGCTGCTGATCGAAGTGACCGCGGAAGTAAATTTGAACTTCGAAGCTGGAGAGCACGCCCAAGCTTTTCAAGTTCAAGTTCCAACCGCCGGGCGCTATCGAGCCGAGATCCATTACACGGCCCCGAAAGGGAGTCATCTGTGGCTCGAGGACTATGTCGGCAACAAAGATGGTCGCACCTACGACATCACTGGTCCTATCGACGCGCCCGCATCGGAAACAAAGACGATGATCTATCGGGACGGCTCGCCTCTGAACGAGGGTCCGCACTCGATGCTGGTGCATGCGTCCGGTGAAGGGTGCGTCGTGCATACCGTGCGCTTCGAACTGATGCGCGCGCATCAGATGACGCCGCGTTCGTTGACCCAGAACACGAAGGGTGACAAATGGTCTCTAGTCTGGGCCGATGAGTTCGACGGTAGGGGGCTGCCGGATCAGAGCAAGTGGACGCACGACCTGGGCAACTGGGGCTGGGGCAACCGCGAGCCGCAGTACTACACGGAGGGACGCGTCGAGAACGCGCGTCAAGAGGGTGGCAAGCTCATCATCGAAGCGAGGCCCGACGACCAGGGTCAGCCCTGGACCTCGGCGCGTCTGACGACGCGAGGCAAGATCAGCTTCTTGTACGGTCGCATCGAGATTCGTGCCAAGGTGCCCGCTGTGGACGGAACATGGGCAGCTGGCTGGACGCTGGGTGACGGCTATCGCGACGAGGTATCTTGGCCGTACTGCGGCGAGATCGATATTTGTGAGGGAGTCGGGCGTGAGATCGATGACGAGACGGGTGACGGCATCAACCACGCCTCTTGTCACACGCGCGCTTTCTACTTCAAGCAGGGCAATCACATCTCGAAGCAAATGCGGGTCGAGAAAATGAGTGAAGCCTTCCATGATTATGTCTGCGAGTGGGATGAGACTGGAGTGCGCATGTACCTCGACGGCGAGCACTACTACACTTACGACAAGACATCGAATCAGCTCGAATGGCCATTCAATAAGCCGCAGAACCTGATCCTGAACTTGGCGATGGGCGGCGGCATGGGCGGTGCCATCGCCCCCGATGCCGAAGCGCAGCGCTTCGAAGTCGACTTCGTTCGCGTCTTCGAGAAACGCTGAACCAGCTATGCATAGCGGACCGATACATCTCGGTGCTAGCGAGCTTCAGCCTCTAGCGGGCGAAGCACGCGGTGAGTTCGTCGTGCGCGACGGCGAATGTTGGTATTGCATCGAGAACGCGGGTCGCATGGCGCCGTTCTTGATGAGCTTAGTCAGTGACTCCGACCACTGGATGTTCGTTTCGAGTCGCGGCGGGCTAACGGCCGGTCGGCGAAACGCTGAGAGCGCCCTCTTTCCGTACACGACGGACGACCGCGTGCACGATTCTTCAGGGCGTCGCGGGCCGATGACCGTGCTGTTGGTTCAGCAAGGGCACAAGGTGTCTCGCTGGGAGCCTTTCCGTACGGAGTTCGAGGGTGTCTACGACTGCAGTATCCGGCTGTACAAAAATGTGGCCGGCGACCGGTTGCTCTTCGAAAAAGAAAACCGCAGCTTGGGACTGAGCTTCTCCTACGAATGGGCAAGCTCAGAACGCTTCGGATTCGTTCGGCGCGTAAGGCTGAAGCACTTGGGCGGCCAGCATGAAGCATGCTCGGTGCGAGTCCTAGATGGGCTCTTGGACATCCTTCCATCTGGAGTCGAGAGCGGGATGCAGACCGGCTACAGCACTCTGATCGATGCCTACAAGCGCTGCGAAGCCGAGGCGGATGGTCTGACGCTGTACCGCTTGAGCTCCGTGCCAGTCGACCGTCCTGTTCCAAGTGAGGCGCTCGCCGCGACGAGCATCTGGTGGCATGGTCTCGAGGGGGCTCGCCGGTTGCTGAGCACTCGCCAGGTCGAAGCTTTCCGTAATGGTCTGGAAGTTGAGCAGGAAGATGAAGTGCGCGGGCAACGCGGGGCATTCCTGCTGCAAGCCGACCTGACGCTGGCCCTCGATGAGTGCCGAGAGTGGGCAATCGTGGCCGAGGTCGATCAGGACGCTGCTGATGTGTCCCAGCTAAGACAGTACTTGGGGAGTGCAGCGGATCGCTCTGCGGATCTGGCGCAAGACATCCTGGCCGGAACGCGCGGCCTGGAACGGCTGGTTGGGCTGGCGGACGGTCTACAGCGCACAGGTAATCCGGCCGAAGATGCGCGCCACTTCGCGAACGCGATGTTCAACATCATGCGCGGTGGCATCTTCGAGAGCGGCTACAAGCTGCCGATCGATGACTTGCGCGCCAACATCCATGAAGTGGCGCCGCAGGTGTTCAGGCGGCACGAAGCATGGTTGAGCGAACTGCCTGCCCAGCTCGAACGTTCGGATCTGCTGCAACAGTCAGCGGAGCGTGACGATCCCGATTTGCAGCGTCTAGTAGACGAGTACCTGCCGCTATCGTTCAGCCGCCGGCACGGCGATCCAAGCCGACCTTGGAATGCGTTCTCCATCGAAGTGCGGCAGCATTTGCAGGGTGGGTCGCGCTACGCCTATGCCGGAAACTGGCGCGACATCTTCCAAAATTGGGAGGCCTTGTGCGCTTCCTACCCCCGCTTCCTGCATTCCGTCGTCACTCGCTTCGTCGACTCCTCTACGGCCGACGGTTACAACCCGTATCGCCTGACTCGTTCAGGCTTCGAATGGGAGGTGCCCGACCCTGGCGATCCGTGGGCACATATCGGTTACTGGGGCGACCACCAGATAATCTATTTGCTGCGCCTGCTCGATCTTTGGCAGCGGCATGACCCCCGTGCGATCGCGGAAGAGCTGGGGCGTGAACGCTACGTCTATGCCGATGTCCCGTACCGTATCGGTGACTACGACTCCTTGCTTGAAGACCCGCGCAACACGATCACTTTCGATAAGGATCACGCGGACTACATCGACGAGCGCGTGGCGCAACAGGGGCAGGAAGGCCGCCTGCTGCATGACTCTTCGGGCGAGTTGCATCGCGTCTGCTTGGCCGAAAAACTCGTCTTGCCGGTCTTGGTCAAGCTTTCGAATCTGATTCCCGAGCTCGGAATCTGGCTGAACACCCAACGTCCCGAGTGGAACGACGCGAACAACGCTTTGGTCGGCCGCGGAGCCTCGGTCGTGACTCTGTGTCACATGCGTGGCGCTCTCGCGATGTACGCAGAGTTGTTCGAGACCAACCCGCAGCAACGCGTGTCCTTCTCGTGCGAGGTCGCCGCCTTCATGCGCGCCATCGACGATGTCTTTCGAAGCGAGCGCGCCATACTCGATGGACCGATGTCCCCAAGCGATCGGCGGCGAGTGCTGGACGGTTTGGGGAGAGCGGGGGGGGAGTATCGCGGGGCGCTGTACTCATCCGGCATGTCCGGGCAGAAGGAAGAGCTCGGCTGTGTCGAGATCGCGGCGATGCTTCGCGGTGCGAAGGCGTGGGTCTCCCACTCGATCCGAGCCAACCGCCGTGCCGATGGCTTGTTCCACGCATACAACCTGCTGGAGTTCGCTCCAGACGGAGGCGTGCAGGTTCGCCGCTTACCTGTGATGCTCGAGGGACAGGTCGCCGTCTTGTCGGCCGACCTCTTGGACGGTGCGGAGATTTCGACAATGCTGGATGCGTTGCGGGCGAGTGAGTTGTTCCGTGAGGATCAGCACAGCTACCTGCTCTATCCAGATCGGAATCTGCCGCGCTTCATCGAGAGCAATTGCCTTCCCGTCACAGCTCGCGAGCGCGCTCCTGTCTTGAGCGAATTGGTCGTAGCCGGGGAGCGCTCGATCGTAATCCAGGGCGCGGACGGCCAGCTGCACTTCGCTGCTAAGCTGGGCAATGCGGCGGTGCTCGCAGAAGCTCTCGATGACGTGAGCCTCGGGGTTCATAGTGCTGGCATCGATCGTGATCGCGCAAGCATCCTCGACTTGTACGAGGAGACTTTCGATCACGCTGCCTTCACCGGTCGCTCGGGCACCTTCTATGGCTACGAGGGGCTTGGCTGTATTTACTGGCACCAAGTCTCGAAGCTCTTGCTCGCCACACATGAGGCGCTCGTGACGGCTCGCAACAACAGCGGCCCGTGCGAGGCGCTCGAACGGCACTACCTGGATCTGCGACTCGGTTTGGGGACGGCCAAGTCGCCCGCTGCTTACGGCGCCTTCCCGACCGATCCCTACTCGCACACGCCTTCCTTTGCTGGCGCTCAGCAACCCGGCATGACCGGCCAAGTGAAGGAAGATGTGCTCGCCCGCTTGGGCGAACTCGGCGTCCTCGTGAGCGAGGGTTGCCTGGCTCTGGGCGCTACCGGCGCTGGTCCGCTGGACTGGTGTCCCGAGTCGACTCCCTTCGACTTCATCGATGCACGCGGCGCGCGCCGCCAGCTGGAAGTTCCGAAAGGCGCGCTCGCGTTCACTCTGTACCAGGTACCGATCGTGCTCCACCAGGGAGGGCAGCCGGGTATCGAAGTGCTCGGCACAGATGGCGACCTCACGCATATTGTGGGCCATAAGTTGAGCCCCGAGACATCTGCTGCATTGTTCGATCGCAGCGGATCCATAGCGCGAATCGATGTCTGGGGCCGATAGAGCAGGCGCAGGATGCAGCTGCTCCTTCCCTGTCTTTGAGTCGTCGGCTTTGCGGATTGTTAGAAATCTGTTCGGTGCACCGACGTAGTTCGGGCGTGCAACCGCCATCGATTCTTGCTGAGGCGATTGTGCGTGCCCCCTCACTTTGCGCAGACTGACTCTCTCCGCGCGCGCAGATTGCGAAATCTCGCTCCCCCAAAATGCCACGCCTCTCCACCGGCCGCGTTCGTCGCGCCCGTTGCTGCGGGCGTAGCGACCACCTACCCAGCACGTGACTTCAGCCCAGCAAGCCGTCCTCGAAATTGAACAGGTGAGCAAACGCTATCTCGATAGCGTTGCACTCGACGAAGTCTCTTTCGTGCTAGAGCCGGGAGTCTTCGGGCTCCTTGGACCCAACGGCGCCGGGAAGAGTACCTTGATCAAAGCCCTGATGGGGCTCGTCCGAATCAGCTCCGGGCATGCACGCGTGTTGGGCCTCGACTCCGAGCGCGACTTCCGGCGTGTCCGCGAGTTGGTCGGCTATATGCCGGAGGATGACTGCATCTTTCCCGGGCTCAAAGGCATTGAGTCGGTGGCGTACGCGGGCGAATTGTCCGGTTTGCCACAGATCGATGCACTGCGGCGAGCGCACGAGGTGCTCGACTACGTGGGGGTCGGCGAAGAGCGCTACCGCGAAGTTCAGACGTACTCGACGGGCATGCGCCAGAAGCAAAAGCTTGCTCAAGCAATCGTTCACGACCCTCGCTTGGTCTTGCTTGACGAACCGACGAGTGGGTTGGACCCGCTAGGTCGCAAACGGATGCTAAAGCTGATCCGCGGCTTGTACGACCGCACTGGAACCAGCGTCGTGCTGTCCACTCACATCTTGCACGATGTCGAGGAGATCTGTGACGCGGTCGTGATGATCGGGCATGGTCGTTTGCTTGTGCACGACACGATGGAAGCGCTGAGCAAGCCGGCAGTGATGAGCGTCACGGTTGGGCTAGAACGTCCCGACCCGGCTTTCGGCCAAGCCCTCGATCGCTCGGGGGCCAAGTGGGAAGAGATTCACCTCGATGAACTACGCATCTTCGGTGATCCACGGGCGGCCGCTGCGCAAGCTATGCAGGCGGCGCGCGATACAGGCGTCGTGCTGCGACGCATCGAAGGCGGGCGCAACACCCTCGAAGAGATCTTCCTCGAAGCTGTGGAAAAGGATCGCTGATGCCGCTCTTTCAAATCGGGTACCGGCGCTACGAGGGCGAACGGACATCGCATGCCATGCGTTGGCGGCCGATCACGCGCACAGGACTCGCAATCGCGTGGCGCAGCAAGTTGCTGCGCCGGTTGGTATTCGTGTCCTTCCTACCCTTCCTGTACTTCGGTTGGGTGTTCTTCATCATTGGACGCATCACGGATCCCGGAACGGACCCGACTACACCCTTCTACGAGATCGCGCGTGAGATTTTGGGTCACCGTCTGGTGAACCAGTTGCACGAAGATCCTGCCGCCATCCGGTCGGCCGTGTGGACGATGGTCTTTGGCTACTTCGGGACTTACTTTCAGTTGTGGATGGCAGGGCTTGTCGCGGCCATCGTCGGGCCACCCTTGGTGGCCAATGACCTCAGGACGCGCGCCTTCCTGATCTACTTCGCGCGACCGGTATCACGGCTCGACTATGTGATCGGCAAGGCGGGTGTACTGGTCGTCTTGCTGGGTGCAGTGACACTCTTGCCGTCGCTCGTGCTGTACACGCTGTCGATCCTGTTCTCTCCATCCTTGGACACCGTAGTACAGACTCTGCCGGTGGCAGGCACAATCGTTCTGGCATCGCTTGGAACGATTATTCCTGTGTCGCTCATCATCTTGGTGCTCTCTTCGCTGACCAAGCAGCCACGTTTTGCGACCGTGACGTGGTTCGTCCTGTGTCTGTTCGGCCCAATGAGTCACATCATCTTGCAGCAGACTCGCGGCTTGGGTGGCAGTGCTTGGACCTTCCTTCTCTCACTGCCGCACACGGTCCGTGCCCTTCAGCTCGGGCTCTACGATGTAGAAGGGCGCGCACAACAACTCGAAGTTCGAGGCGATATCTCCGCGATGGTGGAAGGGTTGACGAGCCAAGATTCGCCGATCATGGCGGGTGTGTGGTTGAGTGTCGTATCTGTCGCCTGCGTCCTGATCCTGCTACGGCGCGTAGATTCGCCGACTCGAATCTGATGACTGCCCTCCTGGAATGCCAGTCGGTGACGAAGCTCTACGGAGTCGTCATTGGCGTGAACGATCTCTCGCTCGAACTCGAGCCGGGTGTGCACGGCCTGCTCGGTCCGAATGGAGCAGGCAAGTCGACCTTGATCAAGCTGATCACTGGGCAATTAAAGCCGACCGAAGGCAGCATCCGCGTGTTCGGTGAGAACCCTTGGAACAACCCAGGATTGCTCAAGCAGATCGGGTACTGCCCCGAACATGATGCCTTCTGGCAGTTTCTGACCGGGCATCAGTTCGTGACTACGCTGGCGGGCTTGTCCGGTATGAGCTCCGTCGATGCCACGCAACAAGCCGAGAGGTCACTGGTTCGTGTCGGTGCAAAGGAATACATGCACAAGCCGATCTCCACGTACTCGAAGGGGATGCGGCAACGGACTAAGTTAGCTCAGGCATTGGTTCATGATCCAAGGCTGCTTGTCTTGGATGAACCTCTCTCCGGTACAGATCCCGTTGGCCGGCACGAGTTGATGGACTTGATCCAAGAACTCGGGAGCGAGGGCAAGAGCGTGCTCGTGTCGAGCCACGTGATGCACGAAGTGCAGGCCATGACCAATCGCTTCCTGCTGATCTATGGTGGTCGTGTGCTGGCGGCTGGTGAAGTGCAAGAGATCCGCCGATTACTGTACGAGATTCCCCACAAGATCAGGATCGCCTGCGATGAGCCGCGTGCGTTGGCACGCCACCTCGCGGGCCAGCCCGCCGTAGATGGAGTACAAATGGATACCGGCGAGCTGTGGGTTACGACGCGCAAGCCGCGCGAGCTATTCGCCATGCTGCCAGGCTTGGCCGCCGAGACCGGTGTCCATGTTCACGAACTCGGTTCCGATGACGAGAGCCTTGATGCCGTGTTCGCTTACTTGGTGGGTGATGGAGCATGAGAGCCTTACTGATTCTCAGTCTGCGGCAGATGCTCGGAGGCAAGAAGATCTGGATCCTGGGTGTGTTCCTGAGTCTTCCGATCCTGTTGCTGGCCGTAATTCTGATCGCTTCGGGCTTTGATTTCCCTGAAAATGAGTCGATCGATGTCGAGGGCTACGCGATGTCGGCGTTCCTCTACATCATGTATCCGCAGAGCCTGTGTATCTTGGCTTCGCTCTTGTACGGCGCTTCGTTGCTCGCCGGCGAGATCGAGGACAAGACGCTGACGTATTTATTCACGCGTGCGATGCCACGTTGGAAGGTCTTGCTTGGCAAGTATGTGGCGACGGCTGCATCACTCGCGGTTGCCACGACCGCGAGCATGAGCGTTGCCTTTGTGCTGTGTGGTATGCCGATTGGCGTCAAGGTCTGGTTCACGCTGGCGACGACGATCACTTGCGCTTGCTTCACGTACACGGCGTTGTTTTGCCTGTTGGGGTTGTTTGTGCCGCGGCGCGCGATTCCGATTGGCTTAATCTATGCGGTCGTGGTCGAGGGTTTCTTGTCGGCGGTGCCGGCGGTGGTGAATGAGCTCACGGCTAGTTACTACTTGCGGTCGATGGGGTGGCACTTGGCGGATTTACCGTTGCCGGCCGAGATCCAGGAGGAGTTTGACCGTGAGGTGGCTCCCTTCGTTGCGGGCGCGGATGTGCCGTCGGCGTTGATGGCTTTGGGGGTAATTTCAGTTGTGGCGCTGTCGGTGTCGGCTTGGGTGATTCACCGGCGGGAGTGGCCGTTGACTGAGGGTGTCTAGGGGGGGGCGTGGTTCAGCGCGTTGCCGTTGGCGGTGGGGTTGAGATGGCGCTTTGGTTCAGGATCGAAGTAGGAAGGGCGCGCGCTCGCCAAACACCGCTTCGCCACAAGTCCTACTGGCACAAACACGCACCCCACTCACCCTTCCGCCTTGAATAACGCCACTTAGCCCACCAGTGATGTCAAACCACTCGGGTCCTAATGCGCCGTGATCCGCACTCGACGACAGGCATCATCCGAACCGCTCGTTTCCAACGGACCGCTCACATTCATCGCCGCGCAAACTAAGCCAGAGCACGCCAAACGACGTCCACTCAAAGAATGGCGTCATGTCGATGGCTATGAGCAGCGAGACTTCGCGCTTCGCAATGCAGGTTGGCATTTCGCCGATCATTTAGCTGAGCGTCTCGAGTCTGAAGGTCGCCGCGAAGGTTTCCTGGACGAGTTTTACGGCCGTGGTAAACGCAAAGCTCCCAAGTGGTGGTGGGGCCGGTAGCTTCTTCTCACGATTGCTTAGGCTCCTCAAGTTCTATGAAGCCTTCATATACGGCCGGCGCCGCTCTTCTTCGAACAAGAAGCACGCCTAAGACTCGACCTGCCAAGGCCGGTGATGCTACCTGGCATCGTGCAGGTAGGCGTTTTCTAAATTTGTCCGCGACCCAATAGGGGCTCAGTCGTCACCCAAAAAATCCTCGAGGAACGCTGGGCCGAGCCTGTCTCGGGAACGGCGATTGGCCCAATCATCGAAGTCTGCCCAGAGATATTCGAATTCTTCAGGTTCGTCAGCTCTCTGTTCCAGTTCGCGCTCGACTTGGTCACGCAGGCTTTCGATCTCGATGAAGAGCAGCGCTACCGTCTCTTAGTCGGCTTCACTCAGGTCATGTTCGAGGGCAAAGTTATGCGCCATCTGGCGATCATTGGTTTCGATCTTCCGCTGGTGCTTCTCGCTTTCTGCTTCTGCTGGTCGACGACACGAGTCTCGCGATCCTCTGCCACCTATGTGAGCACGCAACTCTTCGGCTTCAGATTTTTCCTCTGATGTCGGCGTTGCAGGAATACGACGCTGGCTTAGCTGGGCTTCCAGTACTGCGCTGCGTTTTTCTAATTCCGCAACGCGCGCTACGCTCTCCAACGATTGCTCTGAATTGGTACCAGGCTTGTGCCGGAACGGCAGGAGTACCTGGGACCTTGTGTCAAGCTGGCGAGAATCAGCAGCATGCCTGCGTGATGTCAGACAGGGAGTCGGAATGGAGACAGCATCATCCGCTCGACGACGATCGAGAAGGAAGTTCATGGCGTCGACAGTCACCATGGAGTTGATGTCGGCAACGTCCACGGCTGTACTCAGAGACTTCGTCGCGCCCCGAGCCTTTGGTTCCTGAAGCGGCCTGAATAGATTGATTGAGGGTTCTAATCGTTGAGAGCGCCAGGGCGCGCCCTCTGATTCCGAATTCTCGGAGAAGGCGTCAGGGTGTGCTGACTCCACTCGCAGCGGGCCTATCGATTGACGCGAAATCGTTACTTCGCTTACCAATTGCACCGCGATAGAGATTCAATCGAGCGTGTCGCGTTTCAGCTTCGACAGCCTTAGTGATGAGCCGTTCCGGCTTGGGGGCAGCGGGTGCTGCATGCGGTTCCTGGAACACGCGGCCGAGGAATAGCACCCATGCGAGAGTGTAGAGAATAGTGGTGTGAAGTCGGATTGGTGAGCGCATGCGAGCTCAACCCGCGCCATGGGGTCTGGTTCCGAGGTCCGTTGCGGATCCGTAGGTCAAGACTTGGCTGGGCCAGCGCAGACGGTTGGGCAGCTCGGACCGCCCGCGCGCTCGGCTGCAGGTTCCGAATGGTCTGGCATCTATTTGCCCTGCTCTCGCGCCCGACATCGATGAAGAGCAGACTGCGGACGCGACGCGAGCTACGATGTGTGCGTGACGAAAGAGCGCACCCTCCATCATGTGACACCCGTCTTCCAGGATCCTGGGATCGATGCAACTCTGGGCAAATCCATCTGGTTCAAGATGGAGTGCTTACAACCAGCAGGCTCGTTCAAAATTCGTGGCGTTGGCATGTTGTGCAAGGATTTGCTCGCGCAAGGATGCCGGCGCTTCGTGTCCTCATCGGGTGGCAATGCTGGCTACGCGGTGGCCTATGCGGGCCGTGAGTTGTCAATTCCGGTCTTGGTGCTCGTGCCCTCCTCGACACCGGAGTCGACGCGCCAGCAATTGATGCTGCTCGGAGCCGAAGTCCGTGTCGTCGGAGATGTCTGGGATGAAGCGGATGTCGAGGCACGCAGGCTCGCACTCGAAGATGGGGCCGCGTATATCTCACCTTTCGATCACCCGACTTTATGGCGTGGACATGCGTCCATGATTGACGAAGTCGACGAGAGTCATGGCAAACCAGATCTCGTCGTAGTCAGCGTCGGTGGTGGGGGATTGATGTGTGGCGTTCTTGAAGGCATGCACCGTAATGGTTGGGCAGATGTGCCGCTTGCTGCCGTCGAAACAGTCGGCGCGGATTCTTTGCATGCCGCGATCGCTGCTGGCGCGGCTGTGGCGATTCCTGCGATCACCTCCATCGCCAAGTCGCTGGGTGCCCGGCGAGTTGCCGATGCGGCCTTCGCTTGGACGCAGAAGCACGCTGTACGCTCGGTTGTCGTGAGTGATGCAGCAGCGGTCCGCGCCTGCCTGGAGTTTGCTCGACGCCATCGCGTGCTCGTCGAACCGGCCTGCGGCGCGGCTCTGTCGCTTGTCTATGATGGAGCCATTCAACTCGAGCAGGCAGAGAAAGTATTAGTCATTGCTTGTGGTGGCATCGGGGTCAACCTCGAGTTGCTCGGGCAATGGTCGCAGCTCACAGCATCCGCTGAGTGATTCGGCGGGTTGCGTTTCGCCCCGGGGTCGAGTTCAGTGAGAACCTTCAGCGGTCCGGACTATGCATGAGTGAGTGTCATGACGAACACGTCTGGCTATGCTCCTGTCATGAAGCCGGAATCGAGTACAGTCAAGCCGACAACACAGGAGCGCAAGGTCGAGGATGAGCGCGGTGTGATTGTGTGCGTGCCTAAAAATTGGGTGTTGGTTCCACCCGGGGATCCAGCTTTGACGCGTCGCGTCAAGTCGGCCGGTCCGCACTGGCTCATGCAGGAGAAGCGTGGCCGGAGAACCTTCTCACGTGGGATCTGGGCGGAGGCAGAGCTCGTCGAGTCCGTCAAGCAGGACTTGCTACAGGAGCGCGCGGATCCGGTCTATCAGAAACGACTCGATCAGGGACGGGCACGGCGCGAGAAGCAGCAAGGTGAATACGCGACAGAATTCGAGTCGCAGGTGCGACGCTTCCTGGACTTTCATCCGAAGCTGGGCGAGCTTGAGTTACGCATGGCTCAGCAAGTCAGCGCGCACGCGATTCCAGTTGGAAGCGGCACGGTCGCGCGCACCAAGCGGATCCCAGTCGGCGAAAGGGCGGAGGCGGCTGTCATCGCTTGGATGAGGCATCAGACCACGGCCTACGATCAGCTGAAGATTGAACGCGTCCGCGGCCGACGCCGAGAGGTGCGTCGCCAGCTTGCACAGCGTTCCCGTGAACTGCTCGGACGCTATCGGCTTGGCGAGCTGCCGACGAGTACCTGTCCATTGCTGCGCGCATTGAGCGAGACTACCTGAGCGTGTAGCCGAGCATCGAATTCGGTCACTGCGTGAGCCATGGTAGAGAGCTGTGGCATTCGATTTCACGAGCACGACGAGCGTCTTCGGCCGCGCCCTTGTACGAGCAAGGGGCATGCCGGCGGCTTGGATCACTGAAGATGTCGGCCCATGCCGAAGGATATCTATGGAGTGACAAGTTCGCAGCAGAGAAACTGTGCGAGCTGTTCCACCACAGGGAACAACTTCCATGCGTTGTGCTACGAACGTCGCGACTCTTCCTGGAGTAGGACGACAGCAGAGCCGCACGTTCAGAGTTTCAAGACCAGCATCTGAAGCCGAACGATTTCCTTCATCGCCGCGTCGAGCTTGAGGATGTCGTTAGCGCGCACCTATTGGCGAAGGAGCGAGCTCCCGCGCTAGGTTTTCGCCGATACATCATTAGCGCGACGACTCCATTCACCGAGGCCTACTTGGCGGACCTACGCTGCGATGCGCCCTCGGTCCTGAGCCACCGAGTCCCGGCGTATGAGCAGATATATTCGCAACGTGGCTGGAGGATGAATACCGGTATCGATCGCGTGTATGTCAACGAGCGGGCGAGGCATGAACTCGGCTGGCGACCGCAGTTTGATTTCACAATCCCGCTCGAACGCCTGCGCTTGGGCCTCGAGCCCCACAGCAAGTTGGCGCGAGCAGCCCGTTGAAAAACAGCGATTCATGTCTCGGCCCCCTCGAACCGCCTGTCCGCGTTGCCAGAACCTACGAATAGCGCGCAACTATGCGTAGAACCTGGCGCCTTGTCAGTCGATTCGAGGGAGCCAATCCATGAATCGCTGTTTATCAACGGGCTGCTAGCGGTAGGCGCCAAGGGCTATCACTCACAACCCTTTGCTGATGAGCCCTACCCGGTGACCGAGTAGCAAGAGCGTTTGCTTTTAGGTTGGCACCAAAATTGGGCTTAGGCTCCGAGCCTGCAGTTTGACTTGCTTGAATCCTTCCATCGATAAGGGTGCGCTCGGCTCCCAATCCCTATTGGCTTTCCGTATGGGGCGTGAGGATGCGACAAACGGGATCGACGAGCCGCGCGTTAGCCTCCATCTTCAGTGTCCCGAGTCGTGCAGGCCTTGCTCACCTTGTTGATGGGTCGGTAAGCACTTAGAGTAGCGCTGGCCTCGACCGTCACTTCCGGCGAATCGTGGCACTTGTGACTACCCATCTTGACGTTCCATGAAATTCGCACGCAGCACGACTATCGCCCTTGCTCTTTGCTCATTCTCGACTTCAGCCCAGGCCTGGACTCCCGCTCTGTCTGCTGCCTTCGTAGGCGGCGGCGACACTTGTGCAGTGCCCGACCCCATCGCGGGTGCTGGAAATTTCAGCTACGACACAACGGCCGCGACAACAGGTGTCGAAGGTCAGAACGAGACTAACTGCTACAAATTCGGCAGCTCAGCTATCGACAGCGATGTCTGGTTCGACTGGACATCCGACTTCACCGGAACTGTGCTCATGACGATGTGCAACGGCGGAGGTGGTGACACAAAGATTGCCGCCTACCCCTCGGGTGGATGTCCGCTGGATGGCACGTCTCTGGACTGCAACGACGACACCTGTGGACTCTTGTCCGAGATCACATTCGCAGTCACCAGCGGCACGAGCTACATGCTGCAGATTGGAACCTTCCCGGGTGGTGCCACGAGTGCAGGTACTTTCGATATCAGCGCTCCCGGTGCTCCGCCGGCCAACGACAACTGTGCGAGTCCGACCATTATTGCTGGGCAGGGTTCGTACAACTACAACACGAACGCGGCGACGACGGGCGTCGAGGGGCAGAACGAAAGTCTGTGCTACAAGTTTGGTTCGAGTGTGGTCGATTCAGATACCTGGTTTAGCTGGACGGCGGATGCAACCGGGATGGCAGTGGTGACGACCTGCAACTTGGGAACTGGAGATCCGAAGTTGGCTGCGTGGCCGAATGTCGCTTGTCCGGCCGATGGCACCTCGCTGGCCTGCAATGATGACACCTGCGGCTTGTTGCCCGAGATCTCATTCTCCGTCGTGGACGGCAGTACGTACACGCTACAGATGGGGACCTTCCCCGGAGCAACGACTTCGGCGGGCGGCTTCGAGATCACGATCGCTCCGCCGCCGACCCTTGGCAACAATTACTGCACCTCAGAAGCGAACTCGGTTGCTGCAGCTGGGTCCACGATCTCGGGAAGCGGAACCTCCAGCATCGCAGCCCAGGACATAACTCTGAGCGCTGACAATGCGCCGGATCAACCCGCGATCTTCTACTACGGTCCGAACCAGCTCTCGATCGTTTTTGGCAACGGAACTCGCTGCGTCGGCGGTTTGACGGTCATGTTCCCTCCTGTCCTTGGAGCAGGCGGCTCCTTCGACTACACGATCGACTTCAGTCTACCGCAGGTGCAATTCAGCTTGGGCAGCACGAACTTCCAGTGCTGGTATCGTGATCCGGCCGGCGGCGGTGCCGCATTCAACTTTTCGGACGGCTACGAAATCATCATGACGCCCTGATCTGTAATACAGATCGACTTGAGATTGAGTGGCCCGTTTCGCCGGACGCGTGATCCATGATCCGTGGCTGGCGAGGCGGGCCATCTGTCTCTGGGCTGAGTTGCAAGAGGGGGGGGGCGCTTGAGCGTGCGGTAGAGGTGACCGCGTCGCAGTTCGGTTTTCTCCGGCCGATTCGGGTATAGGCAACGTGCATAGATTCGCGAGCCTGCGACTTCCAGCTTCGGCCTTGTTAGGTCATTCTTGGCTGCCCTATTTTGTTGCTGAACCCGACCATGGCCGATTCTCACACCGGAGCCGATTCGCCCCGCACACTCCGAATCCTCATGCTACTTGTCCTCTGCTCCGGGGCCATGAAGCTTGCTCTGCTATTGCCATCTTCCGAGGCCTTACCCGCGGTTGATGAACGCTTGTACTTGCAAGGCGCACAGCACTTGGCCGCCAAGGGGACCATTCGCTATCGGAACAGGTACTGGGACGAGGCGCACGCTTCTCCGGTCCAGCCGTACCTGATCTCCGCCTGCTACAACTTGTTCGGTGAGGGCATGCATCAGCATGTGGTACGCGCCATCCAGGTCATCCTCAGTTCGCTCTCAGTCTTGCTCGTTTTCTTCATAACGAATCGAGCCTTCCACAAGCGACTCGCACTGATAGCCGCTGGTGTCGTGGCCTTCTACCCGGCGTTGGTCGCTTACACTCAGTACTTTTTCTCCGAGACGATCTACTTGTTTTTCATGCTGTCGGTCTTGGCCATATTGGCAGGCGGCGGAAAGGAGATCAGCAGCAAGAGAGCATTCATAGCGGGCTTGGTCGGAGGACTTGCAGCACTGACGCGGTCCGTGTTCGTCACGCAGCTTCCACTCTTGATCCTTTGGCTCCTACTGTCTGATGGCAAAGCGACGCGCCGCCGATTCTGGAGCGCGCTTGCACTGACCATGGGGACAGCCCTGGTTATCCTGCCCTGGAGCATTCGGAATACGACGCGCTATGGGCACTTCCTGTTGATCGACAGCAATGCCGGGAACGTGCTGTACAAGAATCTGAACGCCGTACGACCCGAGAATCACGACATAGGACAGAGGGTCAAACGGCACGAGGAACTGAACGATCTCAAGGGTGATGTGCCGTACCGCGACAGGGTCCAAGAGGACAACATCGCGTTGACGAATCAAAAAGAAGTTCGCGCCGCTATCACCTTCGTCTTCGAGCACCCACTGCGGTACCTTCGAAACACTGGGATTCGCATCTTCGAGATGTTCAATCCTACCTCGGCAGCGGTCACCAAAGCTCGAACGGGGCGTTACCCGGCATTGCCGCCATTGATTGCAGAGCTGATTGTCGCTGCGACTCTGCTGAGTGCAATGGCTGCACTCTTCTTCGGCTTGTTGGGGTTGTTTCACCGGCCACCGAATAAGGCGCGAGCCTTGATGCAAACGGCAATCTTCGGCCATGCATTAATTTGCATCCTGGTGATTTCGGGCTCTCGGTATCGCTTGCCGATTATGCCGCTCTTGATCCCTTTCGCGGTGTATGGGGCGCTCAGCTGGAAGTCTAACCTGGGTACTCAACGGTCCATGATGCGCGTTGCGTTCATCGGGCCCGTGCTCGCTGGTCTTATCGCATGCTTCATTCACTTCATTCCATTCAGCTATGAAAAAGGTGAAGCAGATGAGTTCGCGGCGCGGGCTCCTGGGGCGAATGTACTGCTGATTTCGATCGACAGTTTGCGCGCCGATCACTTGGGGTGCTATGGCTACTCGCGGGACACGAGCCCGTCTATCGATGCTCTGGCGGCGGAAGGCACGGTCTTTCTTAACACGATTGCACAGGCACCTTGGACGCTGCCGTCGCATGCATCGCTGCTCACCTCGCTCTACCCTCGCGCGCACAATGCGACTGATGGCAAGCGGCGCATGGTTCGCAAGGTCACCACGATGGCGCGAGCCTTGAGGGGCGAGGGTTACGATACCCGAGCTATCGTCAGCGGCCCATTCATGCAAAAGAAATTCGGCTTGGACCGGGGCTTCGACGTCTATGACGACAGCAATGCTGGCGGCGGTCACCAAGAGAGCTACGGGGCAATCACGAGCCCCGATATCAACGAGAAGGCAGTGCAGGCTCTGGCCGCTGTCCAAGAGCCTTTCTTCATGTTCCTGCACTACTGGGACGTGCACTACGACTATCTGCCGCCGGCCCCCTTCGACACGAAGTTCGACCCGGATTATACTGGGTCGATCCATTCGGATGACTTCATTCGCAACCCATCCGTCACGGATGAAATGAGTGAACGCGATCTCGAGCACGTCATAGCACTCTACGACGGCGAGATCGGATGGGTTGACCAGCACATCGGTGCTTTGATTGCTGAGCTGAAGAAACGGGAGCTGTTCGAGAACACGTTAATCGTGCTGACCTCAGGCAATGGTGACGAGTTCTTCGAGCACGGCGAGAAGGGGCACGATCACTCGCTCTATGACGAGTTACTGAAAGTGCCACTGGTTATGCGAGTGCCAGGACTGGAGAGCGCTGGTGTCAAGCCTGCCCGCGTGCAGTCGATCGACATCATGCCGACCATCATGGAACTCGTCGGCGTGTCGATTCCGAGCAGTGTTCACGGCCACTCCTTGGTCCCGCTACTCGTTGGTGGGGCTTGGGAGGAAAGACCCGCGTTCTCCGAGAATCGCATGACGCGCAAGTCACGGACTGAGGAAGAGCGTATCCAGGCATGGTGCGTATATGAGGGGAGTTGGAAGTTGATACTGTACGAGGGCGATCGCTATCCAACCGAGCTATATGATTTGGAGTCCGATCCCCACGAGACGACCAACTTGTTGGGTACCGTCGATAGCAGTCCGTTCGAGCAACTGATTGAAGCATGGAAGGTGCGCAGGCCTTCGCTCATGTCGAACTTCCACAAAGGCGTCGATCCGAAGACTCGCAGGGAACTTCGCGGCTTGGGCAATGCCGGGGAAGACAAAGAGGAGTGACTGTCGGCTCGCCTGTTTAGAATCTCAGGTATGAGTGGCACTCGAAGTGACGCCCGGTGATTCAACGCGACCTCGTATTGTCCGGAGTGTCTGCGTTTGGTTACAGCTAGTGCGTGCATCCAGAGGGCATTTCCTCGGGTCGGGTTTTGTGTGGGGGGGGGCTGCTCTCACTTCGGAGACTCGTAGGGTCTAGGTGGCACGGTGTCTCCTTCGGTTGTGGTCTGAAGACCCTCGGCCTAGAGCTGTTCCCAGCCCTGGTTGATATCCCGTTGTGCTCTGCCTCCTCCTGCTCACGTGCGTAGCCGTTCCTCCTGCTTCGCAAGCAACGCACGAGCTCACCATCGATCAAATTCTGCAACGCCTCACGAATAGGTAGGCGCTGGCATTGGTGGATGCGCAGTCGCTTGCCGGGCATGGACTAGAGCTGCTCGAGCAGCTTCATGGTCCAGAGAAAGAGGGCAGGCTTCGGCTTGAGTTCGGTACGTCCTACTGGACTCACGTCAATTTGCGAACGCGCGCGCGGAGCTTGAGTCGTCCTTGGTTCTGACCCGCGAGCATGCTGCACAGCCGTCGCTGCTACGCAACCTGAATACGCTAGGTCTCTGCCTGAGCAAGTTAGGCGAGAACTCAATTGCGTCGGGGTTGTTCAATCAGTGTCTCAATATCTGCATAGATGGGGGCGATCCAGAAGCGGAGAGTCCGCACTCTTGAACCTTGGCCTGATCTACAAGGGGTTGGGACAATTTGACGATTCCGTTGTCTGCTATTCGCCCAGCTTTCTGATCGCCGAGGAACAGGGCAATGCGTTGCAGTGCGCGTTGCTCCTCAACAACCAGGGCAATGTTTACTCGGGCGCAGGAGACCCGCAGCGGGCATTCGAATTCCTGCAGGATGCGCGCGAGACGAAAGAGCGAATCGGCGACCCGACGCTCTACATGACGCTGACGGACATTGGCATCGCGCTCGGACGCCTGGGGCATGACGACGGTGCACTGACATACTACGACCAAGCCTCCGTCTTCGCGGCTGCCGTGGGAGACGAGCTTCAAGTCATCAACGAGGGCATCTCTCGCCTGAGCCTTCGTGATCTTGCACGCCCGCTTGAGACGATGAAAGGACCCTGATGACGGCCAGAGAACCTATGGTTATAGGAATCTGTCGTTCTTCCGAAGCTTGGCTTTTCGAGGATCGTCTCCGCGAATCGTTAATCGGGATGAGAGGAGCGGTGGGTATCTCGAGCCAGTCGGACCATTGGCGCGGATGCCAGACTCCTCCTCTTCACTGGTTTCGTGGATGGAACGACCGTGGTGCTCGGCGCCATGAGCTGCGAGCTTCTGACCTAAATAGGGGGGGACAGAAAAGGGAGACTGCTGGGTCGCCTGCACCGAGGACGGCAGCCGCGTCGCTCATGGATGGGTAAATTCGATCCGCCTGCGCGATGCGATGACGGGTGAGGAACTCCTTAGGCTCGAGGGCTACACGGAGAGTGTCGGCGAGCGCTATTCAGCACGGACGGGGCGCGTATCGTCTCGGGGGATTACCGAGGCGCCCTGCGCCTGTGGGATGTGCAGACCGGAGAGATGTTGAGAGGTGGTCTCGATACTCGTGATGACTCCAAATCGCAATGCCTACACCGAGCACTTCGAGCTAGCGGTCAAATCCGAGTGCACGCACCGGATGATCTTCTTCGGCGATTAGCGCCTTCGAGAGACGGTCACGTCTTATCTTGAGCATGATCACACTGAACGTGCTCACCAAGAACTCGACAACCTGCGAATTGAAAGCAGCGCGTCAATCAGAGCTGGGGAAATCGAGTGCGCTGAAAAGTTCGGCGGCATGCTGAATTACTATCGGCGGGTGGTGTGACGGATGGTCAACGCGTGTCAGACTCAAAAAGAGCAGGTGGGATGACCGTCCTTGTGGGGAAGGCGTAGGTCTCCTTCGTTAGCTATGTCTGACATGCGGTGATCCAGAAGGGTACAAGTCACTGCTGATGCCCTCTTTAGTCCGCGATCGAGTTTCTGGACAACACGGGTCCATGGTTGCCCTCTACTCGCCGAGTCTCTCGAACCCCTCAACACGGAAGCCTGGCAGTCCAGGGGCCTCTCTTGTTAGCCAGCTTGGGGCAACTCAAGCTTCGTCAGCCAGCTAGTGATCGTGCTATACAGCTGCTTGGAATCGATCGGCTTCGGGATGTAGTCGTCCATACCTGCGTCCAGGCACAAGTCTCGATCGCCTTGCATCGCGTTGGCGGTCATCGCAATGATGACGAGGTGTTCGCCGTTGCCTTCTTCATGTTCGCGAGCACGGATAGTGCGGGTCGCTGTGTAGCCATCCATGACTGGCATCTGGCAGTCCATCAGGACTACCTGGTAGTCACGGTCCCTGGTGGCGTCGACTGCTTCTTGACCGTTGTCGACGATGTCCACCATGTAGCCAATCCTTTTGAGCAAGGCATGGGCGATGCACTGATTTACTGAGTTATCTTCGACGAGCAGCAACTGAACCCTTCGGCGGAGGTCAGTCCGGATCAGCGAATGTTCGGTTACGATGGGCGGCGCGCTTTTTTCCTGCTTGGCGGTCTTCTCATCGCTGTTCATCATGTCGGTGACCAGCAAATCGTAAAGGCGACTGCTCTTGGCTGGCTTGACAAGGAAGCCAGAGACGCCTTCGTCTTGCAGAGACTGTGTTTCGCCGTGCATCGAGAGTGATGTCAGCATCACGATGCGAAGAGTAGCGAGGCTCGAGTCATTGCGAACAGCTGAGACCAGCTCTCGGCCATCCATTCCCGGCATCATCATGTCCGTGATCAGAACATCAAAGGGAGAGTCTGACGCCTGCGCTGTGAGAAGCTGAGGCAGAGCGTCGCGCGGCTCTGGAAGTGTCACGACATCGCAGCCCCAACTGTGTAGTTGCCGATCGAGGATCATGCGGTTGGTCAAGTTGTCGTCGACGACCAACACGCGCAAGCCTCGCAAGCTGGGGGAGAGTGGGTTGCGGGCCGGCGCATGCTCAGTATCTCGTTCTAGGCTACATGTGAACCAGAAGTACGAGCCCTCGCCCTCGGTACTCTCGAATCCGAGGCTGCCGCCCATGACGCGTGCGATTTGTTCGCTGATGGCCAATCCAAGGCCAGTTCCACCGAAGCGGCGCGTCGTCGAGGCATCGACCTGGGAGAAGGAGTGGAAGAGGCGATCGTAGCGGTCCTTCGGGATTCCAACGCCGGTGTCTTTGACGCCAAGCTTCAACTTGACGCTCGTATCGTCGGAGTCTTCGACATTGAGCTCGACCACGACCTCACCCCTGTCTGTGAACTTGATCGCGTTGGTCAGGAAGTTGAGCAGTACCTGCCGCAGGCGGGCCGGGTCACCAATCAGGGAATCGGGAACCTTTGGATGCACGCTGCAGAGCAGTTCGACGCCCTTGGACTCACAACTCGGCGTCAGCATTTCGCTGACATCCTCGGCCATTACGCGTGGGTCGAAGGGGATCTGTTCGAGTTCGAGCTTGCCGGACTCAAGCTTCGAGAAGTCGAGAATGTCGTTGATGATCGTCAGCAGTTGCTCGCCGCAGCGCTGGACGGTCGACACCATGTCTTTCTGATCCAGACTCAAAGTGGTGTCCGCTAGCAGGCCGGTCATTCCGATCACTCCGTTCATGGGAGTGCGAATTTCATGGCTCATGTTGGCCAAGAATTCAGCTTTGACGCGTACTGCTTCTTCGGCGACATCTTTGGCAGTAATCAGATCAGAGTTGCTCTCCTGCAGCTCGTGGGTGCGTTCCTCGACCTGTTCCTCGAGCTTAGAGCGATGTTCCCCGAGCTCGCGATTCCGGTCCTCGAGCTCGTCGAGCATCTCGTTGAAGGCTGCCGTCAGCGTTCCCGTTTCGTCGTCACTGATGCGAGGAGCCCGCAAGCCATAGTCTCCACCAGCGCGGATGCTCTCTGCTGCTTTCGCCAAGGACAAGATCGGAGTCGTGACCCAGCGGCCCAAGGTCGCTGACAGCAGGGATGCGATCAGGGTCGCGCCAAGAATCAGGCCAACGAGTCCCGAGATGTGCCGCGTGCTCGCCGCATGAAGACGCTCCAGGCTGGACAGAACGAAGATCGAGCCGACCGACTCCCCGTTCTCTTTGATGGTGCTGACGACACCCATGCTTTCGTCGGTAAATCCTACCGATACGGCCGTGGGGCCGTCGACGTACTGGGGCGAGCATTCGTCGTTTCCAGAAGTCACGAAGACTGCGCCGTCCGCGTCCCATAGACATGCGAATAGCACGTTGGAATCACTCTCGAAGACGGTCAGGACTTCCTTCGCATAGGCGGTGTCGCCGAACATCAACGGCGCGGCGCAGTTCCTGCCGGCATGTATGGCGGCAATCTCGAAGTCACGCAGCATCATGCTGCGTTCTTCTCGAAGGCTCAGCATCAGCTCGACACCACCGGCTACGACAGTCGCCAGTATGCACGACAGTGTGACGAGCAGCGTTACCTTTGAACGAAGGGACTGAGAGCAAAGGTGAAGCAGGAACCTCACAATTTATCCTTCACGATTCTGGCTAGTTTGAGGAGCTGAGAACTGACATCGAGCTTGCTTCGTTTTAGTTCTTCAACATTGAACTCGAAGCGAAGTTTGCCCTTCTCGGAGTAGAAGGAGCTGCAGCCCCCATGCTGCGTGAAACCCGAGTCGACGCCGACTGTCAACACAGCCGTCTTGTACAGAGACTTGAGTAGGGCGGCATGCTTCTCTTTCGGCATCTCACCGAAGAAGACAATGTTCGCACCCTTGACTGTGGCCGGGTCACTGAAGCGTTTCAAAAAGATCGGATGCTTATTGATCTTCTTGCCTGACAGCACCGCTTCGAGAATTTTGCCAAAGGGGTCCTTGCCTGCGATGGCAATCACCAGCGGCGAGTCCTTTTTCGCGAAAGTTCCTTTTGGGAAGACCGTGTAATTGGCGAAATTGTAAAGGAAGGCTGCTTTCAGTTTGTGCTCGGTTGCGCTGTCAGCGGTGCGCGCTGCTGCAGCTGATAGCGGACTATGAGCAATCGTCTTTCCTGCGAATCCGGTGCATAGTGTGACTAGACACAGGAGGCCTATACCGCTGCACACGCTCTTGGGGCGCGCGGAGGGACGGCTGCGGCGAGCGTGCCGATGGCTTGCTCGCGTGGGGAGTGCTGCGATCTTGAACACTAGAAGCTCGTCGTAAGTGAGATGAATGCCCCGGCCTGGACCTCGACATTTCCGCCGAGCGCTTGCGTCGCAGCTTCGGGTTCCTCGTCATGGAAGAGGCCCTGTACGCCCAAACTCAATTGTGTGCTGTCATTCAACATGCGCCCGATGCGGATATCGGCTCGGATGTAACCGTCGATCGGTCCAGTTCCGAGTCGGTCTACGAAGTAGAGCGCCGTGTCGAGTTCAGTCTTCTCGTTGAAGTCGTAGTAGATCCGCAGGTGTGCCTGTTGCTGAGGACTGGAGTCTTCCGATTCGGAAGTTTCGCTCCCCGGAGTCTTCGAAGTCGTCTCCAACTCCATGTGCAGATAGCTGTATCCGACGTGTAGCTGCAGATTTTCCGAGGGCACCCACTGCGCGGCCAGTTCGGCGCCGTAGGTTTCGCCTCGGCCAAGATTGTCGAACTCGACAGTCTGAATCAGGGTCGTGGCAGAGATAGGGGTCGGGGAACCAACCAATTCTTGAGTCGACAGGTTGTCGTACTCATTGAAGAAGGTAGCCACATCGACGGAGAGCTCGCTGTTCACCAGTTCGCGGTATCCAAGCTCGTAGGCAATCAGCTCCTCTGATTCGAAGTCTTCGTTGCCGCTGAGCACGAAAATCATGTCCAAGGGGATTGTGGCGGAGGGTGGAGCGTGCAGCAAGTTGAGCATCAAATCGTGATTGATCTGAGATGGCGTCCGTACCGCCCGCGAGACTGCCGCCCAGATCGTCCGTTCGTCTGAGGGTGACCAGCTCAGCCGCGCATTGGGTTGGAACTCGTCACCTGAGTAGTCGTTGTGCTCGTACTTGGCTCCGAGAATGACACTCAGCTCGTCGGGAATGAACTGGTACTCGTTGTTCACGAACAAGCTGAGCAGACTGTCCGTCGATTCAGCGGGGTCAAAAGTGAAGCCCTCAGTGCCTTGCGTATCAAAGCTCGTGTGGCGATAGCCGAAGCCCCAAACGAACTCATTTTGAGCATGAGTCCACAAGCGGTGTTGGAACTCGATGTCGGCATTGGTCCGATCCTCTTGGATCTGCGAGACCCGGAACTCGGCTCGATCGACGTAGGCTTGCACCGAAATCTCACTGTTGTCTTCGAGCTCTCGGGACCAGCGCGCGATCAGGTTCCCGCCCGAGTGCTTGCCGCCCCATGGGACGAGCCGGTTGAAGGGAGCTGAAGTGGCTACTTGCGTAGTCTCGATCTCTTGACGTAGCCGGTAAAAGTCACCCTGGAATGTCCAGTTGTCGCTGCCTTCGGCCCAATCAGCTCGAAAGCCGACGCGGCCCTTTTCCCAATCGTCTTCGATGCCGCTCTCTGACTCTGCCAGGCTGTCACGCGAGACGTACTTGCCGAATACTCGGTAGTGTCCGTTCTCGGTTTCGCCACCGTAGCGATAGTTAACTATGCCGAGGTCCTCGGTGCCTACCAGCGTCGTGATGAGGCCCCCCTGTGTTTCCTCCGCTGTCTTCGTAATGACATTGATGACACCGTTGACGGCGTTGGCTCCCCACAAAGCTGCGCCAGGTCCCCGAATGACTTCGATTCGTGCGATGTCCTCCATCATCACACCCTGCTGGTCCCATAAGACTCCCGAGAAGAG
Source organism: Planctomycetota bacterium (assembly GCA_047611405.1). Lineage (GTDB taxonomy): Bacteria > Planctomycetota > UBA1135 > UBA1135 > JBLFWN01. Next base: position 82,928 of record JBLFWN010000006.1, on the reverse strand, counting down.
GCCGGTGTACACCGAGCGTCCATCGATAAGCACCAGCATCTTGTTTGCGAACTGTCCGTTGAAGCCTCGCGAGGAGATCGCGTACGAGCTGGAATTGATGCGAGCTACCGAGAGCCCCGGCACCATGCGAAAGGCCTCCATCAGCGAAGTCGCTCCGGCCCTTCGGATGTCCTCAGCTGTGATCACGTGCACCGCAGCAGCCGACTTTCGCAAGCTCTGTGACTTCTTCGAGACTGATGTCACCTCGAAGTTGATGTTCATCAAGTCTTCGAGAGAGATCTCGGTCAGATCGGCATCATCAATCTCGATTCCGCTGTCCTCTTGCGCCAGTGCGTTTGTGGCTGTCACCAGCATGGGAACCGGCGCAAGGACGAAGGCCGCGAGAGCGTGCGATAAATGTTTGGTGCCGTTGATTACTTTCATGGAAGGTAGGTCCCGTCAACGGTGCTCCGGAGGTGTTGGAGCGAGGCCCTGTGCCGAGGACTGGGGGCCCAGGGGTATCGAGGGGAGAATCATGGGGGGAGGAGCGGGTCCGAGGACACGTTCTCAGGATGGTTCTCGGTCGAATGCATGCACTCCTTTAGGGCCTCGGGCTCCGAGAGCTTCCAATGCCCGTCCCTTCCTGGCATTCCCAATTACGGATCGAGGCCGAGCACAATCAATTAGGCTTCGACCGCGGGCAGCACACACTTCTGCTTTGGTGAGTACTCGATGATTCACCTGTGCCAAACACACCCTAGGGAGCGTTCACATCACCGTGACACAGCTTGGCTCGATGTCGGAGACGTGGGGTAAGTGGCTCTCGCCTCGAACGGAGATCCGCAACGCGCGTCAGCGGGCGCAGGCCTCGGCATCGAAGAGCACATCCATGCGGCCCTCCTGCGTTCCGGCATACCCGAGTGAGCGAAGGTTCTCGAGCAACTCCTCGGAGTCGAGGGGCTGCCAGCCCGACACCGTTCCTTCACGCGAACGAAACTGCAGCACCTCTCGCAATAGTCGTTCCTCTGCCTCGAGCGCCGTACCGTAATGATTGACGAGTTCACCAGGGTCGCTCTCTATGTCATAGAGCTCATCGCAGGCAATCCTGAATCCACCTTGATCCCTGCCGAAGAAGGGAGGCTTGCGCGGATGCACCCCATCCTTGTTGAAAATGTATGAGTGCTGCCCGTCTCGTATACCCCAGATCAAGTCTTGCCATTCGCTGTACACGTACTGGCGAGGTCCGGGAAGCGAACCGGAGGAGCGGATTGTTTCCACAAGAGATACACCTTCGATCTCGGCTGGAATCTCCTCGCCCAACCACTCGAGCAACGTCGGGACAAGGTCTAGGTTCTGAGCCAGGGCATTGAGCTGAACACCCGCAGGGACGTTGCCAGGCCAGCGGATGATCAACGGGATGTGAAGCACACCGTGGTACACGGAGTTGCCATGAAAGTAGTAGCCCTGATGGTCTCCCAATTCCTCGCCATGATCCGAGGTGATGATCACGAGCGTGTTTTCTTTGAGACCCTTGGACGCGAGGCTCGACAGGATCTCGGACACTTGATCATCGATGAAGCGGATCTCACCGTCGTACTGCGATAGGGCGTAGCGATGCTGGTCTTCTGGCAACCGTTGCCTTTGGAGGGCAGCTTGGTTCATTGCGGGCCCTAGCTGGCCGACAAGTTCGCCTTCATAGCCGTCTGCGAACATGCGGTCATACGGAGCCGGTGGCGTGAAGGGCTTGTGGACTCCGTAATAGTGGGACCACACGAAGAAGGGAGCGCGCGTTTCTTCGTCGGCTGCGGCCTCTCCGTGGTCATTCAGGAATGCAATCGTTTCCCGAGTGACCATTTCGTCCGAGTCTTGCTGACTCGAGTTTCCCGCTTCAGCGAAGACCTGATCGCCCCAAACGATTGTCTTTGATCCACGTGCCGGATGGCCCTTGGCCGCTGCCGGAAGGCGAGAGATGAATGCCGCCGTTTCATAACCCAGCGCGTTCAGCCTGCGCGCCAAAGTCTTCTGGCGCCCCGCGAAGTCCTGACCGTTCTCGCGCACCCCGTGACTCGATGGATAGCGCCCGGTCATCATCGAGCAAAGGGATGGCACGGTCTGGCCTCGAGGAGCAAAGCACTGCGTCAGCAGGCTCCCTTCGCGTGCGACCCTATCGATTGTGGGGCTGACCGGCTCATCGTACGGGGAGTAGCCGTAGCAACCGAGGTGGTCGGCTCGCAAGGTGTCGATCGAGATCAACAGAATCGACGGACGACTCGGATTACTGGTGTCCTCAGCTCCACAAGATGAGAGCAAGGCACTGAAGAGCACGATCAGTGAGAGCGAGAGGTGCGTGTGCATGGACGGCACAATAGCCGGGCCAGGCTATCCTCACCAGTTGGTGCTCGGAACTACAGCGAGGTCCACGCGGGTTGGGAGAGGGGGATCTCTGCCCGGGCAACCTGGACACCACCTGCTCGAATTCCTCGGACTGTCGAATTAACGGCAGATCCCTGTCCGATGCTCGATCCGTCTCCGTGTTTGAGACATGAGGGCCAACAGAGAGAGTTCAGTCACTTCCGACTAGAGATGTCGGCTCTGCCATCGATCGCAAAGGGAGCTATTCCCGAGTGGTCGAAGGTGTGTCCAAACCCTCGTTGCTCGCAATTCCAGCGATGTGATGAATTACGATAAGTAGAAAGCATAGATGAAGACACTTTTTTTGCGCTCCATCCTCTGTTCCGGTCTAGGCCTCGCAATCTCGTTGCCCGCCTCAGCAACTCAGCAAGCGAAGGGGCTGAACACTAATCCGAACGCGGCGATCAATACCATTCCGCACGGAGTGCTCTCGCAAAGTCTGGGCGGATTCAATGGACTTGGTGTGAATTGTTCTCTGATCGACTTCGAAGGCATGGGAGATCAGACCGTCATCGGCCTTGTGTCGGGCGATATAGACGTGACCTTTGGTCCCTCGTGGCTCTCGCTGCTCGATTCAGATGTTGGTGGTAGTGGAAACTTTGCCAACGAGCCATCCGATGACACTGTCGCCTACTTCCAAAGTGGCGCAGATCCGATCGACTTCAGCCAGCCCGTCCAGTTCGTGCAGATGTCCTATGTGGCGGCGGCTATTTCAATCCCAATCACGTTGACTGCCTGGGATGGTCCCTCCGGTACGGGCAACATCGTCGACACGGCTAGCGGCAGCACAGTTGGAACCAGTTCCGATGGCGCTCCCTGCGTCGGCGATCCTGGTGGCACCTTCTGTCTGTGGGACAGCATCAGCTTGACTGCGCCCACGGACTCCATTCGCAGCCTCACGCTCACCGGCGCGGTTGCGGACCAGTTCGCATTCGATGACATGAGTTTCTGCACAGGCGATCCGATCGAGGCGTACTGCTTTGGCGTCGCTTGCCCGTGTGGAAACGACGATGCGAATGCCGGCTGCGCTAATGCAAGCGGTACGGGCGCGCTCTTGTCGGCCACGGGTACGCCGAGTGTCCTGTCCGACGACCTTGTCTTGACTGCATCGAATGTCACCGCCAATCAATTCGGAGTCATCTATGGTGGTGGCGATTCCGCGTGCATCCCGTTCGGCGACGGTTTCCGCGCCGTGACTCCGGGACCGATCGGCTCAACCGTTCGATTCGGAGTTCAACTCTCCAGTGCTTCGGGCGAGATGACACAGGGTCCCGGCACGATCGGCGACATTCTCAGCCTATCGGGCATGGCAGTGAGTGCAGGCGAGACCTGGTACTTCCAAGCCTTCTACCGCGATCCTGTAGGCCCGTGCAGCAGTGCTTTCAACTTATCGAACGGCCTTGCCGTGACCTTTGGCCTGTAGCTGAGACCTCTCCAGTGCTGAGTCGGGAGTGAACCACCGGCATGTTGTCCCTGTTGCGGGCAGCATGCCGGTGCCTGTTTGGTGCATGGCTAATCGTTGCGCTTGGGGGGGAGCGGACTGTCTGCGTCCGCTCCCATCTGCTCTGTTCCTGATGAGTCTGGGCTTGTATCTCTGATTGTCTGCAATGCACATGAGACCGTCATCGAGGTGGTGTGCATCATAGGAGCCATGAATACTGCAACTCACGATGATGCTCAAGTAGTCCTGCGTTTGTACGAACTCCGGCGCGAAACGGTGATGCGTGCATCGCGCGAAACGATCATGAACTGGAAGCCGACCTGCTACGAAGACTTGGCGGAGCTCGCTCAGTTCGGATCGGCCGAGAATGCTGCCTTCCGGCAAGTCTCTAGCTACTTCGAGATGGCCTATGGATTTGCGCGACGCGGTGCTGTCCATGCGGAATTGCTGGTCGAGGCATGCGGAGAAGGCCTGCTGCTGTACGCCAAAGTGCAACCCTATGTCGAACGCTTCCGGGAAGAGCGCTCTCCGCACGCATTTAGGAATGCAGAGTGGGTCGCGCAGAATACGGAGACCGGCGCGGCCAGGGCCGAGTACTTCAAAGACATGCTCGACCAGTGAGTGAGTGCAAGGTAGGAGGAAGCAGGCAAGTGCCACCGAGGACGAATTCGGGTGCTAGCATGATTGGCCTCGGGCCTGGCATCCAGGTCATCTTCTTCGCACCTGCCATGAATCCCTATCAGTCACGTCCGCATCCCTGTGTCTGTGCATCGCTCCATTGCCTGTGACCTTGCTTGTCTCCGAGCAGTCCGCAACGATCTAATCGGCGATTGATACGGCCGCGCACGCGGGAGATGCCATTTCGATTGCTCCCGGAATTTACTTCGAAAGTCTGATCCTGCCCGAGGGGCACTTTGAGATCCGTAGCCGTGTGGGAGCGCAGGCGACCATCATCGATGGTCGTGGGATGGGGTCGGTCGTTCGCTCGATGAACGACGACGGCTTTTCGATCGAGGTCAGTCTGGTTGGCCTTACCTTGCAATGTAAGGCCAGCGGAGGTGGGGGTGTTCACTTGACTAGCAATCCATTCATCTTGAGTGGGGGGCTCATATCTTCACGATCGATTCATGCGTCGTGTGCGACAATGTGGCGTACGTCGCGGGTGGTGGCATCTATTCGACAGCCGATTTAGTGCTGCGAAACAGTAGGGTCATCGACAACAAGGTCTCGAACGGTCGAGGCGGAGCGCTGTGCGTACCCTCCGCCCCTTCCCCGTGCCAGGTGAACCATTGGCACCGTTGCTGGCAACACGGTGGCTTCTGGCGATGGTGGCGGGGTGTTCTCGGACTAGATTCACATGTTGGTCAAGAACGGCATCGTGTGGCACAGCAACGTCGCTGGGATTCCCAGCGCGATGGGCTGGCTGTGGGCGTTGCTTTTTGCGCGTTACTCGAACTTTGAAGGCATCAATCAGATCGACTTAGATGTAGGGAACACACAGGATTCCTCCCGTTTCTGCGGTTGATGGAGACTCTCACTTGCGTGCCATCTCTCCGTGCATCGATGCAGCACGTTGCGTGGGCGTATTCATGGCGTTGGATGGCGAGGGGAATGTTCGCCCGCAAGGCGACTCCCCTGACATGGGCGCCGACGAGTGGTCGCCGCACCTGTATCACCTCGATCCACCCACGGGCACGACAGACCTCGACTTGCGCGTGGCGGGCCTGATGCCGGCCGATAGGGTCACGATCTGACTCGCCCTCGACATCTTCGACACCCCCGTTTCGGCGCATGCCGGTAACACTGCGTATATGTTCGAGCGCTCACCAAGCGCGTAGGACGAGCGTGAGGTATTCCATGGCCCGTCAGCGAGAATGGCTATGAGCGTGTCGTGGCTGTTCGTGCTGATGTCATCGCGATCTCGCACCAGTGGGATGTCGAGATCCGGCGCAAGTCCGGCGACTGGATGCCGCTCGAATTGATTGCTACCAGTGCTTATCAGTCAGCCGACCATGAGTTGCACGCTAATGGCTTGATGGCGGGCGTTCTCCATCGTCCGCCATGGGCCCCGGGCTCAATCTTCCGCTCCCGATGGATGTGCGACCCAGATGCTTTTGCGGAACGGCGGCACCTTGCGGCAACGATGTCGCATCGGCGGGATGCAGCAACGCGCTGGGAATCGGCGCCGGGATCTCGGTTTGGGGCTCTGCCAGTGTTGCTTCAGACGATCTTGTGTTCGGGTCACGGGCATCTTGCTGCTTTTCCCTCCTGCGCTCAACCTGGGCAACCCGACTCTAGCGACCCCGTTTGGGGATGGACCCGACTGCATCCAACGACTCGGTACCTTCCCAGTCCACGTGGCTAACTCGCACGGTGAATTGAGCGAGGGGTCAGACATCGCAGCGTACGCGGCAGCCAACTTCCAACCGGCAGGTCAGATCTTGGCCGGTTCTGCTTTCAGCTTCCAAGCTTGGTCTCGAGATCCGATAGGTCCAGGTGGGGGAGGCAGCAACATCTAGAGCGCGATCTACTTGACGTTCACTCCCTAAGTTGCCGGCCTTTGTCTGTTGGCTTGGTAGCGAGCGAGTTCGTGCGTGCGAGTTGCTTCGCGCAACAGTTCCCAGCGTCCCAACTTGAGCGTGAGTGATCGCGTTCGTTCCAACAACTCGCGTGGAGTCTCGCCCGTTAGAGTGTGGACTCCCGCGCGCTTCAGTGCGACTTGATAGGCAAAGAGGTCCGCTTGCATTGCCCTGCGCGACCGGATGCGCTTGACGGCCAGGAGCAGCACGAGTGCCAGGGAAATCAGGCTCGCATCCAGCGGATGATTGCGCGCCCAAAGCCACATGCGCCTTGGAGAATCGCGTATCCACAGGATTACGGCACTGCGGCTCTCTGAGTCGAAGCTAGTCAGCCGCACCCAAAGATCCGATGCCAGTACGCGCGTCTTCGCCCACAGCCCCGGTTCATTCGATGCACGTGGCGCAGGGTTCGGGTCGACGCTGTACCAACTTGCCTGCGGGTCGAGGACCTCGACCCACGCATGAGCTCCGCGGCTGCGAAAGGTCAGCTGCGTGAGATCCGCATTCCACTCGGCACTGCGATAACCAGTCACAACGCGACAGGCGATCCCACGACTTCGTAGCATCGTTGCCAGTGCAGAAGCAAAGAGTTCACAGTGTCCGCCCGAAGCTCCTCCCAAAAATTCTTCGAGTGACTCGGCGGCCCCTTCAGCGCCTGGTGCCAGGTAGTCGAATTCGCGTTCTAGGTGCCTCCGAAAGCTAGCCACGACTTCGTGTTGAGCGATATCTTCCGGCAACTCGGCCGCGAGACGCGTCGCGAGGTTGAGTGCGCTCTCCAAGCGCCTCGATCTTGGCAGAGCCACGTACTTGGCAAGCGCGTTCGGATGTTGCGCCGGAATCGCACCACCCAACTCGAGGTGGGTCGCGCTGAACTCGAGGTCGAATCGAACCGGTGTGCGCAGGGTTCGCCCATTTTCGTACTGCAACACATCATCGAAACCTGCCTGGATGTCGTCTGCAGCTATACCTCTTCCCGGAGTGACCCGTTCGCTGCAGAGCGGCATGAAAAGTCGGTCGGCGCGCAGGTCGGATATTTCGACTTCCAGTTTGGTACTGAACGGCGCTGACGCGGATCTGTGCTCGATGGACTGACCGCGTTGCAGGAAGGCTCCCGTGGACGCTGACTGGCGATCGAGCTCAGCGTCCGTCTGGCGCCACCATCTGCGTCCATCGGTAGCGTCGAGGGTCGCACCGCGCCACAAAGCGGGCACTTGCGAAGCGGCACCGCGCAGCAGTTGAGCCTGGATCACTACGCGATCCGAAACCTTCACCTGCTTGCGTTTCTTCAGTTCCAGATGGTCCGAGAATGAAACCTCCGCGGCAGATCCCGAAGGGCTGAAATCGAACTCCGTCGCCAGCAGGCTTTGGCGATGGAAGTCGCGCGGGCAGAAGAAGAACACCAAGAGGGTCAGCGCTAGCAAGACACCGGAGCGTCGCAATCCGTCGATGACTACTCGCCTGGTCGCACGTGGGTCGAGCTCGAGCTCTTCACGCGTGATACTCATCATCATCAGGCCGATGATGAACATGGGAATGTACGCGAGGAAGGCGATTGGATAGGCGAGGTCCTGGCACAGATAGGCTGTTGCCAGTGCGATCAGGAAAGAGTTCAGGAACAACAAGTCGGGCCGTTGATCGCGCCCGAGGTTGTTCAGGAAGTGGACCTGACATAAGGCGGCGAGTAACAATCCATCCTGCAACACATAGCGCAGATCATGGCCCGCGGCGTGACGGAGCAGCAGCGCGAAGAGTCCAACCACAGCCAGATTCCAAACGACGCGATAGGTCCTGCGTTCTCTCAGTCGAGCTAGGAAGGGGGCAAGCAGTGTCAATATATAGAGCGGCAGCAGCCACTCGACTGGCGCCGCTTCTGTCAGCTGAACGAACAGCAAATTCGCCAGTACGAGCCCTTGCAGGCAGAGCCGGAGGACTTGTTCAGCCCGCATGACGCTCCATGCTAGGTAGGCGCAGGATCGAGAGCGACACGGGCGGAGGAGCCGCCGCATTGGCAGGCAAGCAGTTAGCTGCCGCCAAGAACTTGAGCGCCTCCTTCCAAGTCTTGTGTCCTTCGCCAAAGCTGGTCGATAAGCCCTGGCTGTGGATTGCGAGGATTTCCTTGTGCGTGCGCGCAAAGACGACGAGCGCACTGATCACTCCCAGTGCCTCTTCCAGAGACTCCGCATCGCAGCGGCGATCGAGCACGATCTCGAGCGCACGACCGCCGCCGCTCTCCCACTCGCGTACGACAGGCTTGCCTCGCCGCGCCGTCGCTCGCCAGTGCACGGAACGCAGCTCGTCGCCCTCGCGATGATCGCGCATACCACTGGGCTGTAGGTCTTCTGATCCTGAAGCTGGTTGTCCGATCAACTCACCGAGCGCGTCGGCACCGGTACGAGCCGAGACGAGTTGCGCGGGCTTTGGATAAACGATGAGCTCATGGCTTAGGTCAAATCGTCGTCGCACGCGCAGCAAACCCAGCGGAAAGTCCGAGACGAGCGTTGCTGATCGTAGCTTGTACACACCGCGCGCGGCCGGTTTCACTGCGATGCCAATCTCATGGCCAGGCGCGGACGTCGTATCGAGAAGGCCTGAGCTTCCGATTGCGCTGGGGCCTGCCTCGAAGTCGAGTTTGATTTGAATGTGATAGGCCGTGCGAGCATGTTCGCTATGCACTCGCGTCGAGAGCGTCTGAGCGACTCCAGCTTCGATCGGATCCGGTGCGGGTACCGATAGTTGCAGCCCACGGATGTTGGCACGCGTCCAGACGATGCTGGCCAAGCCAGTCAGCGTAAGGAAGCCGAGCAGTAGGAAGAACAGGTTTGAATAAGGCGACGCGAAGAAGGCCAGGACGACCACTCCATAGAACGCGATGCTCTTGTAACCGAAGGCTGTCAGGCGCAACTCAAAGATCCACAGGCACAGCAGTTAAGACCGACTGGACGAGCTCCCGACCGTCTCCACCCGCATGCAGGAACACACGGTGTCCGAGGACAGACGCAGACATGGCCTTCAAATCATCGGGCAGCACGTAATCACGCCCATCCAGCAGAGCCCATGCCTTGGATGCTCGAATCCATGACATCGCGGCACGCGGACTCACACCGAGAGCGACCGCATCATGATCGCGAGTGGCTTGCACGATGCTCAGCGCATAACGCGCAGTCGGCTCGCTGATCGTGACGTTTGGGACCGCGGCGCGCAGTGCACTCAGAGTCTCGAGCGAGAGCAGCGGCTGTATAGCCGCGAGCGCTTCCACGGGCTCATCCCCGCAGTAGAGGCCGTACTCACTCTCTGCGTCTGGGTAGCCCAGGTCGACGCGAGCCAAGAATCGATCGAGCACGGCTTCCGGAATCGGAAAGGTTCCGTGGAACTCGATCGGATTGCGCGTTGCCATGATCATGAACGGGTCGGACAAGGAAACAGCTTCGCCCTCGATCGAGACCTTGCCCTCTTCCATCGCTTCCAAGAGGCAAGACATCGTTCGAGAGCTCGTGCGATTAACCTCGTCGGCCAAGACGAGGTTTGCGAACAGAGGCCCGCGCACGAACTCGAAGCGCTCCTCGCTTTGGCGCCAGATCGAGGATCCGACGATGTCCGAAGGCATCAGGTCGTTCGTGAATTGGATGCGCTTGAAGTTACAGTCGAGGCAGCGTGCGAGCGTGCGTGACAGCAGCGTCTTGCCAGTCCCTGGGATTCCCTCGATCAGTACATGCCCACCGGCCAAGAAGGCGACGATGATCGGGTCCAATACGGTGTCTGGAACCGAGACGACTCGGCGCACTGTCTCGTGGAGCTGACTACGAAGCTCAACTAGCTGGCCTGGATCGAGGCCCTCGGTTTTGGCGCGACTCAGTTTCATGATGGTCCGACTCGGGGCGGAGCCCGGCTGAGTGCTGATCGGCAGGGCACTATCTTCAACTGTGCCCGAACCCTTGATTGCCGCAGCCTGGTGGAAGCTGACAGTGCTGATCCGCCTTCAGGGCCTCGGAAGGGGTGAGGGAGGCGAGGCTGTCGTTCTCCCATGATGGAGCTGCGCGGGTTGGCAGACTTGGGCCGGTCAACAGTTAGGTAGACCTGATTTCGGACAAGCCAATCATTGAGTCGGCTCGTACGCGTGACATCCCTGCTACGTGCGCACAAGTTTCTATCGTTGTTCGGACTCTTCGTGCAGGCTTTTGTGCCTGGGTCTTCGTTGCGGTACTTGCTTCACGGCGGGGCCGTTATCCCTCTCGGCGGGCATACAAGAGCTTCTTCTGGGCCTTCATGTCCCTGGCCGCAGCGCTAACGATTCTCAGCGTGCGTCTGTTCTCGTAAACTAGTGACTCGGCGGTGCGCGGATTCTTGGCAGATGGCAGTACGACATCGATCGCGATGTTCAGTTCCTACCTGGGATTGAAAGTGGTCTTCGGTCTGCACTTGATTCGGGGAACCCATCAACTGTTGCACGGCACCGAACCAACTGGCTTTCGGCGCTTCGCGATTCCGATGGTCGTGTTATGGAGCGCGGCATCACTTCTTATCTACGACATTGGGCTGTTGTTGATGACGCAGGCTCCCATCTTGATTGGTTGTTCGTGGATTGCTCGTGGCTACTTCCAGGACAGTCACCTGCCTTCTTCCGGTCGTCGGTTGGTGCGGGCGGCATTTGCGATGCTGAGCGCAACGTGGGTGTATCATTGCGCTACTGTCCTGCTTGGCAGGCACAACGACCTGGAATTCGTCCTCTCGTTGAACTCCTTCGTCGACTTGGGAGTCCAAATTTGCCTTGGCATCGGGCTTGTCGTTTGCCTGCTAGATGATGCGCACCATCGGTTGTTGGAAGCGAAGCAAGAGCGAGAGCAACTGCGACCGGAGATCGAACGCGACGAGAAGCTGCGCGCACTAGGAACTGTGGTGTCCGGTGTCGCTCACGAACGAAACAACCCGCTGACTGTGATCTTGGGCTATGCGGAAACCCTCCGGACGACGTCCCCGCACGCGGAGGAGCTCCAAGTCATCGTCGAGTAAGCCGAACGCTGCCGCGGAATACTTCGGAGCCTGACGGCACTCGCAGGTCAATCCGTCCTCCCGAAGGAGGACATCGATTTCGAGGCCTTGGGGCAGCGCGTCCTAAGTGGGCTCGCATCCGAACTGCTGGAAGGTGATAGGGCAGTCACGATCGAGCCGATGTCCCGATTGCAGCTCGTGGCGAATCGCATCGGCCTCGCGCAAGTAATGAGCAATTTGATCATCAACGGCCTGCACGCAGTAGATGCTGGAGGCAGCGTGACGATCTTGGCTCGCCTAACAGAAGAGGCGGTCGAGCTATGGGTGCGCGATTCCGGTCCTGGCATACCGGTCGAGATTCGAGAGCGCGTCTTCGAACCCTTCTTCACGACCAAAAGAGGGGACAGGCCTCGGCTTGTCGATAGCGCACGCGATCGTGCGGGCGCATGGCGGAAGCATCGACGTTGAGAATAGCGCCTCGGGCACCGGGTGTTTATTCCGTGCGCTCTTGCCGGTGTTGCAATCGAAGGGCCAGGCTGCGCCGGAGAATGCCGAGCCACAGCCGCTGAATCAGACACTCTTCGTGATCGATGATGATCAGGCCGTGCGTGGAATTGTTCGCCGGCAAGCCCAACGTCGGGGCTGGACGGTGCATGAAGCTTCCAGTGCCGAAGATGCACTCGGCACTCAGCTGGAGACACTGGAGGCCAGCAGTGCAGTGCTGTGCGATATGAAGATGCCGGGCATGGGCGGGGTCGGATTCTACGATCGTCTGTGTCAGGACAGGCCACATCTGGTGCAGCGAATCGTGTTCTATACCGGCGATTTTGCTTCCCACGCATCGATCGCTTTCGCGAAGCGATCGATGCGTCCGTTGCTACCGAAGCCATTGGACTTCGATGAGATGTTTATGCACCTCGCAGGGGCAGGTCGAACTGACTTTGCGACGAGCGAATTGAAGCCTAAGCATTCGAGCTGAATATTGCGCCCGAGCTCGTGACGCAGCGCGTTCCAGGTCGCTAGCTGCGCGCGCCACGGGTCAGGCAGACTTGGGGCGAACTCAGGTGCGATCAGAGGACCAGCAGCAGCGCAATTCGTACTCTCGGTGACGCCACGCCGAGCGGTCAGGCTAAGCGCCCAGCGAGCTAGCCAGAAGGAGAGCAGTCGAGCACAGCCCAAGCAGACTGCAGCTCCATGGGAGAGGTTACAGACCTCAAGTCGCAAGCCTGGCCCAGCCGCGGCCCATCAACGAAGAGGCCTCAATCGCTTCGCAGCGGTCCGACGCGCAGAGTCGTGCCGATGCGATGCTCTTGTCCTGGATTTAGTGTGATCAAGTCGTCGGCAGTATTCGCAGACTCGATGCAGAGCATGGTTCGATAGCCGTCGTCGTCAAAGTCGCTCATCGAGGCGGCAATCTCTCGCCCCGGATTCCAAAGTACAGTCGCACGGCTTCCAGTTTTAGCGACGGTGATCTCTCGATTCCACTCCGGATCGATCAGCCTGCACTCGTTCGTTGAGTCGACATACACACGATCGGTGCGCTTTTCGATTCGAGGTTCCTGCGCCTGGTGGTGGCGCTCGAAGCCCCGCAGTTTATCCAAGTAGTCATGCCCCGCGAATCCTTGCAGCTCGACGCCTTCGACGTTGCCGACACGAAGGTAGGTGTGCAATGCAGACGAATGCTCGACGACGCTTCCGGAGTCGTTACGCATACAGAGTTGCAGATCCAGCTCACTGCCGAAGCGTGCGTGCAGGCTCAATCCGAAGTCTGTAGGCCAGAGGGAGCGACTGCGCTCGTCGGGCTCGAGGCGAAATTCCATCGTGCAGTTGCCGTCGGCGTCGCAAGCCGTGTCAGCGACCGTGAATTCGCTGGTTCGTGCGAAGCCATGAGCCGGTCGACCCGCGCCCTCGGGGTGGTCGCCGAACCATGGCCAGCAGATGGGGACGCCCCCGCGAATCGCACGATCGCTGTCGTAGCTACTCGTGCTGCTGACCCACAATACTTCTTGCTGGCCCGTCGGGTACCAAGATGTGACGTGGGCGCCGTGCAGGTAGATCTCCGCGTGGCATCGAGTCGTGCTGACCCTGGCGAGCGGCAGTCCACCCCCACCACGGCCAAAGGTCAGCGCGCCCTCGATCCCAAAGGCTTCGTTCAGTGCATCTATTCTGGTCATGTGATCTCCAAGTCTGCACGGAGGTGGGATCACAATAGGCCAGTCGGACAGTCTGCACACACGTAGGTTTACATTCTTCAGTCGCGGCCCCCATTGCGATGCGGCTTGAGCGTCCGCAGCTTGAGCGCGAGTGCACTATCAGATGTCGAAGCGTGGACCGGGCAAGACCGCCTTTCAGGCACGGGCGACGGGTCACTAGCTCCTTTGTGATCGAAGGGGGAACACGGGACTGGCGGACTGGCCGTAGGTTAGACTCGGCGCTTGGCTCGTTTGGCACGAGCGTGCCGCGCGGCCGGTCCATGTCCACTCCGCAGTCACGCATCCAACGAGTCAGAAGGATCTTTGCGGTTCTGCTTGCAGGAGTACTGGTCGCCTTGGGAGCAACGGAGATCTCCTTGCGAATGTTTCGGCCCGTCCATTTCATGAACTTGGATGTGAAGGACAAGCCGGTCGAGAAGAACTCTCGCCGCCTCATGCATCAAGCCTCTGAACTCGAGGGTTGTTGTACGAGCTCGTCCCTAACTTTGAAAAGTACGGGCAGGGCTACGAGGTCGTCATCAACTCGCACGGGATGCGGGACGAGGAGCCGCGCAATCTCGATCCTCTGACGAGCTCCTGCATCGCAGCGATCGGTGATTCATTCACCTTTGGCCATCAAGTCGAGAACCAAGATGTGTGGAATCGGCGCCTCGAGCAAATGCTGGATGAGAACGGCCTAGCCAGCGAACGGCCCGTCGACGTGCTGAACTTCGGCGTGAGCGGCTATTGCACGCTGGATGAGCTCGCGGTGTTGAAGCACAAGGGCCTTGCGTGGAAGCCCGATTTGGTCATCGTGGCTTACTACCTGAATGACCCCGAGGATGAACCGCTACAGCCCCTACACGCCTACTTTGACGAGCCGCAATGGTGGCAGCACTCGCACTTGCTGCGCTTGCTTAAGAAGCGTGAGCGCGATCGCGGTCTGCGCAGGTACGGCCACGGGGACTACAACGTCTTTCTTCACTCTCATCCAGAGAAGTGGGGGCGAGTCGTAGCAGCCTTCGAGGAGATGAAACGGCTGACGCAGGCTGACGGTTGCGAGTTGATGCTGGTGGTCTTTCCGCTTGCGCCGGAGACTGCCTGGGAGGAATACAAGTATGCGGAGCTTCACGATCAAGTAGCTGCCGCGGGTCAAGAAGCCGGCATGCACGTCATCGATCTCTTGCCTCACTACAAAATGCACAGGCCGCGTTCGCTGCGAGCAACCAGTTTCGACGGCCACCCCAGCGCCATGGCACATGTAGTCGCTGCGACTGCAATCACTGATTACCTCAGTGAGCATCCCGAGCTGCTCGTCCACCGAGACGAACGTTGATCCGGTAGCTTTTGTTTTGAGAGTCGAGGACTCCGCACAGCAGCCTGCCGGGCACGGAGCTTACAATCGCCAACAACTCAGGCGCGCGATCGTGAATGACTGTCGCACGCGCGTCCCGTTCCACCTCCGAAACTCGTATCTTCTTGGACGTGCACCCAGCTCATCCTCCTAGGCCCGCAGACAGGCTGCGACCCGCGCCTGAACACGACGAAGCGCCCAGCGTGTTCGGCCTGACGCCGGGCGAGTTCGAGCAGCTCGGCTACGGCGGATCCGTATGCAGTCTATTTGCCAACCTGCACCGGCCATGGGCGTGGGCAAGGAGTGAGGCTCCGCTTCTCGGCAAACAATGGCAGAGCGCTCTGCGAGGACATTCGCTGCGACCCATGTCGATACATAGCGAGTCGACTTCAAGCGACGGATCAACGCGCCTCGTCCTGAGAGCGCAGGACGAGCGACGCATCGAAGCGGTATGGATGCCGCGCGACTTGAAGAATCAGCGTGTGACACTTTGTGTCTCGTCGCAGATTGGCTGCGGGATGGGGTGCACCTTTTGTGCGACCGGCGCGATGGGGATTGGGCGCAATTTGACTGCAGGCGAGATTGTCGCTCAAGTTCACGCGCTCCTCCTGCGCTTCCCAGGCTATCGCGGTCACCAGCTGAACGTCGTCTTCATGGGGATGGGGGAGCCGCTGCACAACGTGGAACATGTACTGAAGGCCATCGAGATTCTGTGTCATCCTTGGGGTCTTGGGATGCACTCGAATCGAATCACGGTTTCGACGTCAGGGCTTGTGAAAGGCATCGATCGGCTCGCTAGTGCAGCGCCGCGGCCACTCTTAGCCCTCAGTCTGAATGCGACGACGGACGAGCAACGAAGCCAAATCATGCCGGTCAACCGCACCTATCCGATTCGTGATCTGAAGGCAGCGCTCATGCGCTGGCCGGCGGCGCATCGCGAGCGAATTACGCTCGAGTACGTTTTGCGACAAGGAGAGAACGATACGAGGCAGGATGCGCAGCGCTTGGCTCAGTTCGCGCAAGGGATTCCGCACTTGATGAGCCTGATTCCACTGAACGAGCACTCCTTCACCAAGAGTCGAAGGCCTTCGGACGAGGAGGTGCAGGATTTCGCGGACATGCTGTACGCCTGCGGTGTACGCCCTCACATTCGCTGGTCTCGAGGCCTAGACATCGGTGCCGCCTGCGGGCAGCTAGCGCCACGCCCATAGAAAGCTTGCTTACAGTCAGGCAGCAGCGAGACCTGGGCCTACAGGGGCCCACTTCTGATTGATCCCGCTCAGCCTTCGATTGCCGTGTGGAAGACATCGAGATTCTTCCGACTGAATGAGATACTGCCGTAGCTCCGCCAGGCTGTGCGGGCGAGCGACCCCTTTCCATTCCCGACCCCTTCCCTCTCCCGACCCAGGCGCGAGAGCGTCAACTCTGCGACGAAGCCATGCCCATCCTCGACGGATCCGCCCTCATCGAGAATCGCGTACAAGCCATTCGCGCCCTCCACGGCCAGCTTGACAACCAAGGAGCGCAGCTCGATGTCAGCGGCGGGATCGACTCCGCTGTCATGCTGGGTCTGTTGGCAGCCGCGCTCGGCGCAGACAACCTGACGGCGGTCTACAGCAGCATTCATTCGGGCGACGAGTTTCGGCTGCGCGCGCGTGCTTGCGCCAAGGCCTTTGGTGTGGCGTTGGTCGAGATCAATCTGTCGATGATCTTCGATGAGCTGACGGACACCATGCGCGCAGCACTCGGAGCCGCCGGTGCCGATTTGGGAAGTGTCGCGAAACGGATCGAGGCGGACCGCACCGTTCTGGGATCCTTGCGTTCTTGCCTGCGCGCTCCTGTCGGCCGCGCCTTCAATCGCATGACGGGTGGCGCGATTCGTCATGGCACGGGCAACGAGTGCGAAGATCGCTTCATTCGCTTCTATCAAAAGGGTGGCGATGGCGAGGTCGACACCAATCCGATCGCAATGCTTAGCAAGGGCGAGGTGTTCCAGCTTGCGCGTGCGCTAGGTGTACCGCGTGAGGTGATCGATGCCTTGCCGTCTCCCGATCTACATGGCATCGGAGCAGCGCACAACGACGAAGATGAGCTGTTCGAGTTGACTGGCGTGCATTGGACGTACAGCAAGATCGATGCGGAGTCGGGCGACTACGTACGAACTGGCAGCATCGAACGCATGAGTCGTTTTCTGGATACCGGGGCCGAGGATGCGTTGTTCGGTCAAGCGCAGCCGACCGATGAACAATTCGCCGCCTGGGTGGATGCCGCGAAGCTTTGCTTCTCTGGTTACGAGAGTTCCGAGGTCCTTGGGCTCTTGCGTTCTGCGCGCAGGCTCGAGCGTAGCTCGCGCCACAAGGCCAATCCGAACATTCCATCACTGGGGGAGCGCGCTGACTTACTCGCGGATGGCCTCCTGACCAACACATTGCCGGCCGAGTGCTCCTAGCCTCAAGTCGTAGCCCTGTGAACATGCGCCTAGCATGATCAGCATTGCTAGCCGGTTGTCGCGTCCTTCATCAGAAGGCTGAGCTAGCCTCGCCGCCAGTCGTCGCGGAGATCGCTTGTAACAAGCTTCCGTCCCAGCCAATGGCGACCGTGTGCACGACTACACCTCGCAAGTCGTTCCAGCGCCTGACATCGCGCAAGATCGAATTGAAGCCGGTCACTCCCTCGGTTGGCTCTCCATCCGATAACAACACTATTGTCTCGACGTTCGGATCTGCGAATGCGGCCCGCAAGCCGCCATGGAGGTTCGTGCCACCCAAGTCTTGCTGGGACAAGATGCTGCGACGGACGGCCTTGCGGTTGTTCGGGCTCATAAGAACCATGCCCTTGCCGAGCGGGTAGACGGAACTCCCGAAGTAGATCAAGTTGAAGGAAGCCCCGTCCGGGATCTCGTCAAGTGCCGCCAGCACTTCGCGTTTCATGCGCGGCAAGCGGCCGAACTCTTGCATCGAGCCCGAGATGTCGAGTACGAAGATGACTCGATCCGTAGCGAATCGAACGCCATAGAAAGTCGATTCAGCGTGAGTGGGGGCTGCCTCGCGTCGCTCGTTACGCGCGCGCAGCGTCTCGCGCACACTCGCGGCATCGGGCATCTGGAAGTTTGCACCCTCGGCCTTCCACCACGCCTTCCAGCGCTCGGCCTGCAAGCCATGATCGACCCCGCTCAGCTCTAACAAGGCTGCATGCGCTCGTTCGCGTAGGCGAACACCGTCCTGTTCCATGCGGGCGATCAAGTGCGGGATCGATTCCCCGATCCGTCGCGCCAGGCTGCGATCGATGGCATCGCGTCGAACGGTGCTGTGCTCATCGTCGATCATGCTCGACAAGAGCCTTGCTGAATCGGAGTCCCGCTTGCTGCCGAAGGCTCGCGCCACTCCGAGGCGCAGCGCGAAGTCTTTGCCGTCCAATGCTTTATCGAGCTGCTTTTTGAAGTCCGGCGATGGGTACCGAAGCAGCGTCAGTGAGTGCATGGCCGCGCATCGAATTGAAGGTGCCTTGGAGCGCAGCAGCGACTCAAGTTTGCTCGTGTGCCCGCTCTCGCGTCGCATCCGCATCGCATCGATCGTGGCTACGACGGCAATCGGATCTTTGTCTCGTAGACCTTTCTCAAGCGCTTTTGAGACCTTGACTCCCTCTCGTAACGCGAGCGCGGAGAAAATCATCGCGCGCACACTGGCCGGAGTCTTCGAACGCGCCACCTTCTTCAGCAGCGTTTGCGTTGAGTCTTCGGATTGAAAGGAGCCCAAAGCCAGGGCGCCGCGTTCGGGTGAGCCGGAAAGCGGCGGGCGGTAGTGGTCGAGCAACAGCTCGAGGCTCTCTTCCGTGTCTCGCTTCGCTAGCACATCAACTAGTCCGCCCACTGCAAGTTGCTGCGTACGCTCGTCCTCGCTCTTCAGCAGCACTTCTTCGAGCTGATCTTGCGCCACACTCGCAAAGCGCACCAAAGCCCGTGTCGCAGCACGACTGTCATCCGAAAGCGCATGTTGAGTCAGGAAATCGACCGCCGTCTGCTCGAGCTTCTCGACTCCGAAAAAGTGTCGCAACGCGAGGAAGGCAGCTGGTCGCAGATCCACGCGGCCGCGCTCGCAGCAGGTGATGAGCGAGTTCAGCGCGAGCCGAGTCTTCGCGGCTGCGATTTGTTCGAATACATCGGCCGGCACATCGGGATCGCCCCTAAGGGCGCGGATCGTCAGCAACGAGACATCCTCTTCCTGGTTTGCGCCACCTGCGGGTACAAGCAACACCAGTAGAAATGAGAACCCACAGGCCAGAATCAAACTGTAGCCACGGGGAGAACGCAGAGTCATGTTTCGTGAGAGGGCGAGCATCCTGGCCGTCACTGTACTCGCACTCGCATTCCAGTGTTCACTCAGAGCAGGCGACCCGCGGCCATGTGCAGCGAGCGTGCTGTGGAAGGCACAGCGGGAGACTCTGCATGTGTAACCAGCAGCACGGTTCCTCCGGATCGATGAAAGTCGCGCAGCTGACCGAGCACGATGGCAGCGTTTTCCGGGTCCAGGCTACCTGTTGGCTCATCGGCAAGGATCACCTTGGGTCGTCTGACCAGCGCCCTCGCGACAGCGACACGTTGTCGTTCGCCGGCGCTCAATTGAGCGGGACGGTGATGCATCCGTTCGCCTAAGCCGAGAGCTTGCAGTAGCTCTTCTGCGCGTGAGGTGCTCCCGCCATCGGTGTCCGCGAGAACTACATTTGCCAGTGCTCCCAAGTACGGCAGGAGGTGCATCTCTTGGAACACGAAGCCTATCGGGCCCGCTCGCAGCACGCCTCGGCTGGCTTCATCGAGTGCATAGAGATCGCGCGCCTCGAATTGCACTTGGCCTGCCGTCGGGCGCCGAAGGCCGCCCAGCGTGAGTAGCAGGGTCGTCTTCCCACAGCCGCTCGGACCTCGTACGACGATGAACTCACCTGGGTCGATCGCGAGGTCGATTCCATCCAGAGCACGAAGCCTGGGTGCGCTACGCGAGAGTCTGAACTCGCGCGTCAAAGCACTCGTCTCGAACAACTTTTCACTCGCCACTCAAGACCTCCGCCGGATCGCTGCGCATGGCCAACACGATCGGAATCGATGCAGCAGCTAGTGTGCAGAGCGATGCGAGTGCGAGCGTGACTGGCCACAGCGGTCCCAGGCCGGTTGCCTTCGCGCCTGTCACGCTATAGATGCGTGGAATCCAATCGAGTGCGACTCGTTCACCGACGAGGCAGCCAATGGCTGCACCCGCCAAGCCGATGAGCAGGGTCCGGCCAAGCAAGAAAGTGCTGACGCGCAGGTTGCGGAATCCAAGCGTCCGCAGCAACCCCAGTTCAGCTCGTCTCTCACGCATGTTGAGCCAGGAGAGGACGGCGACAAGCAACGCTCCAAGAAGGGCAGCGACAGGCGTGACCACACTGACGAATCGTTCCGCAGACAAGCGTTGGGATCGGCGCGCATCCGCCAAGGCAGCGCGCCGCAGCACGCGTGTTCCAGGTAGCAAGGCTTCCAATTGCTTCTTCAAGTGCGCTAAGGGATCCGTGATTTCATCGCCGCAATGGCACTCGATCGCTTGAATCTCGTTGATGCGCCCCTCGAGCTTCATCAAGCGTTGCACCGTTTTCAGATTGCCATAGACGGTGACATCCTCGGCTGTCCCTGCAGCTGCCAACGCGCGTGTGACATGCAGGCTCTCGCCAAAGAGCTCGAGGCTGTCCCCCCGCTGGATTTGCAGCATGGCCGCCACTTCGCCGCCGATGACGACTTCATTCGCAGCCAGCTGCTTGCCGAAGACAGCTTTCATCTTCTTGCCGCCTTTGAAGACCTCTTGACCAATACCTGTCAGCATCACGGGCATCGATCGAGAACCCGACTGAGCCTCTACGCGGCGGCGCAGCAGGGGCACGAGGCGATTGGCAACAGCTTGGTCCGCGAGCCGCTCGACGTACTCGGCTGGCATGTCGTGCTGTGCAAAGCCGTGCGCATAGTAGTCCGTCAACACCGTTTGATCGGACAAGATCAACACGTTCAGTCCGATGTCGCGCTGCACGACTCGCGTCTCTTGCTCTGCTGCACGGCTCAAGATGACGAAGCCGGCGACGGCGGAGACGGCGAAGGCAACCACGAGTGTGGTCAGCACAGCCGAAATCCAGCGGTGCCTCAGCTCGGCTAGCATGGCGGACAAAAGATTCATCTGCGTTCGCCTCCTCGCACCAGAAGCGCAACCGCCACGCAGACCAGCAACAAGAAGGCCACGAGTCCTATGACGATTCCACTGCGCCAGCTCGCTACGAGTGCGCTAGGGGACTCCGCATGCGGCTCGGCTGGCGCAGCACTCTCGGGCTCGTACGCCCGCTGCTCGTCCGGTGGGCTGGTACTCTCGTCCTCGAAGCCCCAGTCACCTTCACCAGCCTCGACAACGAGGATGTCGCGCTCAGCAGCCGCACTGCTAGTCGTCGTGGCATTGGTGGCGCCTCCTCGTGCAGGGGCGAGTGAGTCGGCGACTAGGTCGGTCTCTTGATAGCCAAACAGCAACGACTCGATCGGATCGTCCGGGCGTTCTGACACCTGCTTGGGACCACGAGTCAGGATGCGTGCGACCTCGCCCATGACCATTGGGCTGTCCGGGTCGAAGCCGAGCGGCCCGATCGCGGCCGCGCGTTGTTCGTCGTCCCAACGCAACGGAAGACGTGGCTCCTCGTTCCAAGCGCGAGATGTGTCGCACTCGCAAGACTCACCGATCAATACGAGCTGCTCGATGAGCTCGCGCTCCTCGATCGCATCCGCTTGCAGAACCGGACCTGCCAACTTGCCGCGTCCGTAGACCAAGGCCAGTGCATTCTCGTCCTGCGCCAGATCTGCGAGTCCCAAGGACCACAGCAGGATCGGGCTGCGAGAGCGGTCCTCTGAACTCACGACGATCTGCTGAAGGGGCTGCGTGATTGGACGCGGCAATTGGGATGCGACCTCTTCGAGCCGCCGAATCGCAGAGTTTGCAATCCGCTGCACCCTTCCATTGCGTGCTGTGCTTGTGCTGTCGATTCGGATCACGAAGGCAAAAGTGTCCAGCGCTTCCTGTGAGATGCGGGACAACACGGGTCCATCAAGTATGTCGTTCAGCGTCGTATCGGCGCCTAGATCTGATGTGGCCTCCGGCGCTGGCGCGGACTCGAGTGTGATTTCCTGACGCGCACTGCGAGCTAGGCTCCAGCGCACGGGACCCTCGCTTGGAACATACTCGAAGCGGATGTTGCTGATCGCCTCGGGGTCGAATGCGGCCAAGACTTCCGACGCGGCGAGATGCCGTTCCGCAGGCGCATGCAGCCGCAGCGCATAGTCGGCGCCCACGAGATCGACAAAGCCGATGTCGCGCACGGTGTACCTGCAAAACAGCAAGCTGCTGCTGATGCAGAGGAGACCGACGAGTCCCCGGAATGTGGTGCTTGAAGATGCCAATGGTTCAGCGACCACGCTTGGCAGAGAAGCCCATCGAAGCTTGGATCCACTTCCCGCAGGAACATCCGCCGCCACCTTCAGGGCTCAACAGCATCCCGGCCGCGGGGATCGTGCTGATCCAACAGTCGGGCCTGAGACGCGACCAGCTGGAGGCGGAGCCCGTCTCTCG
The DNA here is from genome assembly GCA_047611405.1 of Planctomycetota bacterium. Classification (GTDB taxonomy): domain Bacteria; phylum Planctomycetota; class UBA1135; order UBA1135; genus JBLFWN01. Next base: position 60,363 of record JBLFWN010000006.1, on the reverse strand, counting down.
ATTCCAAACCGTCATATCGCCTGCGCGCAGGAATATGGCCTCGCTCGAACATGCATAGCTGCCGCATTGATGACCATTGGGGAATGCATTGCGCAGCTCGTCGCCTGTCGCGAGATCGAAGGTCATCGGTCGCAGAATCAGATGGCCTCCAACGATCGACGGCCGCGAGAGGTGCTTGCCATGGTGATCGGCTTCCCAGCCAAACTTCTTGCGCCAGCTGCTCTTCCCGTCTTGGAGAGCAAAGGCATAGACCGCGTATTCTCCGACGGCTTCTGCTTTGTCCGGGTAGCGGTGAAGACCTGATGTGACCATCACGACCGTACCCTCCGCGGCTGCCAGGAAGATCGCAACTTTGCCGGGCAACGGCTTGGCTTCGCGCTCCCACAACAGGGCACCGCTTTGGGCGTCGAGGCAGACGAGCCAGAGGTCTTTCCACAACTCATCGCCCACGCGCGCCGAGTCCAATCCCATGGCTGCGGGGTTACGGCACTCCGCAAAGACCATGGCTCCCTCGCTGATCGCGATCGTCGGTTCGATCACTCGGCCAACCGAACGGCTCCAGAGCAGTTCACCGTCCTCCTTCGAGATTGCGAAGAGCGCCTCACTGCAGACCTTCTTGGCCTTCTCGCCGTCCTTCGCGTCGAACCAATGTTCGCCACCCCACCACTCGGTGAATTGGTTTCCCGCCCGAACGGCGGAACCGAAGCATGTTCCAGCTTGTTGCGCGACATAGCCCCATTCCCACTCGGTCTCTGGTGCTCGTGCTCGTACGGCATCAGGGACTTGGACCGTATGAAGTGCGGTCACTGCTCCGGTCTTGGCTTCGAGCACGTGCAGCAGATCACCCATCGCGAGGTAGAGCGACTCTCGGTCCGCACACCAGTTGCTCGAGGAGCGAGGGATATTAAAGCGTTGCAGACCCTGCAGGCCCACATCCCATTGGAGCGTGCCGTTGTAGCCATCGAGAACGAGAACACGATTCATGCCCTGTAAGTACAGGCGTCCAGCGGTCGAAAGCGGGGCCGGTTTTCGGTTCTGCCTATCCGTTTGATAGCGCGGTCCGGGACGACCGATCCAGCTGAGCTCAAGGCCAGAGGTGTCTTTCACGCCGGACAGCGTCTCACCACCAAAACCGGAGTTGTCGGGTAGCCCGTACATATGGCTCCAATCCGCCGAGCCCTCGAGTGGGTGACGCAATGCAAAGGAATGCGATGCACCTGGACGAGGGACTGACTCCCACGCAGTGAATCCTGTGCTTGCGTTTGTCGCTGCCTGTGAGGCCATGACGAGCATGCCGCCATCGGGACGCACTAAATTATATGCGCCTCTGCTGAGTAGTTCCGCGCCTTCCGTTGCATCGAATGGACTTACGAGAACCAGGTTTGCGAAGTTATTGGGCAACGCAAGATCGCCCTCATTCGGAACAGCCAGAACTGTGAGCCGCGCGCCATAAGGAGTGAGCTTGGCCAACTCGATTTGGTAGGCAGCGATTTGCCGATCTTCGGTAAGAACGATCACGCCATCCATCCGGCTGGCGAGCTGCGCGACTTGCACAAACTCCTCTTCCGTGCCTGAGCAGCCCAGCACGACTGCGATGCCTTTCTGAACCGGGCTGCGCGCCTGCCACACGTCGATGATCGCAGTGATCGTTGGATCTTGTGCTGCTGCTTGCCAGGAAATCTGTTGCGAGCCGCGAAAGAGGTCGAAGTGCGTGTCGCACTCGAATGACTTGCTGAATGCCTTGCCATCCTCGGAAATGATGACGCACTCGTAGACGGTCTGATCGCGCAGACCGCTTAGCAGCACACTGTGATTGTGTGTCTTGCCGGAACCCGCGATGACTGCGCTCTCGCCACCTTCGGGAGTTACGTGCAGATTTACACTCGCTTCCTCCGCGAGCTGCCATTCGACCAAAGCCCTCCCGGGGCCTATGAATCGAACAGACGCTTTGCGCGCGAGCTTGAGAGAGTGCAGCAGCGGCTTCTCTTCCCGCTTCACTTCCCCGACGGCGACAGGCCGCGGCAACAAGGCCTTGCGCTCGTTCCAAAGCTTCGCCACATCCTTAGATGAGAGGGCCGCGGCATGCACGCTGAGCTCGGCGATGCAGCCACTGACGCGGAAGTACTCGTCTGCGTCGCGGTAGGCGCCGATGTGGTAGTAAGCTGTCTCCGGATAGTTGATGTCACCGGATTCGGCTGCGCTGGATGCGACCTCGGCGCCATCGACGAACAGCTTCATCGTGCGCCCATCATAAGTTCCAGTCACGACATGCCATGAGCCAAGCGTGAATCCGTCCGGCGCAAGTAGCCACGTCAGTCGTCCCGTCCCTTCTTTGCTAGCGAGGGCAAATCCGAAGCGGTTTTCGCGGAAGCCAAGCATCCAGCCACGCTCGTACTCGCCATTGTCTTGCGCCATTCCGATCAATCCACCCCAGGCCTGAGCTCGATCGATTCGGACCGTCGTCGTCACGCTGATCTTCTTCTCCGGGTGCGCGACTTGGTGCATGTCGGAGCAGACTTCGAGGTCCCCAGATCTGCCGTCGAGAGCCAAGGCGTGTAGCGCTCCAGCCTGCTGCAGTTGCGTCCTGCCTACTGGCCGAATGGCGAGTCCCTTGCCGAGATTGACGAAGGCCGGAGCGGTGCGCGGATCATCCTCGGCTAACTCGGTCTCGCGCAGATGATCGGATTGAAACACCCAGCGATCAAGCAGCGTACTGCTGCGCAGGTTCTTGGCGACGGGCGGCGGAGGTTCGAGTTCCGTGCCTTCCTCGTCAACTACGCGCTCATCGGGTTGCGGGATTTTCGTGTCGCCTGCCTCAAACGCGCTGATGCATCCGCGATCGGTCGAGACGAGCAAGCGTCCGCGAGCAACAGCCAGTCCCCAGACGCGGCCGAGCACATCGCCTCTCCACAACAAACGCCCATCCGAGAGCTCGCGCGCTTCGACGATGCCGTCGCCTGCGCAATACAGCGTGTCTCCGGCCAGGATGATCTCGAAGGGGGTTTGCACCGCTCGGCTCCAGAGCAAAGTCTGGGTCGAGATGTCGAGCGCGGCCAAGCGACTGTCGCTGAGCATGTAGGCCGTCTTGTCGCGCACAACAATCGCATTGCCGCGTGAGAAGGAGGCCAGCTTGGCACGCGAGCCAGCTTCTGAAGCCGTGATCCAACCATCCTTGTTGCCCGGCCCGTGCAACACCTGGTCGTTCTCCGTCAGTAAGCAGAAACTTCCGCCACCTCCCTCGAGGGTGCCCTGTGGATTGCCGGTCGCGCGTTCAAATATCAGCGGTGCGATGCGGCCTTGCGGCACGATCAAGCTCTCGGCTGAGACAAGCAGCGCGCCCTCAAGGCTCCATCCCGTACCGAGGTCGCGCACGAATCGTGTTCCGTCGCGCTCGCCGATTTCTGGGGCACCTCCGGTCTTGGCATCGACCGCACATAGATAGGAGGGACGCCAAGGCAGGAGGGAAGCACCAAAGTAGGCCACACCGTCCGCGACATGCACGCCGGTGCGAATAGGCCAGGGCGATATCAGACGGGCGTTGCAGAGGATGCGAGTCGCGTTCGGCATCAAGTCGTGACGCCAAACGAGCTCTCCGCTCTTCTTGTTCAAGCAGTAAGCCGCGCCATCATCCGAGCCGAAGTACACATGCGACCCGAAGACCGTTGGTGCGACACGAACCGGACCACCGCTGCGGAAGAGCCAGCGCTGCTCGCCAGAAGTTGCATCCAAACAGCGCACCGCATCGTCGCTGGAGGAGCCGAAGTAAACGGCATCTCCTTCTGCGCTGACGTGGAAGGCCGGGTCGTAGTTGCGCATCGACTTCAGCCCGGGGAGCTTGGCGAACGCGTCCCAGCGCGCCGGGCCAGGCCAGGCGGGTTCTGGTGGCGAGGCCGAGTGCCACGTCCATGCTTCAGTTAAAGCGGACGCGTCGAGTTGCTCGTCACTGTGTCCGCGCCTTCCCAGATCGCCGCGTTGACTTGGCCAGTCCGAGGTCGCCAATGGCGGTTCAGCCACAGATGGTGATACCGCCGGCTGTGGAGCCAGCGCCGAGACTGCTCGAGATGGATCATTCAAGAACGATTCCCGCGAAGTGCTCGCCCGCGTTGCCGAGCCGGTCGCATGCAGGCCCCAAGCGAGGCTGATTCCGACCGGTAGGAGCGAGCACACAATCAGCGAGACAGCTGTTCGAATTCGCATGCGTTCATTCTACAGGTCGAGTCCACGCTTAATTGGGTGCGTCCGACTATCCTCCGCATCATGCGCACTCGTCGTGGCAGCATCGACAGGCCGGGCACCATTCTTGTGGGCGCGGCGCTGGTCCTGGTAATCTGCATCGCACTGATCACGAATGGTGGCCGTCGCCGCACCCCTGATGCGAGTGGTGGCACGCTGCTCGTGCACTGTGCAGCGGGCATTCGTGCCCCTGTGGCCGAGCTAGCGGCTCATTTTGAGCAGAGGACCGGCACTCGAATCGAGCTGAACTACGGTGGATCGGGCACGCTGCTCTCATCGATTCAAGCCGGGTCGCGAGGTGATCTGTACATCGCGGGAGATGTTAGTTTCGTGGAGCGAGCCCAGGCTGCCGGCACGGTGCGCGAGAGCGTTGAGTTGGCCGAGATGCGGCCCGTGCTCGCAGTCGCGCACGGAAACCCGCTCGCGATCACAGCTTTGTCCGATCTCGAACGCGCCGATGTTCGCGTCGGCCTCGGCAACCCTGAAGCTGCCGCGATTGGTCGAGTTGCGCGCTCCGTACTTCAGCTCTCGGGTCGCTGGGAGGCTGTGCATGCCAACTTGAAAGTCGAAAAGCCGACCGTCAATGAGTTGGCTAGTGACCTCGCGTTGGGGGCCCTGGACGTCTGTGTTGTTTGGGATGCGACGCTTGCAAACTATGACGGTCTCCAAGTCGTGCGAGTCGATGCGCTCGAGCAGAGGCCCCAGCGCGTCACCAGTGGAATCCTCGCCGTCTGCGTCCAACCCGCGCGCGCGTTGGCCTTCGCGCGTTATATGGCCTCCTCTGACCTGGGGGCTGCCGCATTCCAATCGCATGGATTCACTCCAAGTGCCGGTGACGCTTTCGAACAGGAGGCACGTCTACTGTTGATGAGCGGCGCGATGCTGCGGCCCGCTGTCGAGGCCACACTGGACGCCTTCGAGCAGCGCGAAGGTTTTGCAATCGATCGCGTCTACAACGGTTGCGGGACGCTCGTCGCGCAAATGCGCACGGGCCGTTTGCCGGATGCCTACTTCGCATGTGACAGCAGCTTTCTGGACATGGTGCAGCCCTTGTTCGAGAGCGGTGTTGAACTAGTCCAAAATCCGATGGTCCTGCTCGTTCCCGCAGGCAACCCGCGCGGCCTGCTTGGGCTGGATGACCTGTGCCGCGAGGACCTACGTGTCGGGCTGGGTCATCCCGAGAAGTCCGCGCTGGGTGCACTGACGCAGAAACTCTTGACGCGTGCTCGGCTCGTTGAGGCCTTGGCGCAGAGTGGGAACTTGAAGGTCGAGTCACCGACCGGGGATCTACTCGTCAATCAGATGCGGGCCGGCTCGCTCGATGCGACAATCGTGTACACCTCCAACGCGGCTTTGGCGGGAGCGGAACTCGATCGCATCGAATTGGATCTTGTAGGAGCTGTCGCTGTTCAGCCCTTCGCGATCCTGCGCGACTCGCCTCATGCTCGTACCTTGCAACGTCTGCTGCAGTCCTTGCGTGGCGAACAGAGCCGTGGGCGCTTCGCGCAGCTCGGCTTCAGGTGGTTGGAGGCAGAACAACCATGAGAACTGCGCATTCGGAGGCGAGTGATCAAGTAGCGGGCAGGCTTGGGCCTTGGGTCAAAGCGGACGCCGGTTTCGGGGCCAGCTTGTGGACCTTCGTCATCCTGTACATCGGCCTCGTCCTCGCGATGCTCGCTGCCGATGCGACCTATACATCTCCCGCCGCGATTCTGGAAGCCTTGCGCCGACCCGAGATTCGCGACGCGCTGCAGTTGTCGCTGTTGTCCTCGACAATCACTGCCATCCTCTCGGTCGGATTCGCGATCCCGATCGGCTACCTACTTTCGCGGCAACAATTCCGCGGTCGCTCTCTACTCGACAGCCTGTTGGATATCCCGATCCTGCTGCCGCCGATGGTGATCGGCTTGTCGCTATTGATCTTGTTCCAGACACCTCTTGGGCGGGCCGTCGAGCGCGTGCTGCCGTTTACTTTTGAAGTGCCCGGCGTGATCTTGGCGCAGTTCAGCGTCGCTTGCGCTTTCGCGGTGCGCACGATGCGCGTGACCTTCGATGCGATCGATCCGCGTCGTGAAGCGGTTGCGTTGACCTTGGGCTGCAGCCGTGCACGAGCTTTTTGGTGGGTGGCTTTGCCTGAAGCGGGGCCGGGTGCGCTCGCAGCCGGATTGCTCGCGTGGGCGCGCGCGTTGGGGGAGTTCGGTCCTGTCTTGGTGTTCGCTGGCGCGACGCGCGGCAAGACCGAGGTCTTACCCTCGACGATCTTCCTCGAACTGTCGATCGGCGACTTGCGGGCAGCCGTCGCAGTGTCTTTGATTTTGGTCGGCGCTGCCGTGCTTGTCCTGGTCATAGCTCGCTTGCTTGGTTCGGGAGGCGTGGTGCGATGATCGAAGTGGACAATCTCTGCATCCTTCGTGGTGCATTCGCTCTGACGGACCTGAACTTCAGTGTGCCTGCGGGTAGCTACACCGCTCTGATGGGGCGTACGGGTTGTGGCAAGACGAGCTTGTTGGAAAGCCTGGTCGGGCTTGCCGCCGTTCGCTCGGGCAGCATTCGAATCGCAGGCGAAGACGTGACGACGAAGCGGCCTGCGGATCGAGGTATCGGGTATGTTCCGCAAGATGCGGTTCTGTTCCCAACCATGACCGTGGCCGAGAACCTTGGTTTCGCACTGCGCGTGCGCAAGCGCAGCAGGTCCGAGATCGACGCGCGTTGCGAAGAACTGGCCCGATCTCTGAACTTGGTGCATCTGTTGGAGCGCAATGCGCGTGATTTGTCCGGGGGCGAACGCCAACGCGTTGCTCTTGGGAGGGCGATGGCAGCAGAGCCGCAGGTCTTGCTCCTTGACGAGCCTCTTTCGGCGCTTGATGACGAGAGCCGCGAGGAACTCTCGCAGGTCCTCTCGCAGCTTCACTCCGAAAGCGAAGTGACTCTGCTGCACGTGACGCATGACTCTCGCGATGTGGTGCGCTTGGCGGAGCGTGTCTTGCGCATCGAAGAAGGACACATCCGAGTAGACTCCGGACCGAAATGAGTATGCGAATCACGATCGAATTGATGGCCCAGCTACGTGTCGTTTTCGGCGCTGGGGCGCTGCAGCTTGAAGTCCCGGCTGGCGCGACACTCGCGCAAGTCTTGCAGCAGCTCGTGCGAGATCATGGTGACGAGTCCTGCTGTTGGATCCTGGATGAGGACGGAGCTCGGTCCCGCACTGTGATTGCTACCTTGGCAGGCGCGACTCTGCCGCCTGGCTCGGATCCGGCTTTGTCAGACGGCGACTCGATTTTCCTCTTCAGCCCGATCGCAGGAGGGTGAGCATGCAGCAACATAGAACCCCTCTGACTGATCACGAGCGCGCCGTCTATGCATGGCAGATGTCCGTGCCGGGCTTTGGTGAAGAGGGGCAAGAGCGCCTTAAGGCTTCGAGTGTACTGATCTCGCGCATCGGCGGACTCGGTTCGGTGGTCGCCTACGAGTTGGCTGCGGCAGGCATTGGCAAGCTCGTGCTGGCGCACGCCGGAGACATCAAGCCAAGCGATCTCAATCGTCAACTGTTGATGACGCACGACGCGCTGGGCACTCCACGCATTGATTCGATTGGCCGCCGCCTACTCGACCTGAACCCGCGTCTCGAGCTCGAACTGGTGCCTGAGAACATTGGCGAGGGGAATGCCGACGCCTTAGTGCAACAAGCGGACATCGTCGTGGACTGTGCTCCTCTCTTCGAAGAACGTTTCGCAATGAATCGTGCCATCGTCAGCCAACGCAAGCCGATGGTGGAATGCGCGATGTACGAGTTGCAGTGTCAGATTACGACGATTCAACCGATGGAGACGGCCTGCCTGGCCTGCATCTATCCCGAGACTCCGCCCCTTTGGAAGAGAGAGTTTCCGGTCTTCGGCGCCGTCTCCGGCAGCGTCGGCTGCATGGCTGCAATGGAAGTGATCAAGGTGCTATCAGGCATTGGCGAGAGCTTGGCCGGGAAGCTCCTGACGTATGATCTGCGCGACATGATTTTTCGAGCACTGGACATCGAACGTCAGCCCACCTGCACGGTCTGCGGAGCGTCTGAGTAGACGAGACGGGCGAGCGATTGAGTCTGGGTCTGTAGACTGTGTTTGACAGCGGAGGTCGCGACCAGCGCCCCAACGCGCTATCGCGGGGGACACAAAGGAACTGGACACGCGGCACGCCTTCGCCCAGTCTCTCTGCATGCGCCAGAGTCACCGATCCATCCCTCTGTTGTTGCTGCTTCTTCAAGCGTGCAGCTCGACTCGTCACGAACAGTCCCTACTGCCTGCGATGGGGGCCGGCTCTCGACCCAATATCGTGATCGTCTTCACTGACGATCAAGGCTACGGGGATGTTGGCTGCTACGGTCATCCGACGATCGCGACTCCGCACTTGGACGCGCTGGCCGCGGGTGGGATCAAGCTGTCACAATTCTATGTGGCATCACCTGTGTGCTCTCCGTCGCGCGCGGCTTTGCTGACCGGTTGTTATCCCAAGCGCGTAGGCATGCATCAGCATGTGATCTTTCCTGACTACGACTATGGGCTGCATCGCGACGAGATAACGATCGCCGACATGTTGGGGGATGTGGGTTACGCGACAGGCTGTTTCGGGAAGTGGCACTTGGGACATAGGCCGGGTCTGCTGCCGACCGATCAAGGCTTCGATACTTTTTACGGCGTGCCGTACTCGAACGACATGGCCCAAATTCATCGCGAGCCTGACAACGGCTATGGCTACCGCCTACCACTGATGCGAGACAGTAGTGTCATCGAGTGGGAGCCGGACCAACGCTTGTTGACAAAGCGCTACACGGATGCGGCGCTGGACTTCATCGATGCCAACGCGGACGAGCCATTCTTCGTGTATTTGCCGCACTCGATGCCGCACATCCCGCTCTACGCATCCGAAGCTTTCGAAGGTAAGAGCACTCGTGGATTGTATGGGGATGTCATCGAAGAGATCGACGATAGCGTCGGGCGGCTGCGCGAAGGCTTGGAACGCAATGGAGTGCTCGAGAACACTCTCTTTGTCTTCACGAGCGACAACGGACCTTGGCTGCCCTTCAAGTCGAAGGGCGGCAGTGCCGGTCTGCTGCGTGGCGGGAAGGGTTCGAACTGGGAAGGTGGGCAGCGTGTGCCGTGCATCATCCACTGGCCCGAACACGTCCCGGCAGGTCGCACGAATGACTCGGTTACGACTTCCATGGACTTGCTGCCGACTATCGCTGCCCTTGCCGGGGTTGCCTTGTCCGGGTATCGAATGATCGACGGTCACGACATCGCGCCGATTCTGCGGGATGATCCCTCAGCTTCGAGCCCGACCGAACAATTCCTGTACTACACCAGCAAAGGCGAATTGGCTGGGATTCGCCAGGGGCCGTGGAAGTTGCTGCTAACGGGGCCTGAACTCTTCCAGGTGGAGTTCGATGTTTCGGAGAAGCGTAATGTTGCGGCCGACTATCCGGAACGCGTCGCCGAACTTACCGCGCTTGCAATCAATGCGGATGAACGCATCACGGCCGAAGCCAGGCCTGTACTCGAGGTGAGCGAAATGGCCTTCGATCCCGCCAAGCCCTAAGCGAGGCAGCGACGCGAGGGCTACTCTTTTGAAGCGCGCAGCGTCAGAGTTCGTGGCTCGTAGATAAGCCCCGCCCTTGGGGGCTGCAGATCGCATTCGATAAGCAGGCCACCCGGCGCTTGAACTCGCAGTGGCAGGCGAGCCATTGGCAAATGATCGAATCGACAGCTTCCGTCTTTCCGGCTCCGCACGCGACGAGGTTGTCCACCCCAACGCGTACCTTTGTCGTCGCCGGATGATCGGACCGTTGCGGAGCGGTTGGCCGATTCGAAGCCGATCAAGACGTGGGCAGCAGCGATTGGGGTGCCGCCCCATCGACCACAGTGCCACTTAGCTGCATGCCTGCGTGCTTGACGATAAGCGTTATTTCCATATTGCTGCAGGCTGCACATTCGAGGTAGTGCCAGACTGATTGCGTAAAACCATCGGCGCGCGCGCAGGTCCAGTTGTGCCCATCGGGCTGTGCATCGACGATCGTGAACCGGCCGTTCTCATCCGTCGTATTCATCTTGACGCTTCTCGCGAGCGGCGTCGAGACTCTCACCAAGAGCATCGAATTGTCCGCGGGCGAGAATGCCAGTGTCAGCTTCGATTGCGCCCTTGTGACGAGCGCATGATCCGCGTTCGAGCGCCGCTTGGCGCGGCGGTGTCTCAGTCTCTCCTGTTGCGGATCTTCGATGCGCAGGATCGAGAGCTGGTTCAGTGCGAAGCGCGCGGTCAGCTCGGCAAGTCGGGGCAGATGGAGTACTTCTGCTTCGTGCTCGGTTGGCTTCCAGGCGGGGCACGGTTACTCCATGCAAACGAACGCGTCCTGGGATGGACCTGTCCGTCTGGCTGGTGAGGGGCACTTCGAAGTCACCGAGGGCACGGATGGCGGATCCATTGAGTTGAACCTGAATCCGGAGCCGGCGCGGGATTGAGTAAATGGGGGGGAGATGAGAGACACGTCTCCCCCCGCAACCTTGCTCGTCAGGTCGTCAAGAACCAGTCCGTTGACGCACCCGCATGCCGATCACCACAGGTTGGGCAATGGAGCTGTTGAGGTTCAGCGTTCGGATCAAATAAGTGGACCGGCAACGGGAGGCTTGTCTCGCAGCTCTCGCAGGTCAACTCGCTCGGTCGTCTCACGCCGCACTCGGGACAGTGCCGCGAGCCCTCCCAGCCGTGCCCACACGCGATGCAGTGGACCTTGTCATGCAGGACATGGTCTTGCTGCTGCTCCATCTTGATCCGTGTTTGTTCTGCGCGTAGCTCGGCACGAGCATCGGCCGCCTCGATCAGATCGGTCAAGGATGAATTCGAAGCCTCGAGCCTGTGGACCCTCTGCTCGAGGGCCTGCCTCAGTCCAAAGAGCCCGGTTCTAATCGTTGCTCGATCCTCGCGGCGTTCCAAGCCAACACGCTGAGTCATTCCCAGGCTACGCTTGTCGAGCCCTCGGTATTGGTCGAGCAGTTGGCCGGCGACCTCACGGTCTTCAGTCAACTGGACCCGTAGCTCTTCCTGGGACACATCCTTGCGACGCGTCATCAAGGCCGCGGCTTGGGTGCTTGCCTGACTCAGGTCATGACTCAGAGGTTCGAGTGCTTGTAGCTGTTCTCTCAATTCCGCCTCGAGCTGGGTACTACGCTCGTTCTGCTTGTTCACCAAGCCTTCCATCGTGAAGGTCAGGAAGGCGACGACGAATGCTGCCGCGCCCAAGAATACGTAGTTCCGCCATTCGCCGCCGTAGACGCCATTGATGACCAAGCCCGTCGTTAAGGCGACGAGCGGCAGGCTGTACTTAGCCGCAAACTTCCAATCGACGATCGAGGCCGTGTGCCAGATCAGTAATGGCAATGAGACTGCCGTAGAGATCAACAGTGACGTGGGTGTGTCGACGCCTTGGAAGCCACAGACGACGAACACCGCGAAGAACAGCGAGTACGTCAAGCCAAGCAGCAAGAAGTGGCGCCATCGAAAGTCTTCGAGGCGACCCGCTTCATAGCCTTCGACCAGGTACCAGAAGCCGAGGCCGAATAGGAGGATTGCCAGCCCGACCAAGCGCAGCATGAACAGCACGCGCGCGAGCGGACTCTGAATCGCAGGCAAGTCGATGATGATCGGTCGCTCGCTGACCAGGTTTGCGTAGCTCCACGTATACGCAATGCCCTTGTGTACATCCTCGTGTACTGACTTGGGCTCGAGTGAGCTGGCCGGAATGGGCAGGCGTGGCATATCGACCAAGGTGACCCGTGTTTGGAAGGAGCGAATTCCACTCGACTCAGGCAATGGCAACACGAAGCGACCTGTCCCTTTTGCTGTGAAGGAGACCGTGGCAAGCAAGGGACCATCGGCTTCTGTGACTGGGATCTGACCGGACCATTGGATCGCATGGATGCCGATGCTGACCGAGCGCAGGTCAACCGGACCCGTGTACCCAGCTCCTTCCAAAGTCAGGGCGACATCCTCTGCTTCCTCGGCGCCCTCAGGAAGTGGAATGCTGAAACGGGTCGTCTCACCGGCTCGTGCCGCTTCCAGCAGGAATCCGCCGGTATATGCCGCGGTGTAGCGGTTGTAGACACTCGAGCCATTGCGGTGCTCGCGCTGCGTGATGCGAATGTCGATGCTTGCGCTGTCAATAACTGGCGGCGTGCCGGCAAGAGTCTCCAGTGGAGTCGCTTCTTGCGCTAGTTGTTGCACAGCGCTGGCATCCGGATCTGCGGGCAGAGTCTCACCACCGCGTTGAAGCAACGCGGGTATGACGAATGCTGCCAGTACACCGAGGATCACAACGACGATTAGCAACTCGATCAGTGTGAACGCGCTTGCCATACGCACACTTCTTCTCAGGCCTTGGGGTCGTGACTTCATGATGAGAATCCTTAGTTGTCTGCATCAAGCAGAGAAGGCTTGTCGCGGATCTGCATTGAACTGCAGCTTCCATCTCTCCATCGATAACCTCGACCTCTAGGCGAAGCTCGTGGAGTTCACAATCCAAGATTTGTCTCGGATTCGGTGCGGATGTTAGTGAGTGGACGCTCCGGATCTATTCGTCGCATAGATGCAACCGGCCGCTATCCCGGTCGAATGCGATAGCTGCACGGACCCAAGGAGTTGCGAAGGAAAAGCTGTATTCACACAGCGACTCTGCATGAGTCCGCCCGCTGGCGCGCTCGCACGGTATCCATGTCCCCAACGCTGGCGGATACCTAGTTGAATCCAGGCGACTTGAGCACCCCAAATAGCAAGCATCCCCGAGCGTCCTTGGACGCTCGGGGATGCTTTGTTGTTTGACGCGGAATGACGCTCAGTTCAGTTCTCGAATCCTTAGGTTCCGAAACCACACAGCTCCGTGATCTCCTTGGATCGCGAGGTGTCCGGTCGAAGTCGACCCATAGCTTTCCATCGTAGCCCACTTCGATCCCGCGACTCGAGTCGTCCAATCGTCGCTGCCTTTCTCATAGGTGACGACCATCTCGCCATTGAGCCAGTGCTCGACGTGCGCTCCATCTACGACGATGCGTGCTTCGTTCCACTCGCCCGCGGGATTCGTCATGGCCTTGCTTGGCGTGTAGACATCGTAGTTAGATGCTGCGCTGTTCTTGCTGACAGCGCCGTCGTTGTGCGCACCATCATCGAGCAATTGATACTCGGGACCGGTCATCCAGGGATAGCTACCCGCAGACTCATCGACGTGCCACATCACGCCGCTATTCCCGGCTTCCTTGACCTTCCAATCGAACTCGAATTCGAAGCTGGTGAAAGGCGCGCGCGAAATCAAGTCCATGCCTTGGCCGGGCTCGGATGCGAACATCGCTCCATCATCGACGACCCAGCCGGCCGGCATCGTGTCTTGACCGTAGCCCTTCCAGTGTTCGAAGGTCGCTCCGTCGAAGAGGGAAGTCCACTGCGGTCCCGCTTCGGCCGCATCGGGCATGGATTCCATGGCATCGTCGGAATGGCATGCGCAAAGAGCGGCGGCGGACATCAACAGGATCGAGACGTGCTTCATCGATTCAAGAGGGCTTGGGTTGACTAAGGGTGATGAGGGCTCCGGCGCAGAGGATACTATTCGAGACTGCCTACGTTCGCAGTGCGGCGCGCGAATCTCATGGATCGCGACTTAGTGGGGGTGAGGGCACGTGAGAGGCGATTTTTTGCTAGCGCTGTGAGTCGCGGTCCGACAGGCATGCGGCGGCTCGCGGCATTGTTTAGTTCGATTCAGAGTAGGAGGGGCAGCTTGCATGCCAGTCTGAGTCGCCGGCCGAAGCCCTGGCGTGGGGAGGCATCGGAGAGAAGGCGGAGGCCTCGAGCGCTTCGTGTTTGCACGACGAGAGCACTACGGAATCTACCGTGACCAACCGCTGCCCAGGCGACTAGCAAGTTGAGCGCCGCTGCGCCCGATCCGGATAGAGATGAGTGCGGCCAGTCTCCAGAAGTACGACTTGCTCATGGGGAATGTAGGGCCGGCGGGACTCGAGTGAAGGTCTCCAATCCGCCCGAGTCTTCTCTCCTATTGCTGCGGGAGTTTTTCGCTCGGCGGCTCACCTGGACTCATGAACTGCATTCAAAGTGCCTTTGCGTTGGCGAGATCAAATCGTGGCCTACCCGGATTCGAGCTCACTGCAGAGATTTCATTAGCCGGCCTCGGTTTCGCAAGTTCCCATCCCTCCACCTATATCCTCGATGAAATCTTCCTCCTATTCGAGAGCCATTACGCTCGCAGCACTGTCCGCAGTGGCAGCGCGCAATCAAGCGATGCGGCAGACTTCAAGTTCTGGCATGCAAGTGGGATGCCGGCGGCCGTTGGAGACGTCACTGACGTTTCTGATGCGCGAGCCGGCGACTTCAACGGTGATCAAGGTGATGACCTATTACTGATCGATAACGGTCATCCGTTGTACGTCTCTCCTCTTCACGGAACCGGTGAATGGGTAGGCTTCTCTGGTCAAGGTACGACGAGCATCGCCGTCGTTCGAGGCCCTGAACTCGGCGAACGGGATACGCGTTTACGATCAGTGATCGTGGATTGGTAGCTAAGCAGCTAGAGACCATGGGCTGGTCTGGAACAACGATCTCCGGGGCTTGGAGCAACGCCGATCACGTTCGCACTAGAGTTGGCGCGAGCGACTCCGAGCGCAACCTAGTCGTCGTCGACTGTGCAGCGGGGATTTTGCACTGGGCCACATTGGATCCCGAGTTTGCGACCTATCTGACCGATGTCGGGCAATCGAATTCAGCCTCGGCCGGAATCGAAGATGTCCTCCTGATAGATTGAAACGGAGATCAGAACTACTCTGAGGCAGCAATTTGGCATACGGGTGCGATGTCGGTCGTGGATCGCAATGGCGTAGTGCTCTCGAGCATTTCGACTTTCGATATATACGGGATCGCCGCAATCAAAACTGGAATCGGTGAGGACGAGCACATTGAAGTCATCGTCCGCCTATCCGCTCGAGTTCACCGACTGCGACGCGCTCATATGCGCCTACAAGCCCGGCGGCTTTGGTGCGAGGGAGTGCAGGAAGAGTGTAGGCGTGGGCGAAGTCGGGGCTGGTGGCCGTGGAAGCTTTGGCCGCAGTGCCCGCAGCTCTGTTTTGAGCAGGGTCACCCAGATATGAAAGCACCCCTGCTCGGCGCAGCCCCATAAGGGGAGCCAGCCTCGAGCGGGGGTGTATAGGGTCGCGAGAATCTCTCGACTATAAACCGTCGATGATCGCGTTCAGGGTCGCGCTGGGTCGCATCGCGGCGGCAGCAGCAGCGGCATCCGGTCGGTAGTAGCCGGCCAAATCAATGGCTTGACCCTGCGCGGCCAACAGCTCTTCGTTGATCGTATCCTCGCCCGCTTGCAGCGCCTCGGCGACTGGTGTGAAGCGAGCCTTGAGCTCTCCGTCTTCATCCTGGCCTGCCAGTGCTTGGGCCCAGTACATGGTCAAGTAGAAGCTCGATCCTCGGTTGTCGATCTCGCCTACTTTGCGCGACGGGTAGCGCGCATGCTCGAGATAGTTGCCGACCGCTTGGTCGAGCGTCTTGGCCAGCAAAGTGGCGCGCGGGTTGCCCGATGTCTCGGCAAACTTCTCAAGAGAAGGGACGAGTGCACAGTATTCGCCGAGCGAGTCCCAGCGCAGGTGCCCTTCCTTCAGGAACTGTTGGACGTGCTTCGGTGCCGAGCCTCCCGCGCCCGTTTCGAACAAGCCGCCGCCCTTGAGCAAGGGCACGATCGATAGCATGCGCGCGCTGGTTCCCAGCTCGAGAATCGGGAATAGGTCGGTCAAGTAGTCACGTAGCACATTGCCGGTGATCGCGATCGTGTTCTCACCCTTACGCACTCGTTCGAGCGAGAAGGCCATCGCGTCAACGGGCTTCTGAATGCTGATGTCCAAGCCATTGGTGTCGTGCTCGGTCAGGTATTGCTCGACTTTCGCACACAGCTGAGTGTCATGACCGCGGTCGCGATCGAGCCAGAAGACAGCCGGTGAGCCCGATGCACGGGCCCGCGTAACGGCCAGCTTGACCCAGTCCTGGATGGCGACATCCTTGGTCTGGCACATGCGGAAGATGTCACCGCTTTGGACGTTTTGCTCCAGCAAGACGTTGTTTTCGGCATCGACGACTCGAATGGCGCCTTCGCCCTGTGCGAAGAAGGTCTTGTCGTGCGATCCGTACTCTTCAGCCTTTTTGGCCATCAGGCCGACGTTGGCAACGCTACCCATGGTGGCTGGGTCGAACTGTCCATGCTTTTGGCAGTCATCGATCACCGTCTGGTACATCGTCGCGTAGGAGCGATCCGGAATCATCGCGACGGTATCCTGCAACTCGTCCTTCGAGTTCCACATCCGGCCACCATCGCGCACGACGACGGGCACGGAGGCGTCGACAATGACGTTGTTCGGCACGTGCAAGTTTGTGATGCCTTTGCGCGAATCGACCATCGCCAGCGCCGGGCGCTTCAAGTAGCAAGCATCGATGTCTGCTTCGATCTCGGCCCGCTTGTCGTCCGGCAAGCGGCTCAGCTTGTCGAGTACATCGGCCAAGCCGTTGCTCACGTTCGCACCGATCTCTTCCAAACTGGCCGCGTGCTTGTCGAGTGCTTCGGCGTAGTAAACCGACACGCAGTGACCGAACATCGCGGGGTCGGACACCTTCATCATCGTCGCCTTCAAGTGCAGCGACAGCAGAGATCCGTCCTCTTTGGTCAGCTCCATTTCGGAAGCGTAGAACTGGCGCAGCGCTGCGACGTTCATCACGGCCGAATCGATGACCTCGCCCGCGAGCAACGCGACGGCATTCTTCAGCGTCGATGTCGTGCCATCCGTAGCGACGAACTCGATACGCGCCTCGGTAGCCGAGGACAGCGTCGTGGATGTCTCGCTTCCGAAGAAGTCCTTTTCGCTCATGTGAGCGATGCGGGTCTTTGAGCCAGACTTCGGCCAGTCTTGCATCATCTTGTGCGGATGCTTCTGAGCGAAGGACTTGACGGAAGTGGCGGGTCGGCGGTCCGAGTTACCTTCTCGAAGAACGGGATTCACAGCCGAGCCAAGAACGCTCGCGAAGCGAGTCTGCAACGCGCGCTCTTCGTCGTTCTTCGGCTCTTCCGGATACTCGGGCACTTCGAAGCCTTGTCCGCGCAGCTCGGCGATGGTGTCTTGGAGCTGCGGGATGGATGCGCTGATGTTGGGCAGCTTGACGATGTTGGCCTCGGGCGTCATCGCGAGCTTGCCGAGTCGGCTGAGCTCGTCGGGCACACGCTGCGACTCGCTCAAGCCTTCCGGGAAGTTCGCCAGGATGCGGCCGGCCAAGGAAATATCCGCCGTCTCAATTTCGACCCCGGTGCCCTTCGTGAAGGCCTGCACGACCGGCAGGAAGCAGTGAGTAGCGAGGGCGGGCGCCTCGTCGATTTGGGTCCAAGTGATTCTGGCCGACATTCCTGTGTTCCTTCGATGCCTCGCTGGGCAATCCGGTCAGCCGACAAGCTCGTGGCATGACCCTCCGATTTGATCCCTAATTCGGATCGTGCAAGCCCGCCATTATGCGCGAAACGAGCACGGCCAAGGATACGAGCTAGGTCAAAGTGCTCGCTTTTTTGCAGTTGTGACAGGTCTCTGCGCCCTGGGAATGTGATCGAGGCTGAGCTGCGGAATCGGGACGCTGAACTGCGGGCGAAGCACTGGGCTTCGCAAGCGGAAGCGGCCACCAAGGAGGGCCTTCATGTGCCCTTGATCTTGCTGCGCGTGACTCGACTCAGTCGTGAATGAAGTCCGCCAGCACCATCGCCTCCGAAAGAGCTGCAGCCTCGATCGAATACGGTGCCGCCGTTGCCAAACCTTGGGCGCGCAGCTTGTTTCGCAGTGACGAGTCATCCGTCAATCTTACGAGCTGCTGGTAGCAAGCCTCTTCATCGGAAGTGTCAACCAAGAGCGAGTTGCCCTCGTGGCGCGCGTATTCATCCGTTCCACCTCGGCGCGGGAGAATGACTGCACATCCACAGGCCATTGCTTCGAGGCCGGTCCGTCCGAATGCTTGATAGGTCGAGAGGTCGACGAAGATGTCGGACGCTTGGAGTAACTCGGCGACGGCTTCCCGAACCAGGAGGCCTTTCTGGCGAATACAGGCGCTCGGATAGAGACCGTTCGAGCGCATCAAGGATCTTGTCGCACCGAAGATTTGAAGGTCCACGCGCGTACCGAACTCCTTGGCCAGTCGCTCGAGCACTCGCAGCGTCATTGCTGGGGAGCGTCGCGGAGTGCTCGGCCGAATCATCGCGACCACGCGCACTCGGTCGGGCTCGCGCCTAGCGCTCGGGTCGGTGTGGTAGATGCTCGTATCCACACTGGGCCTGACTTTAGCGACTTGACGAGCGTGGTGCTCGAAGACTTGGTCGCGCAACCACTGGGTTTTTGCAAATAGCAACGCGTCGGGGATCAACTCATAAGAGGCGAGTGCTTCGTGATAGTGCTCATTCGACTTATCGAAGAACAGCACCTCGTAGTCCTGTACGTAATAGGCCGCTCGCAGGCCGGCATGCTTCGCTGA
This sequence comes from Planctomycetota bacterium, assembly GCA_047611405.1. Taxonomy (GTDB): domain Bacteria; phylum Planctomycetota; class UBA1135; order UBA1135; genus JBLFWN01. Next base: position 41,529 of record JBLFWN010000006.1, on the reverse strand, counting down.
AAGGCGCTGTACCAAAGCCATTGAACTGAACATTGTCCCGATCAGGACATCGAAGCCGGCAGCGGCTCGCGACAACTCATGCTCGTCATCGAATGGCAGCAATATCGCCTCCAATCCGGGCAAGGCTGCATAGTTGTCGCGATAGACGGCGTGATGAATGCCCTTGATTGCGACGCGTGCATCCATACCCAAGCTGCGCATGCCGTGCGCTTCTTGGATGATCGAGTGCGCACCACCACCGCCGCCGCGCACGGGTAGCACAAAGAGTACACGCGCAGCAGGCTTGCCGCTCAGGTGCTGGTCGAGGCGCGCGCGAGCCATGCCGATGCGGACGCGAGTTCGGATTTGGACCAAGGGCTGCGCGAGCCGCATGCGCGTCGTCTCGATGCGCACCCGCAGCCGACCGTGCTTGCCTTGCAAGATTTTGCCCGCTTTCTCGGCCAGCTCGCGCCTGACCTCATGCGTGTAGCTCTTGGACTTGCTGTGGAAAACGTAGGTCTGATCCGCGACCGCGAGTTCGAAACCCGCATTGCCTGCTCGCAAGCAGTAATCGTTTTCTTCGCCGTAGCCGCGTGGGAAGGCATCTTCGTCCATCAGACCGATCGTATCGATCAGTCTGCGGTCGATCATGAAGCAAAAACCGTTCAGGAAGGAAACACGCGGATAGACGTGCTTACTGGCTGCGCGGACGATGTTCGCCATCTCGTTCGGAGTCGTTCCTTTTGGATCGTGGTTGACGGACCAGTCGCCCTTCGCGTCCAGCAATTCGGGAACGGATTGCCAACTCGCCGCATTGGATAGCGGCCCGACCAGTGCGATCGAACTCGAGCTGCGCATGCAGGCCAGCATCGACGGGATCCAGTCTGGAGTGACGATCGTATCGCTGTTCAGCAGAACCACATAGGGAGCCGAGCTCGCCCGTAGACCAGCATTGGCGGCCTTGGTGTAGCCACGTGCCGATGGATGCCTGCGAAGCAGCGCGTCGTTCGCACGGCTGAAGGCCTGCAAGTAGTCCCTGCAATCGGCATCGCTTCCGTCGTCGACGATGATCAAGGATTGCCGGGCGGAACAGTGCTCGAGTACGGACGCCAAGCAGAGCTTCACGTCGTCGAGAGCATTGTGTACACAAACGACGATGTCGACGATGGGGGAGTCGCCGGTCGCGAGCTCAGGTAGGCGCGAGCGCAGTGACAGAGCGGCGTTGCGCTGAAGAAGAACTGCCAACTTCGACAACAGACCCCACGCTGCAGATCTCGCGTTGCGGAACAGTTCTTCGCTGCGCACTGCCCACTTGCCATACAGTAGACGGTTGCGACCGAGAGCGAGCGCGTCACAGCCGATCGCCCACAGGCCCGCAGGGCTCGGGTCGCGCAGTGCCGCGCGTTTGACTCTCCCGACGAGCGAGAGTGCGAGGCTCAAGTAGCGGCGCAATTTCATCGCGATGGTGTGAGGCGGCGGTTCCTGGATCTGAATCTGCACATGCGAAGATCCGGATGCTAGTGGTGGGTACTGCCGCGGACAAGGAGAGGAGGTCAGCCTTCGCGAGCAATCGCGGAGTGAATCCGCCTGTGAAGCAGTACGGCGGGTAGTCCGGTTCCCCAATTGCCCGGGCCGCAATGGTGCCGAGGGAGTCCTGTGATCAGGAATGCTTGCATTCTTCCGCCCACAGGGTTCTAGGAATCAGCGCACTCTGGCCTCGTTCCGTATACAGATTCGGCTCCATCCTCCCCTCTTGAACGCAAGTGGAGCCCCTTTCACCTCACTCCTCCACGTCGCACGCCCTTGCGTCCCTGCAAGCGCCGGCGGCTAAAGCCAGTGGCCAAGCTTCCTACCGCGCAATGCGCCACGCAGTCGTCAGCTCATGCCCCATGAGTTTGGCCTCCTCGTCGCGACTGATTCTGCTGCGATGCGATGAGGGCCGTTTTCTTTGAACAGCATGGTGCCCCTGAAGTGCTCGAGTACGGGGATGTGCCGGACCCGGTTCGACGGAAGTCGTCATTCAGATTAAAGCGGCTGTGCTGAACTCCAATGACATCTGGGCCAGAATCGGATTGCCGCGAGTGCGCATTCCGTTGACTCACATTTTAGGGACGGATTCAGCAGGTGTCGTAGTCGTGGTTGGATCGGAGGTCCGCGGCGTAGCGGTCGGCGATGAAGTCATTACCTATGGAGTCAACTCGTGCCGCCGCCGCGCGGCTGGCTTCACGGTTGCCGAAGGCGCGCACCATTTGATGTTCTTCGGTCGGCTTCTGCTGGACAGTGCGGCCCTTCGCATGAGCATCTCATCCCACACGCAGGCTTCCCTGCATCTGATCGCGCGCGGCGGAAGAGGAGGCGAGCGTAGCCTGGCCACCCTGGCGCTTGAACGGGGAGCCATTCAATTGGTGATTCCGCTCGAGCTACTAGACGATGGCAAAGAGCTCGGGCTAATCCTCTCGAACGGAAGCATCCGAATTCGGTCCATCGAGCATGGCGAGCTCGAGTCATGCATGACTCGGAATTTCCAAGCCCCCGCCCTAGCTAGCTAAAGGACATCGTCCCATAGCCAACGCTCGTCACTCTTCGGTGGCAGTCACTCCGCGGCGAGCTCTTGCAGATCTTCCATATCCACGAACTCGAGTACCGAGAAGTGGGTCGCTTCGAGCACGATAGGGCAAGCTGCGCCGTTGCGGAAGGCATCGACCCAACGCTCGACGCACACACACCAGCAATCCCCGGGACGCAAACCACGAAAGCCGAACTCCGGCCGTGGCGTCGATAAATCATTGCCGGTTCTCTTCGAGTACTCGAGGAACTCAGCCGTGACTTTCGTGCAGACCGTGTGAAGCCCGCGGTCATCGCGACCGGTACGGCAGTACCCGTCGCGGTAAAAGCCCGTCAACGGATCTGTACAGCAAGGCTTGAGCGGTTGGCCTAGGACATTGCGTCCACGGCGGATACGAGGGGGGTCGACCATGATGATGATTGTGTTGTGTGTTGCTCGTGCGGCCGTGTTTCAGCTCTTTCCAAGCAGCCGCTGCTACCGTTCGCGCAGCTTCATTAGCAGGTGCAGGATTTCGATGTAGAGCCAAATCAAGGTGACCATTAGGCCGAACGCGGCCACCCATTCCATGTACTTGGGGGCTCCCTTCTCGACACCGTTCTCGATGAAGTCGAAGTCCAAGACCAGGTTCAACGCGGCGATGATCACGATCACGACACTGATACCGATCCCAATCGGTCCCGATGAGTGAAGGTACGGCATCTGGATTCCGAAGAAGCTCAACACGAAAGAGAGCCCGTACACCATGAAAATTCCGCCGGTGGCAGCAGCGATTCCGAGTTTGAAGTTCTCGGATGGCCGAATCATGCGCGTGCTATAGGCGATGAGCAGCGAGAGCGCGACGCCCATTGTCAGCGTGATGGCTTGCCATGCGATACCGGGGTATCGCAGATGAGCCATTGCGGACAATGCCCCCAGGAACAGTCCTTCAGCCGCTGCGTAGAGCGGCGACAGCATGGGAGCTGTCGTCGGCTTGAACGAGATGATCAGTCCCAGTATCAAGCCTCCAATGGCGCCGCCGATCATCCAAGGCGCGACCCCGCCGTAGCTGCCGGCGTCCATCGTGCGCGTCCATGTTGCGGCTGCCGTGATCACGAGGATGCACATCAGCAAGCCCGTTCGGACCACGGTTCCCTCGAGGGTCATCGTGGTCGATTCTCCGACAGCGTAGGCGGGATCGTTCTCGAATCTGCGGAAGGTCTTGTCGTTGAGGGCGGGGTTGGCGGTACGCACGGGAGCTTCTCTCGATTGGGGTGACGCTGAAGTGGACGACGGTGCCGGCCGGTGAGCAGATTATCCGGCGAGATCGGATCGCGGCAAGCACTGCTCGGGAAAGCGCTGGTTTCTGAATACCACGCGCTAAATCGCTGATCAGCTCAGGCGGAGGCTCCGGCCACGCCTCTTGTGAACTCCTCGTGACATCGAGTGCGTAGAACTCGTGGCAGATGTCCTCGCTTCCTAACTTGGCAGGTTCGGCCAAATGAACAAGGCAGGAAAGGGTGAGGCGGGACTCTATCTTTGCCCGAGCTTGCAGGTGATGGGCACGGCCTTTCAGCGAATGGACGCTGAGTCGCACCGCATTGGCGATGTGATGGGCGGCATTGTGCTCGGATCCTTGGTCTTAGAATTTCACCCCTGCACAGGCTGAATGGGCATCACCCGCAAGGGTTGGTGAACCTGTCTCCAGTGTATTGCCAGCCGATGTCAGCACGGAGTTAGAGGACGCATTCGCGAGCTTCGACGCACCCGATGCGAAGCACGGTCGAACCGAAGAGTGAGGCGAGGTTATCGATGCGCGGGGCGAACTCGCCCCTCGCTGCTTGCTCATAAGCGAATGGAGCTCCGCTGGTCTGTACCAGCGGAGCTCCATTCGTCTTGGGCGTGAGTTGTGCTGATGAGCTGCAGGAAGTCGAACTCCCGTGCTGGGCCACTTAGTCCGTCAGCCAGCGTAAACGCGCGATAGTTCGAAGGCCGGTATCGAGCGCAACTTCAGGAGTCCCGAGAAGTGTCCCTGTCGGGGCCGGACCTCTTGCCTCTTCTACCCGACTTCGGCGGATCCGCCCGTTGAGAGTGGCGCTCCATCTGCTTGCCCATCCTCTTGTCTGCGATCTCGCTGGCGCGATCCTCGATCGACATGGCCTGCTCGGGGCACTCCTTCTTAAATCGGGCGACGAAGCTCTTCTGGATCAGTTCCACGACGGTCACTTCGGGCTCTTGCTTCTTTGCCTTCTCACCGAGCTTGCGGGGATTGAAGCCCAACTCGCGGCCCATCTGGACATCGGCATGCGACAGCCCAAATCGTTCGCGCGCACTTATCCACTGTCGAAGCTTGTCGGGTATGCGAATCTCGTCCATGGGATGTGCAGTGAGGTGAGGCGTCCGAGCGTCTCTAGGCCGAACCGGCGAGGATCGGGCCATGCGTCAAGCTTGCCACATGAGTTTGCGACCCGCTTGCGAGCCGCAGATACTAGCGATTCCTGACCCGCAATCGACCCTACTCGGTCGCAATGCCGCGCCTTTGTGGCTGGGTACAGCGCCTGGATACGTGCAGGAGGGGGCCAAAGGGATATGGCGGAAGAGCGGGCTCCAGCGATCGAAGGGCGGGCTTCGCCCGATTGGGGCAGACATCACGTCGCGCGGAGCTATTCTTGTGGCATTCGAGTCTCACCTGAACAAGCCCCGCGGAAACCAAGCTGATGATCCCCAATCTCCGATCCTTGCCCATCCTTGCGTTGATGACAGCTGCTGTGTCGACGTATGTATCGCAATCGAACGACCTCTCGAAGGCTTTCATCGACGGTGCCGGATGGCAGCAACTCAGCCTGTCGGACCTAGTCAATGTGAACGGAACTCCAGATACCTGGACGGAAGTGGACGGTGTCATCACTTGTACGGGTAAGCCGCTCGGTGGGGCACGGACGAAGCAGCCGTACACCAACTTCGAGATGGTCGTCGAGTGGAAGCACCACACACACGCCGGGAACTCGGGCGTCTTTCTATGGTGTCCCGAGTCGGCATTCACGGACCTGCCCGCCGGCCAGCTGCCACGCAGTGGTATCGAAGTGCAAGTACTGGACTTGGGCTATGAGGAGAACTGGGAGAAGTCAAAGGGCGTACCTTCCGATTGGTTCACGAGTCACGGTGATGTCTTCCCCGTCGGTGCCTCGAAGATGAAGGCATTCACACCCGAAATCGATTATCCGAACGACAGCGGAGGCACTTACCACGTGGGCAATCCGAAGAGTTCACGTAGCTTCCCGACAGGCCGCTTCGTGCGCCCCGCAGGGGAATGGAATCACTACTACATTCGCGCAATCAATGGTGAGGTGCGCTTGTGGGTCAATGGTGAAGAAGTCAACGGTGGGCAGTCCTGTGAGCCTGCGACCGGATACCTAGCACTCGAGGCGGAGGGTGCGAAGGTCGAGTTTCGGAACATGCGCGTGCGCGAGTTGCCTTGATCGGGACGTGTCACGAATACTCGAGATGGCTTCATCTGCGCTGGGTCTCACGCAGCATTGATCCCGAGCAAGCGCGCGCCCCGGAACCGATAGGCGCGCGATGCTCGTTACTCTTGAGGCGCTTAGCTGCACACTACTCGAGAATCTACTATGGCCGGCTACACAACTCCTGAACACCAACGCCTCATGCACTTGCTACGCGCGATCCAAAGCCTACTTGTCATCATCCTTGTTGCGAGCCCCGCGAGCCTCGCCTCTCCAGCAGTTCTCGGTCACTCACACGTCACGCCACGCGCACAACACCCCAATACGGTCGTCTGGGAAGGTGACGAAGGTCCGGGCCACGGCAAGCATATTGTCTTCATCGCCGGCGACCACGAGTACCGCGGTGAGGAGTCGCTGCCCGCCTTGGCCCGCATTCTCGCCAAGCGCTACGGATTCAAGTGCACGTTCATCGTTACGACGAATCAAGAGACAGGCTTTATTCAGCCCGGCAGCGATCACATCAGCAATCTAGAGCAGCTCAAGAGCGCCGACTTGATGGTCCTCTTCGTGCGCTTTCAGAAGTTCGCTGACGATCAGATGCGACACATCGATGACTACCTGAAAACAGGTAAGCCGGTTCTTGGTCTGCGCACTTCTACGCACGGCTTCAATGGCATTGTCGGTGAATTCGCACGGTACAACGAGGGCTATGCAGGACACGGAGAAGACGGCGGGGAAGGTACGCAATGGAGGCACGGCTTTGGTGAGGAGATCCTTGGAGAACACTGGGTCGGGCACTTCGGTCGCAATCACAAGCAGAGCTCGCTCCTGATCCTGGAAGAGTCGCAGCGTTCGCACCCCATTTTGTGTGGCGTTTCGGAGCCACATGCGATGACAGGAGGCTACGTCGGACATCCACGCGAAGGCAGCACGACTCTGGCCCGTGGTCAGATTCTGGACGGAATGGCTCCAGGCTCACCTGTCACCAAAAACGAGAAACAACAGGTGCAGCATTCCGTCGCCTGGGTGCGTACCTACCAGAAGGAGAATCCACGATCACGCGTGTTCGCGACGACGCACGGCGGTTCGGAAGACCTGCTGAGTGAAGACTTCAGACGCATGTTGATCAACGCTCACTTGTGGTGCCTGGGAATGGAGGCAAAGATCGAAGCCAACAATCCGATCGACTTCGTCGGGCCCTATCACCCAGCAACCTTCAACTTCGGCGGTTACCGCAAGGGTGTGAAGCCTGCTGATATCGAAGGCTTCGATAGTCCCATCTACGATCCGAGCAAGAGTACGAACAAGGAAGAGAAGGCTCGCTGACGTAAGGGCACCCGCCCTCTTCAGACTTTATTCTACAAAGAACGCAGCCTTTCGTTCAGTCACCACGATAGCTGCAAGCGAAGCCGCGTCATCTGATTCATGATTGCCGCATGACGACGAACTCTGTCGAAGCAGCCTTCTCACCCGACTCCTTCCGCTCGACGGCTCATCAGGTCGTCGACACACTCGCTGACTATTTAGGTCGTGCTCAACGGCGAGAAATGCCGGTGCTCGAACTGCGTGATCCCGATGAGCTACTCGCAGCATGGGACCGTCCGTTCGCTGCGCAGGGCTTGCAGCAGCAAGGGGCGGACCTGTCGCTTGCTAGCCTCTTGCACCAGCTCCTAACTCACTCGAACCACCTGCATCACCCCGGCTACATCGGGCATCAGATCTCGGTTCCGATCCCTGACGCATCCGTGCTGGAGATGGTCAATGCACTGTTGAGCAATGGCATGGCCGTGTTCGAGATGGGGCAGCTACAGACGGTGATGGAGCGAAGAGTGGTCGAGTTCCTGGCGCAGACACTCGGATTTGACAGCGATGCTGGAGGCGTCCTGACCCACGGCGGATCGCTTGGCAACTTCACCGCACTACTCGCCGCTCGGCAGGCGATGGCGGAATACGACATTTGGACCGAAGGCCAAGGCTGCCCCATGGCGGTGCTGGTCTCCGAGCAAGCGCACTACTGCATCGCGCGGGCGGTGCAGTCGATGGGGTGGGGGGCAAAGGGCGCATGGAAGGTGCGAGTGAACTCGGCCTTCCAACTGGACGCATCAGACTTGCAGCGTGCGCTCAAGGAGGCTCAGGCCGCCGGTCGCCAAGTGATTGCTGTCGTGGGCAGCGCCTGTTCGACTGCAACGGGAAGCTTCGATCCACTCGATAAAATCTCTGACTTTTGCAGAGACCACGGCCTGTGGTTTCACGTCGATGGGGCGCATGGCGCATCCCTGGCGCTGAGCACCCAGCACCGGGGCCGCCTTCGTGGCATCGAGCACGCAGACTCGGTCGTGTGGGATTTGCACAAGATGATGGGGCTGCCTGCGCTTAGCACCGCCGTGCTGTTCCGCGAGCAGCGCCGCTCGCACGAAGCCTTCGCCCAAGAGGCGGGCTATCTATTTGAGCCGCAAGAGGCGAGTGGACCTTGGTACCAACTAGGTCTACGGACGATGGAGTGCACAAAGCGAGGCATGAGTGTCACGGCTTACTGCATGCTGCAAGTGCTGGGGACGGACTGGTTCGCTGCCCAAGTAGATCGCCTGCTCGAGTTAACCCAGACTCTGCGCGACATGTTGACGGCCTCGGACGACTTTGAACTCGCCTGTGAGCCCGAAGCGAACATCACATGCTTCCGGCATTTGAACGGCACGACAGGGCTTGCGTTGGATCATCGTCAAGAACGTGTGCGCTCGCGTTTGATCGCCGAAGGTCAACTCTACATCGTTCAGACCCGATTAGCCGACGCGACTTGGCTGCGAGTCACGGTCATGAACCCGCTCACGACGCAGGTAGAGTTCGACTTGTTGCTCGACACGATCCGTTCTGTGGAGTGAGCCCCGCGCGGCCCTCACAGCCCGGTCTTGGTGGCCCAAATCTTCCACGCTGCCGCAAGTTCGTCCACACGCTCCGGTCGCTTGGCAGCGAGATCATTGGACTCACTCGGATCGACGCGCAGGTCATACAGCTCCCACTGCTTGCGCGTCTTGTCCCAGACGAGCTTCTCATCCAACTGGCGAATGGCTCTCGAGCCGGCCCATTCCCAGCACAGCTCCGATCTGCCTTGCGCGGAAGAACCAGTCAGCTGAGGAAGTAGGCTCTGCCCTTCCATGGCCGGCAGCGAAGGCTCACCGCTCGCGCCCCCCAATGCGACAAAGGTTGGCATGAAGTCGATGATGTGGCCGACTTGGTCCGAGAAGCTCTTGGCCTCGATGTGCGCGGGCCAATGAGCGATGCAAGGTGTCTTGATGCCGCCCTCGTGGCACCAACTCTTGTAGCGCTTAAAGGGCGCGTTCTGGGCCCAACCCCACGCAGGGCCGACTGCGGTGTAGTCATCCTTGGGGCCAGGCGTTCGCTGCGGTATTTCACCTGCCTTAGCTCGACCACCGGGCTCCTCGGCGCAACCACCATTGTCGGACAGGAATATCGTAAGTGTGTTCTCTGCCTGCCCACTGTCTTTCAGTGCTTGCATCAAGCGGCCGATGTTTTGATCCACGCGATCGACCATGGCCGCATAGACCGCCATGCGTAAGTCTTCCCACTCGTGGTTGGCATTCTTCCAGTCATAGCTACGCGAATCGGTAGGCGTCAGGCGGTAGCGCTCATCGATAATACCCAGCTGCTTCATTCGTTCGAAGCGTTGCCCGCGAAGCACATCCCATCCGGCTTTGTATGTGCCACGGTACTTCGCGATGTCCTGTGGCAGCGCGTGCAGCGGATAGTGTGGTGCCGTGAAACACAGATGCAGGAAGAAGGGGGCGTTATCTTCGGCAAAGTCTTTCACACATTGAATCGCGTGGTCCGTGAACGCATCGGTCGTGTAGAAGTCTTCCGGGAAATCCGTGATCAGGCGGTCGTCTTCACCAAAGGAGCGGATGCGCCCGCCCTTGTAGCCAGGGTCGCGCTGCGATGGATCAAAGAAGTTGCAGCAGCCATCCAGCAAACCGTAGAAACGCTCGAAACCGCGCTGGAAGGGATGCGTCGACTGGGTCTTGCCCAGGTGCCACTTGCCAGAGAGCGCTGTGCGATAGCCAGCGGCAAGCATGACTTCACCCAGTGTGCGCATATCTGCGCGCAACAGGCCGCCCTTGCGACGCGGGTACTGGCCCGTGATGATCGACGCACGCGTCGTTGTGCACTTGGCGTTGTTGTAGAACTGTCGAAAACGCATGCCTTCCGTGGCGAGTCGATCCAGATGCGGCGTCTCTATCTCTCCGCCGTAGCAGCCGATGTCCGAGTACCCCAAGTCGTCGCACAGGATCAATAAGATGTTCGGCCGAGGGGCGGGCTTTGTCGTGTCTTGGTCAAGCGAGAGAGCCGTGCTCCCGAAAGCGCACGGCAAGAGCGCGATGATCAGGATCAAGGTCCCGGTGTACGTGAGGCTCATGAGAGTCGCGCGGTGAGTCGAGTAGGTCATACCTGCGAGTGGGAGAAGGTGTCCGTGAGCAAGCTCACTCTATCTCGTCCTGGCCACTGGGATAGGTCGGAGGTATGACATCAGTGCCCGTATGCATCGATCGAGTCTGCTCGACGACGCGCATCTCGATGCTTGAAGGATTCCTGCCAGGTGCAAAGCCGACAGCCATCGGTCTCTTGTTCTAAGGACGTACACAATCCTGGCCCAAGGACAAGGGAGAGGAGCGGCGGCCTAGCCGCCAATCGCGTAGGCTTGCGCGGGTGAGACCTCCCCTGATACACCTCGCGCTCTTGCTTTCGATTCCCTTCGCCTCCTGCGGCGGATCTGGCAAGGGGCACATGGATCCCTCCTTGGTGCACGACGTGAAGCGTCGAGACCTACTGATCTCGGTGCGCGAGCGTGGTGAGCTGCACGCGGCGCAAGACACGCGCGTCTCATCCAAACTCGAGGGCCGTAACACCTTGATCTTCCTCGTGCCCGAGGGCTCGGTCGTGAAAGCGGGCGACAAGGTTGCCGAGCTGGATGTGGGCCAGATCGAAGAGAAGCGCAACTCGCAAGCGATCGCAGTCGCGAAAGCCGAGGCCGCTTTGGAACAGGCGGAAAAGAACTTCGAGATCATGGAGATGGAACTCGAAGCCTCCGAAGCGACTGCCGCGAGCCGGCAGCAGATCGCCAAGATGCGCTACGAGAAGCTGCTCGGTCGCGAGCATGGTCAAGGCAGCGAGGCTTCGGGCACCAACGGTGAGCTGGTCGGCAAGCTGCGCGAGTTGCTACGGACAGAAGCCGACGAGAATCCTGAGACCGAGGTGGAGCACGCCGGACTGGTCGGCCGCGTATTGGGTCTCCTCGGAACAGCCAAGAACCTCGACCTGCAGATGGGCGAGCTTGCCAACCAGATCCTGCGTCAGATCAGTGACATCAGCTTGGCACGTGCTGATTTGGAGCTAGCAGCTGAGACTCTGCGCCACAGCGAGAAGCTCGCCAAGCGTGGTTTCATCACGCGCAACGAGCTGGATCGTGACACGATCGCGTACAGGCGGCAGTTGTCACAGGACGCGTTGGCGTGGAACGATCTCTCGCTGCTGGTTCACTACACGCTGCCCGAGACGTTGATTAGCACGCAGCAAGAGATGCAGAACGCCGAGCTCGGACTTGCGAGTGTCCGCGGAGGCAATGAGGCGCGCCGCGTACGCGAGGCCGCCGAGTTACGCAGCGCGAAGGCCGAATTCGAGCTCGCGCAGGAGCGCCTCGACGAATGGTCCCAGCAGATGGAAGACGCCATTCTGTTGGCTCCGTCACCGGGCTTGGTCGTTTATGGACGATGGGATTGGGACGAACCTGTCTACGAAGGCATGGAAGTTCGGCAGCGTCAGGAGATCGTGATCCTGCCCGATGTCAGCATTATGGTGGCCGAGTTGGATGTGCATGAAGCACAGATCGACAAGGTCGCGACAGGGCAAATCGCAATGGTCAAGGTCGATGCCTTTCCCGATCGGAGCTTCGAGGCACGTGTGTCCCAAGTCTCTTCGTTGCCAAAGCCGACGCGCAGCAATGACGTGAAGTTGTATGAAGTGCGAGTGGAGCTCGCGCAAGACAACACCTCGGGTCAATTGCGCCCTGGCATGAATGCCACCGTCGAACTCGAGGTCGGCACCTTGACGGATGTCCTAGCTGTTCCGATGCCGGCACTCGATCGCAAAGGGGATCGGCACTTCGTCTGGATGCTCTCTGACGACGGGCCTCTCGCTACCGAAGTACAGCTGGGTTCGAACAACTTGACGCATGTCGAGATCACCGACGGTCTGCAAGAAGGGGACCAGATCTACTTGGTTCGCCCGACCGGTGTCGAACTCGAGGATTCCGATATTGATGAGAAGCCCAAGCGATCGTCAGGGAAAGATGGCTCGCGCGGGGACAAGGTCAAGAAGATTTCGGGAGATGGCGAAGCGGCGGTCAAGGGCCAACATGTGCTCAAGATCGATCAACCCGCAGGTACCTGAGCGGAATGGCACGCGGTCGCTTCCCCACTGTTCGCCTTGGTCTCAAGAGCCTGCTGCTGCATAAGCTGCGCTCGTTCTTGACGGTGCTCGGACTCTTGTTCGGCGTATCGTCGGTTATTGCGATGTTGGCCGTTGGAGAGGGCGCTAGCTACGAGGCCTTGCAGCAGCTGAAGACGCTTGGGCCGACCAACCTGATGGCGCGCAGCCAGAAGCCTCCGATCACGGAGCAAAGCAGTCAAGGCAGTGGTCGAACCGCCTTTGCCTACGGTCTTAAGTACATCGACCTCGACCGCATCCGAGCGACCTTTCCGCACGCCGAGCACATCGTTGCCGTCAAGGAGACGCAAGAGAATCTGCGGCGCGGGATCGCATGGACGAGCGCGTACATTGTCGGAACCGAGCCCGAGTACATGGAGGTGATGAACCTCGAGATAGCGGAGGGACGTTGGCTGTCTCACCTGGACCTGAGTCATCGCGAAAACTGCATCGTGCTGGGAGCGGGCGCTGTCGCACGCCTCTTTCCTCTCGAGAACCCTCTCGGCAAGAGCTTCCAGGGTGGCAGTACGCGCTTCACCGTCATCGGCGTTCTCAAAGCCCTGGGTCGCGCGGCAAGTCCTGGTGGTGTTCCTCTGGACGAGTGCGTGTTTGTTCCGTTGACGACTTCTCGCTCGCGCTTCGGCGACGAGACTCGCGTGCGCCGCACCGGTGTCTATGAGAAGACGCGCGTCGAGTTGTCCGAGATCAAGCTACGCATGCGCTCGACTCGCGATGTCGTGCCTGCGGCTCACCTACTGAAGGGAATGCTTGAGATCGGCAGTCGTGCACAAGACGATGTCAAAACGATCGTGCCACTCGAACTTCTTCGCCAGGAAGAGGCGACCGCGCGCATCTTCAATCTCGTGCTCGGATCGATTGCGGTGATTTCGTTGCTGGTCGGCGGAATCGGCATCATGAACGTGATGCTCGCGACCGTTACGGAGAGAACGCGCGAGATCGGCATTCGGCGAGCGCTCGGAGCCAAGAAGCGTCACATCGTTAGGCAGTTCTTGGTCGAGACTGCGGTTCTTAGCGGGTGCGGGGGAGTGCTTGGAGTCCTCGTGGGACTGCTTGTTCCCACCATGATCACTGCACTGACGGAGAGTATGACGATCATCCGGGCCGAGCACGTGCTGTTGTCCTTCGGTATCTCGGCCGGTGTCGGCGTGACCTTCGGTCTGTACCCCGCGTGGCGCGCGGCGAACATGGATCCGTTGACAGCATTGCGGCACGAGTGAATTCTTCAGCCTGGTGTCGTCGCTTTGGTATGGCGCGCCAAGGCGCAGGGGTGACCTTGGGCAGACTTCAGTGGTCCACGTCAGACAGCAAGTGAATGATCGAAGCTGCAGCTAGGGGCGTGTTAACAAATAGCAAGCCGGCCAACTTCCTTTCGGACGCTGGCCGGCTTATTGCAGAAACTCGAGGCTCCGTGAGGGAGAGCTGAGGAATCCTGCAATCGTTCAGGGGGTAAAGCTGATGCACAGTGCATCGGTGGTGTTGAATCCCGACAAGCCGGCTGCCGGGTCGCGGTAGTACAGCTGGAAGTAATACGAGTCGCCAGCCATGATGATGTCGAGCGGCGGTAGAGTCAGATCGAACTGCTGCGTCGTCGTTCCGGTTACCTCGATTGCAATCTTGCGCAGGCGCGTGACATCACCGCCGATGCAGCGCTGACCATCGCCAAAAGGCATATCGATCTGGGTTGTGCCGAAGAAGAAGAAGCCGGGCTGCTCGGGCGGAAGGCCCGCACCTGACAGATGAAAGTTGTTTTCTGAAATGGAGACGCTTCCATCGAAGTCGATCTGACCTCCAACACCAGTCGAATTGACGTTGCCCGTGCAGTAGCGAGTCACATTCGAACAGGCCGGGCCCAAGATCGTCGCGGTGTCGCAGTTACCTGCTGCTTTCAACAAGAAGGAAGTCGGCTCGGCCTCGACATTGCCTGCAATGACGATGCTGAACACATCGGAACCGTTACAGGAGACGCCCACATCCCACTTGAAGACATCCGTCTGGTCGTCGTTCTCTCCAAAACCACAAGACGGGTCGCCGCCCGGCAAGAACTCGCCAACGGGATTCGAATCGAGAATCGTCAACGGAGAGTCGGCGCAGCTTGGCAGCAAGATGTCAGCGTGGCTGATGTCATGCACGCCTTGGCAGCTTCCACCTGAGGCGCCGGGGCCTGTGAAGGAGTAGCTAAAGACGCTGTCTCCATTGTCATTGATGATCGGAAACTCACCGTTCGGGCCTGTGACGGCCTCGACAACGAATCCGCTCGGCGACACGAAGCAGAGTGAGTCCGCGGCCTCGTTTGCATCGCAGACGCCATCAGCGCCGAGCGCGAAAGAAGGGATGAAGGCAGCGAGGGAGCCAATAACTGACAGTCGAGTAGTGAGAGATAACAGTTGCATTGAAATTATGGGAACCAGTGAATCTTAATCGTGGCGAAGAACAATTCAACGCCCCCCTAATCGGGAGGCACAGCCCGGCTAGTTAGTGTATGCCAGGACTTAGGATCCGGCTAGACCCAGAGAGCTGGAGCGGAGTTGCGGATCGGCTCAGAGCCAATCTACCCACTCTACTCATTCTCAGCCTGCGGGGGCCCTTCTGAACCCGAACTGGCAAGCTCGAATTGGTCGAATCGAAAGAGTGAATCGGCCTTACCGTCATCTACTGTCAAGTAAAGCGAACCCTGATTGAGCTGGCTCGGAGAGACTGCCCATGCAATCCCCTCGAAGCTCGCTTGGCTCGGCCCGCTGTATAGTGCGATCGAGTCCAAACTGCGATAACTCTGCTCTTCGACTGTGGAAGAGCTTAGGCGTAGCAAGCTCAGCACGTTGCGCTTCTTCAGACCGTGCCACGCCAGTAGCACTCCACTGGCTCGGTCGAACTCGAGTCCGACGACGCGCGAGATGGGCGCCCCGCCCTCGTCCGATGGAGCGAGTACGCGATACTCTCCAACGTGTTCGACCTCCTCCGTGGAAGGGTTCAAGTCGAAGGCGAATAAACCGCCTCCGTTTTGATGGCCGACGAACATCAGCCCGCCCATTCCGAGTCGACTGACACGCTTCTTTCCTCTAGCGTCACGGAAGCCGGCCGCCTCCAGGTGAACATCTGGCACGAAGGCTATGCCTTCTGCACCCGCCTTGCCCTCGCTCGGCAAGAACTCGCTCAGGTCGTACTGATTGCGGATCGCAACCACGCCGTACAGGGAGGTGTCGAGTGTAAGAATGCTCTCGCTCCCTTCGGCAAGCAGGTACACCAAGGGCTCTTCAAAGGAGGCCAGCGCGACTCCCTCACAGTCTCCGATTCGGGCCCACTCACCGCGAACATTCTCTCGTACAGACACGTGCAGTGAACCATCGGGACTCTGATCCAACACCCACAAACGGCTCTCTAGACCAGGCCCGTTACGGCACAACCAGAGTTGACGCTTGACGGGATTCCAGACTGCACCCGACAGGTCGTCTTCAAACTCGGAGCTTAGTGAAGTCAGGTTCTGCGCTTCAGCCTGTGACTCGGCCGGCCAATCCTGTTCCCGCGCTTCGGGGCGAGCGAGAGCTCGTGTCACGGACACCCAAGCTATGGCTGCGATTGCTGCAAGGAGTACCGGCGGCGTCAAGCTCATCCACGTTCCCCGCTGCCGCTCCCGCTTTGGCATATCACTTGGGTTCGCAAGTTGGTCTTGAATTCGATCCATCGAGTCGCGCAAGTGCAGTTCGTTCAGGGGGGGCGATGTTGACTCTCTCACCGGGAATCAGACCTAGACTAGCCACGGACCGCAGCAGGAGGGGACGACCATACTCGCTCAGGCGTTGGTCTTTCCAGAGGCGTTGCGGGATCAACTCGAGCCTAGGCCCGACCGATTGTACGCTGCATTCAATCGCAACCCCCGTCCGGCTCTGGGTGGCTTTGGTGATCTAGGATCGATCCGCGATTGGCGGGCCGTACGGGATGCCTTAGCTGATTCAAAGCTCCACTTCGCGAACCAACGGGTTGGTCACCACAATCATGGGCGTCCCGGTCAACAAGATTTTACCGGGCTGGGCTTGGATTTCAGTGACTCGCCCTGCCATCGGAGCTCTCACAGTGCACGACTCACGCAACAAGCTCAGTTCTTCGAGGCGCAGGTCCTGAACGGTCAGTGACGCCTTCCAGCCGAGTAGTAGTTCTTGGTGACCTGAGGCCGGTAGCTCGACATAAACGGGCCCGTCGTAGATGCTCATCAGCTCGATACGGCGCGAGCGCACATCCTTCAGTGCAACCAAGAGACGCTCGGCCGTTTGCTCATGAGCTCGCGCTTGCGCCGATTGAATGTCCATAGCCTTCAAGATGTCATCGACATCGGCTACCGGACCCAAGTCGCGCACGGCCAGGTTCTCGGCGCGACCGAGTCGCAGCCTTAAGGCCTGGACTTGCAGAAGGCTGGTCTTGTAATCGAGTTCATTCACCAGGGTCAACAAGTCGAAGCCGGATTCTTGGGCATAGAAAGCACGCAACTCCGTCGGATACTCGAGGGCTGAGACGGTCGTCGCAAGCTCATGATCGCGCGCGGGCCATGTCCATCAACGCTGACGAGGTGCGGTCGAAGAAGGGTTGTAGGAAGTCCATAGCTAGGAAGGCGAAGGGGGCAATCCGCAGATCAGATCGCGTGGACGGTTGAGACCCAGAGGCCGGTTCTCCGTTTTGTCAGCATGCCCGTACGCTTGATCTCATCGATGGACTCCGCGTACTTGGCGACGGACAACTTGACGAGTTGGTAGCGACGCAACATCTGGTCGACCCAGTGCGGCTTGTGATCGGTGAATTTGACTTCGAGGATGACCTCTCCATCTAGCGGCGTACGACGCCAGTCTGGCCTCGATTCAAAGAGCCCCTTGCTCGATATCAAGCAGTACTCGAGTTTGGTATCAAAGGTGATCCGTACGGGGTCGTCGCCGAGTGACTCCCAAGCCTCGCGCCAATAGCAAAGGCGAAGGCGAAGGCCTTGCGCGCGATTCCCGTCAGCAACCGAAGGATTCGTGCAGATCATCGGAGCGGGAGGCATCGATCGCCAACCCACCTGTTTGCAGGAACTGCTCAGCTTCTGCGCGAGTGACGAGCGCTCGATTCTTGCAAACGATGATGTTCGCGCACTTCTTGACCTCCATGAAAACCGAACCATTGCCTTCTTCGGCATAGTACCTGAGTCGCAACTCATAGCGATTGCGTACTCCTTGGAGCGTGTCGCGGTACAAGTCCAGGCCCGGGTTGTCGCGGTACAGACTTAGGGCCCGATTGCTTTCGCCTTCACTCGCTACTGAGTACGGGGCTAGACCCGCATGGGATGTCAGGTACGTACGTAGACTCTCTGCGGTCCTTCGAGTGATCAGGTATTTGCACTTGTAGCGAGAGGTCAGAGTCGCATCAAATGCGCGCGTAGGTGTCGGTCGATTCATAGTCTTGTCCGGTTGGCCGACGTTCTTTTGTGAACGTTCAATCAAGAGTAGGACAAGATCGTGGGGCGGGCATTATCACCGCATTACTCGGCTCAGAACCTTCGCCCTCGTTCTGTATCGCCGGTTAGGCATACGAGTAGGACGCGCTTGAGCGGGAGTCATTGCGTAGAGATGACGCCGAGTTGCACTTGGGCTCTTAGCTAGGTACGTGGGTGCGATGCATGTCTCTGGCTTGCCAAAGAAGAGCCCAAAATCTGTGTTCGTAGAAGAGTGCCCTCAGGGGAGGGCGAGTCTGAGGGCCTGCCCGGGTGGGCACCTGTGCAACGATCGCGTTAGCCCCCCCAGCGAGCCTAGGAACCCTGCTCGCGCATCCCTTGCAGAGCCTTCCAGCACGTAAGCTGCATACGCGGCAAATGGAAGGGGCCCTTCCACAAGTTGCCCTTCAGAGTGACCGAGCGGCGCCCATCTCGATGGAGGTAGCCAAACCACTCACCATGCTCCGGATCCGCAAAATTATCGTGCGCCCATTCGTGCACAAGCTGATGCCATTCCGCGTACTTCGGATCGCCTGTCGCTCGATAGGCATACAGCGTGGCGATGATGGCCTCGTTATGAGGCCACCAGAACTTCATGTCGTGCCAGTACTCCTGCACAGGCAAGTCATAGAGGTCGCGGAAGTAGAACAGGCCGCCGTACTCTGTATCCCAGCCTCGCTTCCACATCCAATCGATCATCGAGGTGCCGAGTTTTGTCAGTTCAGGATCTCTGTCTCGGTGCCAGGCCTCGTCCAAGATGAACCAAGCGGCCTCCAAGGAATGTCCTGGGTTCAGCGTGCGCCCATCGAAGTGATCGATGACAGTGCCGCCTGGGCCTGCCATCTCGAGCACGACCTCTAGGTCTTGTCGAACAAAGTTCGTTCGTATCTGTTTGATCGCCTCGTCGATGGTTGCTTGCGCCAATGGATCATTGAGTTCGCGGCGCATGACCTGGGCCGTGACCAAATTGATCATGGGTTGAGCCAGGCCATGACTAGGCCGGCTGCCTGGATCTGTCTTGGCTGGAATCAGGCCGGGAGTGCTGCTGTAGCGCAATACCAGGCGGAATAGTTCGCGCGCCTGCTCGGCTGCTGACTCGTCGCCACTTGCGGTCGCGAAGGCCGCCATCGCGATCGCGGCGAAGGCTTCTGTGAAAACGTAACGCCGCTTACGCAATGGACGCCCTTCGCGATCAACCTGAAAGAACATGCGTCCATCGGCGTCGAACCCATGCTGACGCATGAAGTCGATGCCATGTTGTGCGGCTGCGAGCCATTCAGGCCGTTTGTCAACGGTGTTGTACAGCGTCGCAAGCAGCCAGACGAAGCGACCGTGCTGCCAGAGGCCCTTGTCCGTATCGACTACGCTGCCATCGCGGTCGAGGCAGAATTGAAAGCCGCCTTCTTCACGATCAATCGCATGACGCATCCAGAAGGGCAGCGTGTCATTCAACAAGCCGTCGCGGTAGATTCGCTCCAGCTCTGCGATCCGTTTGGGCTTCAATGGGAAGGCTTCCTCATAGCTGGCTGTGAGTCAGTCCGCTCAGATCGCGCTCTTCGCGGGGCAAGAGCAAGCTCGCCAGATAGCCGATGAGTACGCAGGTTGCGATGCCGATAACGGCATAGAGGTAGAAGTGAATCTGCGTGAACCAAGTCAAGTAGATTAGCACTAGGGTTGCAGCGGCCGCGCCGATGAGCGCACCGGCTGAGGTCGCGCGCCGCGTACAGATACCAAGCAGGAACACCCCTACTAAGCCACTGGACACCAAACCCAAGCACTTCTGGAAGAAGAACCACAGACTGCGCATGTCGTAGGTCGCCAGCACACAGGCGCTGACGATGGCAATCAAACCCAAGGCTACGGTCAGCGAACGAGCGAAGCGCAGCCGGCTGGCATCGCTGCGACCCGGTGACAAACGAGCATACCAGTCGACCGTACAGGCCGTAGCAATCGAGTGCATGCTGGAGTCGAGACTCGACATCGAGGCTGCGAAGACGCCGGCGATGACGAGTCCGGACAAGCCTGCCGGCATCTGACTCGAAACGAAGAGCGGCAGGACTTCGTCGTTCTGCATCCCGAGCGGAATCAGGTCCGGCCGGCCTTGATAGAAGACATAGAAGCAGGTGCCGATCGCCATGAAAAGCAGGCCGACTGGAACTGCCAGCAAGCCGTTCAACCAGACGCCTCGAGCCGCGGCCTGCTCGTTCTCAGTCGACAAATAGCGCTGGATGACGGCTTGATCCGTCATATAGGGGCCGAATTGCAGAGCAAAGGTTCCGAGCAGCAGAGACCAGCTGGCCATTTCGGTCAGGCTGAACCCGGGTTGCCACATGATCATCTTGGAATCAGTTCTGGCTACCTCGAGCACCTTGCCCAAGCCGCCGACTTCGCCGGCCACAATGAAGATCGCGATCAACATGCCGCCGATCAACACCACCGTCTGCAGCACGTCGGTCCAGATCACGGCTTCCATGCCACCGATCACCGTGTAGAGCGTCGACAGCACGCCCATGATCAGGATGCAGGCATAGACATCGATGCCTGTGATCGTCGAGAGTGCCAATGCAGGCAGGAACACGACGATAGCCATGCGCATCAGCTGGAACAGGATGAAGGAGGCACTGCCGAATAGGCGTACGGCTAGGTTGAAGCGCCGTTCCAGATACTCGTAGGCAGAGGTGATGTTTAGCCTGCAAAAGAACGGTAGGAACACGGCTACAACGATAGGTGCCATCAGCAAGATCATGACCTTGCCGGGCAGCACCAACCAATTCGTCGCATAGGCGACAGCGGGTGTCGATACAAAGGTGATCGCCGAAAGCTGGGTCGCGAAGATCGAGATCCCGGCTGCCCACCATGGAATGCGCTTGCCGGCTAGGAAGAAGTCTTCCGCGCTCGTTCCGCCGCGTGAAAAGCGAATGCCAATCCCGACCAGCGCCAGCAAGTACAGCGCTAAGACGATTGTGTTTATCGTGCCGAAGCCTGATTCGGTGGGAGCGAGGGCTACGCTTCGAACAGCGGGCGTGCGCACACCTGGACTAACTTCCCCGGTTGCCAACACCATCTGTCCGTTCCAGTGCACCGCGCCGGTCGTGACGACGGCCTGAGGCATTCCGCCCGCCTGTGTCCAACGATCCGTGATCGTGTGATAGCTCGAGACGACGCGCGGGAATTCGGGACGGGGATCGGGATCCTTGACGTGCGCTCCCGTCGAGCCGCTGAAGACCAGCACCTGCGATTGACCAATAGCGAGCGCACTTGCGGCCGCTACCGGCTGAGAGAGGTCAGAGAGCTGCGTCCACTCGTTCGCAGACGGATCGTAGCGATAGGCGTCTCGCCTATAGTCGTACTGAATCTCGCCCGCTGTATCTCGCTCGGGGATCTCTCCGCTAAACAAGTAGAAGTAACGCTGTGACCCGCCGCCACTCTGCGCGGCAGCTACTGCTTTGTGTCGCGCCGGCCCAGGCCATGGCGGCAGCTCATTCCATTCACGCGCCGCCATTTCCTGCGAAAGATCTAAGGACCAGAAGGCGTGCGTCAATGCAGTCGGGTCGCTGCCATCACTGCCGGCCGCGCAGTAAATCACGTTCCCGATGATCGCTGCTGCGCAGAAGGCCGAGGGCGTGGGCAAGGCCGGCAAGCTTGAGCGAGTTAGCTGTTTCGCTTCGGAGTTCCAGGCGAGCATCCAGCACTCGGCGAAGCGCTGACTCTGATCACAGCCACCAAGAATGGCGACTCCTTCGGGCGTCGAAATAGTCGAGGCATACGCCAAAGGCGTCTCGAGCACACCGGCCCTAATCCAGCTGCTATCCGCTGATTCGAGCACGTACACATCGTCGTACCAGACTTTGCTGCCGCCCTCCCATGGTGGTGCATCCGGGAAGTTTGCACCACCTGCAACGAGCAGAGCGCCACCGTGAGTGCCAACCAGCGGTCCTCCAAAGCCAGGCGTGTCCGGTAGGGAAGGCAACTCATCCCACGTCAACCGATCGGCGGAGACCTGGGGCGCAAAAGTTGCTGGCAGACTCAAGCACAGGAGCAGAAGGTGACTCATTATGCGACAGCCTCGCGCATCCAGTCGTCGAATCCTATGTTCCTCAGCATTCCGGGTAGCTTGGCGCGAGCATCATCACTGATCGCAATCAGAGGAGCACGAACCGGACCGCAGTCGACACCGAGTTGAGACATCAAGGCCTTGGCGGCGCCTGAGTAACCAACGCTCGCAAGTGTCTCGACCAAGAGGGCAGCACGCGTCTGGCACAGAGTGGCGAGCTTGCGGTCACCAGAGTTGTAGGCGGCGATGAGTTGTCTGTAGATGGGTGCAGCGAAGTTGTAGGTGCTGCCAACCGCGGCTCGAGCACCCATCCCTAAGCCCGCGATCAATGCCTCATCGCAACCCCACATCATCTCGACATCCTCGCCGTGCTCGCGCATGCACGCCTGGAAGTCCACTGGATCGAGATGGGTGTACTTGATGCCCGCAAAGTTGGGGATACGCCCCCGCGCGCAATCCAGGAACTGCAGCATCGGAACGCTCACAGCCGACAAGGCAGGGATGTGGTAGTAGAGAAAGGGCAGTTCGGGTGCACCCGCGGCAATCTGTTCGCAGGTTACGGTCAACTGATCGGCTGAGTTAATCGGGAACCAGCTGGGGGGCGCCGCGCAGACGCCATCCGCACCGATTTCTTGCGCGTGACGCGCCAAGGCTGCTGCCTCCGCGGGACTCGAGTGCCCGACTTGGATGATGACACGCAGGCCTTGCCCAACCTCGACCCATTGTTGCGCCAGCTTCCGGCGTTCTTCGGAGGTCAGAGATGGCCCCTCGCCGGTGCTTCCAGCGACGAGGATCCCGTCGACACGATTGGATTTCAGGTGAGCGGCTAGCGGCTCGACAGCAGCAAGGTTTAGCTCGCCGTCGGCTTTGAGAGGAGTGAAGGGTGCAGCGATCAGTTCGAACATGGATGCCAGCATGCTCTACCGCCCGTAGAGTGGTCAACCGCGGGAGGCGGTACCGATACAATCCTTGGGCTTCGAGCTGCCTGCCATCTCTCGGTTCGAGTCTCTCGAGCACGCCCTTCTCTCAATTCCCTGCGCTTGCTTCATCATGGATCCGGTCGAACTCTTCCGCGGTATCGATGTCTACCTCTTCGATCAGTTACTCAAGGGCCGCATTCAACCCGGCATGCGCATTCTGGATGTGGGCTGTGGTGGCGGTCGCAACTTGCGCTACTTCATGCATGAGGGCTACCGCGTCAGTGGTCTCGACAGCAGGCCTGAGGCGATCGCGGGAGTGCGTGAGCTGGAAGCGTCTATAGCTTCTCAGGCAACCCGCAAGGTCGACCTCGCGGAGCCGCCGCGCTTCCGCGTAGAGGCCGCCGAAAGCTCATCCTTCGAGGCCGAGTCTCAAGATGTTGTGATCTGCAATGCCGTACTGCACTTCGCTCGCGACGAGGAACACTTCCAAGCGATGCTCGCCGGTGCATGGCGAGCGCTGAAGGTTGGTGGCATCTTCTTCGCGCGCCTCGCATCCTCGATTGGAATCGAGAGTCTCGTGCGCCCGTTGGGGCAACGACGCTTCGACTTGCCTGACGGCAGTCAACGCTTTCTCGTGGACGAAGCGATGTTGTTGCAAGCGGCAGAGAGCATGGGCGCCGAGCTGCTCGATCCGATCAAGACTACGAATGTTCAGAATCTGCGCTGCATGACGACCTGGGTCCTGCGCCGAACGAGCCCTTGATTCGGCTCAGGTCCAGAGGCTGTCGCGCATCACCGAGTTGATTGGCAGTGACGCCGAGCGCGTGCAGTGCGCTCAGGTGAACGCGTGCAGATCGGTAGCCTCGCTCGGGTCGAGTGTGCGACCCGGTCGCAGCGCGCCGCCAGCTTTGCCGGCCAGCATGATCGGCAGGTCACGTTCTCCGTGATCGTGCCCGTCCGCGATCGACGAGCCATACAGTACGAAGCTGTTGTCTAGCAGCGATCCGCCCGCCTCGGGCAGAGCCTCCATGCGATCCAGGAAATTGGCTACGCGCTCGTTGTGCCAACTCATGACGGCGTCATACATAACCCTCTTGCTGCCTGTCGAATCCCACTTCGTGACGCCATCGTCGTCTTCGGTTCGCCCGTTCGCATCCTTCCAATGAGAGAGCGCGTGCCCGGTTCCTTTCACACGCGGAATGAAGTTGCAGTAGCGGTTCGATTGGCCGTGATCGAGCATGACCTTCGCGACGCGCGAGGCACCGGACCAGAGCGCCACCTCAAAGCCACCCGCACCCCCCCCAAAAAAACCTCTCCTAAAACTCAACCTCCACCCTCATCAACCCCTGCTTTCCCGGCGTCCCGACAAACACCCGCCGAGTCGGCGCATCCACGCCAGCCCACACCTCAAACTCTCCCTCTCCAAACGCCGGCGGGTCAAAGCTCTTCCCCCGAACTCTACGCGTGTACACCACTTCTCCGTCCACACTCCGCAGCTGAACGACAGGGTCTTTAGCATCGAATTCCAGCGTCGCCATCCACCCCGTCGGAGTACGCGAATCATTATCCGCAACACTGACCGTTACCGGCCACCCTGCGAACTGCTCGTCCGACTCGATGTCCGCAAAGCGCGACCAGCACTCGAATGTGATCGTTTCAGAAGCCTTGTCAAAGTGTGCGAGTCCAAATCCATCCGCGCGCTCCTCGAGCTTGCGCTTGGGTTCGAATGACGGATTCGCATACGCAATCATTCGAATCGGATTGCCGAGACCATCGCGGAAGTTGCCAGTGAACTCCAAAGGGCTATCCGCGATTGGGTCCTCACCCGCCTTGCCGTCCGCTGGCTTCCACCATCGGCCATAAATCGAGTTGTAGAGCGCGGGCGAAGTAAACCCAAACGGTCCCTCATGCGCCTCGTCGATGCCATGTTTGACGAGGACGGCCAAGTGTTGGTCGCCGCACATATGCGCAGCGCGCACACTTCTAAGTACACGCAACGCCTCATTTCGCCCCCTTTGTGGCCAACCATTGCAATCGAGGTCGGCTAGCAGGTAGTTGTCGGGTCGGCCATGAATATGCACTGCGCCGCAGAACGCCGTCTGGCTCAA
The DNA here is from genome assembly GCA_047611405.1 of Planctomycetota bacterium. Classification (GTDB taxonomy): domain Bacteria; phylum Planctomycetota; class UBA1135; order UBA1135; genus JBLFWN01. The sequence continues at coordinate 16,494 of JBLFWN010000006.1, read as the reverse complement.
CGCAGCTTTCACGTGCGCACCGCTCCAATCTTGCGACCAGGTCTTGAGGAAGTGCATTTGGCGCTCGCCCAAGAGTTCGAGGCCCTCCAAATCGATGCTGGCTGGGTCGTACGCGGGATCGTTGATGTGGTCGGGGCGTGGCCCCATCTTCGGAATGGTTCCGAGGGGACCCGTCTTGAATTTGCGGTCTTCCAAGATCGCAAAGTCTACGCCGCCCACCCGCATGCGCGTGTAGTAGACCGAAATGCCTGACTCCAAAGGCGTCGGATCAAAGGCGTCCGGCAGATGCCAACACTGTTGGCGCTGCACTAGGTTCACATAGGCGGGAGGAAAGAAGTAGCCGCCGTCGGCGCCACCACCATGGTTGCTCTTGCCTCCAGATTCGCCCCATAAATTCGGATGACCCACGTCATGGTCATCGGGGATCGTTACGGTCGGGCGATCGCGGAGGATATCGGCGAAGGCCGTACCAAAGGCAATCCAGCCCGCCGTATGTTGCGTGTGCTGATAGTGCTGATCACCCGCGAAGAACAGCATGTCAGGATCTGCTTTGCGCAGGTTCGCAACCGTCTGCGTATGAGGCTGGCCGTTGACATCATGCGTTCCGTTGCACGACATCACGGCGATCGTGACGCGATCCTTGTTCACCGGATCGCGGCGAATCTTGCCCTCGAAGACACCGTCGGAGGCATGCCGCACGCGATAGAGCACATCGCGGCTCATATCCCATTCCTCGATGCGGAAGTGAGCGCTCCAGCCGGGATAGTGAATAGGCGAGGTTGCCCTCTCGACCCATTTGCCATCCTCAAAGAACTCCAGCCGAACGCGCGTGGGTGCTTCCGGTCTCTGTGGATACAGCTGAGCGCTGAGCTTAAGTACGGCCGACTCCGTGCTGTAAATTGCAAAGGCAATTGATTGCGGACGCTCCTCGGTCAAGCCCACCGCAGCCACGAAGGCTTGCTGGCGCTCCGGCAGCTTGGCCAGATTGTTCCACCATTCACCCGTGGCAGTGACATCGAGCAGCGGGTACTCCTCGCCGAAAGGTTGTTCCGGCAGGACACCAACCGTCTCGCCATCCAGAGTTTGGGCGAGGCTCGCAGGGATGCATGCCAGCAGAAGCAAAGCTGTGCTGAGAGTCTGATTCATCATCGAAGAGTGGGGCTTCAGGAGTCTTCCAAGCCGCGGGGAGTCAGGATCTTCTCGATGCGACCGAGGATGGCGTCGACGAGTAGAGCCAAGACGGCTGCCGGCAGCGCGCCGGCCAAGATCAAGTTTGTGTCGTTCAAGTACAAGCCGGTCAGGATCGGCTCGCCGAGGCCGCCCGCGCCGATGAAGGCAGCCAGCGTTGCGAACCCGATGCTGATAACGGTCGCGGTGCGGATGCCCGCCATGATCGTGCGCATGGCGAGTGGAAGTTGGATTCGCAACAGCACTTGCCGCTGCGTCAGTCCCAGACCCTGCGCGGCGTCGATCAGCTCCGGATCAACATCGCGAATGCCCGTGTAGGCATTGCGCAGAATCGGCAGGATCGCGTACAGCGTCAATGCCACGACCGCTGAGCGTGTGGTCAGACCCAGCCCAGGGACCGCGATCATGAACGCGAGCAGGGCTAGACTCGGAATGGTCTGAGCCACACCTGAGAACCCGAGAGCTAAGCGTGCGGCGACACGAGCGCGTGTGATTGCAATGCCCAGCGGGATCGCGATCACACTCGCGATCAATACGGACAGAAGCGAGAGGAACAGGTGCTGGCGGCTCAGACGCAGCGTCTCGCGCCAACGGCCCACAAAGAACGACCAGAAGCCATCCTGTCCGCGTGCGGTCTTGCTGGGCTGCGCGCCTACAGCGCTGTTCGATTCATCCCTAACCAGACCTTCGCTCACCAAGAAGTCGCGCGCAACTTCATCAAAGCCTCGGCCAAGGACCTCGACCTGATGATTGAGCGTCATCATGCGCTCATCGCTGAGTCGAAAGGCCAAGCGATTCAGCAGGGGGCCCAGTTCTGGATGAGCGCGCAGTGCCTCGCCGCGCACTACGGGCGCAGCATGGTAGGGCGGGAAGAAGTTGCGATCATCCACGAGTACCGTCAGCTCGTAGCGCCGCAATTTGCCATCCGTCGAGTAGGCGTCCATTACGTCGATCGAGCCTGTGCTCACCGCTTCATAAGCCAACGCATGTTCGATGCCCTTGGCTTCTCCAAACTTCAGTCCGTAGTGCGAACCAAGGCCGGGGTAGCCATCCTCGCGCTCTAGGAACTCGAAGCTGAAGCCCGCCGTCAACTCGCCCGCATGGTGCACCAACTCGCTGATGGACTTGATGCCTAGCTGTTCGGCCTGCGAGGATCGCATCGCCAACGCGTAGGTGTCGTTCAAACCGAAGGGGGACAGCCACTCGAGGTCGTGTTCGAGCCGGCTACGCGTTTGGACCGTCAAGAAGGTCCGCAACGGGTCGACGACGAGCTCGCTCTCCTTCAAGATCACGGCCCAAGCCGTGCCTGTGTACTCCGGGTAGATATCGATTTGCCCGCGCTTCAGCGCCTCGAAGCAGATCAGCGTCCCTCCGAGCCCGCTCTTATGTTCGACGGCGAATGATGTGTGCGCCTCGATCATCTGCGTCATCATCTCGCCCAGCAGATGAGACTCGGGGAAGTTCTTGCTACCGATCGTGAGGCTCTCTGTTTGTGCACACTCGCCGGGCTGGGTGAGCAGCACCATCGTCGACAAGAAGCAGAGATATCGATTCAGGATGCTAATGCTCACGAGTGTGCCTCTCCAAAAAGCGTTGCACGAACTCGGTACTCGGGTTGCGCTTGAAATCGTCCAGGGTTCCGACTTGCAGCAGGCGGCCTGCATCCATCAGGCCAACGCGGTCTGCGATCAGGAAGGCTTCTTCGAGGTCGTGACTGACCATCACAATTGTCTTGTGTAGCTCGCGTTGCAACGTCTTGAACTCTTGCTGCAGCTCATCGCGCGTGATCGGATCGAGTGCGCCAAAGGGTTCGTCCAGGAGCAGCACTTGGGGATCCAGAGCGAGTGCACGCGCGACGCCAACACGACCGCGTTGTCCGCCTGATAGCTCGTTCGGATAGCGCGAGCGATAGCTCGTTGGTTCTAACTGGACGAGTGACAGCAGCTCGTCGATGCGTTGCCGTCGACGCTTCGCGTCCCAACCTTCGAGCTCACACAAGAGGCCGATGTTGTCGGCAACGGTCATGTGCGGGAACAAGCCGCCGCGCTGGATCACATAGCCTATCTTTCGACGCAAGCTAACGGGGTCGAGCTTGGCCACATCGTCGCCGTCGAAGAGGACCCGGCCGCTGTCTGGCTGATCGAGCTGATTGATCATACGCAGCGAAGTCGTCTTGCCGCAGCCGCTGGATCCGATCAAGCAAAATGCTTCACCTCGTTCGACCTCGAGTGAGAGATCGTGCAAGGCTTGGACCGCCGTCGTTCCTTGGGATCCTGGGAAGGACTTGAATACGTGTTCAAAGCGAATCATGACGCCGAGCAGGATCGACTATGGCAGCTCTCATGTCGAGGGTGCGAGCCTCTGCTGTCATTCGAGGTACTTGAGAAGGTCGCGGGCCGCAGAGGCAAGGCCGATCGATAATACGCTGGTTGCCCCCAATGCATCGGCCCCCGCTGCGCATGAGTTGCGCAGCGGGGGCCGATGGATTCGGTCGCAATGGTCGCTTCGTCTAAGCGTCGAGCACGACTTGCAGTACTTTATGACGATCATCTCCTGGCTTGATGAACGGCACGGCCTTGGCCGCGTAGCGCTTAGCCTTGGGGGTGTCTTCCATGAAGTTGTGCAGCCAGAAGGCTGCCATGAAATACACATCCGTGGCGAGCCGCGGGTCGGCAATCGGTCCCAGAGCGTCGAGCTTGTCGAACACGGTAAGTACAACAGGAAGGTCGTCACGCACTTTCACGCCCATTGTGACTGCCGCGGCGAGCTTGGACAGGTAGCCCGACTCGTTCGCGGGGTCCCAATTCATAGCTTCGGTCACGAGTGCAGCGTCGATGCCATCGTGGCTTAGCCTGACGAGGGTGGCTCGTTCGCGCAGCGCCGTATTCTTGCTTGTGCTAGCAGCATGGGCCAAAGGAAGCAGGCGCACGGTATGTGTGCTATTCGGAGCCATTTGCTCGAGCTTGGTGACGACGCGCATCAGCACCTCGTCTTTCTCGTCATCGCCCGCAGCTTCATGCTGCTCCAGCAGAATGTCGATGGGCGCGAGAGCAGCCTTGCCTTCAGCAAGCATCTTCTCGAGTGAAGCAACGTAGGGCTTCGGTCCGCCGGCTTCATAGCCCGTACGTCCGAGCAGCTCTCCATCGGGAGTCAGCAACAGAATGGTCGGGAAGCCGCTGACTTCATATTTGCTCTTCAACTCCTCGTTGCGGCGAGGATTCGGGACCTTCGCTTTCAGCGCTTCTGCGCGCGGGAAGTCGAGCGCCGTCAGCACGAAGTTCTTCTTGGCTGCGACCAAGAATTCTTCGTGATCGAAGACCTCTTTGTGCAGGCGGATACACCAACCGCACCAGTCCGAGCCGGTGAAGTCGACGAGCACGTTCTTGCCTTCCTTGCGAGCGAGGGCTGCGGCTTGGTCGAAGTCAGCGAGCCACTGACCCTGGCCCGCGGTAGTCGGAGGCGAGGGCGGTCGCGCGAACGTCAGAAGCGCAGTCGTGGATACCAGGGCGGTCAATCCCAGGATGAGCGTAGTCGTGATTTTCATGAGCTTCTGGCCACTGCAAGTGTCTTGCGGTTCCGGTCTGATGGTCTTGCCTTCATCGGCTGCACGGGGTGGGCTACGGGAGTTCCACACGCCTGGGACAGCCTAACCCGCACAATTCTTCGCGCTTACATTATCTGTGCCCGCTATTCTTAGCCCCATGAACCCCCAGCTAGCACGACGCCAATTCCTCACCGCCATGACTGGAAGCATTGCTCTCGGATCCACGGGGTGGTCGCGGCCCTCGCATGAGTCCTCGGCTCCCTTGACTGGCCGACCCGATGAAATCTACTCGGTCTCTCTCGCGCAATGGTCGTTGCACCGCATGCTGCGTGCCGGTGAGTTAGATAACCTAAATTTTGCTGCGTTCACAAAAGAGACATTCGGAATCGAAGCGGTCGAGTACGTGAATGCCTTTTTCTTCCAGCGTGCGACGGACTTCGCGTACTTGAAGCAGATGAAGACGCGCGCTGATGATGCTGGCGTCAAGAGCCTACTGATCATGTGTGACGGTGAGGGCGAGTTGGCGGATGCGGACAACGGCAAACGCCGCAAGTCGATCTGGAATCACTACAAGTGGGTTGTCGCCGCAGCTTACCTCGGCTGCCACTCCATCCGTGTCAACGCGGCGGGTGCGGGCACCTACGAGGACACGCAGTCCCGCGCGGCAGAGTCACTGGTCGAGTTGGCTGAATACGCAGATCAATACGGAATCAGCGTAATCGTCGAGAACCACGGTGGTCTGTCATCGAATGGCGCCTGGTTGTCGGGCGTGATGCGTAAGGCGGATCACGATGGGGTAGGTACGCTGCCCGACTTCGGTAACTTCAGAATCCAAGGCGACGAGTGGTACGATCGCTACCAAGGTGTGGAGGAGCTAATGCCCTTCGCGAAGGCGGTCAGCGCCAAATCGCACGAGTTTGATTCGAGTGGGCTCGAGACCAACACTGATTACACGCGCATGATCGACATTGTGTTGAAGGCTGGCTACTCGGGATACATCGGCGTCGAGTACGAAGGCGGCAAGCACTCCGAGGTCGATGGCGTCAAGCTTACGCGAGACCTGTTGTTGAAGGTACGGGCTGAGCGTGCCGAGAAGTGAGCGACTCGGCTTAGCGCAGTTGCTCGGGCGCGCTCCGCACACGCGGCGAACTGAGGAGCTCATGCACGAGCTCGAGCAGTTCGCTCGAGCGAAACGGCTTTTGCATATGGTGGTGCACTCCATGAACACCGCCATAGCGCTCGAGCGCATCTCCGGAATAGCCTGACACGAAGATGATTCCTGGGCTCAGTCCCGTGCTTTCCAGTTTTCGCACGAGCTCCGGACCACTCATGTTGGGCATCACCACATCGGTGACGATGATTTCAAAGTTCTTGTCAGAGGCACCCGCCAGCTCGAGCGCCTGAGCACCGTCCTTCGCTTCGACAACATCGAAGCCTGCGCTCTCCAGCGACTGGGCTAGCAGTAGACGAACCTGATCTTCATCCTCGACCAAGAGGATCGAGATGTTGCGCACCAGATCTATCGGAAGCGACTGTGTGATATCCACCGCTTCCAATGGGGTGCCGTTTTCCTGGCGCAGGAAAATCTGGAAGATCGAGCCTTCATTTGGAGTTGACTGGACTTGGATGAAGCCGCCACTTTGCTGCACGATTCCATATACGGAGGCGAGCCCAAGGCCTGTGCCTTTGCCCGGGCCTTTTGTTGTGAAGAAAGGATCGAAGATGCGCTTGCGCGTCGTCTCGTCCATACCGTGGCCGGTGTCATGAATCGCGAGCTCGACCCACTCAGCCTCGTTCGGGCCCTTTGACGAGTTGGGCTCGCGAGGATCCTTGAGTTGCGTCCGAATCGTCAACTCGCCACCGAGTGGCATCGCGTCGCGCGCGTTGAGGCCGAGGTTCAGAATGACTTGCTGAACCTGGCCCGGATCGGCCCTGACGATAGTGTCCTGTTCACACAAGCGCATCTCGAGACGGATGTCCTCTCCGAGCAGCCGCAGCAAGCTTTGCGCCATGTCGCGCAGGAGTCGATTCAGATCGATCCGCTCTGGCCTAAGTACTTGTTTGCGACTGTAGGCCAAGAGTTCGCGCGTCAAGGAGGCCGCACGTTGACCCGCGTGCAAGATCGCCCCAACGCTTTCCGCGTGCGGGCTCGTCGAGGGGAGCTCATCCAGCAGGAGCTCACAGTGGCCATTGACCACGAGCAGCACGTTGTTGAAGTCGTGCGCAATGCCGCCCGCTAACTGCCCGATCGCTTCCATCTTGCGACTCTGGGCAAGCTCGTCTTCTAGCTCTTTGCGGTTCGTGATCTCGAAGCCGACACTCTGTAGCCCGCGCACGCGTCCGTCGCGCTGAATGAGTCGCGTGTGAACTTCAAATACACGAATGCTTCCGGTGGAGCCTTCGAAGGTCAACTCGTAGGAGTTGGGAATGGCCGTTCCGTTCGCGACGCTTTGTAGGTGCTGTTTCAGTTCGCCTCGCTGATCCTCAGGAACGAAGTCGTCCAAGGCTCGGCCGCGCGCACTGATGCGGTCGACACTCAAGACTTGCTCGGCGCTGCGGTTGAGATCGAGCAACTTCCCGTTCAAGTCATGAGTGTAGATAGGGAGTCCGGCGTTTTCGACGAGGTCACGATAGCGCTCCTCGCTGATCCTGACCTTGGAATGCAGACGCCGTTTACGGCTCTGTTGAATGCTGATTCCCAAGCCGATCGCCGATAGAAAGAAGAAAGCCGGCACTAACACGATCGAGCGTCTCCAGAAGGTCGTAGGGATCGTGATCGTTTTGTGTTCGGCCACAATCTGACCTAGCATCGCGCGAGCTTGTATCTCGATCGTATGCTCGCCCTCCGCAATACTGGCTGCGGTCCAGGTGCGTTGCAGGCTCCAGCGCGACCATGGTTCATCGTCTAAGCGTCGGCGAGTCTCGATCGAGCCGGGACTGCGCGCAGCGTTCGCATCGAAGGCTTGCCAACTGACCTCGAACTGATCACCAGTCCGGTGAGGTCCATACACAAGCAGCCGTGGAGGTGCCATCTCTATGGAGTCGAGGTGAAGGATCGCCAGGCCGCGCCCGATGCTACCGATCGTGACTCGATCCTCTTCGGCAAGTATGGGCCAGAGTGAGCGCGTGTGAAGTCCCGTGCTGCGATCGAACGGGATCAGCTCGCCGTCCCGCAGCAAGGCCAGGCCGTTTTGGGTCGATGCCCACAACCAGCCTCGCGCGTCGAACTGAAGCTCCCAAATTTCATCACCTACCAAGCCATCTGTTGGTCCCAAGTAGCTGGCGCTGCCATCTTCATTCAACCAACCCAGCCCGTCCTTCTGGTGAGAGAAGTACACCTTGCCGGCCGCATCGATCGCGATCGAAAACACACGCGGGTGGTTCAGCATGTGTTGGTGGCTATGGTCCGACCAGTGCGTCCACTCGCCCTCGTGCCAACGACTGAGGCCCCCGCTGTGTCCGAACCACAAGTCTCCATTGGGCGCCTGGTCGAAGCAGTACATACGTCCTGATGGAAGCGGCTCTTCGTCCGAGAATCGTTGGACCTGCGACCCGTCCCAGAAGAGCGGACCTGGCCCGTCCTGGCTGAACGGACTCGGGTTTCCGTTTAGGCACAAGAACCACAGCCTGCCCTCACGATCGAGCTCGGTGCGGTGGACAGGAGCGGGGAGCCCTTGCTCGGGACCAAAGTGAGTCCACTCCTCTCCATCCCAACGCAGTGCGCCAACGAAGCCTGCTCCGCTCGTGGTCCAGATGTTGCCGTCGGCGTCTTCGGCAACCGAAGTCAGACCCCACAGGTTCTTCCCCAAAACTTCGTCGATCCACTCGAACTCATCGTCGACCGTTCGTTGTCTGGCAAGGCCATGATTGGTAGCTATCCAAAGACTGCCGTCGCGCGCACGATGGACATCCGCGACTCGGCCGCGACCGCCTAAGAAGACCTGCCGCGTCCACGCCGGTTTGTCAGCGCGCATTAGGAAGACGCCGTCGTGAGACCCTACGACGACCGTGCCGTCAGACAGGATCGTGGTGCAAGTCGCCAAGTCCAGATCCGGTGGGGGATCCATCCACAGTGAAGCTGGCTCGCTATCCAATCGCACGATGTGTCCCGTTGTGCGAACGCCGAGTGCCTCGCCGGAAGAGGAACGCATGACATCGATGTTCGGCTGGAAGCTGGCTGCCGAGTTGCGTTGGATTCCTTCGTCCGTGATGTTCCAGATGCCAGTCGCGTGATGAGGGTAGAGCACACTCAGGAAGTGGCGTCCTGATGTACTCGTCACACCGGAGTGGACTTGCCACGCGACGCTCGTTTCCTGCAGGCAGTACCAGTTGTTTCCGCGCAACTGATACAGGCCATTATCCGCGACCAGAATAGGTCCACTCATGCAGCCGTCGACCATGCTGCGGATGGGTGACTCGGTCGGGACGAGTTCGATTGGCATGTCGAGCATCGCCTCGCCAGGATCGTGCCAGCGCCTCGCTTCAGCGTGACCATCACCGGTCCGAGTCAGGACGACGAAGCCGCCGGACGGATCGGAAGAGAGTCCGACGCACTTGATGTCATCGCGACCGCCGGCCCAATCGATCTCCGTAACCGTGTCGCCTTCGCAGCGGTACACACGTTGATTGTCGTGCAGCAACAACTCGCGACCGACCGTTGTAACGAAGCGAGCTCCGCTCTGGCCCAGACCCACGGTGTCTCCATTGGGGGTCTGGAATCGATAGGAGTCGAAGATCGCTAGGCCCGCTTCCGTGATTACCCAGAGCTGGCCACCCGCATCCTGCGCGACATCGCGAACACGAATCGATGGCAACCCACTCTGTTCCCCCAACAGAACCCACAGGGACGAGCGTCCCTGCTCGCTCGCTCCCAAGTGAACGGGCCCTTGACCCAGGCTCGGCAGTCCGAGACAGATCAAGAGTACGGTCGTCAGCAGAGGGATGAGCGAGTGGAAGGCTATGCGGGACAGTTTGGCAGGCTGCGGGATGTGCATGGGGGATAGGCCAAGTTCCACTTGAGACTCAGCCTAGCGCGATACGTCACTGTAGTGAGGTCCGATCGGGGTTTCATCGCGCAATTCCTCCCTCGCATGGCCAGTACATGGGCCGGGCTCGCGCACTAGCAACTCTGTGCGCCCCAGCGTCGCTCAGTTCGAACGCTCAGCGCGCGACAGCAAGGCTGGCAAGCGCTCGGGCCGACTCGTCTCGGCGTAGCTTTCGCGCCCTTGCTGGACGTAGGCGCGCGCGATCGGGCCTGTCGCGACTGGCAGGCCGCTGGACTCGAGCAGGGCTCCGTCCAGGGTCGGATCCAGGGTCTGCACGATGCGACTGGCGACGTAGGGCGCGAGCGCCGCGCGCCTTAGTGTGCGCGTCAGGTCGGCGTCGCGCGGTCCGACGATTATGACTTGGATCGGCTCATGGACGAGCAGATCGACTGCGCGGCCATAGCCAGCGGTGAAGTGACCGTAGCGCTTGAAGTCCGTCAGGAAGGCCGTCAATGCTTCGCGTGCTCGGACGCCGAACTCGGGCTCACGTGTCAGTGTACTCAAGCGCAGCAGCGCCTCGGCCAACACGGAGTTCTCTAGGATGGAGTTATTGCGGACCCGCAAGCTTCCGCGCCCGCTCGGATCGTAGTGCGTGTCATAGAAGCTTCCGTCCTCGGCCTGCAAATGCTCGATAGTCAGCGTCGCCAGCTCCGATGCGGTGCCCAAGTAGGAGTTCTCGCCAGCGAAGTGGGCTGCATCGACCATCGCGCGCAGCGTGTACGCTTGGTCCGTCAGAAGGCCGGGTAGATTGAAGGTACCATCCCAGTAGTGGTACATGCCGTGCCGACGATCCCAGAGCATCTCAGTCAAGAAGTCGAGCGTGCGTAAGCCCTGCTGAGTGTAGTCATCACGATTCAGGATCGATCCTGCTTCTAACAGAGTGCTGACCGCCATCGCGTTCCAGTTCGTGAAAATCGTTGGGTCGCAGGGCGGTGCACCCAGTTTGCGGCGAGCTTCAAGGGTCGTCAGCCGCGCGTACTCCGGCACAGCGTCTTGACTGCCACGGAAGGCGGAGATTTCGGGGTTCAGCAGCGTTGCCAGCATCCAATCCAGCACGCCTTCCGCGGTCTTGCGGAAGCTGTCGTCACCAAGCGCTTGATAGGCTTCTAGGCATGCCGCCGAGCGCTGCGCGTTCGAGTCGAGCATCTTCTCGTGGTGCGCTCCACTCCAATCGGCTTCGTTCGCATAGCGATAGAAGCCGCCCTCGACACTGTCGTATATCTCGCCCGCCTGCATGTTGCGCAGCGTGCGCAGCACGACATCCAGCAGGCGGCTGTCACCTGTCTCGCTCCAGCGCACCAAGCAAAACTGCAGCGCTTCGGGATGCGGGAACTTGTGTCGTTGCCCCCAGCCTCCGTGCGTGGGATCGGCGCTCTCAATCAGCATATCGATCACATCGTCCACGAGGTCGAGCGTCAGAGTCTGATGCTTGCGCTTGCGAGTGCGGGGCGTTGGCTCCGCGACCTTCGCTGGTTCAGTTTCTACGGGCGGCGATTCTTGAGGCGGCGCCTTCGCCCCGCTGCGCTCTCCGGCTTGTGGGATGGCTTGCTCGACTTCCTCGAGGCGCGACATCAATGCGTCCGGTCCGAGGAATCCATCAGCCACGATCACTTCGGCGCTCGCATCGAGCCATGCGACGGTGGGCCAACCCGTCGCTCGATAACGAGAGTCGATGTCCGGGCGTCGATCCTTGTTCACACGGATGCAGACGGCGCGCTCGCTCAGCTGAGACTGGACTGCGTCGGCACCGAAGCTCTCGCTCTCCATCGCGCGACAAAACCGGCACCAAGAGCTGTGCAGGAACAATAGAACAGGAACTCTCCGCTCTTTTGCCTCCTCGAAGGCCTGGTCACTCCATTCATGCCAATCCATAGGGTCTCGCCAGCCGACGGACCTATCGACCAACGGGGGCATGATGCCCTATGGAACGCCTGTAATACTTCGCAACAGAGAAAGCAGGCCTTCTTCGGCCTGCCTTCATGCGGAGTGAGGGCAAGGGGATCGAGTGGGCGGAGGGGCTCGATCAGACGCCCGAGGTCTTGTTTGCAGGCGAGTCCGCAGTGCGAGTCCGCAGTGCGATATCCACAGTGCGATATCCACAGTGCGATATTCACAGTGGTGCACTCACTGCGTGACTCGCAGCGCCCGTTCCCACCTAGGGTACGGGCGACTCGTCAGGGTTACTCCGCAACCTGCGCGCGGGGTTCCGGTAGCTCGGGCAGCTGAACGCTCGACCACTCGAGCAAGTCACACTCCCCATAGAGACGGTCCAGGTCGTAATAGTCGCGCGCTTCGCTTTGCAAAATGTGAACGATTACATCGCCATAGTCGAGCAGCACCCACCATCCCAGGTCGGCACCTTCGGCACGCGCGTGCATTTCGCCTGCGGCCTTCAATCGGATGTGCAGGTCGTTGTAAACCGCCTTCACATGAGGGCGGCTCGTGCAGGTGACGACGACGAAATAGTCCGCGACCTGGATGTGCTCACGGACGTCGTAGACGCGGATGTCCGCGCCTTTTTTTTCATCAGCGAGCTGGGCGGCAAAGGCCGCAAGCTGTCTAGATTCGATGATCGATCTCCTTTGTCGATCCCCGGTACGGGAGCAGACTTCTTAGGTCTGTAGCTCTTCGGACCTGGGCCCGCCTTGGCGGGGGAGCGGTGCCTAGAGAGTCAAGAGAGACTCTCTGTAGGCTGTAGCGCAAGAAAACGAAGGGTGGAAATAATCGAGGCGCGGGCGTCCCTTCGGTCGCCCGCGCCCCATGCTAGCTAATGCTAGCTAATGCTCTGCTCAGGCAACAAACCAAGGCAGGAAGACCAGTGACACGACTGTCATGAGCTTCACGAGGATGTTGAGCGAGGGGCCCGAGGTGTCCTTGAAGGGGTCACCCACGGTGTCGCCGACGACGGCAGCTTTGTGGGCTTCCGAGCCCTTGCCTCCGTGCGCGCCGCCCTCGATGTACTTCTTCGCGTTGTCCCAAGCGCCACCAGCGTTGGACATGAAGATGGCCATCATGACGCCCGTAACGAGCGCGCCAGCCAGCATGCCGCCCAGCGCTTCGATGCTCCACATGCCGATGACCAGCGGGGCCGCGACGGCTATCAGGCCAGGAACGACCATCTGGCGTAGCGAGCCCTTGGTCGAGATCTCGACACAGCGCGCTGCATCGGGCTCGGCCGTGCCTTCCATCAGGCCCGGGATTTCGCGGAATTGACGACGAACCTCTTCGATCATGTCGCCCGCGGCGTTGCCGACGGCGCGCATGGTCAACGCGCTGAACAGGAAGGGCAAGATACCTCCGAGCAGCAGGCCGATGATCACATTCGTCGTGTTGATGTCGAGCACGAGTGCCTCGCTACCTCGCAGGTCGCCGGCGCGTTGGCAGAAGGCACTGAATAGTGCCAGGGCTGTCAGCGCGGCCGAACCGATCGCGAAGCCCTTGCCGATTGCGGCGGTGGTGTTGCCGACGGCGTCCAGCGCGTCGGTGCGCTCGCGAACTTCGGGCGGCAGGTCAGCCATCTCGGCCAGTCCACCAGCGTTGTCAGCAACCGGGCCATAAGCATCGACGCCGAGCGAAATGCCGAGCGTACTCAGCATGCCGACTGCGGAAAGAGCGACACCGTAGACGCCGGCCATTTCGTAGGACAAGAAGATCGCGCCGCAGATGAGCAGCACAGGAATCGCAACCGATTCCATGCCTGTCGCCAAGCCGTGGATCAGGTTGGTCGCAGCGCCCGTGTTCGATTGCTCCGCGATGTTGCGAACAGGCTTGGTCGTTGTCCCCGTGTAGTACTCAGTGACTTTGCCGATCGCAACGCCGATAACGATACCGGCGATGACCGCGATGAGCAGATTCATGCCCTCGACACCCTCGGGGAAGGTGAAGTACCCCATGGTCAAAGCGGCCGTGCCTGCGATCGAAATAAGCGAAGCGACCACGATGCCCTTGAACAACGCGTTGTGTAGTTGGTGCTCGTCCTTCGCCTTCACGAAGAAGGTGCCGACGATCGAGCCGATGATGCCGATGGCGGCAACGGCCAGCGGCAGGATCACCATCGAGTCGACGTGGTCTTGCTTGGCGAAGGCGTAGGCGCCCAGCGTCATCGTTGCGATGATCGAACCGACGTAGGACTCGAACAGGTCTGCGCCCATGCCAGCCACATCGCCGACGTTGTCACCAACGTTGTCCGCGATTGTGCCCGGGTTGCGGGGGTCGTCCTCAGGGATGCCTGCTTCGACTTTGCCGACCAGGTCAGCGCCAACATCGGCGGCCTTCGTGAAGATTCCGCCGCCAACGCGCGAAAAGAGGGCGATGGAGGAGGCACCGAAGCTAAAGCCGAGCACGTGCTCGAGGCCTTTGCTGCTGAGGTCGGGCGCATACATCATCGTGAAGCTGGCGACGCCGAGCAGGGCCAAGCCAACCACGCTCATGCCCATGACGATGCCGGAGTTGAAGGCGATATCCAGGCCTTCGGAAAGGCCGGTGCGACATGCCTGCGTTGTGCGCACCGCGGCGCGCGTAGCCGTGTGCATGCCGAAGTAGCCGGCGATACCGGAAGCGACGGCTCCTGCAATGAATGCGATGGCCGTGTTCGGGCCGAGGCCCATTTCAGCGTCGGACACCCAAAGCGCGCCGGAGACGATGACCACAAAGACCGCTAGCCACGAGTACTCAGCCTTCAAGAAGGCCGCAGCACCTTCTTGAACCTGCTTCGAAATGGACTGCATCCGGTCCGTACCGGCGTCTTGCTTCATGATCGCGCCGTACTTCATGAATCCGAAGACGACGGCGATGACGGCCGCGGCGATTGCGACGTAGAGGAATGTGTCCATGGGGAGGGGCTGAGAAAGGTGGGGGATCGCGCGCCTTTTGGCGCGGTGATATCGAAGCGTGGTTTGGAGGGAAGTCTCGTGCAGCAGAACTCCAAAGACGGAGTTCACTTGAGACAGGGCGTTTTCATGCCCCGTTCATCCTTTTTTACCCTGCAACGCCGCGCGGGCGCCTGTTAGGCATTTAAGGGGCAGAAAGGATAGCGCGCACCGGGCTGGCGTCAATCCTTGCGACGTATCTCGGGGGCTTCCGATGTCTCTAATTCGTCAGCTGCGACGACGCGGACGGCCTGTGACTCTTCCTCGCTCTGCGCTGACTGGACCTGTCTTTCCCGTTTACGAACCCTGGCGCGGACGAGCATGATCAGCACCAAGCTGATCACACCGAATCCGAGAATTAGGTGAAAGTCCGCGAAGCGCGCCTCCAACACCTCGATCGAGTCACCAAAGACCTTGCCCATGTAGATCGAGATCGGGACCGAAATCGCAACGCCAAGTGCATCCAGCAGGATGAATCGGAGGTAGGGCATCCCCAGCGTTCCGGCCGTGAAATAGCCGGGGATACGAATCCCCGGCAGGAAGCGGCAGGTGAAGATGGCCCAGTTGCCGTGCTCATCGAAGCGTTTCTGAAGCAACCGGAAGCGTTCGGGGTGCAGGATTCTGCGCACCCAGCCAATCTCGGCTGCGCTCGACCCAAACTTGCGGCCCAGCGCGTAGGGGATCGAATCCCCGAGCAGGATTGCTGCGCTGCAAACGAGCACGATCGGGAGGAACTCGACCTCGCCTCGATAGAGGAGCAGGCCGGATCCGATAAGGGTGACTTCCTCAGGCAATGGCAGTCCGACACCGCACAGGAGCAGGACGGTGAAAGGCGCCAAGTAGACGAAATCACCGAAGTAATCGATGACTTGCTGGAGTTCGAGCAGCAGCAGCACGGCGCGAAGACTAGCTGCCGGCCGGCTAACTGGCTAGCTAGCGCGTCTGATTCGAAGGGGACTTGCTTAGCGAAGTGCCTGCTCAAGGGCTCACTACAACCCTCCCAAGCTGTTCGGAGGCCGAACTCACCATCGCTCCTGATGCCTTCATTTCATGACTCTGATTTGATCGTTTTGCCGGCCCCTGGCTCATTCGCCGGCTCGAAGCTGGCTCAGGAGGCGCCGCGCATTGTCTTCGAAGACGGCCGCGTGGGGGTGACCGAGTGCGGCCGCACGCTGCAGTGCTTCGAGCCCTTCTGCGATTGCAGCTTCTGCCCCTCCGGGCCATTCGATGCTGCGAGCTCGCAACGCCACGAGCATTGTCAGGCAGCTTCCGGAGATGATCTCAAGCTCTGCCGGATCCCGCGCATGCTTCACACCTTCCGTGAGCATGTCCAGGCCGGCCCGAATCCAGGCGCGCTGCTTGTGAGGATCCGGTTCGAGCGTCTCCGCCCCGCGGTCATAGATCAGGTGACTCGCGAAGGTGAACCAGCCCTGCCATGCGCCCGGGTCGAGTTCGATCGCGCGCTCGGCCAGTTCGTAGGCGCGCTCCGGTTCGCCGACACGCAAAGCCAGATCGAAGCGCACCCATTGGGCACTGGCTACCAGAGATGCGACGGGGCCGAGCAGGCGCTCTCCCAGTGAACTCGATCGAAGCGCTACTGAGAACGAGCTGGGCGGCGTCATGACCCACAGCGTTGCAGCCCAAAGCAGCAAGGTGCCGAAGGCGCGTTGGCGCGCACTCATGACTCGTGCCTCCACGATTGCAAGCCCCAACGTCCAAGGGTCAGACCCAGCACGGCGATCATGATCGAGAGTGCTGCGCTGCCGAGGTTGGGCGCGACCGGAACGCGTCCCTCACCAATCGTCTCGAGGCTCGACAGTAACGCGGCCCCGGGCAAGGCTTCGAGGCC
>JBLFWN010000005.1:0-113790 GCA_047611405.1 Planctomycetota bacterium | reverse complement strand
AGAAGCGTGGCTTGGGCGACTTGTGGTTGCGGCAGTTAGGGCGTGGACAGAAAGGGGGTACGAACATCGACAAAGGGTCTCCAAGGGAGGTCGGTATGACCTCGTCCCAAGAGGACCTGCGACGTGCCCCATGGTTGCCCTCGATTGGCTGAATGTCTCGAATTCCTCAACACGGAAGCCTGGCAGTTCAGTTCGGTTTGAAGTCCAGGTGTCAGTCCGTGGACCGTCTCCTTGATCAATTCGCCTACCTCTTCACGCTCGGTTGGCGTGGTCGCATCTTCGTCGTCGATGACAATTTCATAGGCAATCTCAAGGCCGCCGCGGAATTGTTGCCCGAGATCGAAGCCTGACAAACTGGGCGCAAGCACTCTTGTGTTCCACACGGTTATGATCGATCGTTTTGGTACTGGATCCGTGTTGCGTTCTCTTTGAAATCATCAGGTGAGCGCGTTCCGTGCCATTGAAATATCGACGCCCCGGACTTGTTGGGATCGAGGTGTGTTCGATGTTCAGAGGGATACGCATATCGTTGGACGTGAAGCTATAGAAATGGCATGAGCGATCGCGTTCGCATCGTGTTGTACCAATCGCCTCTATTTCGTCAGAGCCTGCATGGGGTCGAGCGTGGTCGGCATTCGCGATGAACATGAAAGTGCCCCAGCGAGATCGCTCTCTCTGGGGCACTTGAATCGATCGGGGATCTGTCGGCTACTCCCAAATGACAGTCACGCCATTCGTCAAGTTGAACGCTGCTCCGCCTGCGGCCGGATCGCGATACCAGCATTGGAAGTTCGTTGTGGTTCCGGCCATGATCCAAGTTGCAGCAGGTGCGGCGGTCAAGTCAAGTGCGCGCTCGACGCGGCCTATAGCGTCGGACACAATCGTTGGGGCAAGTCGGACGGTGTAGCCGCCGGCGCACCTGAAGCCATTCCCGAAGGCGGTTTGGATTGAGTTCGGTCCGAAGTAAAAGAGTCCGGTTTGGCCGGTTGGAAGACTCTCTGCGATCAGCATCACATCGTTCAGTGCAACGACTCGGCTACCGGTCACACGAATCGACCCTCCAGCGCCAACCGAGTTCGGGGCGCCCACACAGTAGTTGGTGCCGATATTCGGACCGCCGCAATCGGTTAGCAGGATCCGGATTCGGTCGATCCCCGCCTCCGTAATGGAACCGGACCCCGTGTCCGCGACCGAGAAGCGCAATCGCGTTTGAGCACTCAACGCGACATGGTCCAGCACTCGAAAACTCTCGACTTCCCAGTCGCTGCCACCTTGCAACACATCGACCTGCGTCCAACTCGCGCCGTCGTTGCCCGAGATGTCGACGGTCATCACGTCGTCTCCGCTCGTTACCAGCCAGCGAGCGAAGCTCATGTGCGGGTCCGCCTCGCCGGTCAGGTCCCAAGCCTTCGAGATTAGGCGCGTTGGGCCACCATCGACATCGGTATCCCCAGCACCGTTCTGTGTCAGGAAGCACTTCCCCGAACCATCGAAGTCCGTTGGAGGATCGTTGCGGAGACCACCACCGGTCGGCACTTCGGGATCCTGAGTCCAAGCGCCCGTGCTAAGGCCTTCGTTGACGACACTCCAGCCAATACCACTCTCGGCGTTGTCTTCAAGAACCACAATTGTCGCGCATGCGATGAAAGTGCGACTCCACGAGTCGCCTCCCACGCCATCGGCGTTGCCATCGAGTGCTCCGCCAAATGGATTCGCGAGCACGGCAGCATGCGCCACCAAGCGATACAACCCTGACGCGGTCAATAGTTGTGGGCTGATGTTGATCTCATTTCCGCCGATCAGGTACTCGTCCCACGTGATCGCGATGTCAATGTCGTCAGCGCTTCCGAAGGCTCCGTCCGCACCCGCATGCGTTAATGAAAACGCGCCCGCTGCATTCGAAGTAGCCGGATCCATGATTTGGTCGAACCGTAGTTGAATCGTGCCCAGATCTCCGACGAGGCTTCCACCTTCAGCCGGTAGACCCGCGATCGAGCTCACGCGCGGTGCCGGGAGATTCGCCGTCAACGCTTGGAATGCGTTGATGCGCCCACTGCCCAAGAGTCCTTCGAGGCCTGGATTGGATCCATCAATGTCATCGGCTGTGAAACACAATTGAGCGGCGACCTGATCGCGCGTCCAGGTTGGATTCGCCGACCAGATCAAAGCGGCAACCCCCGCAGCATTCGGTGCCGCCATGCTGGTGCCGGACTTCAATCCGTAGGCGTCATTTAAGATCGATGAGAGCACGTTGGATCCTGGTGCAGAGACATCAACACCGGTGCCATAGTTGCTGAACGAACTCTTCAGGTCGTTAATATCCGTGCTGACAACGAGCAGGCTCTGGTGGAAAACCTGGCGGGCCGGGTTCGCCGCGCCCCCATTGCCGGCAGAGTTGAAGTGCAGCACGCCTTGATCGTAGAGGTAATCGAAGGCGGCCTTCACGGTCAGGTCATCCGCGAAAATGTCCATGTTGTAGCTCGTGCTAATGATGCGAGCTCCGTTATCGGCGCCATAGGCGAAAGCCTCAGCTACGTTGGATGCGGTCCATGCCTGCCCGCTGGCGTACCACTGCAAGGGCATGATTGTCGCATCGCCTGCTACTCCGGCCACACCTACGCCGTTGTTGGTCTTGGCAGCCGTGATTCCCGAGACGTGTGTCCCATGATCGTCAGCGCCCTCGGGGTTGGCATCGTTGTTGTCGGACAGGAAGTCCCAGCCGTTGACATCATCGATGTAGCCATTCGAGTCATTGTCGATTCCATCACCGGCGATCTCTCCGGTGTTGCTCCAGATGTTGGCAGCTAGATCTTCATGATCCAGATCAACGCCGTCATCGGTGATGCCGACGATGACACTCGAGTCCCCAAGCGTGATATCCCACGCATCGTTGTTCTGCATCAACGGATGGTGGTACTGCGAACCGTACTGTGGGTCGTTGGGGATTAACTCGCGCACGTCGTCGGTGAAACCGAAATTCGGCGTCGCCCACTGGAAGCCACTGATGCCGCGCAGAAGCGGTAACAGCGTAGAGCTCTGCATGGTCAGCGGCGTGTAGTCGATCAGGACGACATTGGTCGTGCGTAACTCGCCTCGTCTCTGCCACTGCAGAAGCGACTTGGAGGCAGCGACGCGCACAGAAGCATCAACGGATTCCAGAGCCCACTGTGCGACGGTCTCTTCCAAATCGAAGGTCGAGTCATCCGTCGTAAAAGAGACGATGACTTGTCCTGGGACTTCGATTCGAGTTGATTCGTCGAGTTGTGCGGCTGAAAGAGGGGACAACAACAGGCCTGCGGAAAGGCCGGCGAAAAGTCTCAGCATGATGATTGGCTGGATGGTGCGGATGGATGTGGCGCGGATCGTAACAAGCTCCTTTCGCCCGGGTGCAAGATCCGATTCGATCTATGTCGCCAGCCCGCAGCGCGCCTGCACGGGGCGCTGAGGGGGCTGGAATCCGTCTCCAACTCGTCAGAAGGGAAGTTCGAGTGCCTTACACATGAAGCTCATGAACGGAGCTCCACGCTCGCATGTCGCCAAGAAGGACTTGGAGAAGTCCTTCTCCGTTACCTCGTCTTGCGACAGTTGGGTAACCGCGATGAAGTCTTTGCGTCGCAAGTTGTCTAGCAGCGGGTGCTCTTTGTCGATGCCCGAGGGCGGGCGCTTCAAACTCTCACCTTCGAGTGCGAACTGCGTCGAGAAGACCTTGGATCGCGTGCACGTTTCCAGCCAGTTGGGTTCTCTGCGATGGCATTGCGGATCTGTCGTGCGACCTTGGTCTCGGGGTGCCAGATTCCAATCCCGATGAAGACGTTGCGCGGCTCCAAGTGCAGATAGTAGCCTGGCGCGTAGGCGTTCTTTGCAGCTTCATGCCGCAGGTGAATTCCCGTCGTCGTCTTGTACGGACGTTTGTCCTTCGAGAAGCGGACATCGTGATGGATGCGAAACAACGAACGGCCCGACGGCCTCGGATCTGCGACGAAGTGGTGGCTGATCTCTTCGAGTCCCGGTGCGTACTCCGCGATGAAACCGAGTGCCTGCCCACGTACGTAATCCTCGTATCTACCTTTGTTTGCCCTAAACCGATCGCGCGTGTTGTTGCTTGCGAGTTCGCGCAGGAAGGCAGAGAGCGCCGGCCGGAATGCGTGTTGAGTCATGGCCGCAGCGCGCCAAGTCTGGCCGGCTTGCCAAAGGGAGGAGCGCAAAGGCCAGCGTTCGAGCCGTCGTCAGCGCAAGTACGAGCGTCCACTGGGCGAAATCCGGGACCCAGTCCCCAGACTCTCGGTCAGTCCGAGCGCTTTCAACTTACGGACGTTCGTCTTGAGCCTCTTGCTTTCGTAGCCGAGTTTCTCAGCCGAGTCTGCGGCGCGTACACCTTCGTTGTCCAACAAGCATCGAAGGACAGGTATTGTCCAGTCACCCTGTCGGCTACGAACGTCGTATTTTTCGAGTTGCTCGGTGATCTCTTTTCAATCCGCAGCATTGAGCTTCGACTCCTCGCGTCTGATCACGCGTAGGTTCTCTTCGTCTGGGCCGGGATAGCGCTGGCCCTAATCTTGCGTAACTTAACGCGCGAACTGTCTTTTGGGCGCCGGCTCGCACGCGAGCCGCACCTGACGAATACGCGCAGCTTGACCTTGCTGGCCGAGTGCGCGCATGCCGCAGTCATGCAGCGCAATATCACCGTGATCGAAACGGAGATCGTTAGTTGACCAGCGGCCCACGGTTACTTCAGCCCGTGCCTACTGATTCCTAGCCATGTGCAGCAGAGCCTAGATTCAAGTGAACTCCGGCACGTCTTCCTGCACGAACCCGCGCACCTGAAGAGGGCAGATACGGCCCTCAATGGAATCCTGATCCTGCTTCGAAGCCTGTGGTGGTGCCATCCACTGGCGGGCTTCGCAATTTTCCGACTGCGTGCGGAGCAAGAGTCCGCTCGTGATTGGGAAGCCTTGATGGACGACCCTAGCCCAGCCGCGGTTCCCTACGCCCAGACCCTGATCAAGCTGCTCGAAAGCAGCTCCGCCCGTGCTCATTCCGAACATGCAATCGGAATGGTGCAGCGCGGGAAAGATATGAAAAGAAGGATCGTCATGATCACTCGCTTCCGCTCGGTAAAGCACGCACGGCACTGAAGGAATTCCCCGGCATCGGCGCGGCCGGCGCAGACCAGATCCTGTTGTTCACTCGCGCACACACACTGCCTGCACTCGAGTTCAATGGCATGCGAGTATTGATCCCGCTAGGGCGCGCTACGGAGGGAGCCCATTACGCAGCCAGCTATCGCACGGCTATCAGCTCTCTGAAGCCTCTCGTGGATGAGGGGGCTGCCGCGCTGATCCGCGCCTTACCAGTTGCTGCGCGTGCACGGACAATTGCTGTGCAAGAACAATCAGCCAGCGTGTGACGAGTGCTCAGTTAATAAGCTCTGCCCACTGGGGTGAGACAGTGGGAGATGTGGCTGCGGTCGTAGTCACAATCGCTGCCTCGGTAAACCCGAACGCGACATGTGCTTTTACCTACTTTGCACCGCGCGCCTTCGTTCCGATGACCAAAGTGTGCTTCGCCCCTTTGCGCAGCGGGGCGCGCGCGAATACGCGCCGTGAGGTTACCGTCAACCCCGTCTGCTCCAGCGACTTCGCGAAGTCCGAACATTCATCGGCTGACCACACGATCAGCACGCCACCAGGCGCCAGCGATTTGGCGAGCATGGCTACGCCTTTACGGCTATAGAGCCGCTTGTTGCCCAGAGTTGTGACAGCACTTGGTCCGTTGTCGACATCGAGCAGGACAGCATTCCAATTGCCTCGTATCAGGCTGGTTCGCACATCGCCTTCGAACAGCTGCATGCGTTGGTCGTCGAGCGGATTTTCGGCCAAGTGGCCAAGCGGCCCGCGGTTGTAGGTGACGATCTGCGGCAAGAGTTCGGCGACGGTCATGCGCGCGTCTTTTCCAAACTCGTCCAGTGCCGCACGGCAAGTGAAGCCCATACCGAGGCCACCGATGAGGATTCTGCAATCCTCACGATTGCCCAGCATCTCCTTCGCGATCACAGCCATCATCACCTCGGACCCATAGGTGGCGCTGGACATCAACGGCACGCCCGCGACCCGAATCACGAAGTGCCCATCGGCCTCGCGCGACAGCTCAAGCTTCGATCCATCGGCGGTCTTGGTCGTATCCAGAACTTCTCGCGACTTCATCAGGTGTCGGACTCTTCGTCCGTCTTGGGCATGAGGCGGGTGGCGACGAGCTCACAGCGAGTCTCGGTTCACGGCCCCAGCGCCGCATCGTAGCCCATCTGCCACCGAGCTTGCCGTGCTTCATGTAGTTCTCCTAGGCACTGTCGCAGTAGGATTCCTCAGAACCAGTCAACATCAAGGCAGAGACCGCTATGAGTGAACGCTACGACGCCATCATCATCGGGACCGGACAAGCTGGCCCCTCGCTTGCCGCACGCATGCAAAAAGAGGGTCGTCGGGTGGCCATCATCGAGCGCGGACGCGTGGGGGGGACCTGCGTCAACGTGGGCTGCATTCCGACCAAGGCTCTCGTCGCAAGCGCTCGAGCGGCCTACATGGCGCGACGAGCCGCGGACTTCGGCGTCGTGATCGGATCTGAGGTGAGCGTCGATATGGCCCGCGTGAACGCGCGCATGAAGGAGATCTCCGGTCAGTCCAATCGAGGACTCGAGCAGTGGCTCGAGGGATTAGATTCGGTCGATTTGATCCGCGGAGACGCGCGCTTCGTCGATTCCAACTCGATCGAGGTGAACGGCGAGCGCTTGGAAGCTTCCCAAATTTTCATCAACGTCGGTGGAAGACCCTTCGTACCAGACTTCCCGGGCCTGGCAGATGTCCGTGTGCTCACCAGCAGCGACATGCTCGAATTGACGGAGCTGCCCGAACACTTGGTCGTCATCGGAGGCAGCTACATTGGCCTCGAGTTTGGACAGATCTTCCGCCGCTTCGGCAGCCGCGTCACGATTGTCGAACGAGGGCCGCGCTTGGTCGGGCGTGAAGATCCCGATGTCTCGGCCGGCATTCAGGAGTTCCTCGAGGCCGAGGGTATCGATGTTCGCTGTGACTCGAACTGCATCTCCTTTGCCAAGAGCGCAACGGGAATCGAAGTTCAGGCCGCCTGCGGTTCAGAGACTCATCCGATCCAGGGCTCGCACGTCTTGGTCGCTGTGGGGCGCAAGCTCAACACTGACAGCTTGAATCTGGAAGCAGCCGGGATCGAGACGAATGAGCGTGGAGCTATCTCTGTCGATGACAAGCTGGCGACGAAGGTGCCTGGCGTCTGGGCGCTCGGGGATTGCAATGGCCGCGGCGCTTTCACGCACACCTCCTACAACGACTACGAAGTCGTCGCGGCCAATCTGCTGGACGATGACTCGCGCAAAGTCAGTGACCGCATTCTTTGCTATGGCCTCTTCGTCGATCCGCCCTTGGGCCGCGTCGGCATGAACGAGGCCGAGGCACGTGCATCGGGCCGCAATGTGTTGATGGGCAAACTTCCGATGACGCGTGTCGGCCGCGCGAAGGAACGTAGCGAGACCTATGGCTTCATCAAGATCTTGGTGGACGCGGACAGCCAAGAAATTTTAGGTGCCACCATTCTGGGAGTCGGAGGCGACGAGGTCGTCCACTCTTTGTTGGACTTGATGTACGCCAAGGCGCCGTACACCGTCGCCGCGCGCGCGGTACACATTCATCCAACAGTCTCTGAGCTAATACCGACCACTCTCCAGGACCTGCGCCCGCTGACTTGAGTAGCGTGAGTACCGAGGCGTACTACTTCCACCCGCTCATCTTCACAACTGGAGACTGAGGACTCCGATGAAGACTCCGGCCCTGAGATGCGGAGCTGACTTGGTTATCTCAAGCAGCTTCGCTGGGTCGCCATGGAACTCGGCTCCCGATGCCAGCTCAGATCTTTGGAGTAGGAAGCCGAGTTGCTGGCGGCCTGCTGGTATGGGTGGACCTCTCAATCCTCAGGGTCATTTCATGTTCTTAGTGCCTATGGAGAGGTGTGGAAGCAGCGAGTGGACTGAGCGAGCCTCCTGCGTTTCGGTCCGCTTCGTTGCGGCGACCCAACGCAGCTCTACGCGCAGGTGATCCACGCGTAAGCCCCGCAAAAGACCGGCCGTATTGTCCAGGCCCCCTGGCGTTCAGGAATACGTCAAAGTGCGCGGGCTCTGGATCGAACCCAACGCGAAGGAGGCCAAATCGGGCACGATTTGACCTCCTTCCTTTCGTGCACCAAACCGGTCACGACCGTCCCGATGCATGACCCCCGGGTTGGAGTGGCGACCGGATGAACACACTCGCTCCAGAGGGTCGACCCTAGCCGGGAGTCACTGGATCGAGTTGGATCCGTTGCGTCGGATCAGAGCTCGAAGCGATCGAGGTTCATCACCTTGCTCCAGGCCGCAACGAAGTCGCCCACGAACTTCTCTTTTGAGTCGTCGCTGGCATAGACCTCCGCGAGGGCTCGCAGCTGCGAGTTCGATCCGAACACGAGGTCGACGGAAGTGGCTGTCCACTTGAGCTCACCGGTCTTGCGGTCTCGTCCTTCGTAGACGTACTTCCCTTCGGCGGACTCTTGCCACTTGGTATCCATGCTCAAGAGGTTCACGAAGAAGTCGTTCGTCAGGCTTCCGGGCCGCTTCGTGAAGACACCATGCTGCGAGTTCCCGTGATTGGCGTTCAGTGCGCGCAGGCCGCCGATGAGAACGGTCATCTCGGGAGCGCTCAGTGTCAGCTGGTTCGCTCGATCGATTAGCGACTCTTCCGGCCTGCGGTAGCGTCCTGCGTCGCCCGCGAAGTTGCGGAAACCGTCTGCAGCAGGCTCAAGTACGGCGAAGGAGGCCACGTCAGTCTGCTCTTGCGATGCATCCATACGGCCGGGCGTGAACGACACTTGCACATCGTAGCCGGCCTTCTCGGCAGCAGCTTCGACAGCAGCACATCCACCGAGGATGATCAGGTCCGCGAGAGACACCTGCTTGCCACCAGACGCCGAACTGTTGAAGTCAGCCTGGACTTTTTCCAGCGTTCCCAGCACTTTCGCAAGCGCGGCGGGGTTGTTGGCTTCCCAGTCCTTTTGGGGCGCAAGGCGAAGGCGTGCCCCGTTGGCGCCGCCACGCTTGTCACTGTCGCGGAAGGTCGACGCCGATGCCCAAGCGGTCGCAACCAGCTCGGAGACAGTGAGGCCCGAGCCTTGGATCACGCGCTTGAGGTCCGCGATGTCCTGATCGTCGATCAACTCGTGATCGACTGCAGGGACCGGGTCCTGCCAGAGCTGAGCCGCCGGGACATTCGGGCCGAGGCAGCGCGAGACGGGTCCCATGTCGCGGTGCGTCAGCTTGAACCAGGCCCGCGCGAAGGTATCCGCGAACTCGGCCGGGTTCTCGTAGAAGCGCTCCGAGATTTCCCTGTAGATCGGATCTTTGATCAAAGCAATGTCCGTCGTGAACATCATCGGACGGTGGTATTCCGAAGGCCGGTGGGCGTCCGGCACATTTTTCGGTCCGCTCTTCGGCGTCCATTGACCCGCACCGGCCGGGCTCTTGGTCAGTTCCCATTCATAGCTGAAGAGGTTGGCGAAGTAGCTGTTCGACCACTTCGTCGGAGTGGAGGTCCAGGCGCCTTCGAGGCCGCTTGTGATCGTGTCTTCGGCGTTGCCCTTGCGGTAGGAATTCGTCCAACCGAGGCCTTGTTCCTCGAGACTTGCGCCCTCGGGTTCGGGGCCGACTTGTCCCTCCGGACTCGCAGCGCCGTGAGCCTTTCCGAGCGTGTGCCCGCCGGCTATGAGAGCCACGGTCTCCTCGTCGTTCATGGCCATGCGGCCAAAGGTGTCGCGAATGTCCCTGGCTGCCGCGAGCGGATCCGCATTGCCGTTCGGTCCTTCCGGATTCACGTAGATCAAGCCCATCTGCACGGCGGCAAGAGGTTTTTCGAGTTCGCGATCCCCGCTGTAGCGCTCGTCCGCCAACCACTCACGTTCAGGGCCCCAGAATATGTCGTTCTGCGGCTCCCAGACATCGGCGCGACCTCCGCCGAATCCGAAAGTCTCCAGACCTGCGGATTCGAGCGCGCAGTTGCCCGCGAGAATCATCAGGTCGGCCCAGGAAATTTTGCGACCGTACTTCTGCTTGGTCGGCCAGAGCAGTCGTCGAGCCTTGTCGAGATTGGCGTTGTCGGGCCAGCTGTTGAGTGGCGCGAAGCGCTGCGTGCCATCGGAGGCGCCACCGCGGCCGTCGGTCGCACGATAGGTGCCGGCGCTGTGCCACGCCATGCGGATGAAGAAGGGACCGTAGTGCCCCCAGTCAGCCGGCCACCAGTCTTGCGAGGTTGTCATGACCTCTTCGATGTCCTTCTTTAGGGCATCCATGTCGAGGCTCAGGAACTCCTTCGCATAGTCGAAGTTCCCGCCCATCGGATTGCCCATGGGCGAGTTCTGATGAAGGATTTCGAGCCTCAATTGATTCGGCCACCAGTCCTCACTCGACAAGGGTGCGCCGGACATCTGCGGAGCCGTTGTGGGGGTTGAGCTTTTTCCAGTCACTGGGCATGTTCCGGCCTTGGCCATGGTCTCACCGTTTGACCCGGAATGAGGCAAAGCCTGGGCGGCGAAGGACAATAGAGCGCACCCCGTCAGGGCGCGTGCGAAGTGAGTTGAAGTAGACATATTTTCAGCTGGGGCAAGGGTTGGAATTCGACTCCGACTCTACGGGCCGGAAGGCAGCCCAGGGGCTGCCGCGCATGCGCGCGACTTAAGTGTTTCCTTCTCGCGGCGCCTTCTACGCGTGGAGGGGCTGTCGAGGACATGGCATATCAAGAAAGGAGGCACTCGCATCTGTGCCCGAGTAAAGGAAGAGGGAAACTTAAAGACATGCGGCATTCCACCCCTTGATCCCGAAGTTCAAGGTGCGCGGCGGGTGGCGGCGTCGATGCCGGGAGCGATACGGAGTGGCTCTCCTCGGACGCTACGAAGTGGCTTTCCTCGCCACACTCTCGCAGCAGCCAAACACGGTACTACTCCCGCGGCCTGCCCTTGCTTACTTGACCCGTTCGCGGTTTGGCCGCTGCCTCAAGCTAGGCGCAATTGCCGCGTGCCCTGTATCCGGGGCCCGTCGCGAGTGCTTGGCTTCCGAAACGGCCAGGCGAGACTGGCCGTCCCTGGGTCTCTGGGCCATGCCCCGAAGACCTTGATTCCGGATGCTTGGGTCAGCTTGTAGCGTACTTAGTTGCTGCAAATGCGCGGCAAGGAGAACCACTCCGTAGAAAAGCCACTCCGTTGAAAGCGGGGTGGAGCATCGAGCGAACCGCTCGATGCTCCTCCCCTCGGGAAGCCAACCCCGCACGCGAACTCATTCGTTTCCGCATGCGAAGATCGTGGTGGCTGACACTCAATTGGAGCGCCTAAACACGTGAGTGCCAGCCTATTGAGCGACGCCGTTCCAACTGGCCAAGGTCTCGAAGCGGTTCACTAACTGAAGTTGGCCCAAGCCGGCGTCTTGAATAGCCGTCGCCAGTTGGTCGTAGACTCCGAAGTTGTTGGCCCATGGGTAGGCCAAGCTCGTGAATGAGATCAGGTCGAAGATGTCGTAGTGGTTCGGGCCCACGCCCGGGTTTGTTCGATAGTCCCACCAGAAGCGCATCCAATCCATTTCGACCGAGTGACCATCACTGACGAAGCACTCGTTCTCCATCCAATTTGTCGTGCCGCCTAGCGCACCGACCTGACCCTCGATCTCGACGATCCAGTTGTCCGCCGCCATGTCGCTGTAGACAGCGTCATCGATCTCTTTGTAGTACTTGAAGATGGCCTGCTGTGAGTCGTGGTTGTTCCAGGCCAGGGCAGAGAGGTAGTGAGCAGTGCCTTCGATAAAGCCGCCGACAGCGTATTCCTTGGAACGCATCGCGTGGCTACCGACGCCGGCGAAGGCGCATTCGGGGTCGCCTGAGTTTGCGGACCAGGTAGCGTTGTCGTAACCCATCTGGTCGTTCGTCCATTGACGATGCAGCCAGTGTCCGACCTCGTGCCCAACCAAGAACTTGCGGTTCGAGTCACCCGGCTTCATGCGCACCTGATCACCGGACTGACAAGATCCACCCTGGCAGGATTCGGTCACCAGCAGTAGGTCACGATCGCCTGCGAGCCGGGGCGAGGTTTTGTGGTCGACCCAGTGGAAGACAAAGCTTCCGAAGGCCATCAGACTTGCCATGTCTCCGGCGCCGCTCTGGTAGTAGACGCGTCGCGGAGTTCCACCAGGATTAGCTGTGAAGATCCACTTCTGAGTTTGGTCAGGGTTATTGACGTTCGCTTGCGCAATCGTGTCGAAGCCGCGAACCGTCACATTGTCGTCACCGCCCAGGCGCGCTTCGGCGAAGACTGTGACTTCAAAGCCCATGTTCTCATCTGAAGCGAAGGAGAAGCAGCCGTTGATGTCATTGCAGAAGAAGGTCCTCGGTTGGGTCCAATTGGCGTGGTCGACAATGACCTTCATCCCACGCGCTTTCATCAGACTTCCCGATGTGTAGTAGTCCTCGCCGAAGCCGCTATCGATGGATTGATAGACCCAGCGCATACAGAACTCCCACCTCGGCGGCGCACCAAGGCTACCGGGCGTTTGCGGAGGAATGCCACCGCCCTCGCCGCCATAGCCTTCACGGTAACGACCGAGCCCGGCTCCACCATCGAAGATGCCGAGCAGGGTCGGATCAGGCACGCTCGAGTTGCGAAGCTGGTAGTGCAGATCTCCATAGTTGAACTGTGTACGGCGGGCTTCGCCGCCGTACATGAACAGCATCAATCCCCCCGTTGGACCTGCAGCTGTGTGAAAGAAGACCGTCGGCGAATAGGCGCGATCGACTAGTGCGGCGCTGCTATCCTCGCTACGAACCTCGATAAATAGCCGACCCGAGAAGTCTAAATCTGAGATGTCGATACCCAGTGCCTGAAAGTTGATCGTCTCGAGCCCGGTCCCTAATGGCGGCAGGATGCCAGTACCGAGCTGCACGCGGCGCTGTTCTCCCGCTGCTTGTAAACGACCCATCAAGCGGTACTGGAGCGCATCGTTACTCCTGTTGGTCAGCAGGAGAGTCGCGTTGGTCGAGGGCAGGGAGGCGATGGTGTCTTCGGTCGGGACATCGGGCCAAGTCACCTGTACTTGGTTCGGCACCAGCGGATTGGCTGCACACTCGATCTCCGGCAGTTGAGCGTGGACGAGGCCGATCGTAACCACCAGGCTTAGTGCGTATGCGCTCAGGCAACGTGTCGTGCGGCGATAGTTCTTGGTTTTCATCAAACGGGCTCCACCCGGATTGGGCGTCGAGGGAATGGTCGCCGGATTGGCGACGAGAGCCGAGAGCAGCTGTCCGGCATGAGTGGACAGGTGAACTCCAGAAAACCTCTGGGTAAGGGCGAATCGCTCGAGAGCAGCTCGTCCAGGTATGGAAAGGCAGCCTTGCGCCTCACTGCCTGGGCGAGTTCGGGCGCCGCTGATTCACAAGGAGTACGCCTCAGCTCGCGAGGATAACAAGCCTGTGCTCTGCACCGGGTCCGCTTAGCGCCAGGCCCAATAGTTCATTCGCCGCCGGTTCTTGAACCTGCGAAGAGGAATCAACGAGCGTCGGCCTAGGCCCGTGCGGCCAAGCTCGACGCATTCCTCCACAGCATCCAGAACACGGGTGGACGAGCATCCGTCACGATAGGGATGAATCCGGTCCGAGTATTGACGGATCCTCTCGAGCAGCGCCGCAGATGGATTCAAAGCCTGGCGAATGGCCGCTTCTACATCAGCGACCTGTTCGACATCGATCAGATGCTCAGCTTTCGTGGCCGTACGCAGCGTGACGACAGGTCTGATCTGCACCAGAAATTCAGCGACGATCGACGATGAATCGGAGAGCAAGACATCGGCTGCAGCGAGGGCACTCATCACTTCGTGAGTCTCGATGAACCTGAGGTTCGGGCCTTCGAGCGCTCGATACTTGCGAACAAGCTCCTTGGGCAGCTTCGGATGCAGGGTCACTAGCCATTGCCATTCGCCCGTCCGCGACAGTCGGGCAATCTCGTCGAGTACCAAGGGAGCCGCGGAAAGGCTCGGTGTAAATGTCGAACCGAACATGATGCACGGGCGATCCATGCTTCTCGATATCGAAGGTGCCCCGACTTGGAAGAGCGGATCCAACTTGCTCCAGCCTGTCTCCCTTACTCGAAAGTTGCCGTGCTCTTGAGCCAACTGCTGAAAGGGTTGCGTCGTGTCCGGTCCTTGCGTGCAGTACAGATCGAAGAGGCCACGGATCCTAAAGTGCTCCCGGTCTCGTTGCGTCGGGTGGCAATCGTGTGTCGAAGACTTCGATTTCCCCGGGCGCTTGTCGACACAGAACCCGTGGAACAGTCCGACCTTCAAGCCAGGAAAGAAGTGCGGCAACCAGTTACCTGGAGCCAGGACAGCCTCCGGCTTCCAACGAATGGCCGTTGCAGGAGAGCTGAGCCATACCTCTTGCTCACGTGGCCGGTCCGCAGCTCCAATCCAATACCATGCCACTTCGTGACCACGTTCTTCGGCGGCTGCCTGGATCGGACGCAGGATGCTGCCGGAGTAGGGCTTGGTGGTGAAAAGAAGTAGTCGCATGAACGTTGGCTCGGAATCCGTGCAGGCAAGTTACTCGGCAGAGCCCTCATGGATCCAGCCATCCGTGCGGGTATTGGTTCACACACTTCCTCTCCGCCTTCAACTCGTAATGTTGCTACCAAAGAGCTGCGGTGCTCGGGCGCCGCGAGCACAATTCAACAGCACATCGGTGGCCGGAGACAAGTCTCGTTCGACGAGCTCACGCGATCCCCTTTTTTCCGCCGACCCAAGTGATGGGTGCAAGCAGGATTAAGAAGGCGAGGTTGTACCAGAGCGGAAGTGAGTCCCAGGTGCTCAGCTGAACAGGGATGCCAGTACCCAACAAGAGCAGGATCAACAAGATGACCCACTTGGACTTGGGCTCGCCGGCCATCTTCGCAGTCGTCAACCCGCCTAAGAAAGAAGAGACAGCGCTGATCGCGAGGTACAGCGCAAGTGCGGTGACATCTCGGGTCATCCCATCCTCAGTATGAACATCGCTCATGATGGAGCGCACACCGGCACTAGAACCCAAGAAAACTACCGACCAGACAGCGTAGCCTGCGAATGCGGAAAGGATGTTTTTGAGCATAGCGAGCCAAGGTTGTCCCAGCGCTGAATGGAGGATTGGGGGAAAGCGGGCGGGCCGAATCACTGGTCAACGAAAGCAATTGTAGCCATCTGCTGAGAGAGTGCGCAGGGATGCACGCAATTCCCCGGTCGGTGTTCTTCGGGCCTCAGGGCGTCGCCGTACTTCGTGGCCTTGGAATCAAGGTGCGCTGCAACCTGATTCCCTGATCTGCAACTTCGATCGCGCAGCAGGAACTGGTCAACACCGTCTTGAAGCATGACAATCTCTTGCTCGTTCTGTTCGTAGATCTGATTTCTAGCTGGCCACAATCCCATGAAACTCTCGAGCCTCCTGCACCTGCTCTGTCCACTGCTGACAGTGCTCCCTGTTACGGGCATGCCTCTCGATCCAGTCAAGCTCAAGGTCTTCGTGCTCGCCGGGCAATCCAATATGGAGGGCAAGGTGCAGAACAATTTGTTGGAACATCAAGCGCTCGATCCTGCGACGCGCCAGCACTTTGCTCACCTGCGAACAGGGGCTGATTGGGTTGTTCGTGATGATGTGTTCATCAAGTTTCTCGAGCGCCATGGTGGGCTGACGATGGGTTACGGCTCAAGAGATCGGACTGGCCTTGAGTTGGAATTCGGAACGGTTCTGGCAGAACACTTCGAGGAGCCTGTTTTGTTGATCAAGACGGCATGGGGTGGCCATAGTCTCGGAAAGCTCTTCCGGTCTCCCTCTGCTGGATTGCCTGAAGATGCTCGCTTGGAAGAAGAGCTAGCCAAGGCAGTGGCTAAAGCGACGAAACACAACTCGGAGAGGGGGACGACAGATGCATTGCCAACTCTGGTTGACATCCAGGCCGAGTACGGTTCCTCCTATCGCATGATGATGCAGGAAATTGCGGATACGCTCGCTAGTGTGGAGACGCTCTTTCCGACGCTGAACGGAGTGGAACCGGAGCTTGCAGGCTTCGTCTGGTTCCAAGGCTGGAATGATCAATACGAAGGTTTGGACCTCGAGTACGAGTCGAACATGAAGCACTTCATCGATGATGTTCGTCGAGACTTAGAGACTCCCACGCTACCGTTCGTCATAGGTGTAATGGGGCAAAATGGATCGACACCGGCGCAGGGAGCTATGTTGCGCATTCAAGAAGCTCAACTCGCAATGGCCCAAGTGCCGGCCTTCGTGGGAAACGTCGTTTCGATTCGAACCGATGCCCTGACCGACGCGGCCGCCGAAGAGTTGTACCCGACCTGGAAAGACAATTTAGAACAGTGGCAGAAGGTTGGTTCGGATCATCGCTATCACTACCTGGGAAGTGCGATCTGGTTCACGCGCATGGGGCGAGTATTCGGTGAAGGGATGATCAGTCTCTTGGAAGCGACGGACTGACTTCGGCCTGCGAGCCTTCAAGGCCAGCCTCACAATCGCACTCGATCTGCTAAGCTCGCCTGAATGGCACCTCGTACTCTGATCCCGTTTCTTCTCGCTCTTTCCATCGCGAACATCTCGCTTGCACAGAGCGCCTCCCCTACGACGCCGAAGAGGCATCTTCCCACGCACGACTTGAGGTTGATGGCATTCAACGTGTGGGTGGGTGGCAGCAACATCAACGCGGGCCGTCAGAAAATTGTCGCTGCCATTCGCGCGGCCGGCGCGGACATCGTCGCGATCCAAGAGTCGAACGCGACCTCGGTCTGGGTTGCCGGGCAGCTCGGTTGGTACTCCTATATGCCGTCGCAGAACGGGAGCGTTGCGCTGCTCAGTCGTTTCCCAATCACGCAGACTTTTCCCCCGACCTCGAACAGCGCCGGCGCTGGCGTGCGCATTCGTTTGGGTCAGGCTCCGGCACAAGACGTGATCGTTTGGAGCTGCCATTTGACCGCCTATCCTTATGGGCCGTATCAGGCGTGCTTCGATGGAGCGAGCGTCGCTCAAGTCATCACGACGCAGAACAACACGCAGCTGCCAGAGGTCCAGGACATCTTGCAGTCAATGGGACCCAGCCTCGCGAGCGCTGACGATGTCCCCGTCTTCTTGATGGGGGACTTCAACACACCGTCGCATCTGGACTGGGTTGCCAGCACCTCGGCTCAACACTGTGGCTATGTCGTTCCTTATCCGGTCACGCAAGCGGTTGCTGCGGCAGGTATGCACGATGCGTTCCGGAGCATGTACCCCGATCCGGCGCTGACGCCCGGGGCGACCTGGTCGCCGATCTTTCCTTGGAACGACGACGAGCAAGCCACAGAACCACAAGACCGCATCGATCAAATTTACTTCGCCG
This sequence comes from Planctomycetota bacterium, assembly GCA_047611405.1. GTDB lineage: Bacteria > Planctomycetota > UBA1135 > UBA1135 > JBLFWN01. Next base: position 96,297 of record JBLFWN010000005.1, on the reverse strand, counting down.
GCTCAGGAGTCGAGTTGATGGACACAGAAGTGTTCGTCACCGGCATACCTGTTGCGTCACCGAACCACGCAAGTAACAGCTGGCCTTCGGACCACGCCAGTGTTGTCGCCGACTTCCGACTTCGCCCGCGAGCTGGTACGACGGACGCAGTCCCGGCGCTGTCACTCGACCAAGTGTCTTATGCCGTCGGGCAACAGATCGTCGCGAGCTTTACCGATGGGCCGGGGAACGGGCGCGACTGGATCGGAATGTATCCCACGGGCGAAGCACCCGGATTGCATAACTCGATCGCCTGGTACTACACGAACAACTCGCAAAATGCCGGAGCGGGAAGTGGTCCAACGACGGGATCCGTGACCTTTGGCGTGGGATCGGCGCCGACCTGGCCCTTGGGCGTAGGTTCCTATAGTGCCTACTTCTTGTGCTGTGATGGCTACGCGGTAGCGGGTTTGCCTGTCAGCTTCGAGGTCCAATAGTCCGAGCGCGCTCCTGAACAATCACTGAGCGAGTCAGCCTCGATCGCTGCCGGTACAAGACCCACTAGAGCTTGATTCCAATCTGCTTCAGGTGATGGCGCAAGTGTCCGACGTAGTCGTGCATGAAGTACGCCAGCGTGACAGATTCCGTTCGAGGTACCGTCTCCCACGCAATCTGGTCGAGATTGTGCATCGCCCTTGGGCGCACCAAGTCCTCTTCGGGAGTCGATTCGATGACACGCGCCAGGTGCCGGTTGAAGTTGCTCCAGAGTGAGACGAGCTCTAGCCAAGGCGCCTCGGCGTAGCACTGATCGACAACCCATCGATTCTGGTCGTAGCCGTCGAACACCAGCTCGTCGGTCCGACGCGCGCGCAGAAATCGCTGGTGGTTGTTTGAAGCCGAATCGATGAGATGTCCGAGCATCTCTCGTCGCGACCACTTCCCAGGCGCGAGTGGCTCACGGCTATTCGTATCAGAGACCTGATCCAAACCGGTCAGGCCTTCCTGAACGGTCTCACGCAGACCCTCGGCAATCACTCGAGCCATCCCTGTCATTTTATGTCCTTTCGACTGATCGATCCTGCATGGAGCGCCTTCAAGAGTTGCGTACCCTTGCGGGCTGTCGATCTCAGCCTAGCAGGCCGTCCTAAGAAGGCCGGGCTGCTAGCGGCGATTGGCCTGGCGAGACATCCTTCGCCGTGCCGAAGTCCTCTTTGATCCTGAAGCGATGCTCGCGCTACTCGTGACTCCCGTTTCGTGCTGATGTCGATTTGTACGGATTGTCAGTTTTGGGCCTTGTGGGATGTGCGGCTGTCGCTGACGTTGGAACTAGAACAACGAACATGCTCTACCTGACCTCACTCACACCTGCCTTCTTTACCGACGCCCGATTTATGGGTGCCGTCAATGGATGGGTGGGAGCGAGCTCCGGCTGAGAACGGCAAATCAACAACAACAACAAAAAGCCCATCCGAGACGCACGTCGGACGGGCTTTATTGCATGTACGGGCGGATCGGATGGGCACCACTCACCCCAATCCGATGACCATTGAGAAACCTATGACCGCGGTCGATCTTGCTCGCGGCGAGATTGACCGCCTCGACCGAGACCTGTTGAAAATCCTCTCCGAACGCATGCGCGTCGTCGGTGAGGTCGGGCGACTGAAAGGAGAGGGAAGCGAGAGACGCTTACTCGATCCTGATCGCGAGCAAGCCCTGCTCGGCCGCTGGCGTGAACGCGCCGAAGCGCAGGGTTTGTCCGGGAACTTCGCAGGCAGGGTCCTGCGCGAAGTGCTGCGCTACTCACGCAGGGCGCAAGAACAATACTTCATCGAGCCCCAAGCGAAGATCGAACGAGCCCCGCTGGTCGGATATCAGGGAGATCCGCACAGCTACAGTGACCTCGCTGCTGCGCAATTATTCGAGACGCGTTCCAGTGCTGGGTCCGAACGGATCGGCTACCGCACCTTTGCCAAGGCGGTCGATGCGCTCAAAAATTGGCGCGTCGACTATGTCCTGCTTCCGGTCGAGAACAGCATTGTTGGCAGCATTGGCGGAGTGGGCCAGTTGCTGGATGACGATCAGCTATTCATAGTCGACGAAGAGACTTGGGCGGTTGAGCATGTACTGGCTGTCAGGCCTCAGGACGAGGGCAAGCGAATCACCCACGTGCGCTCGCATCCAGTTGCGCTTGGGCAGTGCAGCAAGTTCCTCGCGAAGCTGCCGTTGGCCGAAGCAGAGCCTTGGCACGATACCGCTGGAGCGGCGGCATCGCTGGCCGAATCCGACCAAGCCGGAGTGGCCGCCATCTCATCGGAAGAAGCCGCGTTGGCGCATGGATTGACGATTGTGCAACGCGGCATTGCGGATCAACCGACCAACTTGACGCGCTTTCTGTTGCTCGCTCGCGAAGAGGAAACCGCACCGCGCGAACTGTGCGCCAAGACCTCGCTCGTGTTGGCGCTTGATCACCAACGCGGCGCACTCGCGCGTGTGCTCGAAACCCTTAGCAAGTACGAGATCAACCTGACCCGCATCGAGAGTAGGCCCGATCCGCAGACTCCTTGGAGCTATCGCTTCTTCATCGATCTCGAAGGACATCGACATGACGAGCCCATCGCTGCGGCGCTCGATGACTTGCGCAAGGACTGCAATATGTTGCGCGTGCTCGGCAGTTATCCGATGCGAACGACCGACGGAGCCCATCTTCGTACAGCCGCCACGCCGGCTGCGATCGTGAACGAAGTCCCGATCGTAAAGCCTCCGAAGGCCAGTGCGCCTGCTTTCGTCCGGCCGCAAACCTCGATCGTACCGGTCGGTGATGTGCGGGTTGGCAGCGATGTGTTCACGATGATCCTTGGACCGTGTGCGGTCGAGAGCCGCAATCAGATTCACGAATCAGCCGAGATGGTCAAGCGTGCGGGCGCGGCGATGCTGCGTGGTGGAGCCTTCAAACCGCGTACCTCTCCGCACTCCTTCCAAGGGCTCGGACAGGAGGGCCTAGACTTGCTGCGTGAAGCCGGAAGCCTGGTTGAGCTGCCAGTCGTGACCGAGTTGATGCGTATCGAAGACCTGGCGGCAGTCGTCGAAGCGGCAGATGTGATTCAAGTTGGAGCGCGCAACATGCAGAACTTCTCGTTGCTGCGCGCCTTGGGGCATGTCGATCGTCCCGTACTGCTTAAGCGTGGCATGAGCGCGACTGTCGACGAGCTCCTGGCAGCAGCGGAGTACATCACCGCCGGTGGCAACCAGCGCGTGATTTTGTGTGAGCGAGGCATTCGTACCTTCGAGACATCGACGCGCAGCACACTTGATCTGGGAGCTGTCGCGGTGTTGAAGACGCGCACCTCGCATCCTGTGCTGGTCGATCCGTCGCACGCAGCGGGCGTGCGACACCTGGTCATACCGCTCGCGCTAGCTGCAGCGGCAGCTGGTGCTGATGGGTTGATCGTAGAAGCGCATCCTAATCCGATGGAGGCATTGTGCGACAAGGATCAAGCCTTGACGCGTGAGGATGTCGATCAACTCTTCCATTCCTTACGTCCGATCCTTGCGTCGCAAGGGAGGCGGCTGTGACCCGAGAACTGAATCGCACGCGACTCAGCCAGCTCGCGCAGAGCCTCGAGATGTCAGCGACCATGGCCGCTGCCCATAGCGGAGACAGAATGGGCTGCGACAGTCTGCAGCCTATCTCACTCGCGATTGGTGAGCCAGCCGAGCCGCCCGCTCAGATCATTATCGAAGAAGTCTCGCGCGCTGCGCGTGCTGGTGAGACGCGCTATGGTCCGGCGGCAGGGTTGCCCGAGCTCAGGCATCTGATTGCCGAGGATCAGCGGCGCAAGAGCGGTATGCAACGCTCGGCAGAGGAGGTCATCGTCACGGCAGGCGGCAAACCCGCGTTGGCGGACGGCTTGCGTTGTTTGATCGATCCAGGTGACGAAGTGATCGTGCTCGCTCCCTATTGGCCCAGCTTTCTTCAGCAGGTTCGCTTGGCAGGAGGCATTCCGCGCGTAGTGGCGCCTGGCCCGGACCTTCTGCCCGTTCCCGACCGAGTCGCAGCGGCTTGCAACGAGCGCACGCGCCTCTTGATCCTGAATGATCCGAACAACCCGACATCCCGCACACTTGGCAAGGACCTGTTGTCTTCGTTGGGCCGGCTCGCTCACGAACACGACCTGTGGATACTGGCGGATCAGGTGTATGGAGACCTGGTGTTGGAGGGATCTCATCGCTCGGTACTTACAGTCGACCCGGACCTTCGCTCACGGACACTGTTAGTCGAGAGCTTCTCGAAGCGCTTCGCGATGACTGGCTATCGACTCGGGTGCGCGATTGGACCAGCGTCCGTCATCCAAGCGATGACGCGCATGGCGACAGCGCAGACGACCTGCGCAAACTTACTCGCGCAACGTGCCGGAATCGCGGCCCTGACGATGGGGACGAGCTGGAGCGAAACACAAAGATCGCGCTATCTCCGACGCCGTGACGAGATGGCGACGGGTCTACAAGCGCTGGGTTGCGAGCTGCACATGAGGCCCGAAGCCGCCTTCTATCTCTTCTTTCGTCCACCTCATGAAGACGACGATCTTCGCTTCACGAGTGAGCTGCAGGCCTCTCAGAATGTGCTCCTGACGCCAGGCACAGCTTTCGGATGCCCCGGGCATGTGCGCATCTCTTATGGGGCCGGCGATGCCGTGTTGGCAGAAGCGCTGTCGAGGGTCGAGACTTTCATCAGCTCACGAAAGCGTGCTGAGTCTGCATGACCGCAGACCCTCCCCGAGAAGCTTCTGTGGCGCCCTGGCAATGTCATCGATGTCTGAGCTGTCGGGGCCCGCGACATCCTCTGTGGCTCTGATCCTGAAGCCTGCGTTAGGAGAGCAGCTTGGGTCGAACCCACAGCGCTGACTTACTAACGCGGGCGCTGGCTCCAGTTGAACCTTGCTCGCTCGAGCCAAGTCGGGTTCAGTGCATCAAGGTGCCGGTCACGGCCGGACGCCATTGGACAAGCTGAACGCCGAGCTACAGCCCACAAGGTTGGCCGGGTCACGATAGAAGTACTGGATGTTGACCGTATTGCCGGCGCTCATGTCGAAGGTCGCACCGAACAATTGATTGAACGTTGGGAACATCACCTGGCCACGTGTCATGGCGCCGTTGATGCAGCGGCGGCCACAACCAAAGGGCATGTTGGCCGGATTCGGAACCAAGCAGAGCACGCCGGGTTGGTTGGGAATTCCCTTGATGTCGAAGGTGGCTGTGCTCGTGCCGAAGCCAGAGGTACTGCTCAACAGGGCGTCCGTAGCAGATACAGAGTTGGCTTGCGTAGTTGCACAGTAGTTCAGCGGGCTTGTCGTTGATGTTGATTCGCTGCGAAGTGCAACATAGAAGTCCTGCTGACCTAAGCCTGTTCCGGCTCTCCCAGGAGGCCCGAAATGGCTCGTGCCGTAGCCGAATGGATGATTGTCAGGATCACCAGGAAGAATTGGCCCGGTGTTGCTGCCGTTGCCCTGGCCGGAGAAGGTGAAGCCAACACTGAAGTTGTCGAGGTTGGCACTATCGTCGAATAAGGGGTCGCCGTCTCCCGTCAGTTGAAAATCTTGAGACGAACCCGATAGGTCGATCGTCAACCGCCAGCACGCCTGAACACCACTGATTCAAGAAAAAGGCATGCCCGCCAGTGTCACAACGCTTGAGCTTCCTGTTGCGGACCCTTGGCAAGGACCTTGGTTCTCGTCGAAGCGGTACTCGACGGTGAGCGAGGGGCCGACATCTGCGCTTGAGCAATAGCTCATTTCGATTCCATCAACCCTGTACACGTCACCATCGCCTGTGTCGGACAGCGACGGTATACGTCCACTATCAGTGACCCGATAGCCACCCGCCGCCTTGTGATTCTGCACCGTGCTGAAGTACGAGATGGGAGTCTGATTTTTGTAGATCACATCTCGGCTGAGTGCGGCGGTTGTATGCGCGCGCGTCCACGTGCCAGTTGCAACGTGGTATGTACCCACGTCTTGGATCGCTGCGGTGATCGGCTGAGCCTACGGTGCGACTTGTGCGGAAGCCGGACAGGCAAGGACGAGAATGCTGAGAGTCGATTTCATGAGAGCGCTCTCCAATGGAGTTCTCAGGGAAGCAGGGCGAACGAGGCACAGTCAGGAGGGGCGTGTCTCTGTGCGGTGCATAATGAGTCGGTTGCAGGGAGCTGGGAGCAGCCTTCTACTGAACTAATGATCCATCCACTCTCAGAGGTTCAACGAGCCGCTGGATATGCGAATGGGTCGCTCGCAGCAGCCCGTCAACACTGGAGCAAGGCGATTGGTAGCTGTTTGTAGCTGCGCCGGGTGATCGTCTGCACGGGCCTTGTGACGCTCATGAGACGGACTGATAGAAGCGGCTCTCAGACGAGCAATTCCAGAAGCACGCGCGCCGGCTCCACACCGGTCAGGCGCAAATCGAGGCCACGATACTCATAGCTCAAGCTCTCGTGGTCGAGGCCCACCAGGTGCAGCACCGTCGCATGCAGGTCACGAATATGAACGATGTCCTCGACGGCTTCATACCCAAGCTCGTCGGTCGAGCCGTGACGTATGCCACCCCTAATGCCTGCGCCGGCGAGCGCGTAGCTGAAGCCTTTGATGTGGTGATCGCGGCCATCGCCCTGGCCCATTGGAGTGCGACCGAATTCTCCGCCCCACATCACGAGCGTATCTTCGAGCATGCCGCGTTGCTTCAAGTCCACGATCAGGGCAGCGCTTGCGCGATCCACCTCTTGCGCCGTAATCTCGACCGAACGCTTCACTTGACCATGATGATCCCAACCGCGGTGATAGACCTGGATAAAGCGCACGCCCCGCTCCGCCAAGCGGCGCGCAAGCAAGCAGTTGCCTGCGAAGGATCCATCAGCCCCGTCCGTCCCGTACAAATCACGCACGTGCTGCGGCTCGTTGCTTAGATCGACCAACTCCGGGACCGAGGCTTGCATTCGGAACGCCAACTCGTATTGAGCGATGCGCGTCAAGGCCTCCGGGTCCGGCAGGCGGGTGTGATGTTCTGCATTCAATTTTTGAATCGCGTCGACGACATCGCGTTGGCGTTGTCGATCCACACCCCTCGGGTTGCCGACGTACAACACTGGGTCTCCCTGCGACCTTAGCTCGACACCTTGGTAGCGAGAGGGCAGGAAGCCGGAGTGCCACTGGCGAGCGGCGATCGGTTGAGACTGCCCTCCTTTCCCAACCGATGTCAACACGACATAAGCCGGCAGGTCATCGCTTGCTGAGCCGAGACCGTAGTGCACCCATGAGCCCATCGACGGGCGGCCCGGAAGAGTGCTGCCGGTGTTGAACAAGGTGTGCGCCGGATCGTGATTGATCTGGTCAGTCTGCATCGAGTTGATGATGCACAGATCGTCCGCGACACGCCCCAGGTGCGGGAATTGGTCGGAGATACGTTGACCGCTCTCGCCACAGGATCGAAACGCAAAGCGCGGCCCCAGGCAACGCAAGGCCTGCCCCTGAAGCTGCGCAAGTTGCTGGCCCTTTGTGAAGGACTCGGGCATTGCTTGCCCATCGAGTTTTGCGAGCTCCGGCTTCTCGTCGAAGGTCTCAAGGTGACTCGGTCCGCCCGCCATGTACAAGTGAATGACGCGACGCGCACGCGGCACATGCGCCAAGAGTCGCGCGGCCTCGCGCTGGGCGACGGACGCCAACGCCATTTGGCCCAGGCCAAGAGCTGCACCACCCAGGAAGGCACGTCGTCTCAGCATGTCGCTGGTGGTCTGCGGTAGGGGACACATTCAGGGCCTCACAATCGTCTCATGTAGATTCAACACGACTCGCGCCGCCGAGGTCCAAGCCGCGTGTTCGTCCGGCAGCAAGCTCTCTTCGCGTTGTGATTCACCGGTGGAGAGGAGCGCGAGCGCGTCCTGCGGGTGTTCTGTGAAATGCTCCACGTGCGCATGAACCAACCCGACGATCAACGCTCGTTCGTTTGCGGTCGGATCTCTTTGCAATACACGTTGCCAAAGCCAAGTCGTGCGCTGCGCGTCCGAAGCGGAGCTCGATTGCAGCAGTTCTTGAGCGAGTGCTCTGGCCGCTTCGACAAAGATTGGATCATTGAGCAAGGCCAACGCAGCCTGTGGTGTGTTCGATCGGGAGCGCTCGGCAGTGCAACGCTCGCGGCTCGGGGCGTCAAAGGCCATCAGGCTCGGATGTAAGTACTGCCGTTGCCAATGGCCATAGAGCGCGCGTCTGTAAAGCTGCTTGCCCGTCGATGGCATGTAAGAGCGTTTCGGGAAGTTCAGGTGTTCCCAATAGCCGGCTGGTTGATACGGCATAACGCTCGCGCCACCAAAGTCGCGCGCCAAGAGTCCGCTGACTGCGAGAGCATTATCCCGGATGAACTCGGCATCCAGCCGATAGCGATCCTGCCGGCCGAACCAATGATTCCCGGGATCCCGTGCTTCGGAGTGATCCGAGCGTTGAGCGTAGGCTTCGGAGCGCACGATTCTTCGCAGCAGCGAACGCACGTCCCAGCCGGAAGCCACAAACTCATGCGCCAAATGGTCCAACAACTTCGGGTGGCTAGGCTGCGTACCCTGCACACCGAAGTCGTCCATGCTCGCGGCCAAACCGCGCCCCATCAGCATGCGCCACAAGCGGTTGACGAAGACGCGTGCAACCAGTGGATTGCGTTTGTCTACTAGCCAGCGTGCAAGATTCAAACGAGTCAGCGCTCCCGACTCACCGGGTGACTTGCTGGACGATTCCAGCGACTGTAGCTCCAATCCAAAAGCCTTGGGGACTCCGGGAGAGACAATGTCGCCCGTCTCGTCCATCCAGTTCCCGCGCGGCAGCACGCGCGTGACCATCGGGTCGACCGAGTGAGTGTGGAGCACGAGCGGGATAGCGGCCTGCAAGGCTTTCCGTTCGCCAAGCAGTCTCTTGTGCAGCTGTCTGTCTTCAGCCATCAACGGAGTCTGAGCACGATGAGCCGCCCTCAGTCGCGCAAGCTCGTCAGCCGAGCGATCAAGGCGCGGTGCAGCGAGCAGAGCGCGCAACTCGGGCGCGATCGGGCCGACCTCTTGTTGCGTCGACCACGAAATTCGCCAATGGCCAGCTGCATGTAGCCCCCCGTAGCGTTGATGCATCACGACCTTGACTTGTCGCGTATCCGCGTCCACTGCAGTTGGCAGCGCAGCTTCGAGGTGAAACACGGCTTCGGAGGGGGCACCGGCGCCGTTCTTCATCACCGCCCAGCCCGTACGGTCGCGCTTCCCATCATGTGCATTGGCAACGGGATAGTTTGGTTGCTCGTAGCTGGCCGCACTGCTCACGATGCGGATGCTTTGATCGTCGATGAAGACCTCGAACTCGCTCAGCACCAGGTTGCCGTTGGGTGATCGTCCCGGTCCCTGTTGCGGGAGCGAATCGCTTGGCAGTAACTCGAGTCGGATCGAGTGAATGCTCTTGGTGGGCAAAGGAAAAGAGATGGAGTAGTCCTCCTGCCCCGTCGTTCCTGAACTCGCTAAGAAAGCACCCGTCGGCAGTTGCTCCGCCTGCGCATCGCCGGATGCCTCGAATGTCATGCCATCAGGAGTCGTCCAAGATCCACTTGCAGTGTTCGACTCCCAACTAAGCTGATCGGCCTCCAGCGCTTCTGAATTTCTATTCAGCGCAGCCTCGGCCTGTGTGATGCTCCGTTCGAGTTGTTCGAGTTCTCGATCTTGCTGCTGCGATGGCACAGGCAGCTCCGGCAGGAAGTTGTTCCGGCCGCTCTGCGAGTACACACCGACTTGCTCAATGTCCGCGAAGAAGGCTCCGAGTTCATAGAACTCGCGCGTCGTGATGGGATCGAATTTATGATCGTGGCATTCGGCGCAACCGATGGTCGAAGCCAGCCACACCTCTGACAGGTTGCGGACGCGATCCGCGGTGTAGCGAATGAGGAACTCCTTGGGTTGAGAACCTCCCTCGCGTGTTATCAAGTTGAGCCGGTTGTAGGCCGCCGCTACTTGCTGCTCACGCGTTGCGTCAGGCAGCAGGTCTCCCGCAACCTGCTCGATCGTGAACTGATCGAACGGCATATTGGATTGGAATGCGTGCAGGACCCAGTCGCGGTACGGACTGATGTTCCAGCGGTTGTCGGCGTGGATCCCTGTCGTGTCCGCGAATCGCACCAGGTCAAACCAGTGCGTCGTCAAACGCTCGGCGTGGTGCGGGGAAGCCAACAGCTCTTCGATCATGGCGTCCCAAGCCGTCAGGCTAGGGTCAGCTGCGAGGGCTGCTACGCGTTCGGGTGTCGGTGGTAAGCCGGTCAAGTCGAAGTGCAAGCGCCGCACCAGAGTTCGCGCGTCAGCGCGAGGTGCGGGTTCCAGATCTTCGCGCTCGAGTGCACTAAGTATGAAGTGATCAATGCTCGTGCGCGGCCAGTTCTCGTCTCGAAGCACGGGCAGGAGCTGCTCGCACGGCGCGTCGTACGACCAGTGCCGTTCGTAGGTTGCACCACCGGCGATCCAGCGCGAGAGCACGCTGACTTGTTCTTCCGTCAACGGAGGTCCGTGCTCCTTGGGGGGCATCGGATCATCCTGGTCCGTGATTCGGTGTATCAACTCACTCGACGCGGAATCGCCAGGAGCAATAGCCGCTCTTCCTGCACCATCGGATACTGCGACTTCTCGAAGGTCGAGTCGCAGTCCGGCCTTGCGCGTCTCTGCATCCGGGCCGTGGCAAGCGAAGCAGTGATCGGCCAGGATCGGACGGACATCGTCTCCATAGTCCGGCACCTGCGCCTCGGTGATGTCGACACAGAGCAGCGCGAGTAGCGCGCTGAAGGTTGTGCGGATTGCTTGCTGCTCGAATCTAATTGTTGCGGACACTCGCATGCATGCAGCATAGCGACTTGGATCCGGAAGAGCGCTTGCCAGCGACTCGCCCAACAACGACAACTACTGCCCAATCCGCACGCTCAACCCCTGAGGCTAGGATTGACGAGAGTTGCTGGTTCTTGAGTCGCCTTACCTGTGTGTCAGGGAAGCTGGCATTCAGTAAGCCCGCCGCAGCTGAATGAGGAACCCAGGATCTGATCGGGATCGCTGCGGTACAAATTGCGGTGTTTCATTCCCGCACGGAAGGCGCGATACGTGCTACGCGGGCAGATAGTGAGTCCGAGCAACAGTGCGCCGATCTGGATGATCCAGAAGAAAACACTCGCCCCGCAGCCATCGCTCGCTAGCTCCCATGCCGCGATCTCTATTTCGCCTATCAGCGAAGTGTCATGACCCCTCAGCACATCATGAAGGTCATGTAGGATCAGCGGCTCTCGATAGCCGATGATGCGGAAGCATCGGGACGGACCAACTTCGGATGCGCATACGGAACCAGCGCACATTCAGCCAGTCGTCGAGGGAGTCGCTTCCTGGAGAGCTGTTCTCAGACAGGATGTGATCCCAATGAATGTTCGCAGTGGTCTCACTCATGTGCGCCTCCTAACGAACTGAGTCGCGAGTAGGACTAGCGCTCGCTTGCGCGATCCTCGGCTGCGTCAAATGCTCCATCGCACAAGGGACAACCTTCAAAGTCCTCGTAGTCCAAGACGCCGCCACTGTTTTGGTAGCTGCCGAGTCGCGACATGCCGATCTTCTTCATCTTCCCGAGTTCTTGCGTCCATACGATGCGTTCTTCGCCCGTCAGGCGGAGCAAGTCGAGTCGACGCCCGACGTAGGTCTTGACCAACTCTTCGATCGCAGAGCGCCGCTTGGTGCTATCTGCTTGCAGCAACTTCGCCTTGAGCTCGTCGCTGAGTCCAAGGCCGAAGCTCGAACGTCGCAGCTTACTCCCAAGAAGGTCGTACGCTGACGATAGGTTCGTAGCGCATTGAAGGCCGGCATGCAGATGGGGCATGCGTCGACGAAGTTGATGGGATAACTCGTCTTGGGATGTAGCTGCGTGATTGCGTCGACGACTTCATTGGAGAGTCCATCCTCGAATGCGCCTTCCAGCACGGCATGAAAAAATTGCTCGCTCATACTTCGATTTATAAGTGGCCTCAAGCGACGGGGCCTCGGCTGGTGCTGGCAGCGCTGAAGAAGCAGAGTTGACAACCCAGATGCTGGCGAGCAACACACTGACAAGTAGGACGGCTGACTTTCGCATCACAGAACCTTAAGGAGTGGGAGAAACTGCCATTGGTAGAGGAACCAACGTTGCGCTGGTTCGGCAGAGAATCTAAATATCAGGCCCGACCGAGTGTCGCGCGAGAGCCTGCTGGTCGCATGGGGGCATGAGCCCCGCCGCGCTTAGCACTTCCGGGCAGCCGCTGCTGCGCCCGCTACCGCTTCAGAAGCAGAACCCGCCCCGGAACTTCCCAACCATAGGTGCCGCGGTCGTGTACTTCACCGTCCGGCGCAGTGAGGCGTAACTCGGCGCCATCATCGGGCAGCTCCGGCTCACGGCCACGTCGCTGAATGCGACGACGCTCGCCAGCGGAAAGGACTCCGTCCGTAGCGTCGAGTTGCCAGACCTTCGACTCTCCGACGACTCCAATCGTCCAGGCAGCAAGTGACACAGTCTCTGATCCGGTGTTCTCAACATAGACACCCTCTTCGCCGACTCTGTCATTGCCCATGGGGTTGGGCATAACGGCTTGCATCTGCAGCCGGCGAGCCGGTACGTGATCCGTATTGGCCCGCAGAGGCTTTCGTTGGTTAGCGACGCCTTCGCGCAACCGTGCTCGGAAGGACTCCAAGTTTTGGATTCGTGTCTTCAGCGTTTCCAATGCCTGATCCGCAGCGCTCTGTTCGGCCAGTTCAGAGGCGTCGAGCGCCTCGCCGTTCGACTCGATCTTGTGCAACCAGTTTCCCAGCTCGAAGTGTGACCAGAATGCGTCTCTTAGCGATGGCAGCGTGAGACCGAATTCGAACAAGAAGGTCGTCCAGACAATTGCCTTCTCTTTCGGTCCGAGTGCCCAGGCGGTCATCACATCGTCGAAGCGATCGCAACTGAGTGTCAGATGGATCAGCGCGCTGGACCCTGTAAATTCGGGTTGAGTCTGGTCCACATCACTCGCATCGCCGAAAAAAGTCAGAGCGTCATAGAGCAAGCGCGTAGGTAGCGCGCGCTCCAACTGCGCGACATGCCTCTTGATCGAGTGCCAAGCATTTGCGTCCAACGCGACTTGCAGAGCCTCGACGGGCTCGAAGAGGGAAGGAAGCATGTTGGAGACGCCACTCAAGGATCGCTTCTTTGCTCCCGAGTCAATTTCCAACAGGATCACACCGCGTCTACGGAGCTGGCTCATGACACGCCGCGCGGCGATGCGTGAAGCGATCGGTGTACCGTCACCTGGCTTGCCCCATGCGAGTTGCCCCAGACCCAAGAAGACCGTTGCGACGGAGTCGATGCCCGTATTGTCGACGATTGCGCCATCAACCAAGTGCATCTGCTCTTTGTACGCGCCCTCCGTTCCGGGAATGGGCGGGACATCCAGCCGAGCAATCGGCATCAACCAGGGAAAGCCAGCTGAGATGCGCACTGAACTCGCGAGCGTGAGTTCATAGGGCCCAAAACTATTGAGCCTGAGGACGCCGTCGCCCATCCCGCTCGCAGGCAGCGGTGGGAAGCCGATGATAAAACGTTGGCCGCGTTGGGCGTAGGCGGCGTTCAACAACAAGAAGGGCTTGTCATCTGCGTCCCACGATTGATTCGATAGGCCAGACCACTCGAATTGCGATTCCCAGAAGTTACTGAGACTCGTCCCGCGATCGATGCTTGGCGACAGGACTCCGCGTAGGACCGGTGCCATATAGTCGATGCACATGTCATCTGCGAAGGCGCTGCGGAAGGAGGTCGGCAAGCGCGGAGCCTGGCCGACGCCATCGACCCATGCGAGGAGAGCTTCACAATCCGCATAGATGTCTTGCAGCATCCTCTCTTCCGCTTCGCTCTCTGGAATTGCGCCGTCGCGAAAGCGTTTCGCTTGACGCAGGATGTGGACTGCCAGTTCGCGTTCTGTCGTGTGTTGGAGCTCGGACCGATCAGGTTGCGGATAGCGCGTTGCGAACCAACTCGATGCGAGGCTGCCACCAGAAACACTACTGATTATCAGAAGGTTGTCGGCGAATGTGGACTCGATCGATGAGGGTCGGTCTGGCTGCGTATCGTCCGGCGGCAAGACTTGGGTCTTAGCGAGCGCTTCGAGAATGAGAGATGTGTACAAAGCCGCCCGCGATCCACCGCCACTTGCTGTGACGATGATGGCGGGTCCGCGCGGAAGCTTGTCGAGGCGGGCTGATAAGCGCTCGGCCCAGCCGAGAGCACTCGCGTCCTGCGAAGCCTGCCCTGTTGCACCCCGGGAATCAGGATCAAATCGCGCACCGATCGTCTGGGCGCCCTCGGTACCAAGCAGTACGGCCACAGCGACGATGAAGAACAGACGCAGGTTCAGCCGGCTCTGTCGTGTCGCCGCATCGACAACGCGCGCGACCAAGATCGCGAGGAATACCAATTCGAGCAGTGCCCAGATCGTGTAGTTGCGGTACGAGAGCCACACGGGGACGAGCGGGATTAGACTCCAGATCGTAATGCCGATGCCCAATGAGAAGACAGCTGAAGCCCAAGCGCGCCAGACCAGGACGCTATGAAAGGAAGCTAACGCGCGAGTCCCAGGAGGCGTGAACGCAAGAAGCAAACCAAGCCCGCCCGCAGCTGTCGCACAGGTCGCGAGCAGAGTGGCCGTCTCGGACGCTCGTATCGTAATCAGGCTTGCCCCTACGACTAGCGCAACTCCCAACGTACGTTGCAGGAGGGCCCCCAATGCGGGAACGCACTGCAGAGGAGCATCGAGCAAACGCGATCGTCGAAAAGCTTGCTGTTCAAACTCATCACTCTGTTCGCTCGTGTCCCAGCGAGGTACGAGCCCGACCAGCAGCAGGCAATCCACGACGATGATGGCAGCAACGAATAGATAGAAGCCAAGCGCGAGCGGCCAAGCAACTTCTTCAAAGCTCGGCAGGTGAAAGAGGATGTTGCGCACCTGCGGAATGAACAGCACAAGCCACAGCGAAAGCAGCACGGCCAGACCTGCGGCGAAGTGATCGTCGATTGCTTGCCCGACTCGACCAATCACGCCGGGCGTTGTGGCGCGCAGTTCGTCATCAGGAACTGCTTTGGTTACCTCCTTACCGTTCATGGCGCGATTCAATGGTCAGAGCGCCTCCGCTCGGCGAAGCAGGCCCCAAGGGGCGAGTCGCTCGCCTTTGCGGGTAAGGCTTGCGTTCCATGACTAAACTCTTTGTGCCGGCAGCGGCGCCCGTGTGCGCGCAATCATCGATTCGTCCAGCAGCCGTGTCGCTTGCGCAATACGAGGACTTTCCCGGGTCGGTGGTGGCAAGCATGCAAGGTGGGACCGAGGTCTGGCTCGGATCCACCGTCATCCTACTCCTGTCGCGCTAGCTGGCCAGGGAACGCTTGCCATAGCGGCCTCGTACTCGGGCCGCAGCAAAGGGCTTCTCTCAAGATCCCGAGTCACGGGAACTCAGGCGTATGCATGTGCCTGAGGTGCGCATCGACTTGCGAGCTTCGACAGCTAGTTCATTTAATCGAGCGTGCGCGCAGCGACGGCCGTCGCGATCTGAATGTCCTGCACCGCGACTCCGGTTGAATCAAACACGCTGATCTGATCCTGGGATACTCGGCCCGTGGCCTTGCCGGCGAGTAAATCGCCCAGCTCGATCACGCGAGCAAAGTCAAGCGCTCCAGCCTCGCTTGCGCGTGCGATCTCACCGCGCAATTCGCACTGCGAACGGCTGTCAGCCACGACGATATCCGCCCGTGCAAGCGCATCGGCAGCCAGCTCCTGCTTGGCCGGCGTGTCCGACCCAATGGCGTTAATGTGCGTACCTGGGCACAGATCAGCTGCGGTGAGCAGGGGAGTTACGCTGGCTGTCGTTGTGACGAGTAATCGACTCCGTTGTGCAACCTCCTGCGGTGTGCTCGCAATTTCAACTCTAAAACCCTTGCTGATCATGTCGCTTCTGTAGCGCCCACATGCTTCCGGATTGCGACCCCAGGCGACGAGCTGTCGACAGTCCGTGGTGCGAGTTAGGTACTCGACCTGCATGCGTGCTTGCACTCCCGTTCCCAGAACGCCGATGCATTTGACTTCCTTTGGTGCCAATGCGCGCGCCGCGACGGCGCCTGCGGCTGCCGTTCGCACATCGGTCAGATGCCCCCCGTCGGACAGTAGCGCCACGGGCTGGCCGGTTCGTTGACTAAACAACAGCATCAAGCCATCGCCTGTCGGAAGTCCATGCTGCGCGTTGCTTGGAAAGCCAGACGCGATCTTGATTACGTAGTACGGCTCTTCACGGATGAAGCCGTATTTGATGTGGACACCACCATCCGGAAGCTCGAGTTCCCCGACCGGAGGGACGACTGCGCGACCCGCGGAGTAGTGGATGAAACCCTCTTCGATCAACGGCAGGACATCGATGTCGGCAAGAGCACGCTTGATGCTCTCGATGCTTATGACTCGCAACTCAGACTCCTTGCAGGGCTCCGAGCTCGACCTGAACCCGGCGCAGGCCTTCATTCAAGTAATCTTGTGGTAGACCAAAGCTGATGCGGACATGGTGGTCGAGGTCAAAGTGATCACCCGGAACGATCAGGGTCTTCTGGTTTTGGTAGAGGCGCTTGATCAGTTCGGTCGAGTTGATGTCGATGTCGTAGCGCAAGAAGGCGACCGCGGCGGCTTGACTGGGTGCCATCGTGAACATGTCGCCGTGCTGTTCGACCCAGGCTTGCAGGATTGGAAAGCCTGCTCGAATGTAGCCGCGTGTACGTGCGAGGATCTTGGGTCGAACCTGCGCGGAGAGCGCGATGGCCGCCAGCTCGTTGGAGAGTTTGGTGGTCGAGATTGTCGTGTACTCGCGCCTGGCCCACATTTCGTCGAGCATGTCGGCCGGGCCAGCCGTCCAACCCAAGCGCAAGCCCGGTAAGCCATAGGCCTTGCTCATGCTACCTTGTGCCAGCACCTTGTCGTACATGCCGTAGAAGCTCGGCGACTCTTCGTCTGTCTCGCGCTCTGCGCCACGATAGACCTCGTCGGAGAGGATCCATGCACCGACCGAGTCTGCGATGGCGACGACTTCTTCCATCTCCGGGCGCGTCATGATGCGGCCCGTCGGATTGTTAGGGTTGCAGACGGCGATCAGCTTCGTACGCGGGGTGACGGCCGCTCGCAGTTGCTCCATGTCTGGCGCCCAGCCATTTTCGGGGCGTAGCGCGAAGGGGGTGACCTCGACTCCGTGGTTGTGCGCGATGCCCTCAACTTGCATATAGTTGGGCACCATTAACGCCATGTGATCACCCGGATCGAGCACGGTGTGCAGCGCGATGTAGTTTGCCTCGGCGGCACCAACCGAGACTAGGACCTGGTCCGCACTCGCCCCCGCATACATCTGCGCAATTGTTTCGCGTAGCTCGAGTGTTCCGTTCGTCTGTGGATACCCAATCTCGAGCTTGCCGAGCTCTTCGACCGTCTTGCCGGCCATCTGCATCAATTCGGCAAGCGTCATCGGATGGACGCCGCTCTCGGAGAGATTGTACTCCGCGACGTTCTCCCACTTGGACATCATCCGTTCCATCACGAAGGGCTGAAATTTCTTCATGCCGTGGATGGTACGCGTTGATCGACGATCT
The DNA here is from genome assembly GCA_047611405.1 of Planctomycetota bacterium. Taxonomy (GTDB): domain Bacteria; phylum Planctomycetota; class UBA1135; order UBA1135; genus JBLFWN01. The sequence continues at coordinate 78,622 of JBLFWN010000005.1, read as the reverse complement.
GCTAAGCGGTCAGCCGTAGCAATGCTGGCGAGGCTTCGGTCGCGCTTGCTGTTGCGCAGCCACTCCCGCCTCAAAGCCCTCCTGGTCGGTGCGAAGCCCTGCCTCAGATTCGATCTTGAGGATCGGTCCCAGCATGGCTGCTCTGGCTTTGACCTTCTCTGTCCACTCGATTTTTCGTTTCAAGTTGGGAGGCTGCCGCCCCACCCGCAACCCTGCTCAGAGCCGCTCACGGTCGCAGTGAAACGGATCACAGCGTCAGCAAGTACAAACCTCGATGTGACAGCGCGGGCGAGCTAAGGAAACGGATCTCGATCAGCATCGTGCGGCCATTCTTGCACTGCGTTCGACAGAAGGCTTGTTCGACAACACTACCATCGACCACGTCGCCCTTCTTGAGCAGTGCGTGCAGGTTGCCATTGCGGGCCAGGAATAGTCCTTGGCCACCGCCACCCCAGAAACCGCTAAATGCAATCTCACCACCTTCTGCGGCTATCGGGTTTGAGATGCCCAAGAAGTTCCCGGGCTCGCCTGGCACTTGAGACGAGCGGTCCGCGATGATGCGCAGGTCGGCCTCGCATGTGCCGGCGTACAAGGCCGAGATGTTGCTGGCATCGCGGGCGACGAAGGCGACCTCGCCTCTGTCATAGTCAAAGCCGGCGATGTTGTTGAAGGTGCCTGCACCACCTGGTACCGGGGTTGCGCTATTCGCGACCAGTTGCAAGCCAAGGCCATCGCCGTGATCGGCGTACACACCAGCAACAGCACCGAAGGTGTTGAAAATGACATCGGCGAAGGCGTAGGCGTTCGACTGCAAGACCACCTCTTGATTGAAGCCAAGAAAGCTACCGCCGCCCGGCGCGGGGGTCGACAGATCCGCGAGCACGTTGAACGCGCCGCCTTGCGACGACAAGTAGACCGTCTCGGAGTGATTGTGAATGTTGTCGACCGGCAAGACCCCCGCGCACACGCTCACGTCACCTTGACGAGAATCGACACCGTGGAAACAGTGGTTCGACGAGGTGACGCTGTCAAAAACAGACAACAGACCACTGCCGTCGAAAGCGGAGAGGAAGAGGCCTTCCGACCCATTGAACGCGCAGCCGCCCCCGGGCCCGGGCCAGCCCGCGGTGAAGTCGACTATGTCACCATCTAACGAGACATCGAAGAAACTTTGGAAGCTACTCCCGGTTCCTGGGACGGTTGTGTTGGTGTCGAAGAGCTTGGCGAGGCTTCCATTCTCATAGGTGAAGATCCCGCTTCCTCCGCCGGATCGATGCGCGATGAAGGCCACACGTCCAGCGTCGATTGCACGTGCGTCGGCAAACAGCGAGAACTCTCCTCCGCCTCCGGGTGCAGGCGTGTTGGTGTCTGCGATGAGTTGCAGCCCGTGCGTACTGACCGCTACGTGAGCGCCGGGGCTTCCTCCGAAGGGAGTTGTGGTGCGCGTCTGTGCCGCGGCGACTGACGTGAGGGCTAGGACGAAGGGAACCGTGATCAGTTGCTTGGAATTCATCGATGCCTCAGCGCGAACTCGTTACGGGTCTGGTTGGCGGCCATGGTCCGTGTCTGGCCCGCGTATAGAAGATACGGCAATTCCGCTGATGCGGTAAGCGGCGGAATCATGTACTGCGGGTGCAGGTTAGGGGCGGATGGCCGAGTCGGTCCCTGTAAGCTGGAAGGGCTGGAGTACTCTTCTGAGCCATGTTATCTGACTCGTTCCAATAAGGTTCAGCTTGAGCGTAACGACCCACGCTCTCGGGCGATGACCCTTACCTACTCATTCAACTCTACAATTCGAGCTTCATGGAACCTACAACAGCCAACCTGACAGGTCTCAACGGCAATGCTTTCGCCCTCGCTCCTCAATTGACTGCGAGGGGTGGAGCCAGCGGCGTCACCGTGCGAGCTGATGTCTGCCAACTCAGCACAGCCGGTCTGACCAAGGTCGCCAGCGGCGCGGACACTGGATTCTGGGTTCCCTATGTGACCGCCAAGGCTTGTGTCGGCTTCGCAAGCGGTGCCAAGGCCTGGATTGCGAGTGGTCCCTTTAGTGGCTGCGAGTTTGCCATCGGACGCCGCGGCAGCGATGGGGCCATCTTCGCGGCTCACATCGCACGCGAGTCCGGCTCGACTGGGGTGGCCGATTGGGAAGCATACTCGGCCGCTAATGACCTGAAGGTTTGGTATCGAAACGCAATCCCGTTGCCCGACAAGGGCGCCTATTCTTGCAGCTACGTCTTTGCGCGCTGTGAAGGCAACGAGCTGAAGTCACTCGTGCGTATTGACCTTCGCACGCCCGGCATGGGCGGCAGTGATGGCACGGTCTTCAACGTGCACACGTTCAAGTAGGGCGATTCCCAGGCCGCGCAGCGAGTCACGCACGACTGCGAAGTCGACTCAAGTGAAGGCGCGACGCGAGGTCGCGCTTTGCGCATATCTCATGAGACTGTCATGCCGCCATTGACCACGAGTGTCTGGCCAGTGATGAAGGATGCCTCTTCGCTCGCGAAGTAGACGGCCGCTTGCGCGATGTCCGTCGGTACACCCCAGCGTCCGACCGGGATGTTGGCCAGGTAGCCATCCTTGGCCTCTTGTGAATCGTTCTCGTGACGCTCAACCGGGATCCAACCGGGCGAGACCATGTTCACGGTGACCCCGAAGGGCGCGAGCTCCGTCGCCATGCTGCGCGTCCAACCACGCTGACCACCTTTGGCCGCGACATAGGCACTGAAGTTCCCGACTCCCTTGTCAAAGACCTCACTACCGATGTTCACGATCCGGCCCCAGCCTTGTTGCTTCATGTGAGGCAGGCATGCCCGCGTGAGTAAGTACGGACTCTTGATGAAGAAGTCGATCATGCGCTGGTAGAAGTCCCAGCCATACTCTTCGATTGGTAGTTGCGGTTGTTCGCAGGTAGCGTTGGGGATGATTACGTCGACGGGGCCTAGCGAGCTTTGAATGTCGGCCATCATGCGCGCGACGTCGGCTTCATCCGTGACATCTGCCCGGAACATGCCACCCGTACAACCTGCGGCTTCGAACTGCGCAAAGGCTGCTCCGGCACGGCTCTCGTTGTGGCAGTAGTTCATCGCGACTTTGGCACCGGCTTGGCCGAGGTGCAACGCGATGGCTCGACCCAGGCCGGTTGAAGAGCCGGTGACGAGTGCGACGCGGTTCGTGAGGGTTGCGGTCATGTGAAGGAAGGCAAGATCGGAGCTGCGGGGCGGGTACTCATACTTGGGCCCGTGGAGGCCCGCGACATCGAGGTTACTCGTGTGTGAAGCGATGAACCGTGCTTTGCTCGTAGGTGTCGCCCGGCATCAACAGAGTCGATGGAAAGGAGGGACGGTTGATCGAGTCCGGGAAGTGCTGCATTTCCAAGCACAACGCGCCACGATGCACATAGACCGTGCCCCGTTTGCCAGCTTGGCCCATCAAGAAGTTGCCTGAGTAAAACTGCATGCCAGGTTCGGTGCTGCAGATCTCGAGCACGCGGCCGGAGGTTGGTTCGGAGAGTCGGCACGCGAGATCTAACTCACCAGCGCTTGCATCGAGAACGAAGTTGTGGTCGTAGCCGATAGCTGCAGTTGGGGTTAACTCCTCGATGCGTTCGCCGATGCGTTGCGCTTGTCGGAAATCTAGAGGCGTGCCCTCGACTGCTGCGATCTCTCCGGTCGGAATCATGGTGTCGTCGCACGGCGTGTATCGCTCGGCATTTACCTGCAGAGCATGATCCAAAATAGTCCCCGAACCCGCGCCCGCTAGGTTGAAGTAGCAGTGGTTAGTCAGGTTGATGGGAGTCGGAGCACTCGTTGTCGCTGCGTAGTCGATGCGCAACTCATTGTCTTCGGTCAGTGTGTAGAGCACTTCAACATGGACGGCACCGGGATAGCCTTCTTCTCCTTCAGCGCTGTCGTAGGTGAACCGAATCGAAGCACCTTCGAGGGCTTTCGTCTGCCACATTCGTTGGCCGAAGCCACGCGTCCCTCCGTGCAGGTGATTCGGATCATTGTTGGTGGCCAGGCTGTACTGCTTGCCGTTCAGAGTGAATTGCCCCTGCGCTACTCTGTTGGCGACGCGCCCGACGATGCATCCAAAGTATTGGTTCTGATCCGACTCGTAGCCGGTGACATCGTCGAAACCGAGCACGATGTCGGCCATTGCTCCACTTCTGTCTGGGACCAGTAGCTCGGTCACGGTTGCGCCGTAATCGGTGATGCGCGCGACGACTCCGTTCTCGTTCGAAAGTGAATACAGCGTCGCGGCCTGACCGTCCGCGGTTACTCCGAATGAGCTTGTCTCAACGGGCTGGGAGGCGGGAATCGATTGAGCCATGGTGTCGGTCGCCTTGCAGCCGCACAGGGAAAGAACGAGGGTAAGTGAAGCTGCTGACAAGAGGCTGGGAAGCATGGAGGGGAGTTGCTGCATCAATAGGCCCGAGGTTTTGGGAGGCAGTGTAGCGGACAGAGGGAAGTCGGGCTTAGGTCTGCCGGGGCAGTGATGGGCCGGAAGGACCGAGTCATACGCGATCACGTTGGCGCCGCCGCTGTGTGAGGTAGCGCTTCACGAGTTCGTCCACAATGACTCCGAGCAGGATGACAGCGCCAATGATCGCGAACTCGAGTTGGGTCGGGATTTGGAGCAGATTGATTGAGTTGTAGAGAACTCGCATCACGGTCGCTCCAATCACGACGCCGAGAATTGTGCCTTCACCTCCACGCAAGCTACAGCCTCCAAGCACGGCTGCAGCGATTGCATACAACTCGTAGAAGTTGCCGTGCATGGCTGGTTGGATCGAATTGATGTCCAGTGCGAACAGAATACCACCCAGGCCCGCGAGCAACGAGCACAGCACATAGGCAAGGATGACCATGCGATCGGTGTCGATTCCGCTGTAGCGAGCGGCTTTTTCACTGCGACCGAGCGCGAAGAGGTAGCGACCCCAAACGGTCTCATTCAGGAAGACACTCGAAACGACTGCAAGTCCAATAAGGATCAGGAAGGGGGTTGGTGCCAAGACTTCGGAGAGAACAGGGATCTGAAATGTGCAGGCAGCGCTACCGACGAGGACTGCGAGTAGTGAGAACGCGAGCCCGACATGCAGAGGACCGCGCTTGTTTCGAATTTCACCGTTGGCTTTGGCGCGCTGAAGTTTGAATAGCAGGAAAGCCAGCGCAATACCGCCGGCGATGACCGACAGCGCCGCCATCGACAGCGGTTTGCCGGTCGCGAGCGTTCGCAGCCCGGTGTAATCGTTACCGAAGCCCTGTGTCTGGTCTTCGGTCAAATAGCGTGCATACCCCCGATAGAAGAGCAGCCCGCACAAGGTCACGACAAAAGGCTGCAAGCGCAGCTTTGTGATCAACAAACCGTGTAGCAAACCAATCCCCACTGAGACCAGCATCACAAATGCAAGTGTCCAACCAACACTCCAACCGTGCTGGACCAACAGCCACGGAAGCAGACAACCCACGAGCCCGACAACGGATCCGATCGAGAGATCGATACCGCCTGTGATGATGACAAAGGCAACACCGATCGAGAGCACGCCAAATAGCGCACTCCAGCGGATGATGTTCTGCAGGTTGTAGGCGGAGGTCAGGAACTGCGGATTGATGGCGGTCGTCACTACGCAGATAGCAATCAACAAGCCGAGGATGCCGAGGATCTTCTTCACGCTTGCAGCCTCGTCGTAGACCGGCCGGTTGCCAGTTGCATTACAGCATCTTCGGATTTTTGATGGCCCGTGAGTTCGCCACGGATGGATCCGGCGTGCATGACCATGACTCGATCGGAGAGCGTCAGCACCTCTTCCAACTCGCTTGATGCGAACAGGATTGCGACACCCTCCTTCGCTAACGAACGCAGGATGGCATAGATCTCTTGTCGGGCACCGACATCGATACCTCGCGTCGGTTCATCCAAGAGCAGCAAACGAGGCCGTGTCGCAAGCCACTTGGCCAAAACGACCTTCTGCTGGTTTCCGCCCGACAGGAGGCCCGCGAGTTGTTCGGTTCCGGACGTTTTGATCGAGAGCGCTTCGATCATGTCCTGGGCCATGGTGAGCTCAATCGCCGTGTTCACGAAACCGCGTTTCGCGTACTGGTTCAAGGATGCGATTCCGATGTTCTCCCGCAGGCCTAGCTCTAGAAATAACCCGTGCTGCTTACGATCCTCGGGGACGAAGCCAATGCCTGCGGCGATCGAGGCGCGCGGGTTGCCACAAGGGAGGCGGTTTCGCGCGACATGGACCTTACCTGCAATGGGGATATCGATACCAAAGATCGCCTGCAGGAGCTCGCTGCGTCCCGCGCCGACGAGTCCGGCGATCCCGACGATTTCGCCGGCACTTACTGACAGGCTCACGGCAGACCGCGGGTGTGCCGATGTGCTCAGTCCTTGGACGTGCAAGACGGGTTCGCCGCTGCGCGAGCAGCCTTCGCTCTCATCGAGCGTGACATCACGACCGATCATCAAACGGACCATAGAGTCTCGAGTGATCTCGTCCTGTTGCAGCTCACCCGAGTTGCGACCGTCACGCAGTACCGCGACGCGGTCGGCTAGTGCGCAAACTTCGCTCAGGCGGTGCGAGATGTAGACGATCGAGACACCTTTGGCGCGCAGCGTGCGCAAGACTTCGAACAGGTGCTCGGACTCTGCCAGTGACAGACTCGATGTGGGTTCGTCCAGAATCAGGACTTTGGCCTCTTGCGACAAGGCTTTCGCGATCTCGACGCCTTGCTGCTGCCCGATCGTCAAACCCTCGACCAAGCTTTCCGGAGGATAGTCCGCACCAATCCGTCGCAGCGCTGCGCCGGAACGTTCACGAATCTTGAGATGATCGATCAGGCCGTAGCGCCTAGGTTCGCGACCCAGGAAGATGTTCGCGCCTGCCGACAAGTTGTCCGCCAGGCACAGTTCCTGATGAATCAACGCGATGCCGAGTTCCGATGCGCGCCGCGTGGATGCGATGCGAACCACCTGTCCTTCGACCTCGATCTCTCCGCGATCGGCTGATTCGATGCCTGCCAGCACCTTCATCAAGGTGCTTTTGCCTGCGCCGTTCTCTCCAACGACCGCGTGGATTTCACCTGCACGCAACGTCAAATCGACACCATCGAGTGCTTGCACACCCGGGAAGCGCTTGCCAATGCCGCGCGCGATCAGGACGGGCCTCTCGCTCACTTGCCAGATTCCAACAAGCCCTTTAACTCATCCCAGAACTCTTGGCAGTTCTGCTTGTGAATGACGCGCACGGGGACGGCGAAGAAACCGTTCTCGGGCAGTACGTCTTGGCCGCCTTCGAGAGCGGCCAGGATGCGGACGGACTCGTACCCATACTTATAGGGTTGTTGCGTGACAGTGCCGTGCACACTCCCGTCCAGGATGCCTTGCAGTGTCTGCTGGTCCTCGTCAAAGCCAACGAGGCGCACCTCGCCCAGCTTGTCCGCAGACTTCAGCGCTTCGATGCAAGCCGGGGTGTTATAGGCGAACATGCCGATCATGCAACCGATGTTAGGGTAGAGCGCGAGCGCATCCTCGGCATTCGATTTGGCGCGTGAGCGATCGAATTGATCGGTGCGTGTGTCCAGGATTGTGTACTTCTCACCGGAGAGCTTCGCATCCGGCGCGTCGATTCGACCTTTGACCTGCTCCCTGTCCAGCAACTCGTCGATCACTCCCTGTCGCCGTTGACGGCCGTTCTCTTGCTCGAGCCGACCTATGAACATCATCACCGAGCCGCCGTCGGGCATCACTTCCTTGACGAGCTTGCCGCACTCGCGTCCCGCCGCGTAGTTGTCCATACCGACGAAGCACAAGCGATTCGTACCAGGGGCGTCGGAGTCATGCGTGATGACCCGAGTCTGCGCGCAGGCCTCATTGACAAAATCGGCTTGATTCACGCCGTCGATCAGGCTGATCGCAATGCCGTCCACCCCAAGCACTAGCAGGTCTTCGACAATGCGCTTTTGATCGACGATGCCACCTGCTGGCATCTTAACATCACAATCTACGTCGAATTCGGTTGCGGCCGCCGAGACTCCAGCAGCGGCGATCGTCCAGAAGGGATCGATGCCATTGGTGACGAACGCAAAGCGCGTGCGATCCGAGGCTTCCCCGCTTTCGCAGCCCACGATCGGTACGAGTGCCGAGGCTGTCAGGATGGCTAGGAATAACTTTCTGGAGCTGTGCATCTGGGGATCTCGAGTGGACAACGGAAAGGGGCTGGCAGGGTATCATCCCCGCATGTCGATTGGTTTCCACCTCCTCCATTGGCTCGCGTCCCTCAGTCTCCTTGCGCCTGCTGCCACGGCTTCTGCGTGCCCATCGGGCGACGATGAAGTTGACGAGCACACGAGCGAAGCCTACTTCGAAGGCGACGTCTTCCCGATCCTCGAGGAGCACTGTCTTGAGTGTCACGGTCTTGGGAAACGTATTCGAGGTGGTCTCAAACTCACCAGCCGGGATGGTGTGCTTGCAGGAGGAGATAGCGGCGCGGCTGTCGATCTACAGGAGCCTCAAGCGAGCCATCTGCTGGCGATGCTCAGTTACCGTGACAGCGATCATGAGATGCCGCCTTCGGGCAAGCTTGATGATGCAGAGATAATCGCCATCGAGCGTTGGCTGCAGTTGGGCGTACCTTGGAGCTCGAATGTGGAGGTTGAGTCTGGGCAAGCGGATAGTGAAGAGCCCAGCCAACAAAAGTGGGGCTACGGCACTCTTCGTCGGCCCGAGCTGCCCAAGGTTTCGGATCGAGCTCTCGGAGGCAACCCGATCGACGCTTTCCTACAGGCTGCACTCGAAAACGAGGGCTTGACCCTCTCTCCAGCAGCCAATAAGACTTCACTGATCCGCCGGGCTACCTTCGACTTGATCGGCCTTCCGCCTACGCCCGAAGAGGTGGAGGCTTTCGTCTCCGACTCGAGTCCGGATGCGTTCGAGGTGTTGATCGAGCGCTTGCTCAAGTCTCCACGCTACGGTGAAAAGTGGGGGCGTCACTGGCTCGATCTCGTGCGCTATGCCGAGACGAATGGCTTCGAGCGCGATGCGAACAAGCCGTTCATTTGGCGCTATCGCGACTATGTGATCGATGCGTTCAACGCGGACAAGCCTTACGACCAGTTCATTCTCGAGCAGCTCGCTGGTGACGAGCTTGACGAGGTGACGCCCGAGTCGATCACTGCCACGGGCTACACGCGCCTGATGCAATGGGATGACGAACCGGGCCAGGGGCGGCTGCAAGCGCGCTACGACACGCTCGATGATCTCGTCTCGACTACAAGTCAGGTCTTTCTGGGCGTGACTCTGGGATGCGCGCGTTGCCACGACCACAAGAAGGATCCGATCACCCAAGCTGACTACTACAGCTTCATGGCCTTCTTTCACAATCTGACTGATTTGACGGTCGCCGGAACGCTGACGGAGATCGCGACGCTACAAGAGCGAAACGAATACGAACGTGGTGTTGGCGAACGAGCGACCCAGACCCGTGCTCTCGAAGATCGACTGACCACCTTGGAGTCCGACTTCCGAGTACGCATTCAGGAGTTGGATGCGCTGCCGCCCGCAATCACGGGCTTGGGCCTGAGGAGCTATCGCGGATCGTGGGATAAGCTTCCCGACTTCGATGCACTCGCCTCCGAGTCGAGCGTTTCCTTGCCCGCCGGCTTCTTCGACGTGGCGTCCGCTCGTGACGGCATTGGTGGCCTCGTGCTCGAGGGGACTCTGTGGGTTCCTGAGTCAGGCGATTACATGTTCGTGATCGAGGCCACAGGAGGGGCGCGCTTGTCGCTTGCAGGGGCAACGGTAATAGAACAGGACTCGATGGGGAAAGCCGGTATGTCACGGCAAGAGACGATCGGACTCAGCTCTGGCGTGGTGCCAATTCGCTTGGAAGTGTTCGGCACGAAAGGCAAGCCGCGCTTGCATGCTTGGTGGAACCGGGTTGCACAGGAAGAAGGTCAAGCTTCGGGAGACGCTGCAACGCAGCCTTGGCCGCTCTCCGTTGCGGCTGCACACGGCGAGTTGAAGGATGTCCACCGCTGGATAGAGACGCGCGGACCCGAAGTGTGGGACGAGCAAGAGGTCGGCGCATGGAAAGAGGTGCGTGGCGAGTGGCAGCGCACCCAGAGGCGTGAGGTCCCCATTCCGCGCGCCTTTGCCGCTCACGAGCGGGGTAGCGATATGCCGCCTCTGCATGTGCACGTGCGCGGCAACGCTGCGGTCAAGGGAGATGAAGCGAAGCCGCGTTTTCCGGCTCTGCTCGATCTGGCACCAAGAACGCTGCCGACAGCGAGTGCACGTGAGAAGAGTACCGGCTATCGCCGCGTGTTAGCCGAGTGGATTGCCAACCCGGCCAATCCGATGACGGCGCGTGTGATGGCCAATCGGTTGTGGCAGTTTCACTTCGGACGCGGGATCGTGCGCACGCCGCACGACTTCGGCGGCCTAGGCGAAGGATCGAGCAACCCGCAATTGCTCGATTGGCTCGCCGTCGAATTCATCGAGCGTGGCTGGAGCCTGAAGGCGATGCATCGCTTGATCATGAGTTCCAAGGCATACCAGATGTCGTCGCGCTCGAACGAAGCTGCGCTGGAGATCGATCCGGCAAATGATCTGTGGTGGCGCTTCGACATGCGCCGCCTCGCTGCAGAAGAGATGCGCGACACGATGATCGCCCTGACGGGGCGCTTGAATCCGAAGATGCATGGGCCGAGCTTCTTCTCGCGCATGCCGGCCGAGGCTCTCGCTACCTCCTCGACCCCGGATCGCGTTTGGGGAACCTCGCCGCTCGAAGAGACCTTTCGGCGCAGCATCTACATCAAGGTCAAGCGTTCCCTAATGACGCCTATCCTCGAGCGCTTCGACGTCGCCGACACGGATTCGACCTGTGCTGTTCGCTTCGCGACGACACAGCCGACACAAGCACTCAGCATGTTGAATGGTGCTTTCGTGCGTGAGATGGCGAGCCGCATGGCGGATCGCCTGCGAAAGGAAGTTGGCGTGGATGCCGAACAGCAAGTGCGACTCGCGACACATCTGGCGCTCGGGCGTGAAGCAAGCCCGGCCGAAGTCGTCAGCTACACCGAGTTTTTGGCGCAGCTGACGGCAGAGAGTGAGGCCGCTCCCGACGCTTCCATGGCTAGCGATCCGTTAGCCGACCTTTGCCTTGTGTTCTTGAACCTGAACGAACTTGCGTACGTTGACTGACCTGCAAGAAATCATGGACGAACTCTATTCAGGCATGAAGCAAGATCCGCACCCGACCCCCTCTCGCCGCCAGCTCTTGCGCACGATGGGGGGCGCGCTCGCGTGCGCCCCATTGACGAAGGCTGCGACCGCCGCGTCCCTGCTGACGGGCGCTCCGCAGCAATACACGAATCCGCTGGCGCCTAAGGCGCCCCACTTCGCGCCCAAGGCGAAGAGCGTGATCTTCTTGTTCATGTACGGCGGCCCGAGTCAGGTCGACACCTTCGACTACAAGCCGAAGTTGTACGGACTCGACGGCAAGACGATTCAGGTCAAGACGCGTGGTCGTGGGGGATCCAAGAACGAAGGCCGCGTCGTTGGACCAAAGTGGAACTTTCAGCAGTACGGGGAATGTGGCCATTGGGTCTCTGAGCTCTTTCCGCACTTGGGGCAGCGCGTCGACGACATGACCTTCGTGCACTCCATGTACGCGGACTCACCGATCCACGGCTCGGCCATGTTCATGATGAACTCCGGCCACTTGTTCAGTGGCAAGCCCTGCCTTGGGTCGTGGGCGAACTACGGGCTCGGGACCATGAATGAGAACTTACCCGGCTTCGTCGTGATGCTCGACGAGACCGGCGGACCGATCTCTGGCGCCAAAAATTGGAGCAGTGGTTACATGCCCGCTTCTTATCAAGGCACGGTTGTCAAAGCGACAGGTACGCCGATCATGGACCTGGGCTTACCGCCCGGTATGACGCGCGGGCGCTTGCGAAGGATCATCGATCAGATGCAACGCTGGAACGCCGACCACCTGGACCGTCATGACGGTGACACGGAATTGGCCGCCCGCATCGCGAGCTATGAGCTGGCTTACAAGATGATGGACCACGCCCCTGAGGCGCTTGCCCTGGACACAGAGCCCGAAGAGACGAAGACGCTGTATGGCCTGGATGAAGAGCGCACGGCGGACTTTGGGCGCAAGTGTCTGCTGGCGAGGAGACTGGTTCAGCGCGGCGTGCGCTTCGTACAGATCTACTCTGGCGGAAACCATAACGACAACAACTGGGACGCGCATGGCGATCTGAAGCTGAACCACGATCGCCACGCGGGCCGCACGGACAAGCCGATCGCAGGCTTGCTAGCCGATTTAAAACGCTCCGGCATGCTGGACGAGACCCTCGTTGTTTGGACCGGCGAGTTCGGCCGGCAACCCGTCGCCGAGTATGCGAAGGGCACCGGACGAGATCACAATTCGGCCGGCTTCACGCTTTGGATGGCAGGCGGCGGACTGAAGCCTGGCGTCAGCATCGGTGAAACCGATGAGCTTGGCAGCGCTGCGGTGACAGATCGTTTTCACGTCAAGCACCTGCACGCGACGATCCTGCATCAGCTGGGCTTTGATCCGAATCGATTGAGCTACCGCTATGGCGGCTTGGATCAACGGCTTGTTGGCGTCGAGGGAGCGGATCCGATTCACGAGATCATTGCTTGATGCGAGACGGACGTTGCGTGCAAGCGAGAGCGGTTTAAGGCGCGGGTGCTCGCTTTGATAGCACCAGTTCTAAGCATGCTCAGAGGCGACGAAGGTCATCCTGAACAAAAGAACTCACTCTTCTTCACGCCCCACGCGGTCAAGCACATCCGCTGCGTCGTTGTGCGAATGCGTGAATCCCAGGCTTCGTTCGTGATCCACGGTCTCTTGCGAGCGAAAGGCCACGACGTATGCGCGGCGCCAGTCCTTGCTAGTATTCCCGGGTGAGCCATGCACGATGCGTTCGTGGTGCACGGTCACATCACCGCGAGCGATCGGGACGGGCCTGACTTCATCGCGATCAGGATCCACATCGGCGCGCAGGGTGTGCGACTCTCCGCGGTCTCCCAATACGGGGCGATGGGTGCGCAAGCTCGATTCAAGATGAGAGCCTGGTAGGAAGTGCAGGCAGCCGTTTTCGATAGTCGAGTCATCGAGCGCGAGCCAGAAGGAGGCCGTGCGTGTATCGCGTGTCACCGGCCAGTAGGACAGGTCTTGATGCCACTCGAACACGGCGTCACTGCGCAGTGGCGTCTTCGCGACGAGTTGATCGTAATCCAGCGCCATGCCACTGCCGCATAATTGCTCGGCCACAGAGGCGGCTCGCCTCTCGTAGATGTTGTCGCGCAGGGCCAGGTGGTACTTGCGCGGGAGCATGATGTTGACGAGCGCGAAGTCCTCAGCAGCGCGCGTATAGTCGCCAGCCATGTCGCAGTAGTCTTTGCCTTCGACCGGGATCTCTTGCGCCAGGAAGCGTGCATAGATCGCCTCGAGTTCGAGCAGTTCTTCTTCGCTCACGAGGCCTCGAAGGTGCACATAGCCATCGCGTCGGAAGAGCTCGAGCTCCTCCGTCGTTATTTGGTAGTGGTCCCCATTGCGTCTTTCGAATTGTGACATCACAACTCAATTAGGTCATCGAGGACCTGCAGGAGCAATGCCAAAGTCTTCTTGCGAACACCTCCGGCTCCTCACGCTTGCTAGATACCTGCACGTTTCAACGTTCAGATGCCCGAAGCCCTCGATTCGATTCAAACTTGTAACTTTTATTTCTGCGAGGATGCAGACCACTATGTCGTTGGCCACTTCGAGGAGAACGGCACGTGTTCGCAGTTAGCCGTAACAACAAGTTCGAGCCCTAAGTCAAACGGCATTGCACCATGATGCATCCCTCACTCGGGCATCCCGCTCGGGCCGCATTCATGCACCCGCAAGTTCCATAGCCTCATCCGACGCGAGTCGGAAACTACTCGGAGAGAAGACCGCGATGCCGATCTTCAAGATGTGCGCAGCGATCCTCGCCCTTCCTGCTGTAGCTACAGCACAGAACAGCATAGCCGTGCAACAAGTAACTGGACCCGGCAAGGACGCGGGCACCTATCACGTTGCTAGTGGAAGGTGGACTCGCGGAACCGCTTCATTGAGCCTGCGAGTAGAGTTTATCTACAACAACGGAGGGCCCATTTCCAACCTGGTTGCAGTGCCCGACGCGAAGCTGACAGCATTCACGATCACGGATGAGGGGCGCATCCCCGCTTCGCCGATCACGTGCAGCTCTTCGAAGAGATTCCAACCGACATCCCCGGCGTAGATCACACCAGGGTCACCACTAGCTGGATTGCTGTTTCCCGTCCCGGGTCGTATCGAGAATCGAAAGGGATTACGTAAACCCAGGGCGTAGGTGCGCGAGCGAGCTGTTCGTGGATCGGACTCGTCAAAGAATGGATTGCTGGCGAGGCCGTCGCCCGTCGCGGGATCCAAACGCCAGATTCTTCCGGAAAGGCTATTCACCATTTGGATCGAAAGGCCCCGACGTTTTTACTCGGCCGAATGATTCCATCCGCGAGTGCATCGAGGTAGTACGTCGCCAGCAAGTTCCCGCCGTCAATGTTCGCGAAGCTCGCTCCGTCACCGGAGCCGGCGAGCAGCGAACGGTCTGCGCCGAAGGTGAGGCCGTCCGTTCCATGGGACAAGTGCAGGAACAGGGAAGCCGCTATCGATCGTCTCACCCAGCAATAGCTTGCGGCTGCCCGGGACTAAGGTCGTGAAGCTCGTACTCGCATCTGCCGTATAGCGCGTAATCCTTCCGATCTTGGCCGACATGAAGTCGTTCGCGGTCGGGTCGTACTGCGGCGTTCCAAAGTGCAGCAGGTGATGCCGGTCTACGACATAGCTCAGGTACAGATAGCCGTTCATCAAGAAGCCAGGGGCGAGTGCGGGCCCGAGCATTCCCAAGTCGTTCCATGCGCCGACCTCCTAGGTGATGTTTCGCAGGGCAGGCGACAGGAGAAATCCGTTCTCTACTACGCGGACCTTGCCATTGCGCATCCAAGCGAACACCTTGCCGTTCGCATCGTGCATCACTCCGACAGGGCTGTGAATACCGTTCACAATGACCCCATCGATGTAGCCTGGCGGCAGTTGGGCAGCCAACGGGGCCGCGAGGAGTCAGTAGAGGGTGAGACGGAGGAGCATGTCAGCTCGACTTGGAGGACTGTTGTCCGGAGCTCACTCCGGGTCATTGCCATCGAGGGGGGAGCCCTTTCAGCTCGCCAGAGACAAGCGCCCCGCAGGTCACGCCATGGTCGCGCAGCCTTGTTCGGATGCGATCAACAAAGCTCGGGCGGCATATTGAACACGACCGTCTCCGGTTCGCCGTCAATCTCGCGCACCGTGGTGACTCCGAAGTCCTTGATGCGATCCAAAATCTCACGCAGCAGTGTCTCGGGAGCGGAGGCACCAGCCGTAACGCCGATTTGCGTCTTACCATCAAACCACTCTGCTTTGACCTGATCCGGGTGGTCGACCAGATAGGACTCCACACCAGATCGCTCGCCGAGTTCGGCCAGACGATTGGAGTTTGAGCTGTTTGCAGAACCGACGACTAGCAGCAATTCGACCTCGTGCACCATCTCGCGCACTGCGTTCTGCCGGTTCTGCGTCGCGTAGCAGATGTCTTTCAACGCTGGACCCTGGATCGCAGGGAAGCGTGCCATCAATGCGTCGATCACCTCACGCGTGTCATCGACAGAGAGGGTCGTTTGCGTGACGTAGGCCACTTGGTTTGGGTCTTGCACCTCGAGTGCGTTGACCTCTTCGATGGTCGAAAGCACATGGACTGTGCCTTCGATCTGGCCGCGCGTGCCCTCGACTTCGGGGTGTCCCTCGTGCCCGATCAAGACGATGTCGTGATCCTTGGAGGCATAGTTCGATGCCTGTACGTGAACCTTCGTCACCAGCGGGCAGGTCGCGTCGATCACCTGAAGCGAGCGCTCGCTCGCTTCCTGCACGACTTCTTTGGCAACGCCGTGCGCACTGAAAATCGTCACGGAGCCCGGAGGCACCTGATCGAGCCGTTTGACGAAGATCGCGCCGCGCTGGGATAAATCCGCCAGCACATGGCGGTTGTGCACGATCTCGTGCAGCACGTACACCGGCGCACCGAAGCGTGACAACGCGTGCTTGACGATCTCGATCGCGCGATCGACGCCAGCACAGAATCCGCGCGGATTCGCGAGGCTGATATCTATCGTGTCTTGCTCGTGAGCGCTTTGCTCGTTGCCGTGATCCGGATTCGTCATGGGGGACTGATCCTATCTGAGAGCAGGTCCGTTCAGGGAATGAAGCGCGGCTTGTGCAAGGGCTCGAGGCTTGCGTGTATCACAAGGCGGGGCGGGCCTGCCCGGTCGAGGGACGAGACTAATGCGGCGCTTCTTTGGCGTGATTGCGATTCCAGTCGGGAATCTCGACCACGACTTCGACGCTTCCATCCGGAACGGCCTGACACGCGAGTCGAGAGGTCGGCTCCAGCCCGGGAGCCAGGTCGAGCATATCTTCCTCGTCATCCGTCGCTTCCGAGCAACTCTGGCCGCCCTCACGAAAGATCACGTGGCAGGTCGAGCACGCGGTCACGCCACCACAGGCATGATCGATGTCGATGTCATTGGCGAGTCCGATGTCCAGGATCGAACCGGGTTGACCGTCGCGACCAAGCGGTAGATCGCTTGGGTCGACTTCGACGACTTTGCCCATCGGCTCGAAGCGAACCGAATAGCGCGTTTTCGGCAGGTCTAGCGCGACCTGGTCTGTGTAGGGATTTTTGCCACCCATGATTATTCCTTCGTCAGGTTCGTAGGGGCTCAGACGCCGGAACCGAATCCTGATGCGTCGCCGCGCTCATGATCGGAGTTCTCTTCCGACTTGGGTGCCCGGCGACTTCGTTTCTTCTTGCTGCTCTTCTTCTGAGCGCCCGACTGGTCAGTTACAAGCCCTGCGCCGAAACCACCGGGAGAGTTGTCGGTGGAAGAGGCCGATTGCTTCGGCCGCTCGCTGCGACGGGGTTCCTCTCGGGTCGATTGAGGTTCAGGGCGCTCCGAACGGCTCCTGCTTCCTCGCTCTTCCGAGTCTCGGTTGCGGGCGGGGGCTTCACGCCTCGGGCGTTGCTCGCGTTCCCGACCCTGACCACGATTGCTATCCCGATCCTGGTCGCGATTGCGATCCCGGTCCTGATCCTGATTGCGATCTTGACCACCGTCATGGCCACGGCCACGACTTTGCCCGGCACCTCGGCCGGACTCTGATCTGCCGCGATCCGGATCTGCTTCTGGGCGGTTGCGATTCCAATCGCCGGCGGAAGAGCGCGGCTTCTCGGAACTCGAGTCGCGGTCACGATCTCGTCCCGAGTTGCGGCCATCACGCTCGCTGCTAGCCGAGCCGTGCCCGCGCCCGGCATCGTCGCGCGAGCGATCACGTCCTCGATCACTACCTCCGCGCCCTCGTCCGCGACCGCTAGAGCGATCGGATTGGCCGCGACTTCGCTCGAGTTCTTCTTGGGGCACTGGCCGGTTCAGGTTCCAGTCAGCAACGGCTCGCTCACGCGGCCGCGCCGGCTCAGGCCTTGCAGGCCGCGAGCTGCGCTCGTTCTCGTCCGTACTATCGAATCTATCGGATCGTGAAGTTCCGCGACCACGCTCACTTCGGTCGCGACCTTCGTCGGAAGGACTTCTGCCGCCTTCAGCATCACGGTTGTCTCTCTGGCTCGACGATTCGCGCTCAGCGTCTCGAGCGGTGCGAGAACGAGATCGTTGCCCGCCCTCATCACGCCCGCTAGCGCTGCGATCTGAGTCTTCACGATGTCGGGAGCCGCGCTCCTCGCCGGAATCTCGCTCCGTGCGCGGACGTCGCCGGGGGCGACCACCATCGTCTTCGGAGTCGGTACGCTCGCGATCCGATGTCGCGCGCGGGCGGTCTTCTTCGATCCCGCGATCGCGCCGCGATCGGCCGCGACCCTCGCCACGACCCGAACTCGAGCGGCCACGGCCAGTCTCGACGGCCTCATCGGTGCTCGCTTCTGCGCGGTCCCGGCTGCGGCTGGGTTGACGATCCGATTGCTCCGATCGGTCGCGTTCCGGTCGACTCCTGGCCGAACGATCCGGCTCAGGCCGATCTCGTTCCGAACGATCTCGCCGCGGCGAACTCTCCCGCGATCCGCGGTCGTCGTCGCGATCGCGCCCGCGTCCCGCGCGCTGACCCGAATCCTCGGATTCGCTGCGCCCACGCCCGTCAGCATCTTGCTCGCTTCGATCCGGGCGAGAGGACTGGCGACGAGTCGAAGCGCCTTCGCTTCGATCCGAACGCTCGCTGCTCTCCGAGCGATCGGACCGCTCGCGCCGCGCGCGCGGCTCCGAATCACTTCGTTCGCTGCGCTGCCGGACCTTGCGGCCACGGGGCTTGGATTCGGATTCGTCCGACTCTTCGTCTCGGCTCCGCTCACTTCGATCCGAGCGATTTCGTGTCGGACGCTCTTCACGGTCACGACCAGAACGGCTGCTGGCGCGTTTGGGGCGTTCCGTCTCTTCGGTCACTTCCGGCTCTTCAACCTTGGCGTCCGGTACCACGAGTAGATCGCTGGGGTGCGTCAGCTCTTGGATCTCCCAAGGCGTGTCTTTGCGCAGCAGGTTCCAACGTCCATCGTCACGATCGGATACGAACGTCAGAGATGTGCCGGTCCGACCCGCGCGTCCCGTGCGCCCGATGCGGTGCGTGTAGTCCGAAACATCACGCGGAACGCCATAGTTGATCACGTGCGTCACATGCGCGACATCCAAGCCACGCGAAGCGACATCGGTCGCGATCAAGGCTTTGACATCGCCTGTGCGGAACGCGTCCATCACGCGGAAGCGCGCGGCTTGATCGTAGCCACCGTGCAATGCCTTGACGGAGAAGCGCAGTCGCTCGAGTCGCCGCAGCAGCTGGTCGACATCGGTGCGACGGTCGCAGAAGACCAGCATGACCGCATCTTTAGCGCTGTCCTCGAGTACGCGGACGAGTGCGCGCGGACGGTTTTCGTCGGTCACCCGCAGGAAGGTCTGGCGGATCGTGTCGACGGTGGCGACGCCTGCGGCCGTGGCTACTTCCAACGGGTCGCGCGTATGCTTGCGCGCGAGCGTAAGCAATGCGGGCGGGAAGGTCGCCGAGAACAGCAGTGTCTGCCGGATGTCGGGATCGCTGGCTTCCAGGATCTTGTTCACATCATCAATGAACCCGATCTCGAGCATCTTGTCGGCTTCGTCCAGGATCGCGAACTCGGTCCATGGGAAGCTCAGGAAACCCTGTCCCATCAAGTCGATCACGCGACCCGGGGTCGCGACCACGACCTGCGCGCCACCTTGCAGCGCGTTGACCTGCGGAGCGAGCGGCTCGCCGCCGACGATCAATGCGACCTTGACGCCGCGCGCTTCGCCAAGCTTGGCGAGCACTTTGAAGACCTGCTCGGCCAACTCACGGGTCGGACTGAGGACAAGACCCAGCACGCTCTTACGCGCAGGGTCGATCATCGACATCATCGGCGCGCCGAAGGCCAGGGTCTTACCTGTGCCCGTCTCGGCTTTCGCGATCACATCGCGTCGCTTCAGAACCGGACCAATCGTCAGGGCCTGAATGGGTGTCGGCTTGACGATACCCATTTCGGCGATCGCGGCCTGTGTTTGCTCATCCAGATCGAAGTCGGCGAAGGACTCGATATCGGGAGGAATGTCTGTAGGTTTCAGCGGATCGGGAGCCGGACCCGAAGGTGCTCCACTGCCGCCGCGCCCGGAATTTCGTCGTCGGGCAGGTCCTCTGGACCTTTTGTTACTTCTTCTTGCTTCGCTCACGCTTGTCTCGCAGGAGATTTTGAAGCGAGTAGACTAACCGGCGGACCGCCTCAATTCCGGTTGGAACGGCCATTTCGGGCATTCCGATGCGGATCGCGCTCAGGTTTCAGCGAAGCGTCGGCTCGGGATCGCGTCCGGTTCAGGCTCGAATTCGCAGTTGCTGGGAGTCGCGCCGAGCTGTTAATCGTGCGGACGCGTCGCAGTCGGAGGCGAGAAAATCTTGGGATCTGCATTTGAGCTTGGCCCGGATCGTAGCTGCGCGGGTCCGTCCAATCACCCCTGAGGTGACTTAGAGGCGGATCAGCACGCGGATGCTCGCGTTGCCTAGACGCTGGGCCGATGCAGTCTGTAGATTCGTCAGACCGCCGCCCGGGGCCTGCTTTTGGCCCGTTGCAGGCGATTGACGATACCCCACCTGATCCGCGAGCTCTCTTGCCCATGATTCTCTTCGCGAGTGCTTCTGTTGCTTCGATTGCTTTGGCGATCCCTTTCCTTCTCCCTGTCGCATCCGGTCAATCCGAGGCGGCAGCCGAATCGGAGGCCGCCGAGCCGATGCGCATCGAGCGCGAAGAGTTCGAAGCGCTGAAATGGCGCGAAGTGGGGCCCTATCGCGGCGGGCGCTCCGCCGCCTGCACCGGGATTCCGGGCGATCCGCACACCTATTACTTCGGCGCCGCCGGCGGTGGCGTCTGGAAGACGAAGGATGGGGGAGCTCACTGGGAGAACATCTCGGATGGCAGCTTCGGTGGCTCGATCGGAGCCGTCACGGTCGCGCCTTCCGATCCGAACGTGATCTACGTCGGTGGTGGCGAGGTGACGGTGCGTGGCAATGTGTCCCATGGAAATGGCGTCTGGAAGTCGGTCGATGCCGGCCGAACGTGGCGTCACATGGGGCTCGCGGACTCGCGTCGTATTCCACGCATCCGCGTCCACCCGGCCAACGATGAACTCGTGTACGTCGCAGCACTCGGGCACCTATTCGGGCCCAACGAGGAACGTGGTGTCTATCGATCCAGAGATGGCGGTGAGACCTGGGAAGCGATCCTGCAAGTCGACGAGAATGTCGGCGCGGTCGACCTGGTCATGGACCCCGCCAATCCGCGCATCCTGTACGCATCGACGTGGCGCGTGCGCCGAACGCCTTACAGCTTGGACAGCGGCGGCGAGGGTTCCGCCTTGTGGAAGTCGATTGATGGTGGGGACACGTGGACCGATCTGAGCGAGACCAAGGGCTTTCCCAAAGGGCCTATCGGAATCATCGGCGTCAGTGTCTCCGCATCGGACCCGGACAATGTCTATGCGATCGTCGAGGCCGAGAAGGGCGGCGTGCTGCGCTCACGCGATGCGGGCGAGACATGGTCCTTGGTCAATACGAAGCGCGACCTCCGTCAACGCGCTTGGTACTACACGCGCATCTATGCCGATCCGATCGATGCGGACTCGGTCTACGTACTGAACGTTCAGTTCCATCACTCACGTGATGGCGGGAAGAGCTTCAACACGATTCGGGTTCCGCACGGTGACAACCATGACATGTGGATCGACCCCGCGGATCCCTTGCGCATGATCGAAGCCAACGACGGTGGTGCGAACGTCAGCCTCGATGGTGGTACGACTTGGTCGACGCAGAGCAATCAGCCGACGGCGCAGATGTATCGTGTCTCGGTCGACGACGCCTTTCCGTACCGCATCTTGGGCGGGCAGCAGGACAATAGCGCCGTTCGCATTCGATCCAGATCCTTCAGCGGGTCTGTGATCGGAGAACGCGATTGGGAGCCGACGGCAGGCGGAGAGAGCGGTCACATCGTTGCCAAACCGGGCGAGCCGGACATTGTCTATGGTGGTTCCTATGACGGCTTCCTGACGCGCGTTGACCATCGCACGGGTGAGCAGCGGGCGGTCAACGTGTGGCCCGACAATCCGATGGGATGGGGCGCGGCCGAGCTGCGCTATCGCTTCAATTGGAACTTCCCGATCTTCTTCTCGCCGCACGATCCGGAGCTGTTGTACGCGGCCGGCAATGTGCTGTTCTCGACCCGAGACGAGGGCGCCACCTGGCAGGCGATTTCGCCCGACCTAACGCGCAACGAGAAGTCGATGCAGGAATCGTCGGGTGGCCCGATTACGCAAGACAACACCAGCGTCGAGTACTACTCGACCATCTTTGCGGCCTGCGAATCGAGTGTCGAAGCCGGCGTGCTTTGGACTGGATCTGATGACGGTCTCGTCCAGCTGTCACGTGATGCTGGCGCCAGTTGGCAGGATGTCACACCGGGTGGCATGCCCGAGTGGACCATGATCAACTCGATCGAAGCCCACCCCCATCTTGCGTCTGGCTTGTACGTCGCGGCCACCGGATACAAGAAGGATGACTTTGCGCCCTACCTGTTCCGGACGACGGATTGGGGACAGACATGGGAGCGCATTGATGCGGGCATCCCGCGCGATCACTTCACGCGCGTCGTGCGCGCCGACCCTCTGCGGGCTGGTTTGCTGTATGCGGGAACCGAGCGCGGCGTTCACCTCTCCTTCGATGATGGTTCGACTTGGGAGTCGTTGCAGCGCGAGCTGCCGATCGTTCCTGTGACGGACATGGTCGTCAAGGAGGGGGACCTAGTCGTCGCGACGCAGGGCCGCGGGTATTGGATTCTGGACGACCTGAACGTGCTGCGGCAGTGGATGGATGAAATCACCGCTGTCGATCTGCACCTGTTCCGACCTGAGGTTGCGACGCGATTGTTGGTGGGCGGCACGCGTGACAACGCCGGTGCTGCAGGGACGAATCCGTCGAGTGGTCTCGTGATCCACTACTGGCTCGGGCAAGAGCTTCCCGAGGGCGCGAAGCTGCGTTTGGACATTACAGAGTCGAAGGATTCACGTGCCGTGATCGCCAGTTTCGAACAGAAGGCACCTGAGGGGAGTGAAGAGAAAGGGCCTCCCAAGTGGCTCGGAATAGATCCGAGACAACTGACGAGCGACAAGGGGTTGAACCGCTTCGTGTGGGATCTGCGCCACCGTCCGGCTGAAGCCTTCGACGACATGGTGCTTTGGAATAGCCGGCTCTCGGGGCCGCGCGTGATTCCGGATTGGTACTCGGTGCGCATGAGCTTGGAGCTTCCGCCGCCGGTGGCTGCGGATGCGGAGGCTAGCTCCAAGGAGTCCTCGAAGACGCGCGAGACTTCCTCGCCTCGTGATTGGTCACCCATCGCTGTAGCGGAGCCGAAGCGAGGTTCCTTTGTCCGCGAGGTGGGCATGGTGCGCCAGGACCCTAGGTCGACGGCGAGCCGGGAGGTGTTGGGTGAGCAGCACGACTTCCTGATCTCGATTCGCGATCAGCTGACCGACACGCACCGCGGGATTCGCAAGCTGCGGCGGCTGCGCTCCGAGCTGACGAGTCTGCAGAAGCGCTTCGAGGAGACCACCGACAGCGAGTTGGATTCCGAAGCGGAGCGCATGATCACGACCTTGAAGGAGATCGAGGAGACGCTGTATCAGACCAAGAGTCAGAGTCGTCAGGATCCGCTGAACTTCCCGATTCGCTTGAACGACAAGCTAGCTGGAGTCATGGGCTTGGCCGGGATTGGCGAGCGGGCGCCCACGCAGCAGATGCGTGAGGTGCGGCAGGAGCTAGGCAGTGCGATCCAGCAGCAGCTCGATCAGCTCGACCAAGTCTTCGCGCGCGAGTTGCCCGCCTTCGAGACTCGCGTACGCGAACTTCAAGTTCCGTACTTCTCGCGCTCGACGGACGAGTGATATTTGCGCACCTGCCGCCTTCGCGTCAGCGAATGCGGCAGGTGCCTGTGACCCAGTAGTGAGGTCAGTTCTAGTTGTCCACGAAGAAGCTGCCGACTTCGTCATCGGGCTCTTCCAACGGAGCGTTGCTCGCTTGCCGACGCTTCGTGCTCGAGTCCTCTTTGGGACCGATGCAGGCGGTGAGGCCCAATAGAGTGAGCAGCAGCAGCGCCGATTGAATCTGAATCCGCGTCCTCGAGTAGTCTTTCATCAGCTTCTCCATGCTGGAAGTTGCGCTTCGATATCTCTGCAAATGTATCACCGCCCGTCGATTTATGGATAGGTCTACGTCCCCGCTTCGGCGCGAACTCTGACGATCACTCTCCGTCGATTCAGCCATAGCTGATGACTGAATCGCGGTACCAACTGTCGTGACCGCAGCGACCGAGCAGGAAGCCAGGACCCGCGTCGTAACCGACGACGACTTCGCGACCGTCCTGATCGCCCAGGGTAATGGACGAATCGATTCGCTCCAAGGTTGTCTGAACACTCCACGCAACGGCGCCAACGGCGAGTGGACCGGCCAGTACGGCTTCGATCTGGCGACCATTCCTGCGCGATCCGCTGTGCCCACCTTCGTGCAAGAGCGCGCCCATGATGCCGAGCTGGGTCGTCGCTTCCCGTCCGAGCACGAGCGGTTCGCTGAATTCGGAAGTCGGAAGCTCACGTGAGTCGGACAGCAGGCGTTCGAGCACGATCTCGCCGCCGTCGACGGTCTCTTTCCACGCATGCGTTCGCATGCGAAACCAAAGCTGGTTGTGCTTGCTCTCCTCCGGTTCGGATTGAAGCTGATCCAGGAGCCACAGCTCAAGGTGTCCGAGTTCGGCGTTTGGATCATGCTTGCGCAGTCTGTCCCATTCGTACGGCAGATCCGTCTCGCTTGCGACGCGCAACAAATCCAGGAATCCCTCCGGTCCGACTTGAGCGTCGTCGAGCCACTGACGCGCCGCGGCCCAGAGCCGCTTAAGCGCAGGATGGTCTTGGTGTTGCAAGGCGAGCTTGTCCTCGATCGATGGGTCAGAACTGGAAGTAGATGAATGCAGGGCTTTCGATCGTAGCGGCAGAGAACAACAGAATCATCCCAGCATAGAGCCCGCCCTGGATGATCACAGGTAGAGCGCGCACTCGTTCACCAATGCTCTCGACCCACCGTTGTGAGATGCAATGGCACGCGATCGCCAAGCCGAGTACCGCAAAGAAGAAGGGATGCAAGCTGGTCCCGCCTTCGAAGGCGAACACGGCTTGGCCGAACTCGACTAGGTTCTGCCAGCTCGTGACGCGAAAGAGCAGCCAGCCGAACAGGACCAAGTGGAAGCACACGAGTCGTTCGCGCACGATGCGGCCCAGGCTAGCCTTGGTCGGGCGGCGGTCGGTTGCGCGTGCGAAGATCAACAGAAGCCCGTGATAGGCGCCCCAGAACACGAAGTTCAGCGCCGCTCCGTGCCAGAGTCCGCCCAGCAGCATCGTCATGGATAGGTTGAATTTGACGCGTGACTTCGTGCCGTGATTGCCACCCAGAGGGATGTACAAATAGTCGCGCAGCCAGCTCGAGAGTGATATGTGCCAGCGCGTCCAGAACTCGCGCACATTGCGCGAGAGGTACGGCCGGTTGAAGTTCATCGGAATATCGAAGCCCAGCATGCACGCGGCTCCAATCGCGACATCGCTATAGCCCGAGAAGTCGTTGTAGATCTGGAAGGAGTAGGCGTAGAGCGCGAGCAACACATCCCAGCTCGAGAAGGCCGTCGGGTCGGCGAAGACCCCGTCGATCGCAAAGTTGGCCAGCAAGTCGGCGATGATGACCTTCTTGAACAAGCCGCGGAAGATGCGCCACAGCCCGTAGCGCATGCGCTCTGCATCGACGCGCGGTCGCTTGTGCAGCTGCGGCAGGAAGGTCGATGCACGCACGATCGGACCGGCCACCAGCTGCGGGAAGAAGGACACGAAGAGCGCGAACTTCAGCAGGTTCCCTTCCGGCTTCAGCTCGCGCCGATAGATGTCGAGCGTGTAGCTGAGCGTCTGGAAGGTGTAGAAGGAGATGCCAACCGGGAGCAGCAGCTCGTGGTGCGGAATCTCGATCTCGGTCCCAATCAGCGAGAAGCTCTCACGCGCCAGGTCGACGAAGAAGTTGTAGTACTTGAAGAGTGCAAGCAGCCCGAGATTGATCGTCAGACTGCCCAGTAGCAAGGCCTTGCGCGTGCTCTGTTTGTCCGAGGCTGCGAGCTTGCGGCCAATCGCGAAGTCGATCAGGGTCGAGAACGCAATCAAGCCCGCATAGCGCCAGTTCCACGACATGTAGAACGCGTAGCTGGCGAGCAGCAGCACCACATCGCGCCCACGCTCGTGCTTAAACACTGCCCAGAAGGACAGCAGCACGAGCGGGAAGAACAGTAGGAACTCAGGCGAGTTGAAATTCATCACGCAGCGGCGATCAATCGCCCGCGCCCTCCCGCTGCAATCTGGGGAGCTCGCTCAAGACGGCGTACATCGTCTGCGCGACGATCGCGTGCCCCGTCTCCTGGAAGTGGCTGAAGTCGCGGAAGTGTTTGTGTTTGTCCGCTATGGCACTGGCCACATCGATCAGCGTCACATCTCGCTCGGCCGCGACCCTGCACACGACATCGTTGAAGGTCTGCACCGAGTCGATCCATCCGCGCATCGAGAGGTACAGATTCACGCGCCGCAGCGCCAAGGCCACGGACTCGGGCACTTGATCCTCGGTGAGCCTGGTGTGACGTGTCGCGAAGGTGCACAAGACGGGTCGCGCGCCGAGCTTGAGGCTCTCGTCGATGAAGGCGTGCACATAAGCCTCGAAGGCTTGCTGCGCGCGAGGAGGCAGCTCGTCCACAAGGATGCGACCGGCGGAGAGGCGCGAGGTCAGATTCGATTT
The DNA here is from genome assembly GCA_047611405.1 of Planctomycetota bacterium. Lineage (GTDB taxonomy): Bacteria > Planctomycetota > UBA1135 > UBA1135 > JBLFWN01. The sequence continues at coordinate 52,062 of JBLFWN010000005.1, read as the reverse complement.
CAGCACGCTGAAAATTGTGGTCTCTTCGGAAACCTCCTCGATCCAGCCAATGTCGCGCGCCTTGCTTGCACTGGCACTGTCGGGTCCGATGTTCGCTTCCGGATCCGCACCCGGTGTCAGCAGCGTGTTCGTGATCCAGTCAACATCGTTCGTCATCTGGTACAGCACGCACACGTCGGGTTGCCACTGCGCGCCGCTCTCACGCAGCACGCTCAGGTTGCTGGCTGTGGTGTATCCGTTGCGGCTCGCGTTCAAAACTTGGACTGCGCAGCCGCCATCTCGAAGAAGTTGCTCGAGCCTGTTCGGGAAAATCTGCGTGGCCGGAATGCGCTTGTCCTCGGCATAGGAGGAGGACGCGATCCACAGTCTGGCGCTGTCGCGGGCGCGTTCGGCCGCAACGATGCGGCTGCGGAACGGAAAGGCATCGGTCGGCCCGAACTCGCCGCTCGCCTGCTGGCCTTCGCCCGCGTTTTCCGCTCCGAACAGCAGGGTGCCCCAACCACGGCGCGCCGCCCGGACTTCCAGGCCGACTTCCAGTACGCACAGGAAGAAGGCGATCCATAGGACCGGGCTGAGGTTGCGGAGGGACATGGCCGATGGGGGGGCGGGCCGATGGGAGAGCAGGCCCGGAGCGGCGCCGGCCAAAGGCGGCACCGGCCGGACAGTCTACGGATTCACCGGCCGGACTTTCAGGCAGAGCGACGAAGCTTCCGCATCCATCGACGCTCGGGGCGCGCGTACCCGAGTCAGATCTTGATTCGAGCGAGGCGCGCCGGCCCCCGCGCCCCCGTCTGCGCTGACACTCCCCGATCGCTCAGGAGAGCCCGCGCTGCGTAGCGCCGACATAAACCTGGCGCGGACGACCAATGCGGAAATCCGCATCGCCGCGCATCTCACGCCATTGCGCGATCCAACCCGGCAAGCGGCCGAGCGCGAACATCACCGTGAACATATTGATCGGGATTCCGATCGCCTGATAGATCACGCCGGAATAGAAGTCGACGTTCGGGTACAGGTTGCGCTTGATAAAGTACTCGTCGGAGAGCGTGATCTCTTCCAGCTTCATCGCGATCTCAAGCAGCTGGCTCGAGCCGCCGGTCTGCGCGATCACATCCTCGCAGGCACTCTTCAGGATCGTCGCGCGCGGGTCGTAGCTCTTGTAGACGCGGTGACCAAAGCCCATCAGGCGCGTCGTGTCGCCCTTGTCTTTAGCCTTGTTCAAGAAGACCTCGGCACTGCCCTCGTTGGCTGCGATACCTTTCAGCATCTCAAGCACCTTCTGGTTGGCACCGCCGTGCAATTCGCCCCACAGCGCGCTGATTCCAGCCGAAATGCTGGCATACAAGTGAGCGCGCGAGCTTCCGACGAGGCGCACCGTGCTGGTCGAGCAGTTTTGCTCGTGATCTGCGTGCAGGATCAACAATAGGTCCAGCGCTTTCGCGACAACAGGGTCGGCTTCGTACTCGCTGCACGGTGTTCCATACATCATGTGCAGGAAGTTCTGGCAGTAGCCCAAGTCGTTGCGCGGATACATGAACGGCTGGCCGATCGAATGCTTGTACGAGTACGAAGCCAGCGTCGGCATCTTGGCCAGAAGACGAACTGTCGCCTCGGCGACTTCTTCGTCACTGTTCGGTTCCTTGTAGAAGGTCGCCAGTGTTCCGACCGCTGCTGCCATACTCGGCATCGGGTGAGCGTCGATTGGCAGCGCATCGAAGAAGCGCTTCATGTCCTCGTGCAACATCGTGTGCCCGACGATGCCTTCGCGGAAGGACGTGAATTGGTCCGGAGTCGGCAGCTCGCCGTACAGCAGCAAGTAGGCGACTTCCAAGAACGAGCTCTTGCCCGCCAGGTCCTCGATCGCATAACCGCGATAGCGAAGGATGCCCTTTTCACCATCAATGAAGGTGATACTACTCTTGCAGGCGCCCGTATTTCCGTAGCCCGGATCGAGCGTGATTATGCCCGTTTCCTTGCGTAGGTTGCGGATGTCCACCGCGATCTCACCCTCGGCCCCGGTCACCACCGGCAGCTCGATTTTGGTGTCTCCAACGATCAACGTAGCCGTCTGAATCGGCCTTGATTTCGCGCTCTCGGTCGTCATGTGGATTCTGCCTGCCAGCTAGATGCAGAAGGGGGGGTCCTTCTGTGCGGGCATTTTGACACGAGTGCTGGCGCCTTTCCTCTTCCACTTGCCCGGAATCGAGGAAGTGCCGGAGACTTGAGCCGAGATGGGGCGGAGGGCCTGGGAATCTGCCTAAGGGTGGAGCTTGGCGGCCGAGCTGTATTGATCCCGGGTAAGACAAGTCATTCAAATGAGCCAGGCAAGGTGTCACAAGGCAGAGGAAGGCCGCCCCTTATTGAGCCTGGACACTCAATGATCCGGTGTCGGTGCGTCTTCTGCTGTGCACGGCCTTATCGGACGCTCAGATAGCCCGCCCGCGCAGTCTCAGACTCACTCAAAGAAAATCGGACTGCTCCAAGCCAAGCCGCCATCCATCTGCAGCACGCGCACATACACATAGTCCAGCGACGCAATATCGCTAAGCGGGAACTCGAGATGAGCATCGAGCTCGCCCATCATCGGCGTGCGATCGACTCGGCCTCCGGAACGGATCACATCGATGCGTTCGAGTGGCGCGCAGCCAAAGACATCGAGTCGCAGCAGCGGATTCGGCGCGAGAGTGCCGCGCGCCACTCGCTCGCCGCCGCGCCTGCCGTCGATATCGAAGCGCAGCACGATGCGCGGGCCCGATGTTGCGTAGACACGGCGCGCACGCAGCGCTTCCAGAATCGAAGCCCGGGTGCGTGCCTTAGCCCGAATGCCCGCCAAGCCGCCATTCCCCATGCGCTCCGTCGCCATAGGCGAGCCCGGCGTCGCGTCAGGTCGCGCCGGTCGGTACCCATAAGTCGGATCCAAGTGCGGCAGCCCGGGATGTCCATCATGGCTATCTCCACTGCCGATAAAGCCGAGCTGGTATCCGCGTTCCAACGCATCACGCACAAAGTTGCCCGGGATCGCACCGCGCAGACGGGCCGGGGAATCTGCCGCTTCGCTGCTACCGTGCACGCTCATCACCTCGGCCAGAGGTTCGAGCACAGGGTCCGGCGCGAAGCTCCAATTCGTAGGGATCGGCGAGCCGGCGGAGTGATGCGTCAACGTGATCGCGTCTTGACCCTTCAGCGCATCCCAGAGTTCGCGCGGGGTCTCGATTCCATCCGTGATAGAGCTGTAGATGCGCCCTTCGTCGCTGAAGTACAGCACATGCCTGTGACCATGGATCCAGCTCGTCCATTCGTAGCCCAGCAGCGTCACGAAGTTTGGTGGATCATGAAAGGCGGCTGTCTGTTCGCGAATGCCTTCCCATAACTCTGCGTGCTGGTCCAGGAAGCGCACGCCGAAGTGGTCATGGTCAGTCAGCGCGACCACGTCCAAGCCTGCGAAGTCGCGCGCGTAGCGGAAGTAGTCCTCGGGCACACCCGTTCCGTCCGAGAGGTTGGAGTGTCCGTGAAAGTCGCCCCAATACAGCGGCGTGCTGCGTTCGTGGACAATCAACGGATTCGCAGTCGCGTCAAAACTCTGTCCATCGTCCAGCGTCAAGCGGGCTGTCGCTCGGAACAAGCCGCCCGACTTGGCGGTGAAGTGTTGCAACAGAAAGCCGCCCGCATCGCCGGCGAGCTGCGAAGCCTTTGGGAGCTCCCAATCAGCAGGCAAGCCGCCCCATGTGATTGATCCTTTCACTTTGGAGACAGCGTTGCCAACTGCGTCCAACACGGCGACACGTAGCTTCACTTTTTCGCCTGGCTTCGCCGTGCTGTCACTGGTCAGCTTGATGCGCCGTGCCGGTCCGGGCAGGACTTCGATAGTGGGGGAAGAGGGCAACTCGACGCGCACGCCATCACCATCACCATCGACCGCGAGCCAGAGGCGCGCGTCTCTCTCCGCATAGGTGTCGGCTTGCGCACCGCCCTCACCCTCGCCGTAGCGCAAGCGAATCGTCTCGCCTTCATTCAGCCCACGTCCACCGATGCGCACCCTAAACCAGGCCGCGCCTTGCGGGCGCCCATCGGGTTGCGTGTCCAATGCAACGCCTTGCGCAGCGGTCGACACGCTGACATAACCGAGTCGGGAAGGATCGTGGTTCTGCGGGTTCGTCCAGCCCCAAAAGGGTTCGGGCATGAACCACAAAATTGCGTCTACGGCGAGGCCGTCTGGACCTGCGGTGTACTCGACTTCCCAGCTCTTGCGGGTGCCGGCTTGGACTTGCGCAGCTTCCCCTTCTGCCAGGATCAGCCTTGCAGTCCCTTGCCCATCCGACGGATGGCGCGGCGCCACCAGGTCAGCTTCAAAGTTCTCGACTTGCTCCCAACGCGCCGTTGCGGGCTCGAGCACATCGACGGCATCGGGGTCCTGCGAATCAGGCAGGATGACCTGGTCTGAGCCACTGCCGCCACAACCAACCAGCCCCAACACGCTGAAGAGCCAGGGGCTAGCGGCCGTTTTACGATGGCCCGTACGTAGTCTTACGAACTGCATGTCCACCCATGCTCGCATAGAAGAGGTGGCGATCAAGTATCACCCCGATTGTCGACGCCCGGCTCAAGCAGCGTTCGAGGTGTAGTCGATCCCAACGTGTTCTCTCCCATGGACCCCTCACTTCTCCTCTTGCTGCTGTTGCTGGTCCTGTCCGGCACAAGTGTCATCGTGATCGTGGCTCGACGCCGCGAAACGCGTGCACAACAGGCAATCGAGCGTCTCGAAACAGAACTCGAACGCGTTGAGCGACTGGCTCGCCGCTTGGAGCGGGAGCACGATGAGGAGTACCTGCGTCGCGTTCGAGCGGAGTCGCGTCTGGATCGAGTTTTGACATCCGTGGAACAAGCCGGCTTGCATGCTCCGGGTCTCGATGGGGATGCCAAAGAGGTCTTTTCGCCAGTCAAACCGGAGCGGCATCAGCCGCGCCAGCCGTATGCGCAGGCGCCCAGGCCAACCAGTCCGTCGAAGCAGGTTGCACCCACGCAGAAGCCGGCCCCGATTCCCGATTCTACGGCGAGCCGTCCGCAGAGTCCGAGTCAACCTGTCATGCAACCCGTGCCGGCAGAGCCGAGTGACGCGGAAGCTCAAGGCAAGCTGCTCGAAGGCAAGACGATCATGCTGGCCGAGGATGGCGAGGATACGCAACGGCTCGTGGACTTCTTGCTGCGAGCTCAGGGGGCCACCGTGATCACGGTCTCTGATGGCTACACCGCGGTGGAGGTCGCCTTTCAAGCGGAGAGTCGCAACGAGGCCTTCGACATGATCCTGATGGATCGTGGCTTGCCCAAAATTAACGGACTCGAAGCGGCGAGCAACTTGGTCGGAGGGCACTATTCCGGCCCGATCGTGATGCTCTCTGCGTCGAACCGACTTGAAGACCAACGCGCGGCCTATGAGGTGGGTTGTCATGGCTTCATTAGCAAGCCGCTCGAACCCGCTAGCTTTGCCAAGCTAGTCGCACATGAGGTGGAACTAGCGACAGACCCGAAGGCCCGAGAGCAGCGGGCAGCTGCGAGCCGTGAGATTGCCAGCCGGCCAACTTTGCCTTTCGAACAACCCGTGGCCGCGCTTCCTTCAAAGGCGGCTCCCGCATCAGCTGCGGCCAAACCGCCCATGCCCGTCGCGGCTAAGCCGCCCACGGCAGCCACCGCCAAACAGCCCGTGGCTGCCACAGTTGTGGATCCGATCTATAGCGAGTACGCGAGCGATGAAATGATGGCCGAGCTCGTTGCGCAGTTCGTAGATGACTTGGTGCGCGACATGCACGAGCTCGAAGGTGCGGTGACAGATGGCAACCTGGACCGAATCCATGTGCTGGCGCATCAGCTGAAAGGGAGTGCTGGCAGCTATGGCTTTGGCGAGTTGACCAAGCCAGCGGAAACGCTCGAGCGTACGGCTCGCAGTGCTGAGGATGTTTCAGAATTGCGCGAGCAAGTCACAGCCTTTCAGGCTCTGTGTTCGCGGGTCCGTGCGCCCGAGGGCTACTGAGCCTTTCGGACGCTCGCGCATGAGGGCTTGTCGGGGACGTGGCTAGGCACTTTCGTGCGGCCGGCTGGCTGGTGAAAAAAAGTGTGGCAACGATCGCCACCACGCAGCAGCGATGCCGGTACCTTGCGTGGATGGACACCGCCACGACCACGAGCTTCATCGATGCTCTGTACGAGGAATCGATCGTACCGACGCTGATCGATTACATCCGCATCCCGAATAAGTCGCCGCACTTTGATCCTGATTGGGCCGAACACGGCTACATGGATCAAGCGGTCGAGATGATCGAGGCTTGGTGCCGAGCGCGGCCAATCGAAGGTCTACAAGTCGAAGTTGTTCGTCTGCCAGGCCGGACGCCGCTGCTCTTTATGGAGGTTGCGGGCTCGGGCGACGACACCGTGCTGCTGTACGGTCACCTGGACAAGCAACCGGAAATGGTCGGTTGGCGCGAGGGCCTCGGCCCCTGGATTCCGGTGCGTGAGGGAGACCGGCTGTACGGTCGCGGAGGCGCGGACGATGGCTATTCGGCCTTCGCATCCCTGACCGCGATCGAGGCACTCCAGCGCGAGGGCAAGGCCCACGCACGCTGCGTTCTGATGATCGAGGCCTGTGAAGAGAGCGGTTCGCCGGACCTTCCGGCCTATGTCGAACATCTCTCGGACCGCATCGGGAAGCCGAGCTTGGTGATATGTCTGGATTCAGGCGCGGGCAACTACGATCAACTCTGGTTGACGACCTCGCTGCGCGGAAACCTAGTGGGGGACCTGGAAGTCGACATTCTCGATGCCGGTGTGCACTCGGGTGACGCGAGCGGCGTCGTACCGTCCAGTTTCCGCATCGCTCGTCAATTGCTATCACGCCTGGAAGACGAAGCTAGCGGCGAGATTCACCTGGACGCATTGAACGCCGCGATCCCGCAGGAGCGCATCGATCAAGCCAAAGTGACGGCTGAAGTCTTAGGGCGCGGCGTCGGCCTGCGCTTTCCCTTCGTTGATGAAGCGCACCCGGTGCCGGGCGAAGTCGAGGACTGGATCTTGAACCGAACTTGGCGCCCAGCCTTGTCAGTCACTGGCTGCGAGGGCCTGCCCGCCATTCAAGATGCGGGCAACGTGCTGCGGCCGCGAACCGTGTTGAAGCTCTCACTCCGTCTGCCTCCGACCTGTGAGCCAGAGCAAGCGGTACAGAGTGTGCGCGACGCATTGGAGGCCGATCCTCCCTATGGCGCTCGCGTACGCTTTGCGAATGCAGATGCCGCCTGTGGTTGGAATGCGCCGCCGCTACACGATTGGCTGGCCAATTCGATCGACGCTGCTTCACATGAGTTCTTTGGCTTGGGCGCGCAGCTGATGGGTGAGGGCGGCACGATCCCCTTCATGAGTATGTTGGGCGACGCCTTCCCGGAAGCCCAGTTTGTAATTACCGGTGTACTCGGGCCCGAGTCGAACGCGCATGGCCCGAACGAGTTCCTGCATATCCCGACCGCCAAGAAGTTGACGGCATGTGTGGCGCGCGTGTTGGGCGATCACTTCGAGCATCGTGGATGATGACTCGCTTCGTCCGCGCGTCATCTGACTGGGCCAGCCCACGCTGCTAGCGAGCTGTCGCAGGCTCCTCTCGTCCGCATCCGTCCGCGTGGCACCTTCTGTAGCCCCGCACCCTGAACCAACTCTCATGCCTACCATCGCCGTCCTAGGGACTCTCGATTCCAAAGGTGAAGAGCACGCCTTCCTCGCCGAACGCATCCGCGAACGCGGCCACCAAACCTTGTTGATCGATGTCGGCACAGGAAATGCTCCGACAGTCGCAGCGGACATCTCTCGCGAGCAAGTCGCCAGCTACGGTGACTTTGATTTGGCCGCACTCATCGCTCGTCAGGACCGCGGCGAGTGCGTTTCTGCCATGGCCGCCGCTGCGCCGCTCGCGCTCGAGGAACTACGCCGCGAGGGTCGTATCGACGGCGTCATCGCGCTCGGTGGCGGGGGAGGAACCGCGATCGCGACGGCGGCCATGCGCGCGCTTCCGATTGGATTTCCCAAGCTGATGGTTTCGACCCTCGCGAGCGGCAACACGGCTCACTACGTTGGCACCAAAGACATCGTGATGATGCCGAGTATCGTCGATGTCGCTGGGTTGAATCGCGTGTCGCGCACGATCTTCAGCCGCGCGGCCGGCGCCATTTGTGGCATGGTCGATACCGAGATCTCGGCCGCTGGTCAGCGCCCCCTTATCGTCGCGAGCATGTTCGGCAATACGACGGATTGCGTGAACGCGGCCATGCCGATCTTGGAAGAAGCCGGCTATGAAGTGCTGGTGTTCCACTCGACTGGGATGGGTGGCCGTGCGATGGAGTCTCTGATCACCAGCGGCATGGTCAGCGGCGTGTTGGACATCACGACGACCGAGTGGGCCGACGAGTTGCTGGGCGGCACTTTGTCTGCCGGCCCCGAGCGCTTGAATGCGACTGCGGAAGCGGCGCTGCCTAGCATCGTCGTGCCGGGTTGTCTGGACATGGTCAACTTCGGAGAGCGTGACTCTGTACCCGATCGCTTCGACGGCCGTAACTTCTACATTCACAACCCGCAGGTCACGCTGATGCGTACGACTGCTGCTGAATGCAGCGAGTTGGGCAGCATCCTGGCGAGCAAGGTGAACGCCTACACGGCGCCCGTCAGCGTGCTCTACCCGCGCAAAGCGATAAGCGTCATCAGTGCCGAGGGCCAGAGCTTCTATGATCCGGAAGCGGATGAAGCCCTGTACTCATCGCTGAAGTCCGCGCTACGAGGCGACATTGAGTTTGTCGACATGGACTGCGAGATCAATGACCCGGAGTTCGCGCGCGCGTGCGCCGAGGCTCTGTTACGCAATCTGGGTTAGTAGCCCGTTGTAGGGCTTCGATTCAGCTTGCGGACCTCCCGAATAGTCTGGCTGCCTTGCCAGGACCAGCGAATAGCGCGCAAGGCATGCACGAAAGCTGGCCATTTGCCAGGCGATTCGGAGACCGCAAGCTACGGACCGCGCCTTTTTCAGTGGCCTGCTAAGATCGGCCCGGTGGATCGCTCGGCGTCGCCTAACCGACGATGTCGGCAACGATGGCCAGATGATGCTCGGTGTGCAGTCGCGCGAAGCGCAGCCATTGGGCTGCGGTCAACTCGGCCAGCGCGTGATGAGGAATCAGTCCTGGTGCCTGCAATACCTCTTCCCGCAAGCCATCCGCGACATCGAGGGCCTTCGCGAAGACGTCGACCTCCATTGCTAGGAGGTCTTTCTCGATCGGGTCGGGCGGTTGCACCATGCGCGGTGCCTGGGATTTCCCACGCGGATAGGTTCCGCGCACAAGCACTTCGCGCGCCAGTGCATTTGGCCCGCCCTCCTGCATGATCAGGCGTCCCTTGCGCGCAACGAGCGAACGGACGTTGCGCAACGCCAAATCGCCGGCCAGCAAGAGATGATAAAAGTGGGCCGCGGGCGACCATTGTGACAGCTGGCCTTGGACCGCGAACTGCGCTTCTCCTAACTCGGCGCGCAGTTGAATCAACCGCCCATACGCAGCTCGCAGCTCTCGGAGCTCGAGCCCGGGATCGATATCGAATTCGAAGGGCTCGTTCGGAGCCTGATCACTCTGTTGCGCGTCGGCCATGCCGCAAGCTAGCAAATGCCGTCGAGCAGGTCGCGCATGCGCTCTAGCTCTTCGAAAGAGGTCTCGCGCCGCTCGTACTCGTCGACTTGACCAGCCACGCCCATAGATACCGCACCTCGCCGGAATTGCATGGAACTCGCACGAGTGCGGCCGGCGCTCGCGTGCACTTCCAGCACGCCAGTCGCTCGCACGATGGCCTCGACATTCTGCGAAGAGACACCCGATCCAGCCATGACACTCAGATCGCTTCCAGCGCGGCGAACCAGTGTCGCGATCAACTCGGCACCTTGTTCAGCCCGCGCGCATTGACCCGAAGTCAGCAGGCGTTCAATTCCGAGTGATAAGAGGTCATCCAGGCTCGCCTGCGCGTCGCGTGCAACATCGAAAGCGCGATGAAAAGTCAGCTCGAGGTCCCCGCAAGCGTCCTTGAAACGACGCATTGCCTGCACATCGACCGAACCAGCGGCTGTGAGTGCGCCGACCACGACGCCGGCTACGCCCATGCGCGCGCAAGACTTGATCTCTCTCTCGATCACGGCCGTTTCGTCCGGCGAGTACAAGAAGTCACCTGGGCGCGGACGAATCAGGACCATCACGGGTCGTGTGAAGGCATCCAGCGTGGCTTCGATCATTCCCGCGCCGGGCGTCAGTCCACCCACGGTCAGCGCGCTGCACAATTCGACGCGCTCGGCCCCGGCCTTCGCAGCGGAACGGGCACCTTCGACTGACTCGATGCAGACCTCGAGTTGGACTCTTCTCGCGCCTTCGTCTTGCATGGCGCCACCTTGCGATCTGCTCCTGAGTGGATCAACCGCTCATACGGCTGCGAGTGCATGAGGAAGGGTTTGAGCAAGACTTAGCTGCGACAGGATCGGTGTTCCGGACTGCGTTGTGAGGCACGTCCCGACCCCTAAAGGCCCGCACACCCGCTGATTTAGCTGTTGGCGCCGGCCGTTTCTTTCGCGCACCTCACCCCGCCCCAACTTGCATAGCTCAATGAATTCTCCTGCCCGAAGTGGACACTTACTGCGTCGGCAAGGTCACTTCGGGCGGTTGCCTGTCGGTGATTTCGAGCCGTGGTTGGGCGAGCGCCTCAGCTCCGAGTAGCTCTGTGATCAGTGCTGAACGGACGACCTCTGGGCAATCCGGTATCTTCTTCTTCAGCGAATATGGCGCGGAGGCGAACCTCTTCATCGGTGGAACTCTGTGCGTGCGCGGGCCCCTCACTCGAACCCCAGTCACCTACTCGGGCGGATTAGGGGTGTGTGGTGGCGTGCTCTCGACCGATTTCAACAGTTAGCTCGCGAACGGTGGCAACCCGGCCATCGATGCTGGCAGCGTCCTAGGGGACCCGTTCTGGTTCTGCGATCCGGCGCATTCGATCGGTGGCAGTGGTTTGAGAGACGGGTCAGCTTCGCGTTCTGCCCGTAGGGCCTGCCCAATCCCCACATGGAGCGGCGCTCCATACCAAAAACCTGCGCCAGGGAGCGTCGCTGCGTATTGCCGCTCGGCGGCGATCGAGTAATCTGTCGCTGGGCGGGCCCATAGCTCAGTCGGTTAGAGCAGTCGACTCATAATCGATTGGTCGTAGGTTCGAGTCCTACTGGGCCCACTCACTCACCCCTCCGCCTGCTGCTCGAACCGGTCTGGAGGGGCTTTGGCGCACGGATTTGTTGCGCTAGGGAGTGGAGGATGAGGGCCTTTTTCGGTTGTGAGAGCAGGCGCTGCACGCCTCGAGGCGGTCTGCGAGGTACGGGAGATGTCCCGGACCCGGCTCATTGGCTGTTTCGGCGAATGCTGAGTAGGATGGGGTTGGCCACGCCAACATCTCACTAAGGTGCTCCCATGACATTCATGCGAACCCACGTTCGTATCGCCAGCTCGATCATTTTGCTGTCCGGCCTTTCGCAGGCCGATCTGACGGCCTGGACCATCGAAGTCGCAGCCGGCAGCCCGGCAACCTATACCGACACGAACCTGGTGGTTCCGTCCGTGGTCGACATTGGCGTTCACTTGCCGACGGCGGGTCTGACTTACGAGTTCGTCGTCAATGCGACGAACGACGGTCTAAGCAGCACTCTGATGGGTGCTCGCAATACGGGCGTCGGCACTGATAGCGCGTTCAAGTTCGAGCAGTACGCAGACTCGGCTCAGTATGGACTGACCGAATCCGGTGTCGCCGACCACTTCATGGGTCTTAACCATCCCGGCGTCGATACGCACATCGCCTTCGTGGTCGATGTTTCCGCCTCATTGACGTTGTTGTATGTCAACGGCCTCCTGGCGGGCTCGGCATCGCACGCTCCGTACTTGTTGAACTCGGTTGGGATCGGACAGTGGTACAGCCCAACAAGCGTCGTCGATGTGATGACGGGAACGATCTACGGTGTCGCGACTTACGAGTCGATGCTCTCCGCCGGCGAAGTCCTGAGTCACGCAGATGCATTCCTGAACGGCTCGGGTCCGCTCGGAACCAACTATTGCCTGTCCGTGCCTAACTCGACCGCGAACCCGGCTCTGCTGACCGCGACAGGTAGCTTAGCTGTCAGCGACAACTTGTTGCATCTCGAAGCCGCGCCGGTGCCTGATCAAGTCGGCATCTTCTATTACGGTCCAGCTCAGACGCAGCAGGTTTACGGCAACGGATTCCGCTGCATCAACTCGGGTGGAGGCATTGGCCTGCAACGCTTGCCTGTCATGATGGCCTCGAACAACCTGTTGGCGCTCGATGTCGACCTGTTGCTGCCGCCGACGATGGCTGGCTTGATTCAGCCAGGTTCGACTTGGTGCTTCCAAGCCTTCTTCTCTGATCCCTTGGGCGGGGGAGCCGGCTTCAACTTCTCGGACGCGATCGAATTGCAGTTCCAGTAAGCGACTCGAAGCGGTGATCCGCGTCGTAGCAGCTCACAACAAATAAGGCTCTGGTTCCCGCGGGAACCAGAGCCTTATTTCGATGGGGACCGATCGCGCTGCGTCGGCTCTCCGAGCTCAGCGGTTGAACAAGAAGGCGGGGCTATTCGCCAACGCCCAGGCCAAGTCTTGGGTCGTCGCTAGCAGCAAGCTCTTCTCGAGGTCGGGCTGCGATGCGATGAAGTGCGAATAGACGGCCGCTTCCTGATCGTCGCTGCGTTGTTCGGCACTCGTCATCAACGCCTCGGCAACTTCCGGCGACAGGCCGTGATGGCGAATGGGGCGCGCTTCGCGTGTGACCGAGATACGCAGGCGGCCGATGGTGTGTTTCGAGCCGTGTTGCTGTTCCAAGTTGAACACCAGCAGAGCGCCGCTCGTGTCGCCGATGTCTTCTTTGCACTCGAAGATCGCCACGTGATCCTTGCCGAAGTCCGGGGAGACTGCCCAGCCGCTGTCTGGTTTCCCATCGATTGCGCCGGAGACTGCCCAGCCGGCTTGAGACAAGTCCGCAGTCGCGTTCTGAAGTACGACTTGGCGCGCGGCGGTCGGCTTTCCGACAGGAATGAACTGTACGCTCAACTCGTTCAGCACGAAGTTGCCGTTCTCGGATCTTCCCGGACCTCCGCCGGGCAGCGCCTCGTCCGCCAATACCTCGACTCGGATGCCGGTGATCGCACCACCATCTGCCGCCGCGACGATCGTGTAGGTATCGCGCTCGACGATTTCCCCTTCGATTCGCAAGCTGCCATCCTCTTCGACGACGATCTGCGTCTTCGCTGCGGACACGGCGCTGACTGGAAACAACGTCTCCCAATCACGAATCGGGCTCTTCTCGGTCTGCCACTTGTCATAGCGAGTGTTCAAGCCTGTGACTTGCTCCGGGCTGAGCGCGTCGCGGTTGGCTGGCAAGCGAGCGTCCAGGCTCTCGCGCAAGGTCTCGAGTTCGGCAGTGCTCGGGTAGCGACAGAGGAAAGCCAGGTAGAGTTCTTCGATGATCGCGTCAGGGTCGTTCTCGACCTGCAGGAGCTCGGACAAGCCGCCCTCCGCATCGCTCAACGCGTCGGCGAGCGTCGGTCCATTGATCAAGTTGAGTGCTTGACCGAGCGAGAGCCCAGTCCCGCGTTCGCACTCGCAGGAACTCTCGCGTGCGGGTCTGCCAAAGAGGTCCAAGAAGCCATCCTGGCTCTTCACGCTGGCATCGACGAGCTGCACCGCACGCGTGCCGCGCCTAACGCCCGGCAAGCTGGAGCGAGTACCTGTGGCCGTGTGCACGGCGTCAAACAAGACTTCGGCGGGCAGGCGGCGCGCCAGGGCATGACCGTAGTTGACGTCGTCGCCTTTGTTCCAACGTGTCGTGCTGACCGAGTGCTGGTAGGTCCGGCTCTGGCAAATCAAGCGCATCATTGCGCGCACATCGAACTCGGCCTCGAGGAAGTCCTCGGTCAGATGATCGAGCAGCTCGGGGTGCGTCGCCGGATTGCCGGCACGAATGTCGTCAACCGGCTCGATCAGGCCACGCCCCATGAAGTAGCTCCACAGGCGGTTGGCCATGCTGCGCGCGAAGTAGGGGTTCTCGCGTGCCGTCATCCAACTGGCTAGCTGAGCGCGGCGAGTGTTTGATTCCGCTTTGGCGCCAGTGTGCTGATACGGGAAAGACGCGGGCGCGACACGCGTGCTCTCGGGGTACGTCACTTCACCCTCGGTCTTGTCCCCAATGACTTCGTCGGTGGTGATCCCGCCACTCATCATCGCGGTGCCTTCGACATTCGTCCGATCGACTTGCGCGAAGTAAGAGGCGAGCTGCCAGTGATCCTTCTGGGTCCAGCGTTCGAAGGGGTGATCGTGGCACTTATTGCAGTTGAAGCGAATGCCAAGGAACAGCTGTGTGCTGTTCTCCATCACTAGGTCGGGCTCGCGCAGAATCTTGTAATAAGAAGCAGCTGGCGTCTCGGAGACTTTGCCAGAGGTGTCCAGGAGCGATCGGACGAATTCGTCATAGGGCCGGTTGCTGGCCACGGCGGCCTCGATCCACTGACGGAAGGAGTGTGCACCTTCTTTGCCCAGGAAGTCCTGATTGACCTGCAACAGGTCACACCATTTGTTCGTCCAGTAGTCGATAAAGTCTGAGCTGCCGATCAAACGGTTGGTGAGCTCGTCTCGCTTCTGACGACTCGAACGCGTGTCCATTAGGAACTGGCGCGTCTGACGGACGCCAGGCAAGCGCCCAGTTAGGTCCAGCGACACGCGTCGCAGGAATTCCGCATCCGTGCACAACTCGCTGGCAGCGGACTCGACTTCGCGCAGCTTGTCATAGATGTAGGTGTCGATGTAGTTGTGTGGCGACGGCTGTTCCCACTCCCAGCCCTCGCGGTCGCCACGCACGTAGAGTCTCGTCGCAGCGTACTGTCCCTCGAAGCGAGCCAATATCGCGGCTTCACCGCGTCGCAAGCCGGACACAAGTCCGCGCTCGTCAACTGCTGTGACCTCGGTGTCATTGGTCTCGACGAAGGCATGCGCCGTCACGTCTTGGCGGCGGCCATCCGAGTAATTAGCCAAGACAGCGAATTGCTGGCTGTCACCGATCGTCTGAATCGTCGCATCCGAGGGAAGAACTTCGAGGCTGACGACGCGAGCGCTGCTTTCGTCATACTTGGCTCCGCCTTCGGCCCATGCGCGCAAAACCTCATAGTCGCTCGATCCGGGAAGCAAGACTTGGCCGCCTGCGTGCGGAACGGCGGCTGTCGGCTTGGCCAAGAACAGGCTGCGCTCGGGGCGCACGCGATCGAAGCGGCGCGAGAAAAGGTCATCTGTTAGCGCGGCATGGTCATAGCCTGGATCGTAGCCACGCAGGGACAACTTGAAGCCTTGCTTGCCGTCCTGAGCACCATGACAACTGCCGGTGTTGCAGCCGGCGGCCGAGATGACGGGCATGACATCGCGCCGGAATCCAGGCGTGCTCACGTCCTGCATGCCCTGGACTGTGTACGGCAAGCGGATCTCGAGCTCGTCGATCGTGAACGTCAGGCTGCCTTCACCATCCGCGAGCGGACGTACGAGACCTCGCTCGTCTACTTGCAGATGCTCATTGCCCGCTACCACCTGCGCCAGACGCGTTGCATCGAAGCTGTATCCATCAGCGTCGAAGGCCGTCAGCAAGAGCTGCGCATACTCCGAGCGGCGTTCGATCACGATGCGCTCGGGATGGGCTTCGACACGAGTTGCCCGGCGCGTACGCGCGGTTGCGCTGGAAGTGTGCGCGAGCAGCGCGCTCGCTCGGCTGGTGGGTTCAGCGTTCGGAGCACCCGTTTTTGTGGCGGCCAATCCTTCGGCAGCCATGCTCAGGAGCAAGACTGAAGCTGCGAGTCCATAGCCGCGTAATTGCATTCCTGACTTCATCGCAGTCCTCCAGTAGCCGGTTCCGTATCGCCAGACTCTGCTTCCAACTCGGTATCGCCCTTGGCGGTCTCAGGCTCGCGGCGCCTCGTCAGGCTCGTTCGACTCGCCGCTTCGACCCAGTGTGCGTTGGAGGCTTTGCCGACGGGCACCGGGACGAAGGAGGACAGTACCGAACCATCTTCGGGGTCCAACATCCAGACCAAGCCATCGAAGCCCGCCGCCGCCATCTGGCCGGTGCGCGGATCGTAGTCGATGGTGTAGATCGTCGCAGGGAACTCTCGTTCCCAGAGAGCCTTACCATCCGTGGCATCGTGCACGCGAACGCGGCCGGCTGTGCTCAGGCCGCCGGCAACAGCGACGCGTTCACCCGTGCTATCCCAGGTGGCTCGGAAGACGCGACCTTGCAGCGGATCGAATTGGCGAATCAGGTTGTAGTCATCGCCGATCACGCGCTTCTTCTCGCGATAGGTGCGATAGATCATCGGTAGACCGCTCGCTCCTCCAATCAACAACTCATCGCGCAGCGGATGGCGTTCGACCGACATCAACCCGCCCTTCAACGCGCCAGGCGTGATGCTTGTGATGTTGTCGATGAACTGCTGGGAAGCGACCAGGGTCAGCTTCATCGATCGGTCGCGACCCACCGAAACGATGTGGCTGTCATCACTGGTGAAGCTCGTGTCGAGTACCCAGTCGCTGTGTGCACCCTGGAACAGCACCTGCTCGCCCGTCTTGGCGTCGATGATTCGCAGGCTGTTGTCCTTGCCGCCAAAGGCGACACGCGTGCCGTCGTGTGACCAGCTGACGCCGCGCAAGGTGTCAGCGGTGATCGCGAGCGATAGTTCGAGTCGTTGCTCGGCGAGAGACCAGATCTGGATCTCACCTTGCAGGCCCGGCATGCCTCCCGCCACTGCCAAGCGATCTCCGCTGGGGGAGAAGCTGACGGACTCGATTCGCTCAGCGAGTCCAGCGAGGCGTAGCAACTCGCCGGTTGGTCCGAGCGGATGGATCAAGACTTCGCCGTGGCCGTTGACTGCGAGCCAGTCTCCATCGGGAGAGAAGGCGAGCGTCGTGATGACAGGCAAGCGATCGTAGACAGTCGGTGCCGAAGCCTCGGCTCGGGAAGCGGCAGGCGTATCGTCGAGCGCTCCTTGCTCGATCCAACTTCGCAAGAGATCGATTTGAACGGCAGACAGCGGCTCACGATCGAGGGGCATGTCGGGCGCCATCCCATCGTGTGGCGAGATGATGTCGATCAACAGGCTCTCGCTGGCCTGGCCGGGCAGCACCAAGGCCGCCTCTCCGCGCGGGGTCATCAGGTGCGCATGCTTCATCAGTTGAAGATTGCCCTCGGCCAGGGCCGGTTGATGGCAAGCTTGGCAATGAGCGCGCAGGATCGGCATCACTTGCCGATCGAAGCTGATGGAGGATTCATTAGAGGGATCCTTTTGCTCCTCTTGTGCGGCGTGCAGCGGACTACCGAGCAAGCACAGAGCGAGAGATGCCAGGAGGCTGCGCACGCCATGCATCGTCGAGCACCTCATGCGAATAGGTCCAATACCGGGGAGCCCTTGACCAACTCGCGCGGTTGATTCAGGTGGTTCATCACCATCGTGTCCGGCCTGATACCTACCGCGTGATAGATCGTCGCCAGCAGATCGGTCGGGTGGACCGGATCCGCTAGCGGCGCCGAAGCGGTCTCGTCGGATCGCCCGTGAACATATCCACCTTTGATTCCACCGCCCGCGACGACGGCGGTGAAGCAGTACGGCCAATGGTCGCGGCTACCCGTGTCATTGTCATTGCCTGAGGTACTCAGTCCCTTGCGAGGGCTGCGACCAAACTCGCCGACGCAGACGACGAGTGTCTCTTCCAATAGGTCGCGCTGATCGAGATCCTCGATCAAGGTCGCCAAAGCTGGGTCGAGCATGGGCGCAGCCATGTCTTGCATACGTGGCTTCAGGTCTTTGTGCACATCCCAAGAGTGCAGGTCCGAGTTGGCGACCTTTGGCCAGTTGACTTGCACGAAGCGCGTTCCCGACTCGACCAGGCGACGCGCCATCAAGCAACTTTGCCCAAAGGTCGTGCGGCCATAGCGATCGCGTAGCTCCGTGCTCTCATCGCTGATCTCGAAGGCCTTACGCGCGCGGCCCGAAATGACGAGTTCCATAGCTTGGGCCGAGTATTCGTCGAGGTCGTAATGTGCGACGGCAGCCTCGATGTCGGGCATGTTCCCGCCGACAGCTTCCAGTAGCTTGGCTCGCCTTCGCATGCGTTCGGAGGTGACCTCCGCGCGCAGGCCCAAGTCTCCGACTTGCACCCTGTCCATTTTGCTGTTGTCCAAGTCGTTGCCCGACGGGAACAGATAGTAGGGATCGTACGCACGACCCAAGAAGCCAGCCGTGCCGGCCTTGCCGATCACGTTGCTCTCTTGCAATGGGCGCGGCAACATCACCAGCGGCAGTGTCGGCACTTCGGGTGGCCGCAGGTTGATGATGTTGCAGCCGACGTTCGGGAAGTCCTTCGGTGAAGGCGGCTCGAGTTGGCCGGACGGACTGACCTTGTCAGCCGTGTAGCCCGTGAGCATTTGGTAGTGGGCAGCTGTGTGATTGAACAGACCAACCGGCGTGTAGCTCATCGACCGGATCAACGTCAGCTTGTCAGTCACCTCCGCCAAGCGCGGCAGCAACTCGGTGACTTCCATGCCGGGCACACGACTCGGAATCGTCTTGAAGATGCTGCGCACATCGTCGGGCACATCGTCCTTGGGATCCCATAAGTCGAGGTGACTCGGACCGCCCTGCAGGAAGATCAAGATGACACTCTTGGCGGAACCAAAGCCCTTGGCTTCCGACGGGTAGGCCATCGCGACCTTCTCGAGCGAAAGCATCTGCGGTAGCGTCAGGCCAAGAAGGCCACCGCCACCGAGACGCATCAGTTCCCTGCGGCTTAGCGGTCGCTGGAGGGGAGCATGTCCACTGTTGCCTGCGGGCATAAGTGAGTCAATCTGTGCGAGTGCGCGACAAGGCTGAGCACGTCCCAGGTGACATGATCGCCGAGTGCCGGGGCCTTCGAGGGTAAAGGCAGCTAGTCGTTCTCGCCAGCGCTTCGGACCGTTACCCGAGCATTGGGTCGCTCGTTGTTCCCTGGAGTGAGCATCTGGAGCCCGCGGGCAAAGGGGGTTCGATGCTCAGTCGAATTGGCAACCCTGCAATTAGGTCGATCGAAGCGCTTCAACGACGCACCCGAACTCCGTCTCTAATCCGCAATAGGCTGCTGGCGCTTGAGGCTGACGTCGACGTGAGGGCTGATGCCCTATTGGCCGGTCTCAGCCTGCGTTGTCTCGATCAAGCGCTCGACCTCGACGATTTCATCGAGACGGCTTTCGCTGCGCAGGAACTGAATCAAATCAGCCCCATAGCGTGGGTGACTCGGATCCTGGCGCACGGCGATCCACATGGTGTCGATGGCGCGCTCCTGCTGCTCCGCACTCCATAAGCAAACGGCCAAGTTATAAAAAGAGTTCGTCCGTTGTGGGCGTGCCTCGACGATCCGCTCCAAGGGCTGAATCGCTTCACTGTGACGGTCAAGTCGCATCAAGCAAAACGACAGGTTATCGAGCGCCATGAAGTTCGACGGATTGCTGCTCAAGACCTTCTCGAAGATCGCGGCGGCCTTGCTGTGGTCGCCACGATTCATGAGTGCTTGCGCTTGCAGAAGCTTTTTGTGCTCGGGCGCACCCTGCTTTGGAGACACGCGTCCTACCGTCTCCATGGCGTGTGGCAAGTCCGTTCCGGCATCCCCTACCCCCGCGTAGCCCAGACTCTCGATGCGTGCCAAGAGGTCTGCGTCCATCTGACTGCTCGAAGCTTGCAGGGCCGGGCGCTTCAGGACATTTTGAATTCGCTGCCGGTAAGGATCCCAGTCCGTTCCGCGTTCTTGAAACAGATCGTGCGCCTCTTCGGCATCACTGGGTAGCGCATAAAATTCGGGATCGGAACTGTGCAGGTATTTGCCATCAGCGTCGATCCAACCGGTGAGTGGGCTCCAGCCGAAGTTCAGATAACCCCAGTATGATTCGACGTAGATGCCATTGCGCTCCGAGACTTCGCTGCCCAGCAGATCCAGACCATCGAGTTGGCTTGGCACCTTCAGTCCCATGGCGGCAGCGAGTGTCGGCATAACATCGACGGTGCTGGTCAAGACCTGCGAGCGCTCGCCTGCTTTGGGGTCACTTGGATTCCGAATGATCAATGGCACATGCATCGTCGGTTCATAGCAATAGATACCGTGCGATAGCTCTCCGTGTTCCCCAAAGGCCTCGCCATGATCGCCAGTCATCATTACGAAGGTCTCGTCAAGCAAGCCCTCGCTGCGCATCATGTCGAGTAGCCGTCCCACTTCGCGATCGGCGGTCGCCACTTCGCCTAGATAAGGCTGGTCCTTGAAGCGCCCGGATCGAAAAGCTTCATCCGGTTCCATTGGATCGTGCGGCTCGAACACATGTACCCACAAAAAGTAGGGCCGCTCGGGATCTCGATCTAATAACCAACCTATGGCGCCGTCGACGACTTCGCGCGCAGGACGTTCTGTGTAGTGCGTTGTGTTGGCATCGGGTCTCTCCGCCGGCGCCTCGAATTGATCGAAACCCTGCGCGATTCCTAAATGTGCATCGAGCACAACGGCTGCCACGAAGGCTCCCGTCTGAACGCCTTCCGCGCGCGCGAGTTCGGCCAAAGTGCGAGCCGACTCCGGTAGAGGCCAGCCGTTGTTGCGAACGGTGTGGCGTGCAGGAATCAAGCCGGTCAGCATCGAGGAGTGCGCCGGCAACGTTAGCGGAATCGGAGTGTAGGCGCGCTCGTACAGCACTCCTTCAGCGGCCAGACGATCGAGGTTCGGGCTGGGGTTGTGCTCGTTGCCATAACAGCCGAGCGCGTCCGCGCGCGTCGTATCGAAGGTGATCAGCAGAGTCGAGCTGCTGCGTGCCTCCTTCGACCCACAGCCGGCAATGCAGCCGAGCAAGAAGGTCATGCCCAAGCAATGGACGACGTAATTCCATGGCTGTGGCCGGATAGATACGAGCAATTCCAATTCGGTGCGGGGCATGGAAGGGGACATGCTGGGGAGTTCTGTTGCTCGGGGAGTGAAACAGTCTCAAGTTTGACTCCGCATCGAGTACCCCTTGCTGACGCCAGGTGCTGAGCGATGCGTGCGATGAGAGCAGCGGCCCAGTTTAGCGCTACGAGAGTCGAGTAGATGAAGTTGCAACGACTCTTCGCCCGCCTTTGTGTACTTGGGGTGGTGAACGGGGGTGCGGGCCAGGTCGCATGCCGCGCGAGGATGCTTGCGAATGGCTTTAGAAGCCAGAGGGGGCAATGCTCCTCAGCTTGGGCCGTAGATGAGCGAAGGTGCGCTCGTCACCCGCTCGGAAAAATGGCTCCTAAGCACTCTGCTCCGTCTGTCATCAGAGCAGACGCACTACGGCCCGCACCGACCGACGGGCTTCAGATACGAGCACGAGAGCTGCGGTCTGTAGCCTCCGGGCATCCAGGTCTCTGAATCTCTTGCCAGAGCCGCTGCTTCCTGCTCTCCTGGCTTACCGCAAATCCGCGACTCCCTCCCATGAATGCTCTGACCAAGTCCCAATCTCGCCTCCGATGGCTCGTGTTCACGTTACTCCTGGGAGGGTGCGTCGGGAGCGATCAAGTCAGCAAGCATATGGCGGTCGATTCGCTTCAGGGCGAGCCACCCTTCACGCTGCTGGGCGAGATCGTTCGCATCGAATATGCGGAGAACACGGGCGCCTTCTTGGGCTTGGGCGAGAACATGTCCGACGCAGCTCGTTTCTGGATCTTGCTGATCGGGACGGGTGCGCTGCTGGTGGGTGTCATCTGGTACTTGTACCGCAACCTCGACATGCCCTGGACGACCTTCATCTCGATGTCGTTGATCGTCGCGGGCGGCATCGGGAACCTCGTCGATCGAGCTGTCGCGGGCTATGTGGTCGACTTCGTCAGCGTCGGCCTGGGACCGGTGCGAACCGGTGTCTTTAATATCGCCGATGTAGCAATCACAGGCGGTGCAATCTGGTTGGCCTTTGAGTCCTTCTTCTTGCAGGGCAAGGTGGACGAAGAGCCGACGGAAGCCGCGACCTGAATTGCAGACGCAGACTGATCGATTTTTGCACTGGTCGAGAACTGGAATCAGGTATTGCTGGTGCACCGCTCGGGCCACGGCAGCGATTGGCTAGTGGCGCAGAGGCGAGAAGCCGAAGCGCGCGTGGGCACCGACGCAGTCGGATGAACCCTAGTCGAGCGCGTTGAGTAGCTGATCCGCCGCAGGTGGCGAGCTACTAATTTTTGGTGCTGCTGGCCTTCGTCTTCTTCTTGCTGGCCTTCTTCGCGGCAGTTTTCTTGGCCACAGGCTTTTTCTTGCTGGCTGCTTTCTTAGCACTCACCTTCTTGGCAGCTGCTTTGATCACAGCCGGCTTCTTCGCAGCCGCCTCGCTCGCCGCTGGATTCTTCGGCGTGCTACTCGGCCGCTTCGGCATCGAAGGCGGCATGCTGGCCATGGCCGATTGCTTGCGTGAGGATTCCAGCTCTTCGACGCGCTGCGACAGCGTACCGATTTTCAATTGGCCTTCCTTGTGAGCCGAGCTGAGGGCCTCCGCACGTGCCTTCGCACTCTCTGCGTCGGCCTTCGATATGGCGACACGCTGTTCGTAGGCGGCCAAAGTCCTTTGACCATCCTTCAGCTCCTTATCGAGCTTGGCCATCAGCTTCGAACGCTCTGCTTCGTGCTCTTTGGACTCGGCCAGCTTGGCTTCGGCGAGCTCGAGCTTGCCAGAGGTGGTGGCCAAGGTATTCATTTCCTTGCGCAGGTTGGCGAGCTCGCTCTTGTAGTTCTTGACCAATTCGCGCTGTTCAGCCTTGGCATGCTTCAGTTCATCGGACTTCTCTCCGAGTTTCGCGTCCGCGCTCTCGAGTCTCTTGCCTATCTTCTGCTGCTCGGATTCGAGGGCTGAGGCACTCTTCTGGCTCTCTCTTCCAAGATCGGCCAGCTGTGACTCCAGGTGCTCGACTTGTTCCCGCAGCGGACGCAGTTCGTCCAGCTCTTCACTCTGCTGCTTGTTCTCCGCTTGTTTGGCCTTGGCCACTTCGGCCAGGTCACGCAGCTCTTCCTCGCGCTTGGTCAGCGCGGCCGGAAGCTGGCGCAGCTCTTCGAGTGCTTCACTCTGCCGTTTGTTCTCGGCCTGCGTGGCCTTGGCCCCTTCAGAGAGCTTCCGCAGCTCTTCCTCGAGCTTGGTTAGCGCGGCCGGAAGCGAACGCAGTTCTTCGAGCTCGGTCACGGCCTCGTCGCGTGCTGCAAAGGCAGTCCGGCTCTCGTTCTCGCGGTCTTCGAGCGCGCTCGTATGCTGCTTGTCGCGCTCGACTAGTGCTGCCGCATTTTGCTCCTCGCGACGCTCGAGCAGGCTCATGTGCTGACGCTCGCGCTCGGAAAGCAAATCTGCGTGTTGCTTCTCGCGCTCCGTGAGCTGCTTGGCGTGCCTCTCGTCGCGCTCCGCCAAAGCCTTGGTGCGAAGCTCGTTCACGCGCTCGAGCGCGGCCGACTTCTGCCCTTCGCTGGCTTGCAGCATGGCCGAATGCTCTTCGGCTTGGATCGCCATCGTCTCTTCGAACTCAGCCTTGGCATCGTCGAGCTCACGCTCGCGCAGCTCGAGTCGCGCCACCGATTCCCGGCGCTCGGCTTCAGCCTTATCGAGTGCCTGTTCGAAGGCTACTTCTTTGGCGCTCAGCTTCTCGGAGTGAGTGGCTTCACGCTCCTCGAGCTTCCGGGTCAGTTCCGTCTCGCGCTCCTCGAGTTTCGCGGTCAGTTCGCTTTCGCGCTCGCCGATCGTGCTGGCGTGCTTTTGGGCAGTCTGCTGCGAGCGTTGCTCGAACTCTTCGCGCAGGTCGACCAGGGATTGTTCACTCGCTCGTAGCTTGACTTCCAGCGGCTCGAGTTCGGCGATGCGCACGCGCAATGAGCCGGTCGTCTCGGCTCGTTGTTCTGCTGCCTCGCGACCCTCGCGCTCGGTCATGACGCGCTCTTCGCGCAGTCCGTCGAGCTCGCCGCGCATGCCATCCAGGAGCTCGAGCTTAGCCTGCAGGGATCCGAGCTCGCGCGCCGATTCCGCCGCCGTCTTGGCGGACTCGATCT
Source organism: Planctomycetota bacterium (assembly GCA_047611405.1). Classification (GTDB taxonomy): domain Bacteria; phylum Planctomycetota; class UBA1135; order UBA1135; genus JBLFWN01. The sequence continues at coordinate 27,895 of JBLFWN010000005.1, read as the reverse complement.
TGACGGTCGTCAGCTCGCGATCGAGTTGCTGCACTCGCTCGCGCTCGGTCTCGAGCTCTCCCAGCTGCCGCAGCATTTTTTCCAGCTCCTTCTCGTGCTGCTGCACGAGTGCGGACTGTTCGACATCCTTGGACTCGAGCTGCTCGTCGCGCTCGCGAATCGTCTGCTGCAGACCCTCGATCGCGGCCAGTTGCTGTTCCAGCTCCGCAATCGTTTGCTGCCGCGCGTCCACTTCCTCGCGCAGGCTCTCGCGCTCGCGCTCGTGCTCCTTGGCGCGCGCCTGCATGTCGGTCAGCTGAACGTCGCGCTCCTCGATGTCCTCGCCCAAGCGGTCGATCTGTCCTAGGCGGCCATCCATGCGGCGCAACTTGGCCTGGCTCTCGCGCAGGACCAGGCCGCGATCGTCGTTCTCGAGGATCAGGTACGCATTGCGCGCATTCATGTCCTGCACTTCGGCCTCTAACTCGTCCCGCTCGGCCTGCACGCGTTCCAAGTCGCGCATACGGTTGGCCATTTCAGCGACGTTCGCTTCGCTCTGCTCCAACTCCTCGCGCAGCTCCTCGTCCTCGACGCGCATGCGCTCGAGCTCTTCCTGGCGCTCTTGGACCTTGGCCTGAGCCTCGTCCATGCGCGACTCGTGTTGCGCCGTCTCGATTCCGCGTTCGGCCAACAGGTCGTCACGCTCGCTCAGTAGGCGCATCAACTCGCCGCGGCTATTGCGCGAGTTTTCGAGCTGCCCCAGCGTGTCCTCTAACGCGTCCGAATGCTCGCCAATGCTCGCACGCAGCGTTTCGACCTGGACGCTCATGCTGTTCAGAGCGTCGGTTGCTTCGTTGCGATCGGCCTCGACGAGCTTCAACTTCCGACTCCAGAGCTCGTGCTGGAGCATCCGGTCGCGATTGAAGCTCAGTGCCTTGAACCAGACACCAATTACGAAGCCCAAGAAAGAGGCGGAGGCCAAAAAGAGGGCAATGGGGAGTGTGGGTTCCATTGGTGTTGGATTGGCCAGGCGCGAGAAGGCGAGAGACTCCGCATTCTATAGAACCGATGCCTCCAACCCGAGCGCGCGGAAGCAGGGATTCCACCCCATTTCGTGACGCGCTTCTGCAACCCGAGGATTCGCATCGCGCGCCGAACTGGCAGACTGGGAAGCTCGGGCCGCCGGCCTAGCTCCGACCCGAGTTCGCGGACTCTCCCATGCAAACACTGCCGATCGACGTAGTTCTCCCTGAACTACGTACCAAGCTCCAGTCAGCATCCTGTGTTGTGCTGCGCGCACCGACGGGAAGCGGCAAGACGACGCGCATTCCACCAATGCTGCTCGGGGCTGGCATGGGCCCGGTTTGGGTTTTGGAGCCGCGCAGGCTTGCGGCGCGGGCAGCCGCTCGGCGCATGGCTGAAGAAATGAATGTCCGCCTCGGGGGCCGGGTCGGTTTTCAGGTGCGCTTCGACCGTAAGTGGGGGCGGGACACCAAGCTGGGAGTGATGACGAGCGGCATATTGCTGCGCCGCTTGCAGCGGGATCCCTTCTTGGAGGGCGTCGGAACAGTCGTTTTCGACGAGTTTCACGAGCGCAGCCTCGACTCGGATCTCTGCCTAGCGCTCGTCCGTCGCGTTCAGCAGGAGGTACGGCCCGATTTGCGCATCGTCGTGTTGTCGGCAACTTTGGATCCGGGGCCGATTTCCGCGTGGCTGGGCGGCTGTCCGGTGATCGAGGCCGAGGGCCGCAGCTTTCCGGTCGAGGTCGAGTATTTGCCAGGCCACCCTCATGAGGAGCTGGAAGAGCACGTTCGGCGTGGTCTCGTCCAAGCCAGGGAGCGTGTGGCCGCTGGCGACCTTTTGGTCTTCTTGCCGGGCGTCGGCGAGATAAAGCGCTGCGCACGCCACCTGGAGTCATGGGCTAGGAAGCACGACCATGAGCTGCTCGAGTTGCATGGCGAGTTGGCGGCGGAGCAGCAGGATCTGGCCTTGCGAGCCGGTCGCAAGCCGCGCGTGGTTTTGGCGACCAATGTGGCCGAGACCTCAGTCACGCTGCCGCAAGTCCGTGCGGTGATCGATACGGGCACGGCTCGTCAGCTGCGCTTTGATGCCGCAGTTGGCCTGGATCGCCTCGATTTGGGGCCGATATCCATGGCTTCCGTTCACCAACGCTGCGGTCGGGCTGGGCGAGTCGCGGACGGCTGGAACATTCGCCTATGGAGTCGCATGGAAGAAGGTCGGCGACACGAACACGATGTGCCTGAAGTTCAACGCGCTGACCTGGCGGGGGCGCTCCTGCAACTCGTCGCTTGGGGCGAGAGCGATCCGAGCGACTTTCCGTGGTTCGAGGCCCCGAGTGCCGAGGCCGTCGAGCGCTCGATGCTGCTGCTGCGACGACTGGGGGCGATTGCGGAGAGCGGTTTGACCGAGGTCGGCCGCGATTTGGTGCGCTTGCCCCTCCACCCGCGTCTGGCTTTGCTCGTTCATGAGGGAGTTCGCTTGGGAATTGGAGAGCGCGCGTGTTTGGCCGCGGCGCTTTTGGCGGAGCGTGATCCCTTCCGCGCTGCCGCGCGCGCGGGCGGTGGCCCAACGTCTGACTCAGACCTATTAGATCGCGTGCGCGCACTCGAGGACTTCGAGCGTGGAGGCCGTTCGGGAGGCGGGATGGAGCCTGCGCGTGGCGCGGCACACTCGGTCTTGCGTGCAGCCAGGCAACTGTCGCGCGTGGCGCGCGACCTGAACGTCGTCGAGGATGACTTGGCGCAGGAGGGAGAGGGCAAGGTTTCGCGCGCCGCTGCGCGCGACATGGAACAGCCGTCGGGATTCGGCGATTGGGACGACGCACTCTTGCGTGCGGTATTCCTCGCCTATCCGGATCGGCTCGCTGTTCGGCGCGGCTCCTTCTCCAAGGACAAGCCTGCCGAAAAGAGTAGTGACGCGGCACCGGGTCCGAAGAGTCGTAGGCACAGATCGACGGGACCCGCGGCTGATGAGCGAGCGCAAATGATCGGCGGGCGTGGCGTGCGGATGGCTCCCTCCTGCGCGGTTCGTGAGGCAGCCATGTTCGTCTGCCTCGATGTCGACGCGGGCCGTCGCAGCGGACGGGCACGTGAAGATGCACGCGTGCGGCTGGCTTCGGTGGTCGAGATGGATTGGATCGAGGAAGCGGTGGCGGCTGGTCGCGGGGGGTTGAGCCTTCGTGAAGAAATCAGCTCGGTCTTCGACGAGAAGCGTGAACGCGTCGTGGGCCGTTGGCGTTGGATGATCGAGGACATCGCACTGGCCGAGAAGGAAGTGCCGATCGCGGATGATGTGCAGGCTGCGAACGTGCTGGCCGAGCACGCTCGTTCGCGGCTCGATCGCGCGTTGGATTTGGAGGGCAGCGAAGTGGCGGCCTTCATCGAGCGCGTGGGCTGCTTGGCTGAGTGGCGACCCGAGCTAGAGCTGCCGACCTTCGATGCCGCGCAGCTCGAGGAACTGCTGCCGCAGCTCGCGCAGGGATGTCGCTCCTTTGCCGATCTGCGCAAAGCTCCACTCTTGGCTCACTTGCGCGCTCGCCTGACGCACGATCAGGGGCGTGCGCTCGATCGCGATGCACCCGAACGCATCGCGGTGCCGAGTGGGAGCAAGATACGTCTGACTTATGAACGGGGCCGGCCGCCGGTCTTGGCGGCTCGCATCCAAGAGCTGTTCGGTTTGGCCGAGAGTCCGACGGTCGCGAAGGGTCGCGTGCGTGTGTTGATGCACTTGCTGGCACCGAACCGCAGGCCACAACAAGTGACCGATGACCTCGCCAGTTTTTGGAATGGGACGTATGCGGACGTGCGCAAAGAGCTGCGGCGTCGCTATCCGCGGCATGCCTGGCCGGAGGATCCGTGGAATGCTCAGGCGGAGAAGAGACCGCAGCGCAAACGGAAGTGACGCGGTGTACTGTCTTGAAAGTCAATGCGCCGCGAGCGCGGCACACCTTGAGTGACCGTGTACTGAGTGACCGAACCTTGAGCAATCCTGTGTGACCGAACACGGAGTACCCGGGTACTGAGCTTTCGGGTACTGAGCTTCCGAGTACTGAGGCCTGTCTGCCGCGCTTCTTAGAAATCAGGTCAGCGCTTGCGCGCGATGACAGAGTTCAACGCCTGCAACAACTCGTCGTCCGCCGTGTGCAATGCGAATGCGAAGTGTTCTTCCGCCAAGGCCTCTTCGATGATGTGGAACTGCACGCCGGCATCAGCCATGAACTTCTGGGCGTGACTCTCGTCCAACACGACCGCATCGATGTCGCCCGCTTCGAGCATCTGGGCCCAGCTCATGTCGGGCAATCGTTCCGTCACTCGCTTCGCTTCGGGAAGATGCTTCTTTGCTGCAGAGACGGCAGTCGTGGCGGTCTCGGTTCCAATCGAGCGTTTACTTAAATCACTCAGTTGCTTCGGCTCGTCAGCGCCCATGCGGGCGAGAGCAACGATACGAGTCGTGAAGTAGGGGCTCGTGAACTGAACAATCTGGCTGCGTTCTGCGGTGATGCCGATCGTCGACGCGGCGACGCGCACTTGGCGCTCGGCTACGGCGTTGATCAAGTCACGAAAGGGGAGCTCGATCCATTCCGATGTGATCTCGAGCCGCGACGCGGCTTCGGCCAACAGGTCGATCTCCATACCGACCGCGACACCATCTTCGTCTTGCGACGAGAAGGGCGGATGCAGGAAGTTGGAGGCGGCGACAATCGGGAAAGTCGCCGGATAGCCCGTGCTTCGCTCGTCACCTCGCAGCGTGCCACACCCGAGGGCCAGCCCGAGTAACAAGAAGGACATGATGCTGAGTCGGCCTTGGCGCTGCTTCATGCCTCCATTGTGTGCAGTTTTCCCTGCGACTGCACGCGCAGACAGCGCTGGATCCATGTCTAGGGTTATGTGGCCCGCCGAGCGGTGTTCTCAGAGTCCACGAGTAGCGTCCAACACTGGGTGGGGCTCTTCGGCTTGCCAGCCATTCGCAGAACACAATCCATGCCCGGACCATCTTCAACGGGTTGTTAGAGCCGGGATCCGCTCTAGCCGTACAATCCGGCGCATGAAAGCCCTCCTGCTCTGTGTCACTATGACTCTCTCGTGTGCATCGTTCGATACGCGGATTCACGACCAGCTCACGCAAGCGAGTTGGACGTTGCTAGAAACGGGCTCGACTGAGAGCCTGCGCGGTATCTGCGTCGTTGACGATAGCGTTGTGTGGGCTTGTGGAAGTACCAGTACGGTGCTGCGCTCCGTCGATGGCGGCGATACATGGGAGAACGTGTCAGCGCCGCCGCAACTGCAGCTCGAGCTGCGTGACATTCAAGCTTGGGATGATCAGAACGCGCTTGCGCTGAGTATCACCGAGCCGGCCGCGGTTTGGCGCACGACCGACGGCGGTGACAACTGGACTGAGCTGTTTCGACATCCCGCGCAAGGCGCCTTCGTCGACTCCTTCACCTTCTTCGATCGTGATAATGGTTTGCTTTTTGGCGACCCGACTCCGGAGGAGTTCATCCTGATGCGAACCAGCGATGGGGGAGAGTCTTGGACTCAGGTCGACGCGGGCAATGCACCGCACGCAGGGCGAGACGAAGCCGCCTTCGCGGCGAGTGGCACATGCGTAGTCTCGCATGGCAAGCACTCTGCTTGGATCGGAACGGGCGGCAAGCAAACGCGCGTGCTGTGTTCGACAGATGCCGGTGTCAGCTGGAGCGCCGTGGCGTCGCCTATGATCACCGGCGAGGCGACGACGGGCATCTATTCCGTGGCCTTCCGTGATGACGAGCGCGGCGTGACGCTTGGTGGAGACTACACCAAGCCGGAGGAGCCTGCCGGTAACGCTGCCTTCACGACTGACGGCGGCGTGAGCTGGACAGCGGTCCTGGATGGCCAGGGCCCGCGCGGTCACCGAGCCGGAGCTGCGTGGTTGCCGGGCAACTGCTTGGGTGTCGTAGCTGTCGGACGTGCGGGCTGCGACTACTCCGTCGATGGCGGTGCCACGTGGGCTCCGATCGAAGGTCCCGGCTTCTATACGGTGGCCTTCGCTCCTGCGGGAGTTGGCTTTGCGGCAGGTTCAGACGGACGCATCGCACGCTTGCAGTAGGAAGCGTGCGCGTGGCCCATACGAAAGGCGCCCTCGTCCTCACGTCCGTATGCAGGTTGCAATACGGAAGAGAGAACGAAGGCGCCTGAATTGATCGAGCTTGCGCTTGCTAAGGCTGGAAGGTCAAAGCGATGCCGTCGCTTAGGTCGAAGAAGGATCCGCCGCCCGACAGATCGCGCAACCAAAACCGTCTCCCGCGCTTCCATCGCTGGCGTGGATTTCGTTCGACGGAAGCCACTCCCTACTCGCGTGCACATAGCGTTGCAGACTGCCCGCGGCCGAGCCGAGATCATCGTCGCCGACGGCGCCGATCAGCAGCTCGTCACCCGAGATGCCGATGGCTCGACCGAAGAAGTCGAGCTCCGCGGCGCCGGTCGCCATGTGCTTTTGTTGCGAGAAGACATCCTTAGCGCTGGCGGGACCACTGAGGATTCCCAAACCGAGTGCGAGGAAACACCACTGTCGAATATTGCTCTGCATGGTAGTTGCCGGAGAGAAGGACAGAGGTGGCTTCGGCACGATGAAAGGAAAGCCTTAGCCCACGTGGCTGAGCACTATCCCGAGTGGCCCACGAAAGGGGACCTGGGTGCTTCCCCGCACCCACATCGATCGTACTAGAAGAGCTGTTGAGCGGGCCGCTCGCCTGTAACCAGCAGGCCTGGAGGCTGTGAAGTGCTGCCTCGCTCCGCGCCAGAGGTCATTCCAGTGGTCTAGCAGAGCAGGTCGTACACTCCATGCAGGAGATCAATCATGAAACAAAGGACACGCCCCATCACTCTCGCTGCCGCCGCTGGCCTCGCTCTGACATTGACGCTGACTTCCGCGGTGGGCATTGGCCAGGATGCGAAGCCTGTCGCTTCGACCGAGTCCGAAGACTCTGCCCTCGAACCCAAAGAGTTCCTTAGGGCCTTCCAAGGCAAGTGGAAGGGTAACTGCAAAACTTGGTTTCAGCCCGGCAAGCTCGCTGATGAATCAGATGTCGAGGGCAAGTTTGAGCTAGTCCTGAATGGCAACTTCCTGCGTCACACTTACACCGGTTCGATGATGGGCAAGCTGCGCAACGGCGAAGACACGCTTGCCTACAATCCGCTCGAGCAGTTGTTCCAGAGCTCATGGTTCGACGAATTCCACATGAACTACGGGATCCTATTCTCGGAAGGCGAAGCGATGCCGGGCGGATTCTCTGTCCGCGGTCAATACCGCATGGGCACCTCCAAACCCTACTGGGGTTGGCGCACTGAGTACGACCTGATCGACAACGATCACCTCACAATCACCGCTTACAACATCATGCCCGATGCCAGCGAGGGCAAGGCTGTCGAGAGAGTCTACGAGCGCGTCGAGTGATCGTGATCGAAGCTGGTTCGGTAACGGCAAAACAGCACCCTCGCTCCGACTTCGGAGCGAGGGTGCTGTTCGTTCGACGATGTGACTGTGACTGCAGTCGCAGGCATCGTGTTGCTTAGGTCACGCCGCCTTGCCCCTGGCTGCATCTGCGCCGGCCAGCAGCACCACGAGTGCCTCAACACCCCACAGGATCACCAGCGTCAGCGCGACGCCACTCGTGAAGCCATAGCTGTGCAAGCCGACGTTCAGCAGGTTGACGCCCCACCAAGAGACCGAGACCACGACGCCGCCGACAATGGCCATCACGGCCATGCCGCGATCCTTGATGTAGCCGCCCATGCGTGCGTGCAGCACCAGTAGCTGCCAGATGCAGATCAGCAACGCGCCGTTTTCCTTCGGGTCCCAACCCCAGAAACGCCCCCAGGAATCGTTGGCCCACACGCCGCCCATAATCGTCCCGAAGATCGAGAACAACAGGCAGAAGCAAATGATGCCGTAGATCATGCGCGTGATCGACTTGTAGAAGTCCTTGTCATCGCGCCGGTACCCGAAGAACTGACCCAGGATCCATACGTGAGCGATGGCCGCAGCCAGCAAGCCACCGGCGTAGCCCATCGTGATCGTTGTCACATGGATGGCCAAGTAGTAATTCGTGTCAAGCACCGCGACGACCGAAGCCATCGTGTCACCGGCCGAAGCGACTTCTTTAAGCTCGTAGCGTCCGGCTAAGAACATGCCGATGATGCCCATCACCGCAGCGACACCGATGCCTATGCGTTGGCGCGTGAGCCATTCCATGATCAAGGCCACGATCACAACGACAGCCGTAATGAACAGAATCGTGTCGTACAAGGTCACCACGGGCGGCCGCTCGCGGATGATGCAACGTACGACGATGCCCGCGATGAGCAGCACGGTTCCGATCGTGATCGAACCCCAGACGGCTTTGCGCAGAGCATTGCTCTTGGGCGCGAGCCAGGTGCCGGCCAACAACAGGAAACCCAGCAGGTAGAACACGAGCGCATTCGTGAAAGGGTCGCGCCGGCCGAGCTGCACCTCGAGCGGGATGTGCTTGTATTCGCCGCGCTCCGCAGTCTGGCCGACGAGCGAGCTGTGCAGTTGCGTCAGCTCTGCGTGGAATGCCACGGGGTCCGATTTCTTGCTCTCGAGGCGTTCCCAGCTCGCGAGCAGCTCGTTCTGGCTTGAGAAGTCTTCGTCCGAGCTGAAGCCAGCGATCAACAGGTCGCCGATGGTCCACCACTCTTCGGGGTTCGCGGCGCCGGGGTGCGGAGGAAAGATCGTCGGGCCGCTGCCGGCCTTGCCCAAGGTGCTGTCTAGTTTCCGCAGCAGGCCGCCGATCGCTTCGTACTCATCACCGCTGGTTTGCGAGATGCTGGATCCAAGCTCACGCAGTTGACCCATCTTCTGCACGACCATCGAGAGCGAACTCGTCTCGCGCTCTCCGAAGATCGCAACCAGAGAATCTGTCGTGCCGGTCGGGAAGGTCTCGCGCACCGGGTCAAGGAACTCGACCAGTGATTGGAAGGAGCGCAGGTCTTGGTGCAGCTTCAAGAGCTGGCGATCGACCGGTCCGCGCTTGGCGGTGTCGACCTGGGAGGCGCGCTGGGCTTCGCTGCTGAGGCGCATCTGCGCCGGCGCGATTTCGTTGTAGGAGTACCAATCGCGCTTCTTGCGCGCCTCGACACCGATGGCCGTCAGCACCGCGTCGTTCTCGATGCGGAAGGCTCTGTATTCCTTGGCCCGCTCGGGGAAGAAGAAGCAGTCCAGCATCCAGGCCGTCGGCTTGATCTTCGTGTCCTCGTCCAACTCAAGCTTGCGACGGCCATTGACCATCAACATGTTCAAGCCGGCCAGGGTCTCGAGAGGCTTGACGCGTCCGTTGTGTTGCACGGGCAGCGTCGCCAGCAGGTCAATCGTTTCCTTGTTCCACTGGGGCCGTGTCGGAGATTCGTCCGAAGCCATCGCCCGATAGCCGAAGGAGCCGCCGATCAGTGCGATCAGCAGTACGAGCAGTCCGTAATTTCGTTTGATGGTGCTCATGCCGCACTCTCCGTAGCTGCGCGCTTGCGATTGGTCTTGCCGATGAAGCCAGCAAGCTTGAAAATGAAGGTGTACAGCATGCCGAGGGTGATCACCCAGAGGGCGTACTCCGGCCACTTGTCCGAGACGTTGTGGACAACGCTGAAGACTGAGTACTCACGCCCGCTGCGCGATGTGCCGTAGGACGACTGGAACAACACCAGGTCGTCTTGGCGCAAGGGCTCGTTCATCTGGATCAGGATGTTCTCTTCGCCATTCTCGTCGATTTTCACGACTTGACTACGGAAGGATCGTGCCATCGTCAGGCCCGGATGCTCTTCCTTCATGAAGTCCGTCAGTTGGATCTCGAAGGGCATCTCGTAACTCTCATGCCGCAGCGTGATCGCCCAGTGCTCGTGGCCAGGCATGTCGAGCGTCCACGGCTCGTTCTCGATACCCCACAGGATGGCCTTTTGATCGCCGACTTGGACGTGCATGCCCGCGACGTTGAACTCGGCTTCCTTTTCAGGCGTCAACTCCAAGATGCCGTAGCCATCGACGGCGGGTCCGGTCGACTGCCACATCGGACCCTTCTGCTCGACTCGACAGTGCTGGACAAAGTTCGTCAGCTTCACGTCGAAGGGCAGGCTGTCGGATGTGAAGGTACGTGACTTCGTTCCGGTGAGATCAGCTATTTGCTCGTGCCGAATGACGTGCTCTTGCACCTTGCCATTCATGCCCATCGGCCAGATGGCAACTTCCCAGTTGTGGTAGCTCTTGAAGAAGCGCGAGGTCTGGCCCTCGATCAGTTTCAAGTTGCCTTCCTTGGCGGTCAGTGTCTTGACCAGACCAGCACCCAACATGAAGGCGATACCGATGTGGATCAGGACCACGCCAAGGTTGCGCCTGCGGATCTTCAAGCGGACCAATCCGCCCATCAGCATGTTGATGCTCAAGAGCCCCATCACCGTCAAGCCGCCCGGGAAGCCCGGGAAGGGCAAGATGAACGACTTGTCGCTCATCAGCCAGAAGGACGAGAAGTACACCTTCTTGGCTTCGTACAAACCGTAGTCGACCTGGTACAGCGTTCCGAACAGCGTCAAGCAAAACAGGCAGATCAAGAGGACGCAGCAGAAGCCATAGGAGGCCAGCTTATCCAAAAGTTTCTTTGTCATTGGATTCGTGCCTTATGCGTCTTGTAGGGAAGTGAGGAAGTCCATGAACTTGGCCCTCTCGGAATCGACATCGGCTTCGTCACCGACCATTTTGATGAACAGGCTCGACTCCATGTCGATCAGTGCGATGCCGAGCACTTTCTTGCCGGGGCCGGAGAGGCTTCCCATGCCTTTGTAATCACCCGTTAGTTCCAGAAGGCCTGAAGAGCGGCCCAGCACGTCAACTTGCGGGAGCGCAGCGATCTCGTCCTCACTGAGAGGATCGAGCCCGACCTCCCCTTGCCAACGGTTCAAGTTAGCCGCAAGGCCACCGGCCTCACCTGGCAAACGAATGATGTAGCACTGACTACCCGCGGGCGTTGTCAGATTGACAATGCGCATCGAGTTCGCGCCTGCGTCACTCCACCCATCGGGCATGTCGAAGCTGACCGGGCCTTTCGGCGCTGGCGTTTCGACCCCGACATTCGATGCCGTGAGAGGAGCTTTGTCCGCAGAAGTGTCGCCCCCCGCTCGTACGGTGAGCGTCTCGCAGAACTGATCGAATCCACCGCGCTGCTCTTCGACCAACTCCGGCGGCCCAGTCATCTTGACCGTCGCCATGAAGCCCGAGCTCAAGAAGATGACGCCCATCAAGGCGCGCGTGTTCTCTTTGTCGATCAGCTCGACTTGCAGCGCGGGTCTTTGGAACAGAGTCCCCGTCGGCAGCTCCTGCACTTCGTCGTCGCTGATCGAGCCGAGACCCAGTTGACCACGCCAGCGGTTGACGTTGGCTGTCATGCCTCCGCCGTCGCCTTGCAAGATCGTCAAGTAGCACTCGAGCTCCGGGTTGCCAGCGGGCTGAAAGTTCAGATCGCGGAACTTCTGTGCGGGCAACTCGACCCAACTCGCCGGCGTCTCCCATACGAAGGGCGGCTCACCGGCTTGCGGGCTCGCGGGCTCCGGTGCCGGGGCGGGGTTGCCAAAGCGTTCTGCCGACGATGCGTGGGCCTTGAAATAAACCACTTCCGGCGGAGCGTTCCGCACCGTATCGATTTCGACGATATCTCCCGGAGCGCAAGTGCACAGGGCGAGTGGGAGGGATGCGGCGAGCGCGGCATAGGTGCCTCGCTGACGCGTTCGGGGGTCGCTGATGGAATTCACTTATTGCCTGACTTACAAGCCAAGATAGGAGATCAGGTGATTTGGCTCTGTGGCTCAACCTGCAAAGGGGGATGGGGTCGAGTCCGGCGCCTATTAGCTGTTTTAGTTATCGCGCCACAGGCTAAACCACCCGTGGGGCGGCGGCGAGCAGATTGCCGAATCCAGGCGAGCCGCCGGGCGAGCTTCGCCGCGGGATCTTGGATCGATCGCGATGAGGTGCATTTTTGTGCCTTGCCGGCGAGCTCTGGGGAGCGCTCTTCGACCGGTCGAGCACCTTCTAGTGTCGCGGAGGGGGGAGTGGTCCATGGAAGTTCGAGCATTCTTGGCCGAAAGCTCATCGACCGAGGCTCGCCCCTCGTCAATGCGCTCCCGCGTGGATTGAGGCGCCCAGGAGAAGTCTGGCCAAGACCCCACCCAGCCACTCGCTGGATTTGATGACGGACTGGAGGAATCTCCGTGGGCCGTCGGGCCTTCTAACCCTGTTAAGGGAGAGGTCGAAAAGCGGCCTGCACCATGCAACAGCACACGAACAACAGCGCCTCCCGCACCAAAGACCCCATCTGTGTGCTCCTGGTGTGGCTCGGGACCATCGCATTCCTGTGTTGCGTCGCCGGCGATGCTGGGGCCCAGTCGGCCTCGATCTTGGCCCTCGCAGCGGACTCCGCACCGCCTCAGACCCTCCAGAGTGCTAGCGCTGATCGGGTTCAGCTGTGCCTGACAGCACTTGTGCTGTGGAGCTTGGCTGCGCTCAGTGCTGGGGTCCACGCTCGTAAGACTGACGCGCTCGAGCAGACCGTGGATCAGGACTGATCGACGCGGTACCCGGATTGTCTGGCCTGGGTGCCTGCCCAGGACATGCTTTGCATGCCGGTGGAGCTGAGTGACTGCTCCGATTTTGCTATCTGAAGCGGTCCAAATGGCCCACACGCTACCCGGGAACGGCCCAGCCAGGTCGACTCAGTCTCCAACACGGAAGCATGACACTTCCTGCGTCATACCTGGGGCTAACGTTGGCGACGAAGGGGGGTGTCCGATGCGGGAAGCTGGCGGTCCAAAGCATGGGCGAGGCTGAGTTCTGCAGCGTCCTGATCGATGAGTAGGGATAGATACGGCCCGCAACCGACTCCAACCCTCCACTCGTTTTGCTCTCGCCTCTACGCCTCGCATTGATCTCGACCGGACGCCAAGGTGCCTTCTCGCTCTGGACCGCGTTGAACTCGCATCCCCAGCTGTTCCTACCGGACTTTGCGACCAGTGATCGCTTGTTGCTCGAGGGGGGTGACTACGACAGCTCGGGGCCCTACGGCTATCAGCATCATGCGCCGCGCCAGATCCCTGGCTTGGAACTCGCGTGCCTGGTGCATGGCTTCAGCGCCTTGGATCGCATGCCCGGTCCGGTTCCTGAGCGCTTGGCGAAAGCGCTGACGGGCGATGCCGTCATGGTGCTCGTGACTCGTGACCCGGCCGAAAATCTCGTGTCGATGTATCACACCCAACTCGAGCTGTTCTTTGGGCGCAAGCACTTCGGTCTGATACCGGCCGGTCACAGGCTCTACGATCGTGACGAGCCGATGCCCTTTGACGAGTACATCGAGTTTGCTGCCTACGGCGTCGACTACGGGCGCCAGCTCGACGACTTTGGTCCGCTGTTTTCTGAGCAGCTCCTATTCGACTTCGAGGACATTCTGGCAGACCGGCTGGCGCAGAGTTTGACGCAGATGGTCGAGTCGATCGGACTTGATCCGCTCGAACGCTGGAGTGAGTCGCCGCTGCCAAATAACGCCGGCGGAAAGCTGATTCACCAACGCCTGTTCGGCATGCGCTCGAAGCTCGAACTCGACGGCTTTGGTTTTGACCTCGGCTTCTTTGGAAGCGAGTCGGATCCGTTGATGAGGGGGTCGCTCGAGTGGAAGCTCGAGACCGATCCCTTGCCCGGTGGCGTGGCCGCGTTCACCTCGGGTCAGACGTGGTTCCGCGTGCCGCTGGCGTACCGTCAGTATCTGCTCGAAGGTGCGGGTCGTGAACTGATCGCGGAACGCTATGCCGAGTTCCAGGCTTACCTCGATGGGATCGCGCGCAACAGTGCTCCCTATCGCATCAAGCAGTGGGGAGAGAGCGCACTTGAGGCCTTTGAAACCCACATCGCTCCAAACGCCCGGCGCTTCCGGGATCGCGCGCCTGAAGCGAGCCGCAGTTGGTCCCAAGACGTGGCATCGGTCGCCTGACCTGAAGCTTTTTGGTTACTGCGAGTCGGCCACTCCGACGCATGCGGCCTATTCTTCAGGCGCGACCGATCCTTCGACATCGCCATTGACGGTCGTTTGAACCGGGTGCAGGAGGAAGGAAATCGGCGGGAAGATCCACCAGTAGGTCGAGCTCGAAGTCTCGGCGATACGCACCCTCGTTCCGCCGCGCGCACTCGCTTCCTTCGTGAACTCGCTGATGGTGTTGCCTTTGCTCGCATCGCCGGCGACTCCGAAGGCGAACAGGAAGTGCAGGGCCCAGGTGCTCGTCGATTGGTACTCGACCGGTTCACCTCGAAGTCCGTTGACGCCATTGAACTTTGTCATGTGCGAGTGCGTGGAGCACGAGGCGAACAACGGGATCAAGGCGAGAGAGGCGAGCGCGAGGGACGGAAGGGATGTCTTCATCGATACGTGGGGGGAGGGGCGGTGAATGTTCGATCCACGCGGTGCGGATTGAAAGTAGGTGTGTGAGATAAGGCTGAAGGCGCCGCTCGTAGCGGCCGAATGAAGACTCCGGTCGCGGAACCGGGATCGTCCATGGGCTACTAGCGACGCTGATGAACACTGACGGTGATTCGGCCCGTATCGATGTCGGGCGTGACACCGAAGCGAGGCCTGCGCGTGTCGACTCGAGTGCCAATGCTAAGCACAGCTTGCGACTTCAAGTGACCTGCGACGGCGGATAAGCGGCGTCGCGCCACTTCCAGCGCGGTGCCGCGCGCGCGACGCGCGTTGCGCCTCTCCGCGCCAGGTGCTGTGCGATCGAAGACTCGATCCAAGGCGGCTTCAGTACGGCCGATCTCGAGGTCGGTTTGGCGTACTTTGGCGCGCTGCGTTTTTGCTTCGTCCCAGCGACCGATCGCAAAGGAGCCAGCGACATCCTCAGCCTCGCGCTCGCGCTTAGCGAGCAGTTCCGTGCGCTGCCGGCGCAGGTTCTCGGCCAGGTCGAGACAGTTGTGTGCGGGAGGGTTCGCGAGGATGTCGCTACGGGCCAGGTCGGCTGCGCTCAACTCATGTTCGACAACGAGATAGAAGGCCTCGTTGTGTCGCAGCACTTCGACCAAGGGCGCCAGTGCGGCGGCCATGTCAGCCGGCTCCTGCACATCTCCCGCGGCGAAGTTCAACTCGACAATTTCGTCTCCACTCAACTCGACTGGATCCGAATCGAGTCCGGCCAGGTCCAGCACACCGCCGATGATGCGCATCGGGGAGCTGGCTATAGCCTCACCAATGACGATGCCCAGCGTGCGACCGACGGCGCCGAGGATCGTGCCAACCGAAGCTGCGCCGTCTTCGATGGTCAGGCTCAGCGGAAGGTTTTGGTCGCCCTCCTCGTCCTTCAGCACGAAGAGCACTGTGTCGATAGGAGCGGGCAATTTCAGGTAGCTCGAAATCGGCCCGTCCGCCGGTTCGGAGAGCGACAGATAGCTGAGTGTCGTGTTCGAGTTGGCACGCATGCCGCCCATGCCATCGAAGTGCAACATCGCGGTCTCATTCAACAGACCGTCACCGATATCGACGCCCGCATCCAACGCCGGACCTCGGAAAGCCGGCAGTTCAAGCGCGCGCACCTTAAGCTGAGTCCAGCCCTTGGGCTCGGGACCTAGGCTCATGCTGCCGCGCAGGACGATCTCGTCGAATACGGGGCGCTCTTCGGTCTCGTAGTCGCCCTCGCTAGTGATCAAGGAGCCGATCGATCCAAGCAGGCCGCCGACCAGCGATCCTGCCACATCGCGCTCGGGAAGTTGAATGCCTGCGCCGTACATCGTGGCGCGGAAGCGGAAGGGTTGTTCTTCGACCAGCGTGCGGGTCGTGAATCGCTTCAACTCAACGTCGATGTCGGAGATCGGCATGTGCATCGCCGGAGTGACGGAAGTATCGACAAAGGAAACATCCGCGCCGCTGACCAAGAGTTCGTCGAGTCGGAACTCAGGACCCGGTTCGGAGGGTTCTGCGTTTGACTCATCCGCGGGCGAGTAGGACACATCTGCGACCTCTTCGCCAGCGACTGGCTCTGCGTCCGATGTTGCGTCTTCGGTCGCTTCAGCTGTGGGAGCAAGCTTTACGATCAAGCCCGCGACGTGCAAACCTTCTGGGCTCTTGGAGGCGTGCATGACGGGATTCACAAGTTCGATGCGCTCGACATGCACATCGCCCGACTCGAGCCGGATGCTCTTGATGCTGGCTTGGAGGGACTCGAGTCCCAGCAGGACTTTGCCTTCCGGCTTGTCTTGCAACGCGATGTGATCGATCGCGAATTCGACACCAAAGCCGCCGGATAGATCAAAATCGACTGGGCTGCGGCGCCGCACTAGCAAGTTGGCGCGCAGCTTGGCGCCGAACTCGCCGTTCGGAAGCTCGCTACCGTCTAAGACTGCGGCCAACTCTGGCAGCACTTCCGTGATGCCTTCGCCGCGAATGCCATGCATCGCAAAGTCGATCTCGAGACCGGGCTCCGATTGGAAAGGAGTCAATCTGATCGCGGTCGTTAGCTCGCGCAGGATGGGCGGCGCCGCTGCGCTGACGGACAATACGATTGGCGGCAGCTCTTCAGCATCCGGAGAAATCCAAGTCGAGGGGCCCGCCGACCTCAAGTGGAAGCTGGCATCGAGCTGTTGCGCCGCAGGATCGCTTTCGTCAAGGAAGCGCAGGCTGTCGATGCCAAGATCGATGAGGCCCACATTGACCGTCGGAATAATCACATCCGCAAGTGCCGCGGCGATCGCTTGGGAGTCGACGGGGGCTGCCTCGCCGGGAGCCGCGCTCGCAATGACTTCGATGGCGCTCGTGTCCGCCGGTGTATTCACGCCTTTGTCGTTGGCCTCTGCTGCAAGTTGATTCGCTTCGGCTGCGGTGGGCTCTTCGCCTTTCGCTGTCGGGCTCGTCTCCTGCGCAGTCTCGATCGGCTGGGCCAGGTCCTTCGCCTCGACCGCACTCTCCGGAGCCGGACTGATGGCTATGCCGAGCAAATCCAGGCTTCCGTCCAGGGTTCGTCTGCTGTCCAACTGAAGCCCCGCGATGCGCAGCTCTTCGATGTCATAGATCGCGTTGACGGTGTCGATGCGCGGCACACTCAGCAGGAAATGCTTCATCGCCAAGAGGGCTCGATCATCGTCCGCCTGGCGGTAATCCAAATCGCTCAGCGCGATATGTGCCGCGTTCCCAGTGCCGTCTGGAAGCTCGACGTACTTTGCTTCGAAGCGCACGCGCAGCGTGCCATCGGTCAGTGGCATCTCAATCCCGGCTGGGAAATAGGCCGCCAGGGGACCCGCTCGAAGTCCTGCCATCGTGATGTCGGACGAGATCTCGAGATTGCTCGGATCGAGCTGCAGGGTCGAGCTCAGTTGCAGCTCCTGCATGACCTCTTCGAGGCCGAGTCGAAGCTCGAGCGACGCAGGCGCCTGTCCCGCGCCCAAGGCCAGATCCTGAAGCGCGACATCGAGCGTCAGTGCCGTCTGAATCGGCTCCGCTAGCGCAGCGTCTTTCCATGCGATGCGAGCGCCGTTGAGTTGCAGCGAGTCCAGTGTCAGCGATGGTGCATCAGGCGCTGCTGCGGGAGCCGGCTCGGTAGAGTCGGCTGCCGCTGCCGCTGCCGCTGTAGCGACTCCGGTTTCCAAGGCGGGCAATTCATCAGACTCCTCCACTGCGGGCGCGGCCGTGCCATCACTCGGGACAGGCGGCGGGATGCGAATGCCCAATGCCTGCAGGCCGCCCTCCGCATCGCGCGCGAGAGCCAAGAAGGGTGCGTCGATCAAGAGTTCGCCGACTCGGACTCCGTTCGGACCAGCGACGATATTCGGCAAGCTCACTCGTTCGAGTCCCAGCCACAGCTCGTCTTCGGTGCCGTAGGCCAAGTTGTTCAGCTCGAAGGAGGCGTGCAAGTCATCGCCACGCTGCACGAGAGTCGTGTCGAACTTTGCATCGAAGCGCCCATCGACGAGCTGCGACTCGATACCCAGCTCAGTCAACCAAGGTTCGACGGCATCCAATGAGAGCCCACGTCCGCTCAGCGTCATGTCGACCGTCAGATCGAGCGGGCCAGGCTTCGAGAGCAGAGATCCCTGCAGCGCCAACTCTTGTGCAAGCCCTTGCGAAGCGAACCACAGCTTCATGAGCGCCGGTGCTGGCGCCGGGTCGGCCGGATCGCCGCCCAATACGAGCGAGCGTAGATCGAAACCGAGGTCAGCCAGCTTTAACTCGCGCGCGGGCGTGTGTGATTCGTCTACGAACTGGATCGCGGTCTCAGTCCAACCTATGTGATCAACTTGGACGCGTGCAGTGGGGGCACTTTGATCCGCTTCATCGACAACAGCCGGAGCTGACTGATCGGCATCGCTTCCATCAGCTACGGCATCATCTGTGTCCTCTGCCTCCGAAGCCCGCGACGTCTGCGATCTCGTGCCATCCTTCAAGCGCGAATGCGCGCGCGGAATATCAACCTTGCGATTGGCCGCGAGACGCGGATCGGGAGCACCCGGGGCGACGCCCGTCGCAAGACCGAAGAAGTGAAAGCTGCCCTGCGCATCGCGCCGCAGCGCGACGGTGGTCCCACGCAGCGCGATGTCTTCGATGCGGGTTGTGTTCGTAAGCGGGTCGATGTGAACGCCCTTGATGGCAAGGGATTCGATGCCAAACAGCTCGCCCTGATCCATCAAACGAATGCCTGACAATCCAGCTTCGGCACGCAGCTCGCCCTTGCTTCCGAGCACGAGTTCCGCTGTCAGCTTCGCCTCGAAGGATCCACTTTTGAAGTCCGAACGCAATCCGGCAGCGGTCAAGTACGGAGAGAGGCGCTGCGGCAGGATGCCGGTCGCATTCACGTCCAGCTCGCAGGTCTTCTTGGGCGCGAAGGGGGTCAGGCTACCGCTGACTTCGAAGTGCTCTAGGATTTCGGGCGAGCGCATGCGCGCTTGAATCTGCAGCGCATGCTCAGGCTCATCAGCGTCGAACAAGATGTCCGAGATTGCAGCCTCCTCGATGATCCACTCGAGTGTCGTCAGCGGACACACCGCATCATCGACGAAGGAAAGCTGCAGTTCCTCTAGGCGCAAGCTCTGCACTTTTGCCCTGAAGCTTTGCTGATCCGAAGCGGTGTCTGTGCTCGAACTCGACTCGGCCACCTCAGCATCAGCCCCTGAGGCTTCCGCAGACTCTTTGCTCTCGGCAGCAGGCAGCTCGGTCGATTGGAGTTCGGTCGGTGACGTGGGAGCAGCCGTAACAGTTGGTACCAAGTCAATGCCGGCCACGGACAAGGTTCCGTCTGCCAAGCGCTGAGCTCGAGCTCGCACACCACGGACTGTGGAGGTCTCGATGACCAGATGCGAGGGAGAGATGCGCGGTGCATCGAACTCGATCGCGTCGACCGCCAGTTGCTCTACGCCGTCAGTGGACCAAGAGATGTCCGTCAGCTTGGCCTGCGCGCTCAGCTCACGCCCTTCTTCGTCGATGCCTTCCGCATGTACAGCGAGCGCCATCTGCATACCGATGCGCTCTGCGCGCGGCCGCACTCCGAAGGGTTCCAGATATGGCCCGAGTTCGCGCAAGCGCAGTCCACGCATTGCGCAATCGAGCTTGGCGTCCAGGCTGGCGCCAGCGCTCTCGAAGCTTCCGTTGACCTCACAGGCGTCCAAGACCTCGTTCGAGTGCGCAAACAGCTCGAAGCGTGCCGGCGTGTCTTCCAGGCCCAGGTCGGAGAGGCGGATATTGACCTCGAGCTTGGTTTGGAAGGCCGGTTCACGTGCGTTGTCGAGCACGTGCAGTTGCAAGTGTTGCAAGCGCATCGCGGACAGCTCGACGGGCAGTTCGAAGTTGAAGCCTTCGAACTCGCTCGCATCTTCTACCTCGTCGTCTTCAGCCTCTTTCACCTTCGGCTTCTTGACGCCTTGCGGCAACAGAGTCTCGAAGGTCCACCCCTCTTCAATCGACTCACGCTCGATGAAAACATCGAGTCCGTCGAGTTCGACTCGATGGATTTTTAAGTTGCCGAATAGAAGAGCCGAGACGTCCAAATCGGCGACCAAGTACTCGAGGTGCGTCAGGCGTTCGCCGGCGACTGCTTCTGCACCTTCGCTGGCTTCCTCCGCAGCTGTGCTCACATCGACGTGCCACAATTCCATGCTGCCGGTCAGGATTGAGAGGTCGAGCTTCTCGTAGCGCAACTCGAGCCCCTGGCCTGCTGCGACCTTGGACAACAAGGGCGGCAGCAGAACGGGTAGGAAGATTCGGCCGAGCAGCAAAAGGACAAGGGCGCCGATCAAGCCTCGGCGCATCCAGACTCGCCAGCGCTTGGGAGCAACCGTTTTGGTCTTCGTTTCGGTGGTGCTCATCGGGGTGTATCCATGTCGTACTCGGCCATTTCTTTGGCGAAGTTGGCCAGTGCGGCTCTGCGCTCATCCTTTGAGGCGAGTGGGTCGAAGCCGCTCGGCGTGAGCCTCTTAGCCATAAGCCAGTCATAGGCGCGCACGCGTGCCGAGACAGAAGTGTCCTCTAGGAACAGCCTGTTCTCTGCAATCAGCCGCGCCATGAAGTGTTCCTGAGAGGACGCGCGTTTGGCCGCGTCCTCGATCGTACTGGGGTAGCGACCGACCTCGCCTGCGTGCCGCAAAACCATCGACTCGAGTTCGAACGGCAGCGAGTCCTTCATCGATCGAGCGGCGAGGTACAACCATGCCGAACGTTCGAGGCGCCACGCGATGGCTTCCGCATTGGCAGAGAGCGCGTCTTGTGGAATGCGATCCACCCAGCCGCGCAGCGTCTCTTCATCAGCGATGAGCGAAAGGTCGCGCGTCAACGGTGCGCTGCTCGCATGCGAGACATGCAGCAGGGGCGCGCGCAACTCTCGCTCGTTCTGGGCTGTAGAGACGGCAGCAAATGCGTGCAACAACCCACGCACTTTGGGTCCGACCAGCGCGAGGGATGAATCCTCTTCGCCTTCTGGCTCTTCGGTCGATTGGACATCGAGCCATGCGAGCTGCTCGGCAGCTGCTTGCTTGGCTTGCTGTTCCTCGGTGGCTTCTTGACCGCTCGCGGCGCTTTTCAGCTCGAGCAAGAGTGCAAAGGCGCGCCCTTCACCCGTCGCGAAAGGGGAAGGCAGGACTACGAGCAGCGGACTGCCATCGATCGTCGGAACCAAGTCGGGCAAGATCCATTCGTGCTGCAAGCGCTTTCCGAGCGGCCGGCCTCCCTCAGCCGGCGGCCTGGGTTCGGAGTCTTCCTCGTTAGATCCCGGCGCAAGGTCCGAGACTCCCAATCCGAACGTCAACTCGCCCATGGCGCCATCTTCGGGCCGCTCGAGCGCGATACGTAGGCGCTTGCGAACCGATCCGCGATCAGGCCACTCGCCCAAGAAGTTGTCCGGATCGACGATCAACTCGTCCAGGTCGAACGAGAGTGTCCATGTCAGTCCGCTCGGTAGGGAGCCTTCATACTCATGAGCCGTAGTCGAGCGACCCGCTGCTCCTGCACTCCACGAGCCGAAGAGGCCCGCGGCAGTCTCGGACTCGGAGTAGCCCGCACCGATCGCGAGCATGGAAGCACCACGAATGGGGCGATCGTCTTGAGGAGAAGCGACTAGCAGCGTCTTCGACGCGAGCGACTGGAGGTCGTCTACTGGCAGTTCATCCAAGTACAGCACGCGCGCGTGCACGATCAGTTCGGAGCCAGTGACCGGCGTATCCGACCACTCTTCAGCGCTGCTCATCGATGGCGAAGCTGCAAGTGGCTGCGGACGAGGACCACCGAGAATACTCCCGAAGTAGTGCCCGACGCTGACCTGCATGTCTGCCGGTAATAGCAAGGGGACAGGGGCGGGAGCGGGGGGCGGCGCGCTCTGACACGCGAGCGCCAGAAGGCAGAGGAACGCGAGGCGCGTCGAGGGCCTCAGATGATTCGGCAAGGAGGGCATAGCAAGGCTCGGCTGGGTCGTGCGGAGCCCCGCATTGAAACCTGGATCGGGGCTCGAGGGAACCCTCAGCCGCCCTCTCCAGCACAGTTCATTCCTGCCTTTGAAACTGTCCGAGGCGTGCCCCGTCGATGGTGCGTTCCTGCGCCAATGGAGCATGGTCGAACCGGCAGCCCCGCCCCTCTGAAAGGGGCCGTTCGGTTCCGCTTGCATCAGTCATTGCACAAGCGAGCGGGCACAGCACGCATACTCTCACGCCATGCACGCGAGCTTGCCGCGCGAGCCGGACTCGCTTCAGCTCACGAGAGCGGCTACCCCTTGCAGTCGGGGCATAAGCAGATTGCTACGCGCAGCCTTGGGTCTTCGGCCATAGGGATTCGAGAACAGCTAGGTCCGAGGCACTGTCCGCCTCGCCCCAGGGCCCATCGATGGCTACCGGCTCGATGACTTCGCCGGCCCTCAGCAGGCCGTTCAACATGGCCGTGGTGTCCAAGCGGTCCGCGCGTTTGGGCGGAAGGCTCGCGAGCAAAGTTTCAACTCGAGCCCAGCTGGCCGGCGTGAAGCGCAGCAGGCCCATGAACTGGCCTTCGATGTCCGCGCAACTGTCGGCTCTCGACCCGATCTCGAGCAAGTTGCCTGCGGCGTCGAGCTTGAAGCTCTCGGCATCGTCGAGCGGGTCTTCGAAACGGCGCGACCACAAATCGAGCCACTTCGGATCGTAGGTCAACGCCAGTTCAGCCTCGGCTTTCAGCAGGGATTCGACAGCGGAAGCGGGATAGACGATGTCGGAGTAGCTGACGACACATGGCGCGGCGCAGAGCCACTCGCGCGCACAGGCCAAGGTCTGCACCATGTTTGTCTCTTGCCAGCGCGGGTTGTGAAAGCTCGCGTCCGCGCGCGTGTTCACATCGCCGGCGCGGTAACCCGTCAAGATCGCGACCTGATCGATACCAGCCGAACGAAGTGCATCGAGTTGCCAATCGAGCAGTGCGCGACCATGGAGTTCGACTAGGCACTTCGGTCGATCATCGGTCAGCTGCGTCATGCGGCTACCGCGGCCGGCGGCGAGAATAAGGGCATTCATGAGCTTGTCGACGGTGGGGGAGAGGCGAGTGCGAGCCCACTCAGGTGTTCGCGAAAAAGCGTCAAGTCTTCGCTCGCGAATGGATGGATTCGCTCGGGATGCCACATCACTCCGAGCCAAGGCAGGCTGCGGTGCTGGATGGCTTTGATCGTGCCGTCATCAGCATGGCCGATGATGTCGTACTCGGGGCTGGTCCGTGTCGTGCCCCAGTTGTGATAGCTGTTCACTATGCGCGCTGCACCTTGCCATTGAATGCATTGCTGGGCGCTGACGTGACCTTCGACAGGCGTGAGTTCGAGCCCGACTTCGTCTTGCAGGACCTGCATTCCGCGACAGACACCGATCAGCGGCAGCTGACGCTCGCGCGCGTAGCGAAGCAACAGTTGCTCGGTTGCATCGCGCTCGGGGGCATCACCGCCATAGCGTTGCAGGTCATTGCCTCCGGTCAACAACACACCATCGATCGGACTATCTGCCAACCGCGCGCTGGCCAGCTGCGGGACATTGGGGAGTGGGACACACTCGCAGCCGCACTGACGCAGGAAAATCGGCCAGCGCTGGTCGAGTGCATCCAACCGCTCCGCGTGCGCGTTGATATAGACGCGCTGGCTGACCGCGATGCGGAGTACATTGCTACGGTCAGAAGTACGGGGTGTCGGGTTCATCACGCTCGTGGAGTTGCGAGCTTCAGTCAGGCCGACTTCAGTATCTCGACCTTGCGGTTGGCGCAGTCGATGCGCAGGTTGCCCGCACCTTTCCATTGGCTATAGAGCAACTCGCCGGCCCCGATGACGGCGGGGATGCCCAGTTCGTTGGCGCGGATCGCCATGTGCGAGTTGGCGCCTCCGAAGGCGGTCACGAAGCCTGCTATGTTGCGCGAGAAGATCCAGTCGTAACCAGGATCGGCACTCGGCATGAACAGGATCGAGCCTGCAGGGATCTGCTTGCTGTCGATAGTGACCACGACACCGGAAGCCATTTTCTGCGTGATGTAGTTCGGCTCGCCCGGGGGCTGCTCGAAACTCCAGACATCCTCAGCGGATCGGATAATGGGCGGTAAGGCGATCGCGCTGGTCGTCGCGAAACGCTTACGTCCCCGTTCAATGCTCTCGCGCATGACCTCGGTTGAATCGCACGAGCCTTCGATCAGACGCCGTAGGTCAGCGATGTCGAAGAAGGAGCAATCCTCACGCGAGAACCCAAGGCTCTTGCCCATCGAGCACAGCAACGTCATCGCATCACTCAGTGAGCGTGTGAATACAAATTTGGCGTACTCCCGGCCCTCGATGCCGGTCCGAATGAAGTTCATCAACGAGCGCGCATCATGCTCGATACCATGCCGTTTTAGCGCTTCATTCAGGTGATTGCGCTGCTTGGGAGTCAGCTCGAAGGCCGGTCGCTCCGCGATGACCTGCCGCTCTTCGGGCCACTCGAAGTAGCTGTCCGGAGTCTCGTCATAGCGGTGCGAGAGGATGTCGTAAGTCCCAGGCCGCAAGTGGCCGTAGGTAGCCAGGAAGTCGTTGCGCGACATGCTGGCCAGGTCGCGATTCATCTGCGAGGAGACGGTCGATAAGCTCGCATAGAAGGCATCGTGATCCTCGGTGGTCATGATACCGGTGCTGACCAAGGAGCGCAGCATCTGAACCGCGATGAAGCCGCAACGCGCCAAGCCTGCGAAGGGCAGTGTGCCGTAGCGTTTGCAGTCTTCGAGCAGCCACCAGATGCGTGAGGCGGGATCGATCCCACTGGTCAAGATCACCTCGCGGCGATGCTCTAGCTCTTGGATTCGGCAGCGTTCTTCACGCCACAGGCCCGTCTCGCCGTTGATGACGCGATTCGTCAAGCGCCGCAGACTGGACGCGAGTTCGCCACATGCCTGTGAACTGATGCCGGCGGTGGCAAGTTCCTTCAAGCGCTCGGGAAGGTCGAGCGAGTAGCAGGAGAGGGCGATCTCAAACTCGACCTTATCGTGCAGGGTCGGTTGCGCGAGCAGGCGTTCCAAGTAGTAATCTGCCAAGCGCGCGGCGAGCGGCGCGGGCAGATCCTTGGGCAAGAAGGAGTTGAACGAGAGGCGCACATCGATGTACGGCAGCCCGTGGAACGAGAGCAACAGCGGGAAGCTGCGCAAGTTGCGGTAGCCGTACTTGTCGCGCTGATAGGCCCAGATCGAGTTCGTGATCAGGTCCTGATACAGAGACAGCGCCAGCGGCCGCGGGCGTGCGCCGATGATCTCGGCCGGGTTCCAGTCGGGCATCACGCCAAAGACTGCACGCTGCCCATGAATGTAGGGATGGGGCAAGCTCGCACGGCGAATTTTTGCCGTGACTTGCTGTAAGCATTCCCGGTGCTCTTCGTCCGTGATGGAGGGTTCTGGGCAGCTTAGCGGACGTACTTGCAGGAGCACTAGTTCGCCCTTGCGGTCCAGCGCAAACTCGACATCGATCGCATCCGTTTGCGTCAGAGTCTGAAGCTCACGCAGCAACTCGCGCACGGGGCGGTAGCGCTCAAAGGAAATCGGGTCCGCTGAGTCTTGATCGGCATGGCTCGCGAGGTAGATCGTGCGCAGGTCGGACGAACTGCCGCTCGTGACACCGTCGGTGGCACCGCTCTCATCGACATTGATGACGAAGTAGGGCGCACCGGTGCTCGGATCGCGGGTGAACGCGACGCCGCATGCTTGCACATCCTCCAGCATCGGCTGAACGAAGACTTGATCGAAATCAAAGTCGCTCTTGTAGCTCGAGGTCACATCGCGAATCGCGTCGACCAGCGCCTCGCTGCCGCGCACATCCGAGACGGACATGAACTTGCCCGCCAAGGACTTTCCACCCGGCCGGTCTTCGGCCATCGCACTCGAGCGCACGATCAGTGGACCGTTCGACCACGTCTTCGACGCAATTTGAGCCAAGACGCTGGTGCCGTCTTGGCGCCATTCGCCGACCGTGAACGGAACTTGCGGCAGGACGCGGGCTGTCTTCAGCTGACCCGCGAGGGCGGCGAGCGTGTTTGCCTTGCTGCCAAGGCTCCACGGTTGCGAAGAGAGGTGATTCGTCTGGGCCATGGGTTGATCAACTCGTGGCTGCGGGGACGCGAGCGCTCGTGGAAGAATGAGCGAGCTCCAAGATCCGCTCGACGCAGATCTTGGGTGTGAGGTCGTCGTGGTTGTCGAGGATTAGGTCGGGAGCGACTGGTAGATCGCAGCTTTGGTTCAAGCCGGCCATCAGGCCTTGATTGCTGCTCGCCTGTTCGTACAGACCCTTCGGGTCGCGCGTGCGGCGCTCTTGCTCCGGAACGCGCAAGAAGATCTCCAGGTAGCCCGGGGCGTTCTCCCTTAGCCACGAGCGGACATCTTCGAACATCGAAATCGTGGCGCAGATCACATCGAAACCGGCTTCGGCCAACGAGACGCACATGCGTGCATTGCGCCAGGCTGAGACCTCGCGGTCTTCGGCCTCGTGGCCAAGATCACTACCAAAGAGCGAGCGCACCTCGTCTCCGTCGAGAAGAAGCGTCTCATTGCCAAGTTCGATCCAGCGCTGGTGAAGCTGCATCGCAACGGTGGTCTTGCCCGACCCGGAGAGGCCCGTGATCCAGAACACACGTCCACTCAGAATTGGCTCGTCGTCATGGATGTCAGGCTGCATAAGAGGTGGAGCGTGTTCGGAAGCGGGTCATCTCCTACACAATCGGAGCAATCCGCTTTGGCCCTGAGAATGCAGTGCCGGCTCGTCCCAGATCCGGAGCGCAGGGCCGCGGACAGGCGGCCTCCTAAGCTTCGACCCCCTGGCGCCTGAGTGGCTCCAAGGGGTCGATGAGTCGAATCGCCGCGACGGAGTCGTAGCGCCGTGCTGTTCTTGGCTCCTATGCCGCGCGCGTCTGAGTGTTCAACGACGAGAGCAGGCAGTTAGGCGCTTGCTCGGGGTCCTCGCCCAAGAGAATCGTCTGCATCGGACGACGACCGCAGCACAACACGCGCGAGGCCTCTTGCCCGATTGCGGCAAAGATGGCGCTGCTGCTGTCGATCAAAATGCTGGCGTCGGGTTTGACTCGATCCAGGACTACGCGCACCCAGGACTCTTCGTCCTGACCCTGCTTGCGGACTTCCATCGGGAAGTCGGAGGCGTCTGCCGCCATATCCTCGTCGACGGCCATCAGGACTCCGGTGCCATTCAAATCGCGTAGCACGTGTCCTACGGTGACGGCGCGTGCCATCTGGTGTGCGTCACGGCAGCGGACGAGCACTCGACGAGTGACTTCTGTGGCCGACTTCTGGTGGATGTGCGCGTTGATCTTCAAGAGCTCGGGACGCCCGCGCAACAACTCGACCAAGTCGCCGACATCCAAGTCCCCGGCTTCGGCGCCGATCTCGCGATAGACCGTCTCGATGAACTCGACATCGGCCGGCGTATCGATCGAGAGGCGCGCACCTTTGAAAGCATGCCGCGGGTTGGCGTCGACCAAAGTCACCGTCGCCGATCCAGGATTGTGGCGGAAGTAGGACGAAACATGCTCGCGAGCGATCGGATCGCCCGGGACGACGCGCAACAGATAGTCGAGTGCGCGCCGCGAGAAAGCACATATGCCTTCGTGGATCTGAGGCGTCGCGTTTCGTGTTCGGACTAGATCGCTACCGGAGCGCTTCAGCGCGAGCACCCAGCGGTCGACCGCTGAGGGATCGACCAGCGGTGCATCACCCGTGATGCGCACGATGATGCCTGCGCGTGTCGCTCGCGCGGCAACACCATAGCGGCGCAACACATTGTCGAGCGAGCCGCGCACGACCATGACGCCGTGTTCTTTGCCAAAGGCTTCGATCGGGTCGTCCGAGTCTTCCGTCGTCGTGGCGATCACGATTTTGTCGAGCTCGCGGCACTGC